>CBIHQV010000004.1:0-151686 GCA_966212275.1 uncultured Devosia sp.
GGATCGCTGATCCTGACCTATCTCACCTTCGGCCTGCCGCTCGCCATCTGGCTGCTCAAGGGCTTCTACGACAACATCCCGGTCCAGCTCGAACAGGCGGCGCGCATCGACGGCGCCACGCGCTTCCAGGCCTTCCTGCTCATCGTCACGCCGCTCTCTGTGCCCGGTATCATCGCCACGGCGATCTACTCCTTCATCGGCGCCTGGAACGAGTACATCTACGCCGCCACCTTCCTCACCAAGAACGAGCAGCTCACGCTGCCCGTGGGCATCCAGCGGTTCTTCTCGGAGAACACCACGGATTTCCCGGGCCTGATGGCTGCCAGCTTCATGATGAGCGTGCCGGTCGTGGTGCTCTTCCTCGTACTTCAGAAATACTTCGTGCGTGCCCTCACCGAAGGCGCGGTCAAACACTAGAAGGTTGCCCCAATGGCCCAGGTGGTTCTCAAGGATCTCGTCAAAACCTACGGCACCGTCTTTGCCGCCAAGGACGTGTCGCTGACGGTCAACGATGGCGAATTCGTCGCCCTGGTCGGTCCGTCCGGCTGCGGCAAGACGACGACGCTTAATCTGGTGGCGGGGCTCATCCCCATCACCTCGGGCGACATCGTCATCGGCGACCGCATCGTCAACGATCTTGATCCCAAAGATCGGGACATCGCCATGGTGTTCCAGAACTACGCGCTCTACCCCAATAAGACCGTGTTCCAGAACCTGGCTTTCCCGTTGCAGATGCGCAAGCTGCCCAGGGCCGAGATCGAGACCAAGGTCCGCGATGCTGCCAAGGTGCTCGACATCACCCACCTGCTCGAAAGAAAGCCGCGCGAACTGTCCGGCGGCCAGCAGCAGCGTGTGGCGCTAGGCCGTGCGCTGGTGCGTGACCCGGCGGTGTTCCTGATGGACGAGCCGCTTTCCAACCTCGATGCCAAGCTGCGCGTGCAGATGCGAAGCGAGATCAAGCGGTTCCACCAGGACCTCAACGCCACCATCATCTACGTCACCCACGACCAGCTCGAGGCGGTCACCATGGCCGACAAGATGGCCGTGATGAATGGCGGGCTGCTGCAGCAATACGATACGCCGGCCCAGGTCTTCGCCAACCCGGTCAACATGTTCGTCGCCAGCTTCATCGGCAGCCCGGCCATGAGCCTAGTGCCGCTCGAGACTGCGGAGGTCGACGGACAGGCCGTATTGACCAGTGCCGAAGGCTGGAACCTACCACTCTCGCCTGCCAATGCCCGCAAGGTCGCCGGCGCCAAGTCGCGCAAGGTGGTGCTGGGCGCCCGCCACTCCACCATCAGGCTGCATAAGGCTGCCGTGGCAGGCTCGGTGCCCGCCAAGGTCTATACGGTGGAGCCCACCGGCGACGTCACTTTCGTCCAGGCGTTCCTGTCAGGCGCCATCGTCAATATCAGCCTGCCGCCAACGGCGTCGGTTGCTCCGGACGAAATGGTCTGGCTAGAATTCGACCAGGAGCGCATTCACCTGTTCGACGGCGAAACCGAGATGGCTTTGCGCGCCGACTGACGACCACCCGAGACCTGTTATGTCCATCACGCTCAAGATCACCGCCATCAAGCCCTATCCGGTCTGGGTCGGCATCCGGAACCAGTTCCTGCTCAAGATCGAGACCGATCAGGGCATCAGCGGCTGGGGCGAAAGCGGGCTATCCGGCCGCGAAAAGTCGGTGGCCGGGGCCATCGAGCATTATCGCGAATTCCTCATTGGCCAGGATGCCATGCAGATCGGCCGCATCTGGCAGGAGATGTATCGCAGCCAGTATTTCGAGGGCGGCCGCGTGCTGCAGGCGGCCATCTCAGCCATCGATATTGCCCTCCACGACATCAAGGGCAAGGCGCTGGGCGTGCCGGTTTATGAACTGCTCGGCGGCAAGCAGCGTAACGTGATCCCCACCTTTGCCTCCACCGGTGACAGTGCGGGCGAGGGCGCGATCGAGCGGGCGCACGAATTGCGGGCCATGGGCTTCGACGCCATCCGCTTCTTCCCGATCGGGCAGGACAGCCGCGACATTTTCGAGCCGCGCCAGTCGATCGCCGCCACGGCGCGCATCCTCAACAAGGCGCGCGAGGAGCTTGGCAGCGAGGTGGTGCTCGGCATCGATTACCACCACCGCCTCTCGGTCGCCGAAGCCGCCAGCTTCTGCAACAAGCTCGACAAGGGCGTGCTCGATTTCCTCGAAGAACCCATCCGCGACGAGACGCCTGAGGCCTACGAGTCGCTGCGCACGATGACCGATATTCCCTTCGCCATCGGCGAGGAATTCGCCAGCAAGTGGCAGTTCGTGCCCTACATCGAGCGCGGCATCCACCAGTTCAACCGGCTCGACGTGTGCAATGTCGGCGGGCTGACCGAGGCCATGAAAGTGGCCGGCTGGAGCGAGGCGCACTATGTCGACCTGATGCCGCACAATCCGCTGGGCCCGGTCTGTACAGCGGCCACCGTGCATTTCGCGGCGGCGGTGCCCAACTTCGCCTGGCTCGAAACGCGCGCGCCCGAACGGGCGCTCGGCTTCGACAACAGCGAGTTCTTCCCCGTGCAGCCGCAACTGGAAGGCGCGGTCTATCCGGTCAGCGACGCGCCCGGCCTGGGTGTCGAGGTCAACGAGGACCTCCTCGCCAAACAGAGCTTCAAATTCTGGGAAGCGCCGCATTTGCGGCGCACTGACGGTTCGGTCACGAACTGGTAATTTCTGGCCGAACTGGAGGAAACAGCATGACGAAGTCCGCCGACATCACGCGTCCATCCAAGCATCTGATCGAGGGGCTGAGAGGCCTGGGCGCGGCCACCATCGCCGGCACGCTCGGTCACATGGGCTTCCGCAATCCGCATATGACCGGTATCCTGCCCCAGACCAAGGGCAAGTCGATCTGTGGACCCGCGCTGACCCTGCAATGCCTGCCGCAGCGGCCGGACCTGTTCAGCGAGGGCGAATATTCCGACCCCGAGACGCAGCTCCACCGCCATGTGCTCTACCACGTGCAGGAGGGCGACGTGGTGGTGGTGGATGCGCGCGGCGACATGCGCTCGGGCATTTTCGGCGACATGATGAGTACCTATTTCAAGGGCCGCGGCGGCGCCGGCATCATCATCGATGGCGTGATGCGCGATCGGCCCAATGTCGAGAAGCTGGACCTTGCGCTGTGGCTCAAGGGCTGGTCGCCCAATTACCACGTGCAGACCGACATCTACCCCAACGCGGTCAATGTCACGATCGCCTGCGGCGGCGTGACCGTAGTGCCCGGCGACATCATCGTGGCCGATGACGACGGCGCCGTGGTGGTCCCGGTTTCGATGGCCGAGCGAGTGATCGAGGACGGCCAGAAGCACGCCGAATGGGAAGAGTTCTCGCGCATGAAGCTGATGGAGGGGGCACCGCTGCAGCGCTACTATCCGCTCCATCCCGACGCGAATGACGAATACGAGGCTTGGCGCAAGACGCGTCCGAGCAGCTAGTCGGCCGCGCCCTGGCGCGACTCCGTCCATCCAGTTTGAACGAGCAGCCGGCGTGATCACGCCGGCTGTTTTCGTTTAGGCTAAAGCGCCTTTGTCGCCCTCATATGAAATAAATTTCAGATACAAAATTTTCTTGCAGAACGATTGACTCTGCCACCGGCCTGTTGTTTGTATCCAGCCATTGCGGAAAAATTCGCAGTGTGAAATTTATTGCGCTACGGGACATGAACCATAGGTCGGCCCGGGCGCGGAGGGAAAGAGGAGGAGACGCATGAAGAAGATTGGATTGACCGGTGCTGCTGCCACGGTGCTGATGAGCCTTGCCTTGACGTGCACGGGCGCAGTCGCCCAGGAGGGCTTCAAGTGCGAGCCGGGTGAGACCTACATCATGAACGTCATGGTGTCGGCGCATCCCTATTGGGTGCCCGTCTACCAGGGCTTCAAGCAGGCCGCCGAAGCTATGGGGTGCGAGACCATTTTCTCGGGCACGCCCGACTATGACATCACCAAGCAGATCGCGTCCTTCGAGCAGGACCTGGTCAAGAGCCCGGCCGGCGTGCTGCTGCATCCCATGCAGGCGGACCCGTTCATCGAACCGATCAACCGCGCCATCGATGGCGGGGTCTCGGTGACGACCTTCGCGGCGGACTCGCCCAATTCCAAGCGCACCGCCTATGTCACCTCGGACAACCTGGCCGAGGCCAAGTTCGCGGCCGAGGAAATCGTCGCCCAGGTCGGCGATGCGGCCGAATATGCCGTGCTGGAAAATCCGGGGCAGTCCAACCATGACCTGCGCGTCACCGCGCTGATCGACTATATGGAAGCCAACTATCCCAACATGAAGCTGGTCGGCCGCCAGGCCACCAACCAGGACAGCAACGCTGCTTATCGCGCCACCGCGTCGATCCTGCAGGCCAATCCGGGCCTCAAGGCCCTCTGGATCCCCGAAGCCGGTTCGGCCGAAGGCGCCGTCACGGCCGTGCTCGAAGCCAATGCCGACGTGCTGATCATGCATGCCGACGTGACCCCGACCACGCTTGAACACATCAAGGCCGGCAATATCCACATGGCGCTCAACCCCAATCAGGGCGTGCAAGGCTTCATGGGTTTCATGGTCACCTTCATGGGTGCCCATCCTGAGCTGTTCGACCCGTTCAATGACTACAAGGTATCCGGCTACAACCCGATGCATGTGCCCTTCGTCGACAACGGCTTTGCGGTCATCACCAAGGAGAATGCCGACTCCTTCGACCTCAACGCCTACATGACCGGCCGCGACCCGAACTAACCGTCCCAACGCGCATCCGCGTCGCCGCCAGGCGGCGGCGCGGTCCCTATTCCCCTAGAACAAGGTCAGCGGACATGTCTGCGGACGCGGCGCAAGAACCGATCCTCAAGATCACCGGCCTGGTCAAATCCTTTGGCCCCATCCGCGCCCTGCGCGGCGTCGATTTCGAACTGTGCCGTGGCGAGATCCATGCGCTGGCCGGCGAGAACGGTGCCGGCAAGTCTACGCTGATGAACGTCATCGACGGCATCCTGGCGCCCGACAGCGGCGAAATCCGCCTCGACGGACAGGCCGTGACGATCAAGTCCCCCGCCATGGCGCAGAAGCTGGGCATCGGCTTCGTGCACCAGGAAATCGCCCTCTGTCCCGATGTCTCGGTGGCTGAAAACATCTTCATGGCCACCACCAATTCCAGCCGCGCACCGCTGATGAACTATGCGGCGCTTGAGGCCAAGGCCGCCGATATCCTGCGCCGGCTGGGCGATATCGACCCGGCCGCGATGGTGCGCACGCTCTCGATCTCCCAGCAGCAACTGGTCGAGATCGCCAAGGCGCTGACGCTCGATTGCCGGGTGCTGATCCTCGACGAACCCACCGCCGCACTCACCGAGCGCGAGGCCAAGGTTCTGTTCGAGATCATGCACAAGCTCGCCGCGCAGGGCATTTCCATCATCTACATCACCCACCGCATGGCCGAAATCTTCGACAATTGCGACCGCGTGACGGTGTTCCGCGACGGGCAATACATCACCACCATGAACGTGGCTGAAACCTCGGCCGGCGCTGTCGTTGGCGCCATGGTTGGCCGGGTGATCGACGATCTCTATCCGCCCAAGCAGCGCCCCGAGGATCGCTCGGACGACATCATCCTCGATGTCCGGGGGCTGAGCGAAGCCCGGCGCTTCCGCGACGTGTCCTTTGCCGTGCGCAAGGGTGAGATCGTCGGCCTGGCTGGGCTCATCGGCGCCGGCCGCAGCGAGATCGTCAAGGGCATCTGCCGGCTCGAGGGCGAGGTCACCGGTGAAGTGCGGCTGGCGGGTCACTTGCTCTCACTCGATCATTACGGTGACAGCATTGCTGAAGGGCTGGTCTATCTCTCCGAGGATCGCAAGGGCGATGGCCTCTTCCTCGATATGTCCATCGCCTCAAACGTCTCCGCTTTGCGGCTGCGCCAGGTCGCCAGCGCCGCCGGCATCATCGATGACGGACGCGAGGCCGCACAGGCACAACGCCTGGGGGCGCGGCTCAATCTCAAATACGACAATGTGAGCCAGCCGGTATCCTCCCTTTCGGGCGGCAATCAGCAAAAGGTGGCGATTGCCAAGATGCTGTCGGTCAACCCCAAGGTCATCTTCCTCGATGAGCCGACCCGTGGCGTCGACGTCGGCGCCAAGGCCGAAATCCACCGCATCCTGCGCGACCTGGCGACCAAGGGCGTCGGCGTTGTCGTCATCTCCTCCGAGCTGCCCGAGCTGATCGGTGTCTGCGACAGGGTATTGGTGGTGCGCGAGGGGCAGATTGCCGGCGAAGTATCCGGCGCGGACATGACGGAGGACCGGATCATCTATCTGGCCTCCTTTGGCAACGATAAGCAGCAGGTGGCGTGATGATGGAAAAACCCGTGGCAGTGGCCGAGTTGTCCGCCCCGTCCGAACCCAGGGCCGTGCCCGGCCTGTTGGGCATAGCCGGCAAGGCTTTGCGCATGCGCGAAACCGGGCTGATCCTGATCATCCTGGCGCTCTTCATCGCCATGTCCTTCGCCTCGCCCTATTTCCTGACCTGGACCAATATGCGCGCCATGGCCATGGCCTTTGCCGTCGAAGGCATCGTTGTGGTCGGCATGACGATCCTACTGATCTCGGGCGGCATCGATCTGTCGGTGGGCTCGGTGACGGCCCTGGCCATGGTCATTGCCGGCCTGCTGTTTCTCAACGGCATGGACCCATGGCTCGCCTCAGCCATCGCCATCGCGGCCTGTACCGCCATTGGCGCGCTCATGGGTTTCTTCGTCACCAAGGTGGGCCTCCACCATTTCATCGTGTCGCTGGCCGTGATGGTGATCGCCCGCGGGCTCTGTTTGCTGGGCACGGGTGGCCGTCCGCTGGGCCTCTATGAACTGCCCGAGAGCTTCAAGTTCATCGGCCAGGGCTCGATCGGCGTCATACCGATCGTGCTGGTGGTCTTCGTGGTCGTGGTCGTCGCCTTCGACTTCATGCTGCGGCGCACCACCATGTTCCGCAAGGTGTTCTATACCGGCTCCAACGCCAAGGCGGCTGCCTATTCCGGCATCCAGACCCAGCATGTCATCTTCGCTACCACCACGCTCTGCTCGGCTCTGTGCGGCATTGCCGGCATCATCTACATGGCCCGCTTCGGCTCGGCCCAGCCGACCTTCGGCATCGGCATGGAGCTTAATGTCATTGCCGCGGCGGTGATCGGCGGCGCCAGCCTCTCGGGTGGCACGGGCACCATCTTTGGCGCTATCCTGGGCACCATCCTGCTCTCGGTGGTTTCGAGCTCCCTCGCTCTGCTCGATGTGTCCGTCTACTGGCAGGACATCATCCGCGGCTCGATCCTGCTCAGCGCTGTGACGATCGACCATTACCTCAACAAGAGACGCGGCTAGTTCCGGATTTCCAGGACAGTTGTGGGTGTTTTCATGACCGAGAAAAAAGAAGACTTCGAAGCCATCCGGCAGATCTACACGGTGCTGATGCTGCATTTCATGGACGGGCTGACGCAGCAGGCCATTGCCAGCCAGCTCAACCTGTCGGCGTCCAAGGTCAACCGGCTGATCAACCAGGGTCGCAAGCTGGGCATGGTGCGGATCGACATCGAAAGCCCGTTCCAGCGGCTGGTCGAGCTTGAGCGGCAGTTGATGGATATTGCGCGCCTGGTCAGCGCCATCGTCACGCCCACCGTGCCCGGCAGCGCCGAATCCACCCTGCAGCAGGTCGGGCGCGCCGCCGCCAACCTCTTGCTCGAAACCCTGCGTGACGGTGACATCATCGCCATCACCGGCGGCAAGGCCGTCAGCGCCATCGTCGAAAACCTGCTGCCCGAACGCAGCTTCGACGTCACGGTCGTGCCACTGACTGGCGGCGTGCAGGGCAAGTTCTATACCGACGTCAATCACCTGGCGACGCAACTGGCCGACCGGCTCGGCGGCAAGACCATGCTGGTGCACGCCCCGCTCTTCGCCGAAAGCCGCGAGCAGCGCGACATGCTCATGGACATGGCGTCCGTGCGCGAGGTGTTCGAGCTGGCCCGCAAGGCCTCGGTTGCCCTCGTCGGCATCGGCTCCATCCGTACGCCGGGGTCGAGCTATTATGATCTCCATCCCATCTCCGCCGCCGATCGCGACGTGCTGTTCAGCCAGGGCGTCAGCGGGGAATTGATGGCCCACCTCATTCACGCTGATGGCAGCGTCGCCGATTTCGAGCTCAATTCGCGCCTCGTGGCGCTCGCTCCGACCGAGCTGATGGCTTGCCCGCGCGTCATCGGCGTCGCGGCCGGCACCGAGAAGGTGCTGCCTATCCAGGCGGCGCTCAATGGCCGTTTCCTCAAATCCCTCGTCGTCGACGAAGTAACCGCCGCGGCGGTGCTCAGCGCCATGGAAAGCAAGCAGAATGTCGCCTGAAGTGCTGACGCGTGAAATCGGCCGCTCCGGCATCAAGGCCTCGGCCGTCGGGCTGGGCACCTGGGCCATTGGCGGCTGGATGTGGGGCGGCACCGACGAAGCCGCCTCGATCCGCGCCATCGAAGCCTCGATCGATGCCGGTATTTCCTTGATCGACACCGCGCCGGCCTATGGCCTGGGGCGCAGCGAGGAGCTGGTTGGCCAGGCAATCGCAGGTAAGCGCGACAAGGTCGTTCTCGCCACCAAGTGCGGCCTCAACTGGCGTAGCGGCAAGGGCAACCGGTTCTTCGAGCAGGATGGCATTGCCGTCCATCGCTATCTCGGGCCCGATGGCATTGCCCACGAGGTCGAGCAGAGTCTCAAGCGCCTGCGCACCGACTATATCGACCACTACATCTCCCACTGGCAGGACCCGACCACGCCGATCGCCGACACCATGGAAGCGCTGACCCGCCTGCGCGATCAGGGCAAGATCCGTTCCATCGGCGCCAGCAATGTCGGCGAGGATGACCTCAGCGCATATCTCGCCACCGGCGGCCTCGACGCCATCCAGGAGCGCTATTCCATGCTCGATCGGGGCATCGAAGCGACGCTGCTGCCCATGGCGCGCGGCGCCGGCGTGTCGACGCTCAGCTATTCGTCGCTGGCGCTTGGATTGCTGACCGGAAAGATATCGGCCAGCCGCGCCTTCGAGGGCGACGACCAGCGCGCCGCCGATCCGCGCTTCTCGACCGAGAACCGGCAGCACGCCGCCAACTTCTCTGCTGCGCTTGCCCCACTCGCCGACAAGCATGGCGCCAGCGTGGCCCAACTGGTCATCGCCTGGACGCTCAGCCAGCCGGGCATCACCTTTGCCTTGTGCGGCGCCCGTAGTCCGGCCCAGGCCCTCGACAATGCCAAGGCCGCCCGTCTGCGCCTCGATGCCGCCGATCTCGCTCATATCGAAGCCGCCCGCACCACCCATCTTGCTGCCATTCCATGAACCGCCAGGCCATCATAGAGCGGCTCAAGGCGCGGCCCGAACCGGCCGTGCTCGTTATCGGCGGCGGCATTAACGGCATCTCGGTGTTCCGCGAGTTGGCGCTTAACGGCGTCGACGTGGTGCTGGCCGAGAAGGCCGATTACTGCTCGGGTGCCAGCGGCGCGCTGTCGCGCATGGTGCATGGCGGCTTGCGCTATCTCGAAAACGGCGAGTTCAAGCTGGTGCGCGAAAGCCTGCTCGAGCGCGACCTGCTGCTGGCCAATGCCCCCCATTATGTGCGGCCGCTGCCCACCACCGTGCCGATTTTCGGCGTGTTTTCCGGGCTCACCAGCGGCGCCCTGCGCTTCCTGCGACTGTCCCGCCGGCAGGGGCGGCGCGGCGCCGTGCTCATCAAGCTGGGCCTGTCGCTCTACGACCTGTTCACCGCCGGCCGCCGGGCGCTGCCCGCCCATGCCTTTCATGGCCGCAGCAGGACGCGCAAGCTGTTCCCCGCGCTCAATCCGGGCGCCCGCGCTTCGGCGACCTATTACGATGCCTGGGTCAGCCGGCCGGAACGCCTGGCGCTCGAAATGCTGGCCGAAGGCGTCGCCGCTGGCGGGGTTGCCCTCAACCACGTGCAGGTCAGCCAGCATGGCGCGGCGCTGAGGCTGCGCGATGGCATCGACGGCGCAGCGATCGAGGTGCGTCCCCGCCTCGTCATCAACGCTACCGGCGGCTGGATCGACCTCACCAATGCCGCCATCGGCGCCGCGGCGCCGACCTTGATCGGCGGTACGATGGGCTCGCACCTGATCGTGGACAATGCCGCGCTTTACCAGGCGCTCGACGGGCAGATGATCTATTACGAGAACGAGGACGGGCGCATCTGCATCGCCTTTCCCTATCTGGGTAAGGTGTTGGTCGGCTCCACCGATGTGCGCATCACCGATCCCGATGCCGCCATCGCCAGCGCCGCCGAGCAGGACTATATCCTGGCCTCGCTGTCGGTGGTTTTCCCAGCCATCGCTATCGCGCCCGAAGAGATCGTCTTCCGCTTTGCTGGCGTGCGGCCACTACCGGCCAGCGCCACCGCAGTGACCGGTCGGATTCCCCGCGATCATTATTGCGAGGCGATCGAAGGCGAGCCGCCCGTGCTCTGCATGATCGGCGGCAAGTGGACCACGTTCCGCTCCTTCGGAGCGCTCGCGGCCGATACGGCCATGGATCGGCTCGGCGCGGTTCGCCACGTCGATACGGCAACACTCGCCATTGGCGGTGGCCGCGCGTTTCCGGACGATCCGGCGCGCTGGGTCACTGAATTTGCCAATCGCACCGGCCTGCCGGGCCCACGTATCGCCGCACTGCTCGAGCGCTATGGAACACGCGCCGCCGAGCTGGCGCCCCAATTCGGCGCCGAGGCTGATATTGCCGACCATTCGGCAGCCGAGCTGGCCTACCTCATCGCCCACGAACAGGTCGAGACGCTGGCTGATCTGTTGATCCGGCGCACCACCATCGCCATTACCGGCGCACTGTCGCTTTCGGTCATCGACCGCAGCCTGGAGCTGTTGTCCTCGGCCAGGAACTGGACACCCGAACGCGCCGCCACCGAGCGGCAGAGCTTCCTCGACCTGCTGGCGACCCGCCACGGGCTCAGCGCCCAGACTCTTTCCCGCCGTGACCACAGGACCCAGCCATGAGCCAGAAATTCCGCTTCAACCGCCTCTTCGGCCAGGGCAAGTGCCTCGACGTTGCCATCGATCATGGCGTGTGCAACGAGCCGAGCTTTCTCGAAGGGCTGGAGGACATGGCCGGCGTGGTCGAAACGCTGGTTGCGGCGCGCCCCGACGCCATCCAGATGAATTTTGGCCAGGCCGACCTGCTGCAATCGGTCGAGGGCAAGGACAAGCCGGCGCTGGTCATGCGCATCGACATGGGCAATCCCTATAACCGCCAGCGCCACCGCGCCATGTGGGCCCTGCTGCAGAACGAGGCCGATCCGCTGATCGGTGCGCTGCAGATGGACGCCGCCTGCGTCGTGGTGAACCTCTTCATGCTGCCCGATGAACCGGACCTGTTCCGCCAATGCGTGGCCAACATTTCTCGCGTGCGCGCCGATTGCGATCGCTATGGCATGCCGCTGATGATCGAGCCGCTGGTCATGCTGCCCAATTCGGACAAGGGCGGCTACATGGTCGATGGTGACGCCGAAAAGATCGTGACGCTGACCCGGCTGGCCCGCGAAATGGGCGCCGATATCGTCAAGGCTGACCCCACCACCAACCCGCAGGACTTCCACCGCGTCGTCGAGGCGGCGCGCTGCCCGGTGCTGGTGCGCGGCGGCGGCAAGGAAGACCTCCGTGCCGTGTTCGACAAATCGGCCGCGCTGATGGGGCAGGGTGCCATGGGCATGGTCTATGGCCGCAACATCTACCAGCATGCCAATCCGGGCGCCGTGGTGCGCGGCCTGATGGCGCTGATCCACGACGGCGCCACCGGCGCCGACGCGTGGGCGATCTACGAGCGAGGATAGGATCATGCCCGATTATTTGCTGGGGCTCGATGCGGGTAACACCGTCATCAAGGCCGCCCTGTTCGACGCTGCCGATGGACGCGAACTCGCCGTCGTGGCCCAGGATGGCCATGCGAGCTTGCCGGAGCCCGGCCACGTCGAGCGCGATCTCGACGAACTGTGGGCCAACGCGACCACGGTTATCGCCGCCTGCATAGCCAAGGCCGGCATTGATCCGGCCCATATCCGCGCCATCGGCTGCGCGGGGCACGGCAACGGGCTCTATGCCCTGGACCGATCGGGCAAGCCACTGATCGGCATCCAGTCGCTCGATACCCGCGCCGTCGACCTCGTCGGCGAATGGGCCGGGCAGGGGCTCGGCGCACGCACCTATCCCATCTGCCGCCAAGGGCCATGGTCGGCCCAGACGCCGACGCTCCTGGCCTGGGTTAAGGACCACCGGCCCGAACTCTATGCCGAAATTGGCACCGTGCTGCTCTGCAAGGATTTCGTCGTCGGACGCCTGACCGGAGCACGCGTCAGCGAGACCACCGACATGTCCGGCTGTGGGCTGCTGTCCGTCCCGGGACGGGCTTACGACAAGGACCTCATGGCGCTCTATGGACTTGAAGACGCCATGCCCATGCTGCCCGAGCTGTTGGAGAGCGCCGACATTGCCGGGCAGGTGACCGCAGAGGTCGCGGCACAGACCGGCCTTGTCGCCGGAACGCCTGTGGTTGCCGGCCTCTTCGACGTGGTGGCGAGCGCGCTGGGTTCGGGCGTGGCCGAAACCGGCCAGGCCTCGATCATCGCCGGGAGTTGGAGTATCAATCAGGTCGTGCTCGACCACCCAATCGACCAACCGCCCGTCTTCATGCAGTCGAGCTTCGACCGCACGCGCTGGCTGGCGATCGAGTCGAGCGCTACCTCAGCGGCCAATCTGGAATGGCTGGTGCACCAGTTCATGGGCGAGGTGCCGGGCGACCGCTTCGGGCTGGCCAGCGAGCTGGTCGCCTCGGTCGATCCGGCCGCCGACACGCCGATCTATCACCCCTTCCTCTATGGTGCCCAGCAGGACGGGCGCGCCCGCGCCGGCTTCTACGGCATTGGTGGCTGGCATAGCCGAGCCCACATGCTGCGCTCGCTGTTCGAGGGCGTCGTCTTCGAGCATGCGCGTCATATCGATGTGCTGCGGCGTGCCGGGGCGGTCATTTCCTCGGCGACGCTCTCGGGCGGGGGCTCGCGCAGCTCGGTGTGGCCGCAGATTTTCGCCGATGTGCTCGACGTGCCGGTGACCGTATCGCGCAGTCGCGAAACCGGCGCTTTGGGTGCAGCCATCGCGGCTGGCACCGGCGTCGGCCTCTTCGCCGACTATGCCGCCGGCACCAAGGCCATGACGGCACCCGCCCGCCACTATACCCCGCAGCCGCACAACCAGCCGCACTATGCCGCGCGCCGGAACTTGTTCACCCAGCTGACGGCCGCGATGACGCCGGTCTGGGCCAAAATGGGCCAGCCATGACCGCCGACTTGGGCCAATATGACTTCATCATCGTCGGCGCCGGCTCGGCCGGTTGCGTCTTGGCTAATCGGCTGAGCCAAGACCCGCGCCATTCGGTGCTGCTGCTCGAAGCCGGCGGCAGCGACCGCTACCACTGGGTCGATATCCCGATCGGCTATCTCTATTGCATGGGCAATCCACGCACCGACTGGATGATGAAGACCGAGCCCGAACCCGGCCTCAATGGCCGCGCCTTGCCCTATCCGCGCGGCAAGGTGCTGGGCGGCTGCTCCTCGATCAACGGCATGATCTATATGCGCGGCCAGGCCGCCGATTATGACGGCTGGCGCCAGCAGGGCAACGAGGGGTGGGCCTGGGACGACGTGCTGCCATGGTTCCTCAAATCCGAGGATCACCATGGCGGCAACGCGGCGGGGCACCATGCCGGTGGCGAATGGCGGGTGGAAAAGCAGCGCCTTTCCTGGCCGATTCTCGATGCCTTCCAGGCCGCGGCTGAGGAAATGGGCATTCCCCGCGTTGCCGATTTCAACGGCGGCGACAACTTCGGCTCGGGCTATTTCGAGGTCAACCAGCGCGGCGGCGTGCGTTGGAACACCTCCAAAGCCTTCCTTCGTCCCGCCATGCAGCGCCCCAATCTGCGCGTGCTGACCGGCGCGGAAGCCGAGAGCCTGCTGATGGACGGCAACAAGGTCACCGGCATTGCCTTCCAGCATGGCGGCAAGCGGGTCACCGCGCATGCAGGGCGCGAAGTTATCCTCGCAGCCGGCGCCGTCAATTCGCCCAAGCTGCTCGAACTCTCAGGCATCGGCCGGCCCGATGTGCTGGGCTCTCTCGGTATTGCCGTCAGGCACCAGCTCGATGGCGTCGGCGAAAGCCTGCAGGATCACCTGCAAATCCGCACCGTCTTCAAGGTGCGCAATGCCCGTACGCTCAATACCCGCTACCATAACCTCGTGACCCGCGCCGGCATGGGGCTGGAATATGCGCTGCGGCGGAGCGGTCCGCTCTCCATGGCGCCCAGCCAGCTCGGCATCTTCGCCCGTTCCGATCCGCGCATGGCGACGCCCGACCTCGAATATCACGTCCAGCCGCTCTCCACCGATCGCCTCGGCGAGCCGCTGCACAAATTCGACGCCGTCACCGTATCAGTCTGCAACCTGCGGCCGGAAAGCCGCGGCAGCATCCACATTTCAACCTCGGACGCCAGCGCGGCTCCCAGGATCAAGCCCAACTATCTCTCCACCGACGCCGACCGGCACGTCGCCGCCAATTCGATCCGCCATGCGCGCAGCCTGATGCAGACCAAAGCCATTGCCCGCTACGCCCCCGAGGAAATGCTGCCCGGGCCGCAATTTGCCAGCGATGCCGAACTGGCGGCCAAGGCGGGCGATATCGCCACCACCATTTTCCACCCTGTAGGCACCTGCAAGATGGGCTCGGACGCCATGGCGGTGGTCGATGCCCGCCTGCGCGTCCATGGCCTCAGCGGCCTCCGGGTGGTCGATGCTTCGATCATGCCCACGATCGTCTCAGGGAACACCAATTCCCCCGTGATCATGATCGCCGAACGCGCCGCCGATTTCATCCGCCAGGGTCACTAGGCCAATCGCGCTTTCGTCCGCCCGATGAAATCCGCCATCAGCGCGGCGGCCGGTTCGGCATGCGTCTCGAGCAGGAAATGCCCGCCGTCAAGAATATGCGCCTCCATGCGGGGCAGGTCCTCGATCCAGGACAGGGTCTCTGCAATGTCGAAGAAAGCGTCATGCCGGCCCCAGACCATCAGGGCCGGTGGCTGGTGTTGCTTGAGATAGGCGCCTACCGCGCCGAACCGGTCAACATACTTGCCGTAGTCGGCCAACAGCGTCCGCTGCATCTCAAGGCGACCGGGCAGGCTCAGCACGCGCCAGTCTTCGACCCAGGGCTCACCCTTGATCTTCGCGACAACATCAGCCGGAACCTCGCGCACATACTGGTCGCGCGTGCCCTCCAGGGTCAGAAACGACGTCGCCTCGGCCTTGTTTTCTGCAGTGGGGTCGGCCCAGTAGGCGAATGTCGCTTCCCATTGGGGGGCGAACCCGGAGCGGTGCGCATTGCCGTTCTGGATGATGAGGCCCGTGACCAGTTCGGGCGACTGCATGGCGATGTGCAGCCCCACTGGAGTGCCCCAATCGTGCAGATAGATGAACCGATGCCCGACCCCGAGATGGGCCAGCAGCTCGGCAATGGCGTCGCCCATCGCGGGAAACGAAGGCGCGACCAGCGGGTCCGACGCGCCAAATCCCGGAAGGTCGGGCGCCACCACATAGGCGACACGCGACAGGGCGGGGATCACGTCACGGAAGGTGCGCGATGAACTCGCATAGCCATGCAGCAGCAACAGCGCGACATCGGATGGATCGCCCGCCGTGACATAGGCCAGCTCGGTCCCGCCCGAGAGGCGCAGCCGGTGTGGGGCGGTCTCGTCATGCTGGGCGTCCATGCTTTCCTCCTCGGGCCAAAAGTGCTTCCGGAGGTGAACGCAGGCAGGCGGGCAATCGATGCGGTTACTGGCGCCTCACACCGCCCGAACTTCGGCCAGCCGCTTGAGCGAGTAGTCGTCCTTCCAGCAGACCGCGGCTTCCCATGCGGCCGAGGCTTGCGCAGCAATATCCCATGCGTCCCCTTCGAGACCGGCGGCATTATGCGGCAGCTCAAGGTCGAGGTCGGGCACGTCGACATGAGACTCGTCCCAGTCGATCAGTGCCACGCGATCGGCGGTGATGAGGATGTTCCTGGGGTTCGGATCGCCATGCACGACAGTGGTCTCGCGTCCGACGAGCCGCGCCCATGCCGCGCGGCAGCGCACCACGGCCTCTGCCGGCATGGCAGTGAGATCGATCCGCGTCCCCTTGTCGGTGTGCAGCAGGTCGGTCGACGATCGCCAGCCTGGCCGCTGCGGCCACCCCTCTGTCAGCCGATGCACTTGGCGCAGCGTATCCGCCACGCGGCGCCAGTCGGCCTCGGTCTCCGGCCGTACGCCTTCGAGGAAGCTCATCACCACCAGACCATCGGCAAACAGCCTTCCATCCTGGGTCGGGATCGGCACCGGTACGGCGATGCCATGGCGGTCGAGATGCTGCATGAGCCCGGTCTCCCACGCCAGGTCGGCATCGCTTCGAGTCCCCAGACGAGCCACCGCCAGGCGTTCGCCAACGCGCACGCTCCACACATCGTTGGCCACGCCGCCCGACAGCGTTTCGATGCGCGCGACGTCTTCACCCCACAGCTTGAGCGCTTCCCATCCCACCAGAAAATCCTCGATTTATCCAGATTGGCGAACAGCTTAGCCCCACCGCAAACAGTGAACAATGCGTATCGGGTTGCCGCCTCAGCCATGCGCGAGCGCTGACCCTCACCTGCTTGCTCCGAGTTGGTTCGACCAGGGTTTGCGGCTAGCCTCGCGGCGCAAACGTGCCCATGCCGTCCTCTCCTGTGACACCCTTAGCGAGGAACGCGATGCCCACCCTGAGCAATGGTAGTGAACTGAGCGTGCTTCCCACCGACGGGACCATGCCGCACACCGCCTTCTACTTCACCCTCACCGCACCCGATGGCACCGTCTCCGACCCCATTGGCGCGCTGCCGGACTACTTCTTCGGATGGGTGGAACTGGCTTCGGTGAATGTGTTCGATGGCTTCTTTGCCATCACCGGCTTCACGCATGACGGCAAGTACCAGATCAATTCCGAGATCGACACCTACATCTTCGACAATGCGGGCAACTACATTCGCACCCTCTCCGACGATGCCGCCTACCTCTCGGCTGAAATTGTCTCGATCGAGGCCACCAGCCCCGACGATGTCGTCGTCACCTGGAAGGGCGCCAATTCCTATTCCGGCGGCGAGAATACCCAATATGGCGAGCACCAGATCATCGTCGCCGATGGCGTGGCGCAATCCGATACGTTCGAGAACGACCTCCCCGTCGTCGCCGATCTCAATATCTACCTGACCGAAGGCCAGCCGATTTCCGGCATTGATTTTCTGGGCAGCGACGCCGATTTCGACCTGTTGAGCTTCGAAGTGGTGGACGGACCCGCCCACGGCACGCTCGAACTCGATACCGAAATCAGCGGCAATCCCTATCCCTTCTACCAGGGCAACTACATCGGCAGCCCGCACTATCACGGCAGCTCCTGGAACAATAACCAGTTCTATTTTGAGCCCGCAGAAGGCTTTACCGGCAGCGACAGCTTCACCGTGCGCGCCACCGACGGCCAGGGCAACAGCCAGCTCGCCACCATCACCATCAACGTCGCTTCGCCTACCGACGGCCCCAAATATATGGCGCTGACCAACAGCGCCGATATCCTGCGTTACTACGATCACGACCAGGGCGTCATGGTCGCCTCCAGGGGTGGCGATGACGATCTGTCGGGCAGCCGCTTCGACGATTCACTCAATGGCGGCGCCGGCAACGACCTGCTGCATGGCGAGCTCGGCAACGACAAGCTGACCGGCGGCTCCGGCCTCGACCGCATGCAGGGCGGCGCCGGCAACGACACCTTCATCTTCGCCGCCGGCGATCTCGCCGACCCCAACCAGTTCGGCGGCGGCCTCGACCACATCATCGATTTCCACGGCGCCGGCAATTCCGGCCCGGGCGAACAGGATTTCCTGAGCTTCTTCGGCTATGGCGAAGACGCCACGCTGACCTTCGACCACAACGCCGATCCCGGCGGCCTGCTACAGGTCTACCGCATCGATGACCCCGACAACCCCGATAATTCCGGCCTCATCCTGATCCAAATGGCCAACGGCCCCACCCAGCTCGGCCAGGGCGACTTCTTCTTTTTCTAGCGTTTTGCGTGATATAGGCCCGCGCATCCTCCAAGTAACGGACCGCTAGTCCGCTGTTCACAGCGACGTCTTCTTCGATAGCCGAAAATCTGCCACCAGCTATTGACGGCCATTCCAAACGGATCACTACATATGGTGTTGAGGTTGCTCGGATCGCGAGGACGGGTGATAATAGGGAAGTCGGTAAACCTGGGTTCCAGTCCGGCGCTGCCCCCCGCAACTGAAAGCGGTACTTCTGTGCGTTTCCGAAGGAGGCGCGCGACATGAAGCAGCTGTAAGCCAGACACCTGCCTCCAACACATGAAACGTCCACGGGCGGGGTGTTCCATCGGTCGCGAAGCAACTTGGCCCACTGGCCATGCCCGCGCGCGCCCAGACCCCTGCCGCCACCTACGGGGCCTTTTTGGGGTCCAATGACTGAACTCGATACTGTTGAGCGCGCCGACGATTCCGTCGTGCCAGTTTCCGATGCAGCCGATGTCCGCCGCGTTACGGCCCAGCCCGGCTATTCCATCATCAAGCGCAACGGCGGCACCGTGCCGTTCGATCCCAGCAAGATCGCCGTCGCTTTGACCAGGGTTTTCCTTGCCGTCGAAGGCAACAAGGCCGCTGCCTCGCGTCGGGTACACGAGATTGTCGAGTCGCTGACCGCAGACGTCTTCGCCGCGCTGACCCGCCGCGCCAAGGGCGGGCGCGTCTTCCATATCGAGGACGTGGGGGATCAGGTCGAACTGGCACTGATGCGCGGTGCGCACCAGAAGGTGGCTCGCGCCTATGTGCTTTATCGCGACGAGCATGCCAGGGCCCGCGCCGCCACGAGCCGGTCGAGGCCGCCGCGCCGACCTGACAATGACGCTTGCCAATGGCACGCGCGTCGCTGGACGAGGCCCATCTGGCCGCCGTGATCGGCGAGGCCTGCGGTGCGCCCTCACCACAGACTATTCTCGAAGAACCCGCTGCAATCTCTATGACGGCATTTCGCTCGACGAGCTGGCACTGGCACCGATCCTGGCGACCCGGACGCTGGTCGAGACCGAGCCAAACTATGCCTATGTTTCCGCCCGCCTGCTACTCGATAAGCTGCGTCGCGAAGCGCTGAGCTTCATCGCCGGCAGGTCCGAGCAGGCGACCCAGGCCGCCGACATGGCGAGCCGCTATGCCCAATATTTCCCCGACTATCTCGCCACCGGCATCCGGCACGAGCTGATCGATCCCGAACTGGCGCGCCTCGACGTCGCCCGCATCGCCGCCGCCATCACGCCGATTGGTATAATATGAATTGACATGTCATGTTATCCGCTTGTAGCTGTGGCGCAAGTCGCGGCGAGGCTGCGGCATCTTGCTGGGGTAATCCATGTTCATCAAATCCCTCCTCGCCGGCCTCGCTGGCGTCATGATGCTTGCCGCCGCGCTGCCGGTGCAGGCCGTCGAAATCACCCATGACCTCGGCACGACCGAAGTGCCCGATGCGCCGCAGCGCATCGTCGTGCTCGAATACAGCTTCGTCGATACGCTGGCCGCCGTTGGCGTGAAGCCAGTGGGCATCGCCGATGACGAGAAGCGTGATTCCATCGTGCCGATCTACACTGCGATCGTCGGCGACGACTGGACCTCGGTCGGCACGCGCAAGTCGCCCAGCCTCGAAGTCATCGCCTCACTGCAGCCGGACCTGATCATTGCCGATACCAGCCGCCACGAAGCGGTCTATGAGGCGCTGAGCGAAATCGCGCCGACCATCGCCTTCGATAGCCTCACCGGCACCTATGAAGTGGCGCTGGAAGCGGCCAAGATCATCGCCCATGCCGTCGGCAAGGACGCTGAAATGGAAGCGCGCCTGGCCGAACACGCCACTAAGATGGAGGCCTTCAAGGCGGAGGTCGGCGACGTCAGCGCCTGGTCGGCGCAGTTCATCGTCGACAATGGCGAAGGCATCTTCCTGCACTCGCCGGTGAGCTATAACGGCTCGCTGCTGGCGTGGTTCGGCTTCAAGAGCAACATGCCCAGCCCCGATGGCCACACCTACGAGGAAGCCATCGTCAACACCTCGCTGGAACAGCTTTCCGAGATCAACCCGCAGCTCATCCTGCGCGGTAAGTATGCCGACCCGGGTCTCACGGATTCCTGGGTTGGCCAGCCGCTCTACGACAATATCGATGCGGTCAAGACCGGCAACCTGTTCGACGTCAACGCCCATGAATGGTCGCGCCTGCGCGGGGTTCTCGCCTCCGAAGTCAGCGCCGCCAACCTGGTCGAAATCGTCAAGCAGTTGAAGCAGTAAACTTGCCGATCGCCTTTCGATTTGCGCTCCTCGCGACAGCGGTGCTCCTTGCAGCACTGCTGTCGCTGGCCATGGGGCAGCGCAGTGACGTGGGCCTCGCCAATGTGCTGCAACTGCTGTTCGTCGACGATGGCAGCTTGGCCCGCTCGGCCGTGGTCGACCTGCGGCTGCCCCGCACGCTGATCGCCGGCCTGATCGGCATCAATCTTGGCCTGGCCGGGCTGGCTCTGCAGGCGGTGACGCGCAATCCGCTGGCCTCGGAATCGGTGCTCGGCATCAATCAGGGTGCGGCTCTGGGCGTGGCGGTTGGCCTGGTGGTGCCATCGCTGCTGGTGGTCAATCTCGATGTCATGGCGATCATTGGCGCGGTGCTGGCCGGCATCGTCACCTTTTCCATCGCCGGCGGCCTGGGCGGGCGGCTTGATTCGATGCGGCTGATCCTGGCGGGCGTCACCGTCGGCGCCTTCAGCTTCGCCTTCGTGCGCTTCACCTTCACGCTCGAAGACAATCTCTCCCGGCTGATCCTGAGCTGGACCTCCGCCGATATTTCCGCCGCCCGGTTCGACCAGGCGCTGCCACTGGTTTTCTGGGCCAGTGGCGGGCTGCTGGTCAGCCTGTTCATGGCGCACAGTTTCAACATCCTGGCGCTGGGCGACGGCGCGAGCCAGGGGCTGGGCGTCGATCCGCGGCGGGCACGCTTTGTGGGGGCGATGCTGGCCGCGGTGTTGACCGGCGCCAGCGTTGCGGCCGCCGGCCCGGTCATGTTTGTCGGACTCGTGATGCCCCACCTCTGCCGGCTGTGGTTTGGGCCCAATCATCGCGTGCTGGTGCCAGCCGTGGCTCTGGGCGGGGCAGGGTTGGTGCTGACGGCTGACGTGGTCTCCAAGCTCGTGCGCTTCCCCTATGAAACGCCGCTCGGCATCATCTGCGCGCTGATCGGCGCGCCCTATTTCCTCTATGCAACGCTGCGCGCGAGAAACATGGCGTGACCGATATCACCCTGCCGCGTCGTCGGGCCACCAGCCGCGCCATCGTTCTGATCGTTGCGCTGGTCGTACTGGTCATCTGCGCATCGCTGTGGAGCCTCAGCGTCGGCGCGGTGGCCATTCCGGTCGATGTGATCGTCAACACGCTGTTCAACCTGACCGGCGAGCAGCAGACCTACATCATCATGAAGTCGCGCCTGGCGCGCATGGTGCTGGCGCTGTTGGCTGGCGGATCGCTGGCGCTGTCGGGTGCCATCATCCAGGCGGTGATCCGCAACCCGCTGGCCTCGCCCAATATCATCGGCATCAATTCCGGCGCGGCTCTGTTTGCCCTGGGCATGGTGCTGGTCTTCCCCGATGTGCCGCAGGCCTGGATGCCGCTGGCCGCCTGCATCGGCGGGCTCAGCGCCGCTGCCTTCGTGATGCTGGTCGCCCACTATCGCAGCCTCACCGCCGTGCATCTGGCGCTGATCGGCGTGGCCGTCGGCTTCGTGTTCGAAGCGGGCGTCGATTATCTGCTCATCACCTCCAGCGACAACGAGAGCTCGGCGCCGGTGATCTGGCTGACCGGATCGCTGTGGGGCCGCACCTGGGGCCATGTGGCGATCAGTTGGATCCCGCTGCTGGCGCTGAGCGCGTTCGCGGTGTTGCTGTCCTACCGCCTCGATCTCATCGCCCTGGGCGAAGCGACGGCGACGGCTTTGGGGCTCAACGTGCCACGGCAGCGGCTGGTGCTGCTGTTCGTCGCCACCATGCTGGCCAGCGTCGCGGTGGCGGTGGTGGGCGTCATGGGCTTTATCGGGCTGATGGCGCCGCACATAGCGCGCCGGCTGGTCGGCGGGTCGCATCGGCTGATGCTGCCGGTCTCGGCACTGGTCGGCATGCTGCTGGTAGTGCTGTCGGATGGCATTGGCCGCGCCATCGCCCCACCGATCGAGATTTCGGCAGGCATTCTCGCGGCGCTGATCGGCGCGCCCTTCTTCATCTACATCATGCTCACCACTGCGTTGGAGACCGAGTCATGAGCATCACGCTTGCAGGGGTCACCGCCGGCTATGGCCGCGACCGCGCTATTGTCGAAAACATCGATCTCGAAATCCGCACCGGCGAGGTGACGGTCCTGATTGGCCCCAATGGCTGCGGCAAGTCGACCCTGCTCAAGACCATCGGGCGGCTGCTGAAACCCCGGACCGGCTCGATCCATGTCGATGATCTCGACGTGCTGCGCAACGACCCCAAGCGGATAGCGCGCACTATTGCCTACCTGCCACAGAGCCCGGTGGTGCCGACGGCGATCACGGTGGAGCAGCTTGTCGGCTATGGCCGGGCGCCGCACCAGTCGCTGCTCGGCCTGCGCTCAGCCAGAGACATCGAGCTCGTCGACCAGGCGATCGCGACGACGGGGCTCGACGAACTGCGCTTCAAGCCGGTGGCGGAGCTGTCTGGCGGGCAGCGCCAACGCGTGTTCATCGCCATGGCCCTGGCCCAGGACACACCCTATGTGATGCTCGACGAACCCACGACCTTCCTCGACATCCGCCATCAGGTGGAAACGCTCGATCTCGTCCGCCAACTGCACGACGCCGGCCGCACCAGCATCGTCGTCCTGCACGACATCGCCCAGGCAGCACGCTACGGTGATCGCCTGGTGGTCATGCATGCCGGCCGCATCGTCGCCGAAGGCAAGCCGGCCGACGTCGTCACCCCCGACCTGCTGCGCGACGTCTACGGCCTCGACTGCGCCGTCTACCCAGACCCGGTTTCCGGTACACCGGTCGTAACGCCGCGCTGATCTTCTAACGCCTCGCGATAGCGGTGGAGGCTCTCGGAACCAGTGGGCAGTCCATGACTGAGACGCCTTTGATTTCGCCGCCGGTAAGCAGGGTTTCGAGTAGGGCGGCGCCTTCGTAGCCCAGTCGGAAATAGGGCAGGGCGGCGGTGGTTAGTTGTGGGCGCAGTCCTTTGGAGACGGTCTGGAAGTCGTCGTAGCCGACGACTGATACATCGCGGGGGATCTGCAGGCCCTCCGAGAGCACCGCGCAATAGACCTGCAGAGCGATTTCGTCATTGCCACAGAAGATGGCGGTTGGCGGGTCGGCGCGTTGCAGCAGCGCCCGGGTGCTTTCGAACGCCACGTTGAGGTCCTTGCCCACCTCGCCATCCATACCCTCGGCCACCAGCGTCTCATCCGCCTCGATGCCGCGCTTGGCGAGGGCATCGCGGTAGGCGGCAAGCCGCAGATGGGCCGCCTTGAGGTTGGGGTTGAGGCGCACATGGGCGATGCGACTGTGGCCGAGATCGAGCAGGTGATCGATCAGGGCGAGGCAGCCGCCATAATCGTCGGGCACGATTGCCGGAAGGTCGGGATCGCTGCTGCTGAAGCAGTTGACCATCACCGTCGGTAGCCTCAGGGCGCCGCGGCGCAGGCCCGCGTCGCGGTGGAACATGGTGGCGTAAATGACGCCATCGGCGCGGTGCTCCTGGAAGGTTCGCCAGGCGCGGTCCTCCTCGTCCGGGTCGCCGCCCGTGTGGATGATCAGCACCGTCTTGTTGAAGCTCTTGGCCCAGTCATGGATGCCGCGGAGGATGTCGCCCGAATAGGGCGTGGTGGAGACCAGGTCCGTCATCACCCCGATGGTGCGCGACTGGTTGGTGCGCACCAGCCGTGCGCTGAGATTGGGCACGTAGTTGAGCTCGGCGATCGCCTGCTCGACTTTTTCCACCGTGTCGGGATGAACATTGGCCTCGCGGTTGACCACGCGCGACACGGTCTTGTCGGACACGCCGGCGGCGCGCGCTACATCCTTGATACTGACCAAAACCATGCCCCTCATGCGACCACGCGCGCGTTTTTTTGCGCCGTTCTTGCCTTCAATCTAACCAAGCGTTCCACAAGGCGCAATCGAAATGTCGACGTCGACATTTTGCATTGACGACGTCGACATTGCTAGCTAACGTCCATTCATGCCCAGTGCCTCAAGCGGCGCTGCGGCCATCGACACAGCAGTTTTCGGCGTCACGGGAGAGACGCCCAAGGGAGGAAATATGAGGCTCAAGTCCATTCTGGGCGCGCTTGCGCTCACCACGTGCCTGTCGGCGCCGACTTTCGCTGAAAGCATCAGCGTGCTGGTGGAAGGCGGCGGCGAGCAGTTGCAGAAGGCGATCGCCGAAAAGTTCACCGCTGAAACCGGCATCGAGGTCAGCTTCGTCGTTGTGCCCTATGCTGGCGTGTTCGAACGCCTGTCGGCCGAAATCGCCGCCGGCTCGTCCAACTACGACGTCGCCACCATCGACGTGATCTGGATGGCCCGCTTCGCCGAATTTGCCGAGCCGCTCGATGACCTCTTCACCGACGCGGTCAAGGCCGACGTCGCGCCGGCCCTGCTGGCCGATGCACAGGTTGGCGGCGCCTATGTCGGCATGCCGGCCTGGGCCAATGCCGAGATTTTGTTTTACCGCAAGGACATGTTCGAGGATGCGGCCGAGCAGGCCGCGTTCAAGGAGCAGTACGGCTATGATCTGGCGCCGCCCAAGACCTGGCAGGAATTCCGTGACGTCTCGATCTTTTTTACCCGTGACACTGATGGTGACGGCACTGTCGACCTTTATGGCACCGACGTCAAAGGCGTGAATCCGGAAGAGTGGATGGCGACGGTGCTGCAGGCCGGGTCGCCCGGCATCGTGCTCGACGACACCGGCGCCGTGATCATCGACAATGCCCAGCACAAGGCAGCGCTCGATTTCTACATCGGCAGCCACTGCACCGACAACGCGACCCCGCCCTCGGGCGTCGCGCAGATCGACTGGCCGGCGGCCCAGAACCTGTTCTATCAGGGCAAGACGGCCATGATGCGCTTCTGGGCGCATGCCTATCGCCTGACCCCCGAAGACTCGCTGGTCGAGGGCAAGGTGGGGGTGGCACCGATGATCGGTGGCGAGGCCGGCGTCGCCGCCGTGCCCGGCCCCTGGTACAACATCATCCCCAAGACCTCCGTCCACAAGGACGCCGCCCGCCAGTTCGTCGCTTTCGCCATCGCCAACAACGCGCTGGGCATCGAGGCGCCGCTGGGCCTGGCAGCGACCAATTCGGCCTACCAGTCCTATGTAGGCAAGCCCGGCTTCGAGCATTTCGCGCCGCTGCTGGAAACCCTTGCCGCCCCAGCGACCAAGGGCCGTCCACTAGTTGCCCAGTGGCAGGAAATCGTCGATCAGGCGGTGACGCCGATGCTGCAGGACGCGTTGACCTGCGAGGCCGATACCGGCGAACTGCTCGCTGAAGCCAAAGCCATCATCGAAGACATTCTTTGATGCCATGATTGCGGGGCGGCGATAGTCCGCCGCCCCGAACCTTCGGACTTAGCCATATGTCAGAACATCGTTTCGCTATGCTGATGATGGCGCCGGCCGCCTTGTTCCTGGCGGTGCTGGTCGCCTATCCGGTCGGCCTGCTCATCTACAATTCGCTGTTCGCGGTCGAGATGATCCGCCCCAATGCCGGCGTCTGGGTTGGTCTCACCAACTATGTGGAAGTCCTCGGCTCCACCCGCATGCACGAAACGGCCCTGCGCACGCTGCGTTACTGCGCCTTTGCGCTGACCATCGAGCTGGTCCTGGGGCTCACCGCAGCCCTGCTGTTCAATGCGCTGGCCGAACGCTCGCGCTGGCATCGCACCATTTTCGCACTGCCGCTGATGGTGCCGCCGATCGTGGCGGGCCTCCTCTGGCGCTTCCTGCTCACCGAGCAGATCGGCATCATCAATTATGGCCTGGCGGCTTTGGGCGTCATCGGCTCGCCCGATGATATCGGTTGGCTCAGTGACCCCGATATCGTGCTCTATGCCGTGGCCTTGCCCGATATCTGGCTGACCACGAGCTTTGTGGCGCTGGTCTTGTTCGCCGGGCTGCAGAACATTCCGCGCGACCTGATCGAGGCGGCGCGTATCGACGGCGCCAACGCGTTCCGCCGCTTCCTCTATATCGTCCTGCCGCTGCTACGTCCGGTGCTGGCCGTGGTGTTGATCGTGCGCGGCATCGATGCGGCCAAGACCTTCGATCTGATCTGGATCCAGACCGAGGGCGGGCCGCGCTTCCAGTCCGAAGTTCTGTCGATGAACATCTACCAGCGCATGGTGCGCTACGGCGATCTGGGCGAGGCCTCGGCGTCTGCCGCACTCTTCATGCTGGTGATGATCGTTGTCGCCGTTGTCGCCTACAAACTCATCTGGAAGCCGCAAAATGACTGACCGCGCTGCTCCGAGGCGCCTGGGCGCCGGTATTCTGCAGGTTGCCGTGGCGCTGCTCGTTGCCACCTATGCGCTGCCTTACATCTACCTGCTGATGACGTCGCTGAAGCGGGCGGCCGATGTGTTGCAGATTCCGCCGCGCTTCCTGCCCGAGACGCTGTCGGTCGACAATTACCGCGCCATTTTCGCCAATCCGTCGGTGCCGTCTGCCTTCTTCAATTCGCTGGTCGTGGCGGTGCTGTCGACGGGCCTGGCGCTGCTGCTCGCGGTGCCGGCCGCCTATGGCGCCTCGTTCTTCCGCAGCCGCCTCAGCGCCTGGTTCCTGCTGTTTGCGCTGGTGACCCGCATGGTGCCATCGGTGTCGCTGGGCGTGCCGCTCTTTATCCTGCTCAAGAATATCGGCCTGCTCGACACCATCCCCGGTCTCGTCCTGGCCCACACCACGCTGAGCCTGCCTTTGGCGGTGTGGCTGATGGCGGCGTTCTTTGAATCCATCCCGCGCGAGCTCGAGGAAGCCGCGCGTATGGACGGCTGCACGCGTTTCGCGGCCTTCTGGCACATCATCCTGCCACCGGCCTCGGGCGGCATCGCCATCACCGCGCTCTTCTCGTTCATCGCCTCGTGGAACGAGTTCCTCTACGCCCTGCTGCTCAGCGCCCAGCATGCCAAGACTGCGCCGATCGTCATCGCCCAGTACAAGGGCGCCTTCGGCCTCGACTGGGGCCCGATGAGCGCGCTGGCCATCCTCTATTCTCTCCCGGTCATCCTGGTCACGCTGGTCCTGCAGAAGAAGATCATCGGCGGGCTGACCTTTGGGGCCGTCAAAGGCTGAAGGAGCCGATATGTCTTCCATCTCACTCAATGGCATTACCAAAAGCTATGGCGACGGCCTCAGGGTCATCCATGAGCTCTCGCTCGACGTGCGCGACGGCGAGTTCCTCGTGCTTGTCGGCCCATCGGGCTGCGGAAAATCGACGCTGCTGCGCATGATTGCGGGGCTGGAGGACATTTCCGGCGGCACGCTTGTCATCGGCGATCGCAAGGTCAACGGCGTCGATCCCAAGGATCGGGACATCGCCATGGTGTTCCAGTCCTACGCGCTCTATCCGCATATGACGGTTTACGACAACATCGCCTTTCCGCTGCGCATGGCGGGGCTGAACGATGCGACGGCCGACGAGCAGGTGCGGGAGGTCGCGACCCTGCTGCAACTGACGCCTTTGCTGGAGCGGAAGCCCGCCAACCTGTCCGGCGGCCAGCGCCAGCGTGTCGCCATGGGCCGCGCCATGGTGCGCAAGCCGGCCGTGTTCCTGATGGACGAGCCGCTCAGCAATCTCGACGCCAAGCTGCGCGTGCAGATGCGCGCCGAGGTGACCCGGCTGCAGAAGGACCAGGGCGTTACCACGGTCTATGTGACGCATGATCAGGTCGAGGCCATGACCATGGGCGACCGCGTCGCGGTGCTCAAGGGCGGCCATCTGCAGCAGGTGGATACGCCGCAAGCGCTCTACAGCCGCCCCGCCAACGCCTTCGTCGCTACCTTCATCGGTTCGCCCGCCATGAACCTGTTCGAGGCGACGCTCACGGGCGCCAAGCTGACGCTGGGCTCGCAAAGCGTCGGCCTGCCCGATGCCGTCTTTGGCGATCGCCCCAGCCTGCGCGGGGCGAGCAAGCGCCGGGTGATCCTGGGCATCCGCCCGGAAAGCCTCGAGGACGCGGCCTTTGCCGATCCCGGCGCGGCTCTGCTTGAGGCCAATGTCACCCAGATCGAAATGCTGGGTTCCGAAGCCATCGTGCACCTGGCCATGGATACCCCGATGGTGGATGGCGGCGATCCGGATGCGCTGGCCGAAGTCGGCGTCCAGGCGGCAGTCGGCCGCTTCAACCCCAAAACCGCGGCAAAGGCAGGTGCACCGATGACGGTGGGTGCCGACGCCTCCGCCTTCCACTTCTTCGACCCGGACACGCGCAACAGCATCTGGTGATCCCGGGCGCAGCCGGACGACGTGCAAGACCACACATAAGGACGAGTTTGAAATGACCAGTGCAAATGCCTACGACGTCACGCAATGGCCCGTCGGCAACCCGCACGAGGATATCGGCGCGGTCATCAACAGCATCATCGCCGATATCAAAGCTCGGCAGGCGATTGCCGATATCAACGACGGCGGCAAACCCGGCGCGGTGATCTACATTCCACCGGGCGACTTCCGGCTGGTTACGCAAGTCCTCATCGACATCAGCTTCCTCAAGATCGTCGGCTCCGGGCATGGATTCACGTCCTCGAGCATCCGCTTCAACACGCCGGCGCATGAGCTCAAGCATTGGCACGAGATCTGGCCGGGCGGCAGCCGTGTGCTGGTCGACTTGGCCCCGAACGAGACCGGTGACGAAGCATCCCGCTCCGCCTTTCTCGTCAAGCGCGCCGGCAACCCCCGCATCAGCTCCGTCGAGTTTGCAGATTTCTGCATTGACGGCCTGCATTTCGACGACGAGACATCGAGTGGCGAAGCGGAGAATTCGTATCGCAACGGCAAGACGGGGATCCACGTCGCCAGCGCCAATGACTCATTCCGCATAACGGGAATGGGCATCATCTATCTGGAACACGGCATCGTTTCGTACCATTCGGACGCCTTGTCCGTGGACAACAACTTCATCGCCGAATGCGGCAACTGCATTGAGCTGAAAGGCATGGGGCAGGCGTCGCGGATATCCAACAAC
Organism: uncultured Devosia sp.; assembly: GCA_966212275.1. Taxonomy (GTDB): domain Bacteria; phylum Pseudomonadota; class Alphaproteobacteria; order Rhizobiales; family Devosiaceae; genus Devosia. The sequence continues at coordinate 29,468 of CBIHQV010000004.1, forward strand.
CTGATCGGGGCCGGATACAACGGCCACTCTATCTATGCCGAGAATTATGGTGGCGTGCTCGTTTCGGCGAACAACGTCTTTCCCCGCGGCCGCAGCAGTGTGCATTTTTCCGGCGTGGCTCGGTCATCCATTACCGGCAACCGGTTCCATGCCTTCTATCCGGGGATGCTGATCTTTTCCGACAATTGCTCGGAGAACCTGATCTCCTCCAACCACTTCCTGCGCGATGGCGAGCCCTGGTCGCCCATGAAGGGCTACGACAATGGCCTCGATGACCTGTTCGGCCTCTTGCACATCAATGGCAGCAACAACTCGATCATTGCCAACCACATCTCGGCCTCGATCGATACGCGGCTTGTCCGGCCGGCGGCCGCAACCCCGGTGATCATTCGTCTCGTCTCGGGCAGCGGCAACTACGTCGCGAACAATCACATCGTGGCGACGACCGAAACGTTGGAGGCGGATGATGCTCCCAACAGCGAATGTTTCTCGACTCAGGTCGCGGCAATGATTTCGACGGCGGGTTTGACCGGCCTCGAGGTCACGGCCGTCAAGGTGGAGCAGGCATCCACCCAAAACACCGTGCTGGATTCCGGCAGCGATACGCAGGTCACGATCGACAGAGCCGTCAATGCCTTCCGCGGCACCCCGGTGCCGGGTCAGGCGAGCACGGTCGCTTGATCCAGTTGCTCAAGACGCAGGAACTCGCGGCAGAGCGCGGCGATCGGTTCGAGATCTGGGCACGGGCCAAGGGCGGCAACCCGCAAGATTCGGCGCCATTCTCGCTGCGGATAGGCGGTCGCACCGTCTACCAGATTGCGACACTGCCGCCCTACTTTGAAGCGTTCAGCTACCCCCACCACAGCGACGAAAGGCTGACCATCACGTGGGATGAGACGCTGATCGAGGTGTCATTGTTCTACCGGTACAATCCGCGGACCGTGGCCGATACCGGCGTGACCTTCCTCGAACTCGGCTCGGATGGCCTTGCCGCCTGGCCGGCCGATCGTCTGCCCTCTTGGTATAAGCAGGAGCCGGGCCGCCCCCAGCTCCGCTTCTCGCCGTTCAAGGGCTGGATGAACGACCCCAATGGCCTGTGCAAAGTGGACGACACTTATCACCTGTTCTACCAGTTTCACCCCAACGGCGTGGACTGGGGGCCAATGCATTGGGGGCACGCGGCCAGCAAGGATCTCTACCGCTGGATCCACTACCCCGTGTTTCAATATCCAGAGTCAAACCTGGCTTCGCTCGGGGCCACCGGCGGCGCATTCTCGGGCAATGCCTTCTTCGATCGCGATGGCGCGCTGTCGTTTTACTACACCGAGCGCCTGCCGGCTTACGACCTGTTCAAGGACTACAAGGAAATCCAGAAGCGCATGCACCCGGACAAGGGGCTGTTGCGTCCTGTGGCCAATGCGCTGGTGCTCGCCGATGGCCCGGACGGGACCGCCCATGATATCCGCGATCCCAAGGTCTGGTTTGACGACAGTGCCGGGCACTATCGCATGGTGCTGGGCTCGGCGGTCGATGGAAACCCGGCGATCCTGCTGTACAATTCCGCCGATGGCGACAATTGGGACTTTGCCTCGGTGCTCTACCGCGCGCCGGCCAACTTCCGCGACGGCGGCGCCCGCAGCGCGGAATGCCCCGATTTCTTCGTCATCGACGGCCACTGGGTCCTGGTCATGGGCTTCGTCGGCTATACCGAGGCGGAGACGGGCCGCCACAACCTCCTCTATGCGCTGGTCGGCAGTTTCGAGGGTGGCGTCTTCGCGCCGTATTCCGATCAGTTGCAGGAACTCGACTTCGGCACGGACTATTACGCCATGCAGAGTTTCTGGGACGGCGAGCGCCAACTCGCCTTCGCCTGGCTCTTCAACTGGGAAATCCGCAAACCCGCCGGCTCCGTCTATAGCGGCGAACTCTCCCTGCCGCGCGTGCTGACGCTCGATCAGCATCACCGCCTGCTGATGAATCCCGAGCCTGGCATCGCAACGCTACGAACGCGCCAGCTCGAGCCCTCCAGCGGGCGATACGCGCCTGCCGACGGATGTGCGGTGGAGATAAGCCTGTCCGGTCAACTAAACGGGCTGACCTTTGCCGGGACTTCCGCCGACGGAGAAACCGTTACGCTCACCCATAGCGAGGACAGCCTCACTCTGGCACTGTCCGAAGACGACGGCCGGATCACCTACCGGACGACGTGTAGCAACCTCACCGATATCAGGCTGTTCTTTGACCGCGGCGTCATCGAACTGTTCGCCAATGGCGGCCTGATCTGCGGCACCCGCCGAAGCTACCGCGTCCTGGACCTCGCATCGCTCGGGGCATCGGCAAGCCCGGCCGCCTCAATCGAAGTCTGGGAATACAAATCCGCCTGCGGCTCGGAATAGGAGGTCGACCCCAGAAATTCTGGGTTTCGAGACACCACAGATGCAGGACATGGAGCGGGTGAAGGGAATCGAACCCTCGTCGTAAGCTTGGGAAGCTTCTGCTCTACCATTGAGCTACACCCGCGATGCGCCACTAGATGCGGGAAATTGGCGGGGGCGTCAAGGTATCGGGTTAACTGTCGCATAACGGCTGGCGGCCTATGCTTGCGCCAGTTCCGGGGGCGGATATGCGCATCTTGATCGTTGATGACAGTCGGTCGAGCCTGGCCATGATCGGTACGATCGTTCGGGCAGCGACCAACGCTGAAATCGATGCCAGCCTGCACCCGCTCGAAGCCCTCGAGCTGACCAGGGTCAACCAGTATGACCTGGTGCTGGTCGACCACATCATGCCCGAAATGGATGGCGTTCAATTCACCAGCGCCCTGCGCGCCAGTGACGCCTACCGACTGGTGCCCATCGTCATGGTCACCTCGGACATGGACCGCAACACGCGCATCGAAGCCATTCGTGCCGGCGCCACCGATTTCGTCAACAAGCCCTTCGATCCCACGGAGCTGCAGGCCCGTGTCGCCAACCTGCTGACGCTGCGCGCGGCGCAGGTCGAATTGGCCGATCGCGCCAACTGGTTGTCGCGCGAGGTCGAGATCGCCACCGCGCACCTCCTGGCGCGCGAGGAAGAGATCATCTGGCGCCTGGCGCGCGCCATCGAATATCGCGACGGCGACACCGGCGAGCATGTTTCGCGCGTCGCCCAGATCAGCCAGCTCATTGCATCGGGCATCGGGCTCAGCGCCCAGCGCTGCCGCATGATTTATCTCTCGGCCCCGCTGCACGATATCGGCAAGATCGGCATTGCCGACGCCGTTCTCGGCAAGCCGGGCAAGCTGACGCCCGAAGAGTTCAAGATCATGCGCGAGCATGTCACCATCGGCGCCCGCATTCTCGAGAACGGCTCCTCCGAACTGATCCGCACGGCCGAGCTGATCGCCCAGAGCCACCACGAGCGCTGGGATGGCACGGGCTATCCCGATCGCTTGTCGGGTACCGACATTCCCATCGAAGCGCGGGTCGTCGCCATTGCCGACGTCTTCGATGCGCTCTGCTCGGTGCGGCCCTACAAGGTGGCCTGGCCCATCGACAAGGCCTATGCCGAAATCGTTGCCTGCAGCGGCAGCCATTTCGACCCCGCCTGCGTCGCCGCCTTCTGTGCCAAGTGGCCCGAAATCGAGGCCATTATGGGCAGCGCCGAAGCGCCGGCCGAGGCCGTCGGCTTCTAGTTCTATCGCATCACTCAGTATCTGACGGCCCGGAGCGGGGCCGGCTTTTAGCATGCCGCGGACTTGGCGGATGGCCATTCGTCCAGCTCACGAAAATTCCAGCACAACCCCAAGACCACGCCGCTCTCTGCCCGCGCCGGGCAAGATCAGGCCCTCGGCCAGACGCGGCCATGACGAACAATATTTCGCGATACTGACAGTAATACTTGCTCGACGACTCGCCTCCGACTCGCCGTCCGTGAATCGAGGACTCATCTCCTCAGAGTCGAAACTGAATCGAACGCCTCAATCCAGCGCGATGATTCAGAATCAATCTAGAAATATTTATTGAATTTGGGCGTGTGAGAATTGAACAATCGAAGTATCACTTAGTAAGGGTGCTTTAATCAACTTCGCATACGTTCTGTAATGCATCGGATGGGAATACGGTGTGCGTAGTGAAGTCAGGGAATGCGTCAACTCGCGGCAGTAATTAACCGGTCGGTAAAACCCGGTTTGCTGTCGCAGCCCCATCCAACGGTAGTAAAAATTATGCGTTGCGTTTTGTGCTTTTCGGCTCGGTCATTGCCATGACCAGAGACGGCGTTCACGTGGTCAAAATCTCGGGCGATGCCGGCCTTCGCGCGGCGCAGGAAATCGCCGTGTCCTTGCGCCAGGCGCTTACCGCCCACGACAAGATCGTCGTCGCGACCGACGCGGTTACCGGCGCCGATATCACCACCATCCAGTTGTTGTTGGCTGCAAACAAGCAGGCCCTGGCGTCAGGCAAGTCGCTGGCGCTGGCGGCGCCGCCTGCGGGCGTGCTGCGCGCGCTGCTGATCGAGGTCGGGTGCCTCGATGCCGATGGCCGTCCGCTCACAGCCGACGCTGACTTCTGGACACAATCTGCAACACCGGCCAAGGGCAAGCCAGCATGAGCAAGACTATCCTGACCATCGATGATTCAGCGTCCATCCGGCAGATGGTTGTGATGACGCTCAGCGCCGCTGGCCTCGACGTCGTCGAGGCTATCAATGGCGCCGATGGCTATACCAAGGCCACCAGCCAGACGGTTCACGCCGTCATTACCGATCTCAACATGCCCGTCATGAACGGCATCGAGTTCATCCGGAAATATCGTCAGCACCCCGCCAGTAAGGGCGTGCCGATCATCCTTTTGACCACCGAGTCCGATGAGGAACTCAAGCGCCAGGCCAAGGAAGCCGGCGCCACCGGCTGGATCGTCAAGCCGTTCAAGCAGGAGCAGTTGCTGGCCGTGATCAAGAAGGTCACGGGTGCATGAGCTTCCCCGATCCGACCGAGACATTCCGCCAGGAAGCCCGCGAGCTGCTGGAGCAGCTCGAGCTGGGTCTGCTCGATCTGGAGCAGAACCCGGCCAATGACGACCTGATCAATTCCACCTTCCGCGCCCTCCACACCATCAAGGGTTCGGGCGCTATGTTCGGCTTCACCGCCGTGGCCGCCTTCGTGCATGAATTCGAGACCGCCTTCGACCAGGTCCGCAAAGGCCAGGCGCCGGCGACGTCCGAGCTGATCGCCGTCGCGCTCGACGCCAAGGATCATATCCACCGACTGATCGAGCAGCCCGACGCGCCTCCGGCCGGCGGCGAGGCAATCCTCGATGCCCTGCACATCGTCATATCAGGCGCCGCAGCCGAGCCGATTGCGGCCAGCCCCGCCCCGATAGTCGCACCGCCCCCTGCAGCAGCGCCAGCAACCACATCGGCCGCGCTCTGGCGCATCCGTTTCCGCCTGCCTGGCGATGCGCTGGTCTACGGCACCAATCCGCTGCTGCTGCTCGACGAGATCAGGGAAATCGGTCCCTGCACCATCACGGCGCTGACCGACACCATTCCTCCGCTCGATATCATCGACCCCGAAGTGCCCTATCTCGGCTGGCAGATCGATATCGAACATGACGACCCGCGAGGCGCCATCGACGACGTCTTCATGTTCCTCAAGGACGGCATGGAACTGTCGGTCGAGCCGCTGACCGAGGCACCCGCGATCGAGGTCCCGCAAGGCGTCGAGATCGACCTGGCGCTCGATCCCGACCCGGAACCGATTGTCGAGGCTCCGCCGGCACCCGTCGCCGTGGCTGCCCCGCCAGCAAAGGCCAAGGCGCCCGTCGCCCCCGTCGAAGAAAAGCCCGCCGCCACGGCAGACCGCCCCGCCTCCTCGTCCATGCGCGTCGATGCCGAACGGCTCGACGAGCTGATGGACCGCGTCGGCGAGCTGGTGATCGCCCAGGCCCGCCTGACCCAGATCGCGGCCATGAGTAGCGATGGCAACCTCAAGACCATCGCCGAAGAACTCGAGCGCTTGAGTTCGGGCCTGCGCGACACCACGATGGGCATCCGCATGGTGCCGATCGGCACCCTGTTCAGCCGCTTCCGCCGCCTGATCCACGATCTCAGCCGCGACCTCGGCAAGGAGATCGAGTTCATCACCTCGGGGGAGGATACCGAGCTCGACAAGACCATGATCGAGCGCCTTGCCGACCCGCTGGTGCACCTGATCCGCAATTCGGTCGATCACGGCCTCGAAAACGCCGACAAGCGTCTGGCCGCCGGTAAGCCCGCCAAGGGCACGGTGCGTCTCTCGGCGGTCTATGCCGGGGCGCAAGTCGCCATTTCGGTCAGCGATGACGGGGCAGGGCTCAATGCCGAGCGCATCCGCGCCAAGGCGGAAGAGGCGGGCCTGCTCGCCCCCGATGCCAAGATCGCCGATGCCGAGCTCTGGCAGATGATTTTTGCCCCCGGCTTCTCCACGGCCAAGGAAGTGACCTCGCTCTCCGGCCGCGGCGTCGGGATGGATGTGGTCAAGCGCACCATCGACGGGCTGCGCGGCAGCATAGATGTCGCCACCACGCCGGGGCAGGGCTCGACCATGACGCTGCGTCTGCCGCTGACGCTGGCCATCATCGATGGCATGCTCGTGCGTGTCGGCAATGGCCGCTACACCATCCCGCTGGCGGCGGTGGAGGAATGCGTTGAGCTGCCCGAGGGCATCGAAGCCAATGCCCGCGGCCGCAACTTCCTCGATATCCGCGGGAGCCTCGTGCCCTTCCTCCGCCTGCGCGAGGTCTTCGGCACCAAGGCCCCGATCGAGCCGCACCAGAAGGTGGTCATCGTCTCTTCGGGCGAAGGCCGCGTCGGTCTCGTGGTCGATCAGATCATCGGCAACAACCAGACGGTCATCAAGCAGTTGAGCAAGCTGCACGCCTCGATCAAGTCCTTCTCCGGGGCGACCATCCTGGGCGATGGCACGGTGGCACTCATCCTCGATACCGCCCACCTGGCCGCCCACGGCCAGTTCTATGTCGATCAGGGGAGGGCGGCATGAACAGCGCCAATGGCTCCATGAAGGCCCTCACGCTGCGCTTGCAGGACGAGCTCTTCGCCGTCGAGGCGGGCAGCGTGCGCGAGATCCTCGATCTGGTGCCGATCACCGAGGTGCCCAACGCCTCGCCCTTCGTCAACGGCCTCATCAATGTGCGCGGCCGCGTCGTGCCGCTGGCCGATCTCCGGGTCATGTTTGGCATGGACCGGCCCGAGCCCGATCAGGATACCCGCATCGTCGTGATGGAAATCGACATCGATGGCGAGCCCACCGTGGCCGGCATCCTCGCCGACAAGGTTCATGACGTCACCGATATCGAAGCGGCCTCCATTGAAGAGGCTCCCAAGGTCGGCATGCGCTGGCGGCCCGAATTCGTTCGCGGCATCGGCAAGCGCAATGGCGGCTTCGTCATCATCCCCGATCTGGGGCGAATTTTCGAAACACAGGGCGCCAGAACCGCGCCAGCAGCATCAGAAGAAAGGTCTGCATCGTGAGACTTACCATCAAGGCCAAGCTGGCAGCGGTGTTTTCCGTGGTCGTCGCGCTTTCCGGCGTCAGCATGTTCCTGGCCATTCAGAGCCTGGGCAAACTCAATGAGTCGCTGGGCACCATCGTTGATGTGCGCGCGGCCAATACCATCACCATGGGCGAAATGCAGACCTCGCTCGAAAGCGTTGGCTCACGGCTGCGCGCCATGATCATCACCGAGGATCCGGCGGTGATGGAAGACTATGTCGGCAAGATCAACGAGGACCTCGGCGAGATCGCCGTAGGCTCCGAACGCCTCGATGCAAATGTGGCCGACCCTGGGGTCCGTGAGCTCTTCGCGCAGTTCAAGGACAAGATCGCGGCCTATTCCGCCATCATTCCCGACGTGATCGCGCTGACGGAGCAGAACAGTGACGTCAACGCCCTCGCCATTTCGCGCTCCGACGGCAGTGGCGCTCTCGGCGTGGTCGAGGAGACCATGACCGCGCTCGAAAAGGCCCTGGCCGCCCGCGCCAATGCCGGTGAGCCGGGCGCCTTCGCCGCCTATCAGGCCACCGCCACCGCCTTCATGACCATGACGGACATCTTCCGTCAGCAGCGCAACATTCTGCTGGCTTCGGGCGACCCTGAACTGCAGGAAAAGTGGCACGCCGACTACCTTTCCGGTATTGCCGCGATCACCGAAGGCATGCCGGCACTGCAGCGCGCCATCCCGGCTGCCGATGTCGGTCTCTTCAACGCCGCCAAGGCTGCTTATGACAACCTCGTGGTCGCCATGGACAAGGCGGTCAATGTCAGCATCACCAAGTCCGACTACAATGCCGGTATCCGCGCCGACGAAGCTGCGGTCGCCCGTCGCGAGGCTGACGCCCTGCTGATGCAGATGATTGAGCAGAACAAGGTCCTTCTCGATCAGGCCGACACCGAAGCCGACGCGCTCTACAACTCGTCCATGCTGCTGCTTATCGGCTTGTTGGTCGGCTCGGCCCTCATCGCCGCCATTGCCGCGACCTGGATCGTCATGTCGATCTCGCGGGCTCTCTCCAGCGCCGTGCGTCTCGCCAACGAGGTTGCCGACGGCAATCTCAGTGCCAGCGCTTCGGTCAAGTCCAACGACGAGATCAAGGACCTGATCGACGCTCTCAACAGCATGACCCGCAAGCTGCGCGAAGTGGTGAGCGAAGTGACGGCCGCGACCCGCAACGTCGCCGCCGGTAGCCAGGAAATGTCGGCCACGGCCGAACAGCTCAGCCAGGGCGCGACCGAACAGGCCTCCTCGACCGAAGAGGCGTCTGCCTCGATGGAAGAAATGGCCGCCACCATCAAGCAGTCGGCCGACAATGCCAGCCAGACCGAGAAGATCGCCCGCCAGTCCGCGGCCGATGCCATCGCCTCGGGCGAAGCGGTGACCAACGCCGTAACGGCCATGCAGACCATCGCCGAAAAGATCATGGTGGTGCAGGAAATCGCCCGCCAGACCGATCTGCTCGCCCTCAACGCCGCGGTGGAAGCCGCCCGTGCCGGCGAACATGGTCGTGGTTTTGCCGTGGTAGCGTCCGAAGTGCGCAAGCTCGCCGAACGCAGCCAGGCTGCCGCTGCCGAGATTTCGACGCTGTCTGGCACCACCGTCAAGGCTGCCCAGTCCGCCGGCGAAATGCTCGGCAAGCTGGTGCCCGACATCCAGCGCACGGCCGAACTGGTGGAAGAAATCTCCGCCGGCAGCCGCGAGCAGAATGCCGGTGCCGCCCAGATCAACACCGCCATCCAGCAGCTCGACAAGGTCACCCAGCAGAATACCTCTGCGGCTGAAGAGATGTCGGCCACGTCCGAAGAGCTGGCCAGCCAGGCCGAGCAGCTCCAGGCCGCCATCAGCTACTTCCGCATCGACAGCACGTCGATGCCGGCAGCAGCCAACCGCAGCGAAGCCGCGCCCGACCTAAAGCAGGCCATCCTTGCCAAGGCGCCGCACATGGCCCCGCGCAAGCCCGCGGCCAAGGCCAAGGCGGCAAGCTCAGGTGGTTTCGACCTCGATCTCGATGACGGCCACGACGACCTCGACGCCGATTTCTCGCGCCGCGGCGCCGCCTGATCGAAGCCCACAAACTGGTGACCGTCCGCTCTGGGCGGTCACCGAACCCTCTTACGCCAGAACAGCGAAACCGAGGCCCAGGACTATGGCTGAACGCGCGCAATACGTGACCCTCGGCGTCGCCGACGACCTCTTCGCCGCGCCGGTGGAGAAGGTGCAGGAAATCCTCGACATGCGGCCCATCGCCCGGCTGCCGCAGACGCCCGAAACCCTGCTCGGCATGATCGATGTCCGCGGCGAGGGCATTCCGGTGGTTGATCTCCGCCTCACTCTCGGCCTGCCGGCTGCGCCCGATACGGAAAATACCCGCATCATCGTCCTGGCCCTTGGCGGTCAGAATGCCGACCAGCGGCTCGGCCTGCGTGCCGACCGGGTCTTCGAGGTGACCATCCTCGACGATGACGCCCTCGATCCGCCACCAGCGGTCAGCGGCAACTGGTCCGGGCATTGCATTGCCGGTATCGGCCGACGCAACGGCCGCTTCGTCACCGTGCTCGATCTCGAGCGCCTGCTGGGGTCGTTCGACGACGCCTCCCGGGCGGCTTGATTGCGCCGACGTTTAGCTCAGCCGGAGAATATGTCCTTGGCTTCTTCCGCCCATCAGGTTGCCAACTGGTCCGAAAGCACGGACGACGATCACCTGTCGGCGCGTGACTTCAAGCGCATCGCTGATCTGATCGGCGAGGAAGTGGGCATCAAGCTGCCCCCGACCAAGCGCCTGATGGTCGAGGGCCGGCTGCGCAAGCGTGTCCGCGCGCTGGGTCTGCCCAACCTCGACGCCTATGGCACCTATCTGTTCCAGCATGATGGCCTCGCCGCCGAACGATCCTTCCTGATCAACGCGGTCACCACCAACAAGACAGACTTCTTCCGCGAACCCGAGCATTTCGACCTGCTCGAGTCGCGCCTCGTCCCCGATCTGCTGGCTTTGCGCCGCACCGAACGCAAGCCGCTGCTCAAGATCTGGAGCGCCGCCAGTTCGACCGGCGCCGAGGTCTATACGCTGGCCATGGTGCTGGCCGACCTGCTGGCCCAGCGCAACGACTTCCGCTTCGCCATCCTGGGCACCGACATATCGACCGCGGTACTGGAGCAGGGCGTGCGCGCCGTCTACCCGGCCGAGCTGATCGCCCCCGTGCCGCCGGCCAAGCAGCATCGCTACCTGATGCATGCGCGCAAGCCCGGCATGCGCCCCGAAGTGCGCATCGTTCCGGAATTGCGGCGGCTGGTGCGCTTCGCCCGGCTCAACCTCATGGATAGCAGCTACCCGTTCGATCGCGACGTCGACGTGATCTTCCTGCGCAATGTGCTGATCTATTTCGAAAAGGCCGACCAGGAAAAGGTCATCCTGCGCCTGGTCAGCCATTTGCGGCCCGGCGGTTATCTTATTCTTGGTCATTCCGAATCCATGATCGGCACCGCGGTGACCATGCGTCAGGTTGCACCCGCGGTATTCCAGAAGGCCTGAAGGTACTGCCATGACTGCAACCCACCGCAAGATCCGCGTGCTGATCGTCGATGACAGCGCCTCGGTGCGCATGACGCTGAGCGAGATCATCGGCAGCGATCCCGATCTTGAAGTCATGGCCACGGCTGCCGACCCCTACCTCGCCGTCGAGCGCATCCGCCACGAAGTGCCCGATGTCATGTTCCTCGATATCGAGTTGCCGCGCATGGATGGGCTGACGTTCCTGCGCAAGATCATGAGCCAGCGCCCGATCCCGGTCGTCATCTGCTCGAGCCTGGCCGAAGCGGGTTCCGACACGCTGATGCAGGCGCTGGAAGCCGGTGCCGTCGATGTCGTCACCAAGCCGCGTGTCGACACCGCGCATTTCCTCCACGAATCGCGCATGCGCATCTGCGACGCCGCCAAGGCCGCCGCCCATGCCAAGTTCCGGGGTGTCCACAAGCCCGCGCCGGTACTGACCGTCGAGGCCAAGCTCACCGCCGACGCCATCCTGCCCCCGCATTCGGAGGCGCGTGCCGCTTCGGTGCGCGCTCGCCAGCCCCAGACCGAGCCGATCATCTGCATCGGTGCCTCCACCGGTGGCACCGAGGCTCTGCGTGAAGTGCTCGAAAAACTCCCGGCGGGCAGCCCCGGCATCGTCATCGTCCAGCACATGCCGGAAAAGTTCACCAACGCCTTCGCCCGCCGCCTCAACAGCATCTGCGCCATCGAGGTCAAGGAAGCCGAGGATGGCGACGTGGTCCAGGCCGGCCGCGCCCTCATCGCCCCGGGCAACCAGCACATGGTGCTGCAGCGCGCCGGCAGCCGCTACACGGTCAACATCGTCGATGGCCCGCACGTCTCGCGCCATCGCCCCTCTGTCGATGTCATGTTCCGCTCTGCTTCGCAGGTCGCCGGCCGCAATGCCATGGGCGTCATCCTCACCGGCATGGGCGACGATGGCGCGCGGGGCCTCCTCGAAATGCGGCAGGCCGGCAGCCACACCATCGCCCAGGACGAAGAGAGCTGCGTCGTGTTCGGCATGCCCAAGGAAGCCATCCAGCGCGGCGCTGCCGTCAAGGTCGTCCCGCTGAGCCGCGTCGCCACCGAAATCGACCTCTATGGCCGCAATATTGCGCGCACAGGGACTGCGTCATGACTGCACTTGCCCACTCCCTTCCGCTGCCTTCCGCCGATGCCACCCCGCTGCGCCAGATAGGCGAGGCACTGGCCGGCCCGCGCCAGCAGATCGAAACCACCTTCGTCACCGTTGGCGCCCGCCTGGCTGAAGGCGCCGCCATGCTCAACCGCGTCACCAAGGTGTTCGAAGCCCTGCCGGCCCAGTTGCAGAGCCCCGAACTGGTCGAGGCCTCTACGCGTCTGGCCGATGTCGGCCATCAGGCCCAGACCATCTCCGCCCTCTTCGCCACCGAGCAGGCCGACCTGACGCGTCTCGTCGAAGTGGTCGCCGCCGCCGAGCATCCGATCGGCGAGCTCCGCCGCACCGTCAAGATGATGGGCATCGTCGCCATCAACGCCCGCGTCGTCGCCGCCAGTGTCGTGGGCGACAGCGACGATTTCGATGTGTTCACCACCGACATCGCCAAGCTCTCCGAAGGCGCCAGCTCCACCATCCAGCATTTCACCACGGCCTATCGCCAGTTGACCGACGAGGTCGGCCAGGCGGCACGACAGCGCAGCCAGTTCGAAAACGCCCATGCCGATACGCTGAGCGAACTCGCCGCCGGTATGGAAACCGCCCTTGCCGACCTCAGCCGCCAGCGCGCCATCTCGGCCGATGGCAGCGCCGAGACCGGTCGCGTCTCCCGCCAGATCGTCAGCCGCATCGCCAGCGCCGTCATGGCGCTCCAGGTCGGCGACGCCACCCGTCAACGCATCGAACACGTCGAAGCGGGCCTCGAAGCTCTGGCCGACCTCTTCGATGGCGGCAACGCGCAAGAAATCGACAAGCAAGCCGCCGTCAGCATCGCCGGCGGCTTGCAGGTCGCCCAGCTCTCGGCTGCGACAGATGCCTTCGAAAATGACGTGGCCGAAGCCGGCAGCGCCCTGCGCGACCTCACCGCCGACGCCCGCGTCATCACCGATCAAAGCCGCGCCATCTATGGTCATGACGGCGCCGACACCTCTTCGCTCGCCGCGCTGAGCACCGCCGTCCGCCACGCGGCGCTGGTTCTGCGCGATTGCGAAACCGAGCGCAGCAAGCTGGAAAGCGTTGCCACAGCGGTACTTAGCACTGTCGGCGTGCTCCTCAGCCATGTCGAGGCCGTGCAGGAAATCGAGGCCAATATGCGTCTCGTCAGCCTCAACGCTGCGGTCAAATGCGCCCAGCTCGGCCCCCGCGGCGCCGCCCTCAACGTCATCGCCCGCCAACTCCGCGAACTCACCGGCGAAACCGTTGCCGCCGCCGAAGGCGCCATGGCCGGCCTGCGGGAAGCGGCGGGCCTCGCCCAATCCTTCGGCGCCGCCGCCAATGGCGACGCCGCCGGCCGCGTCGGCCAGCTCGAGCAGGAGGCAACCGCCGCCCTCATGCTGCTGCAGGGCGTCGACGCCGCGCTCGCCGAAGCCCTGGCGACGCTCAACCGCGATGGCCCCAGCGTCATCGGGCTTCTGGGCACGGCCGCCGTGACCTTTACCAGCCAGGCCGCCATCTCGGAGACCATGCGCGATCTCGAAATGCAGCTCGTCGGCGAGTGCCCGCCCGTGGACTCGTCAGTGCCAACAGGCGCGATCGCCGAGTTCCTGGTCGCGCACCGCGCCCGCTACACCATGGATGCCGAGCGCAAGATCCACGAGAAGATGTTCGGCAAGGATCCGGCGCCCGCCGCTGCACCCAAGGAGGACGTCGAAGAGGTCGATCTCGACGATCTGTTTCTCTAGGCCGCCAATACCCCCGATTGGGGGTTGAGGCGGCATGGGTCAGGGATAGACTGGGGCAGTGCTGCGTGTTGCCATTGCCCTGTCACCCGGAGCCCAGCCATGCACAAACCCCTGCCGACCGCTCTTGCCGTCCTGCTGCTGTTTGCCACGCCTGCGCTGGCACAAAACGATGTCTGCATGGACAACAACGGCAATGTCGACCAGAACGCCACCGCCGGCTGGCAGAACTTCCAGGCCGGTGCCAATCCGCAGCTCATGCAGCAGCTCGCCGGCACCTGGTACACCGAGATTCCCTCGCCGCAGACCGGCCAGATGGCCTATCGCTACCAGACCTTGGAGCCGACCGGCCTCTTCACCACCCAGACCCGCGTCTGCGACAGCAGCGGTGCCTGCAGCGACTACCCGGGCCACGGGTTCTGGGCCGCGCAAGGCGATCAGAGCGGCACCTTCAGCACCATGACCATCTTCTCGGATACCCAGGTCACCAATTTCTGCGGGCTGGCCCAGGTCCAGGTTCAGGGCAACATGATGCAGACCTCGAACGGCCAGGTCTGGCAGCGGGTGCAGTAATCAGCCCGAATAGGGCTTGAAGTGCTTGGAGAGCTTGAGCGTCTGCGCCTGGTAGTTTGAGCCCAGGGCAGAGCCATAGAGCCGGTCGGGCGCTTCGGCCAACCGCTCATAGATCAACCTGCCGATGGTCTGGCCATGCCCGAGCAGGAACGGCACTTCACGGCTGCGCACCTCGAGTACTGCGCGGCTGCCGGTGCCGCCGGCCGGGGAATGCCCGAAGCCCGGGTCGAAGAAGCCAGCATAGTGCACGCGGAATTCGCCCACCAGCGGATCGAACGGCACCATTTCGGCAGCATGGCTGGGCGGCACATGCACCGCCTCGTCGCTGACTAGGATGTAGAACTCGTCCGGGTCGAGGATCAGCTCCTCCCGGCCGCGATTGGTCAGCGGATCCCAGAAATCCAGCACATCGAGCGCCGCCTTCTTGTCCACATCGACCACAGCCGTATGGCGCTTGGAGCGGAAGCCGATCAGGCCATTGCGGCCGGCGCCCTTGAGGTCGATCGAGAGCGCCACGCCTTCGCCGACCGGCACGTTGTTGTCGAAAACCAGCGTGTCCGATGCGTGCAGCGCCTGATGCTCGGCCACGGTCAGGCGATTGTCGCCCGAACGGAACCGCATCTGGCTGAGCCGAGAGCCGGTCCGCACCAGCACGGGGAAGGTGCGTGGGCTAACCTCGAGATAAAGCGGCCCCTGATAGCCATTGGGCATCTGGTCGAAGCCGCGGGCCCGGTCGCCGATGACGCGCGTGAACACGTCGAGGCGCCCGGTGGAGCTCTTGGGATTGGCCGAGGCACTGACCGTTTCGGGCAGCGCAAGGCTTTCCTGCAGCGGCACCAGATAGACACAGCCGCGTTCCAGCACCGCGCCTTTGGTCAGATCGATTTCATGCAGCTTGAGCGCTTCGATGCGCTCGGCAACCGAGTGGCTTGGTCCTGGCAGGAAGCTCGAGCGCACGCGATAGGCGACGTCGCCGAGCCGTAGGTCGAGGCTGGCCGGCTGCACCTGATCGCCGTCGAACGGGCGCGTCGCGATGATGGCGCCCTGCTGGTGCAGCAGCTCGATCAATCGTGCCGGAAAGACGCCCTGCGGCCAGGCCTGTTGCTTGTCCATGCTGCTGTGGTTCCCGCCTCGCCCTCCCATGTTCCCTAGCAACCCTTCCAATTGACGCCAACAGGCAATTGGCCTTACATCACAACCCAGTGGTGATTTGGCCGGTCGCTTGCAGCCACTTAAAACAAGTTGCTAAAGACCGTTTGGGAACCGGCCGCCTCTATGCGTGCCGGTTTTTGTTTTTGAAGGCGTGAAATGTCCCGAGATAAGAACCCCCTCCTTGATCCAAAGCTGCGCGGCGCTGCCACCCAGATGATCCATGGCGGCGGCAAGCGCTCAGCGTTCAACGAGACCAGCGAAGCCATCTTCCTCAATTCGGGCTATTCCTACCCCAGTTCCGAGCATGCCGAACTGCTGTTCCAGAACAAGATCCCGGGCGCCCACAACTATTCGCGCTTCGCCAACCCGACCGTCGACATGTTCCAGGACCGCATGGCGCTGATCGAAGGCGCCGAAGCCGGCCGCGCCTTCGCTTCGGGCATGGCCGCCGTCACCAATGCGGTGATGAGCCAGGTGCGCGCCGGTGACCACATCGTCGCCGCACAGGCGCTGTTTGGCGGCTGTCGCTATGTCGTGGAAGACTATGCGCCGCGCTTTGGCGTGGAATCGACGCTGGTCGATGGCCGCGATCCGGAAAATTTCGCCCGGGCCATGCGCCCGAACACCAAGGTGGTGTTCATCGAGACGCCGACCAATCCGACGCTGGAGCTGGTCGACATCAAGGCCGTGGCCGACATCGCTCATGCTCATGGCGCCAAGCTCATCGTCGACAACGTCTTCTCCACCGCGCTCTACCAAAAGCCGCTGCAGCTCGGCGCCGATCTCGTCACCTATTCGGCGACAAAGCATATCGACGGGCAGGGCAGGGTGCTGGGTGGCATCGTGCTCGGTTCGAAAGCCCTGATCGAGGGCGACGTTCACATGTTCCTGCGCCAGACCGGCGCGACGCTCAGCGCCTTCAACGCCTGGGTGCTGCTCAAGGGGCTCGAAACCTACGAACTGCGTATCCGCCAGATGACCGACAGCGCCGAGAAGGTGGCTGCGGCACTGGCCGGTCATCCCAAGGTGGCGAGGGTCATCTATCCGCACCATCCAAGCCACCCGCAATACGAGCTGGCCAAACGGCAGATGCAGCGCGGCTCGACCCTCCTTGCCATCGACGTAAAGGGCGGCCAGGAAGCGGCCTTCACCCTCTCGGACAGCCTGGCGGTGATCCTGATTTCCAACAATCTGGGTGACGCCAAGTCGCTGATCACCCATCCGCGGACAACGACGCATGCGCGGCTGACCGAGGAAGTGCGGCTGGAGACCGGCGTAACGCCGGGCCTGCTGCGGCTATCGGTTGGGCTTGAAAGCCCGGACGATCTGATCGCTGATCTGCTGTATGGGTTGGATCAGGTTTGACATCGAGGCACGACCTCGTGGTTCGACAAGCTCACCCTGAGGTCTAATGAACACACCTAAGATGAAGTAGACCACATCCTGTGCCTGTCGAAGGACGAGGTCGTGCCCCGGTGTTGCTGATGACGTCAAAGCCAAACCTGCTCGTGTTGCTCGGGGCCCTCGTGGCACTCGCCACCCCAGCCCTCGCCCAATCGCTCCCCTATCACTCCGATCCCAGCGCGCGCGAAATCCTGCCCAGCCTGACGCCGATCCCGGCGATCCGCTTCCTCACCACCGCCGATTTTCCGCCCTTCAACTTCCGCGACGCCACGGGTGAACTGATCGGCTTCAATATCGATCTGGCCAAGCGCATCTGTGCCGAGGCCAATGTCGCCTGCACCATCCAGGCCTGGCCCTGGGAGCAGGCGGCGAGCGCCCTTGGCGACAGCCAGGGCGATGCCCTGATCGCCGGGCTCGCCATGACCGAGGAGAACGGCGCGCTGTTCGATTTTTCGTCGGTCTACCTGGCGCTGCCCGGTCGTTTCGTCACCCGCGCGCCCGATATCGGCGTGTTCGATGCCCATGCCCTTGCCGGCAAAACCGTCTCGGTGCGCGGCGGCAGCACGCATGGGGCCTTCCTGTCGCGCTACCTGCCTGACGTGACCGTAGCGCCGTTCGACAGCGAGATCGCGGCACTGGAGGCGGTCGAGGATGGCACGGCCGACGCCTTTTTCGGTGATGCCATGCGCGCCTCGTTCTGGCTCAACGAGAATTTGAGCTGTTGCGGCTTTGCGGGCGAACCCTATTTCCGGCCCAACCTGTTCGGCGAAGGCCTGGCCATTGCCGTCCCCGCCGGTCATGACGCCGTCCGCCACGCCATCGATTGGGCCCTGGTCAAGCTCAAGGACAATGGCGCCCTGGACGAGCTCTACCTGCGCTGGTTCCCGGTGGGCTTTTATTGAGCCGAGCCTACTCGGCCGGCGCCTGCTGCCGTGCTGCCATCTGGCGGCCCGTCTCGGTCAGTTGATAGACCCCGTTGCTCACCCGCTCGAACCAGCCATAGACATTGCCCAGCAGGATTTTGCCGGCGTCGGGTGCGCTCGGCTTGATGTCGCGCGGCCGCAGCGGCCCGCCGAGCAGCGCTTCGGCGCAGATCAGCGCCTGCTGCCGATACGCCGTCATGATCGGTATCCTCGTGCTGCCGCCCAGGGCCGGATCGCCACGCCGCCGCTGATGCTCCCGCACCACGCGCGACCGGCGCTTTGGATTGGTCCGCGGCATGGGTGAAACCGAACTGACGATGACACTGACTTCGCCCCCATCCGACACGCCGAGCATGCCGATACCGAGCCGCCGGCAGAGATCGCGATAGCGCTTGTCGGCCTCGCGGCCCTTGCCCTTGGCGGAAATCCGCGCCGCGATCCACACCTCGTCGGCGATTGAAGCGCGGTCGACGGCCTGCAGGATCAGCTCGAGATTAAAGCTCAGCTTGAGCTCGCAGACCACGATAACCGATGGATCGGACACGCTGAGGCCGACGAGATCGCAACTGCCGATCTCGCCCTTGACCGCGTAGCCGGCCGCTTCGAGGAAGGTTTTGACCGGCTGGTAGAGCGACGTTTCCATTGGGGCTGCATCCGGGAATCGCAGGTCGACGCAAACGCGTTCCCGCTCAGGCTATGGCCGATCCGGTTGCCAAAGGGTTGCGAGCGTCAGGTAGGCATCCGCCGGTGGCGCGCCCGAGCCGCCACCTCAATGGCCGCGGTGGTCAACCGATCGAGATCGAGCTTGTCGCGGAGCATCTCGAGAAAGCGCAGTTCTTCCTGCTCGAGATGAAGATCAACGGACGTGATCTCCACGGCCACTGCATATGCAGTGTCCTGCAGCTTCTTGGGCAAGGCCGCGATCGCATCGTCGATCACCTGGTCCAGCCCGCCGGGACCATTGAGCTTGTCGGCACAGGCATTGGCCACCGCTGCCAGCCGGTTCTTGTCGAACCCTTCGAACACCGGCAGCCGACCGATCAGGGTCTGGATGCGGACGAGTTCCTTTTCCGTCATGGCGCTGTCGGACGAGGCAGCGACTATCATCAGGTGGATGAGGGCGTCGTGAGCGGCATTGGACATCAGGCATTCCCGGGTCTGGTCTATGACCGATAGCTAGGCGCGTCGGGCGGCCTTGGCAAGCGCCGGGCCTGAAAACGTTGACGTTGGCCCCATTGGATGCAACACACCCGCTCTCACCTCCTGAAAGGCCAGACCTTGTCGCCCGCTCTGTTGCCCCCGCTCGATCCCGCGTTCTTTGACGCTGCCCAGACTGCCCGTGCCTGGCCGTTTGAGGAAGCCCGGAAACTGGTCAAGCGGCTGGAAAAATCGGGCAAGGGCGAAGCCCTGTTCGAAACCGGCTATGGCCCGTCGGGCCTGCCGCATATCGGCACCTTCGGCGAAGTTGCCCGCACCACCATGGTGCGCACGGCCTTCCGCCTGCTGACCCGCGACCAGATCCCGACGCGCCTGCTGTGCTTCTCGGACGATCTCGACGGTATGCGCAAGATTCCGGATACCGTGCCCTCCAAGGAGGCGATGGAGATCCATCTCCAGAAGCCGCTGACTTCGGTGCCCGATCCGTGGACCAACGAATTCGACAGCTTCGGCGAGCACAACAACGCCATGCTGCGCCGGTTCCTCGATACCTTCGGGTTCGACTACGAATTCGCCAGCGCCACCGACTACTACAAGTCTGGTAAGTTCGACGCCGTGCTGCGCCGCGCCGCCGAGCGCTATAACGACATCATGAACGTGATGCTGCCCACGCTCGGTGCAGAGCGTCAGGCCACCTATTCGCCCTTCCTGCCGATCTCGCCGATATCGGGGCGGGTGCTCTACGTGCCGATGAAGGAAGTCGATGCCAAGAACGGCACGGTGACCTTCACGGACGAAGACGGTCGCGACACCACCGTGCCGGTGACCGGCGGCCATGTGAAGATGCAGTGGAAGCCGGACTTCGGCATGCGTTGGGCCGCCCTCGATGTCGATTTCGAGATGTTCGGCAAGGACCACCAGACCAACGCCCATGTCTACGACAAGATCTGCGAAATCCTCGGCGGCAAGGCGCCCGAACATTATGTGTTCGAGCTGTTCCTCGATTCCGAGGGCCAGAAGATTTCCAAGTCCAAGGGCAATGGTCTGACCATCGATGAATGGCTGACCTATGCCGGCACGGAAAGCCTGGGGCTCTACATGTTCCAGAAGCCGCGCACGGCCAAGCGCTTGCATTTCGACGTCATCCCGCGCGCGGTCGATGAGTACTACAGCTTCATCTCCGGCTACCAGGAACAGGACATCGCGGCGCGGCTGGAAAATCCGGTCTTCCACGTCCATTACGGCGCCGTGCCAAACCCGGATGTACCGCTGAGCTTCGCACTATTGCTGAACCTGGTGGCCACGGCCAATGCCGAGGACACCAAGGTGATGTGGGGCTTCATCTCGCGCTACCTCAAGGGTGCGACGGCCCAGACCCATCCCGAGATCGACCGTCTGGCCGGCTATGCCGTGCGCTACTTCAACGACAAGGTGAAGCCGCTCAAGACCTATCGCGCGCCCACCGAGCTGGAACGCGCCGCGCTGCAGGATCTGCACGATCAACTCGCTGGCTACGAAGGCTCCACCGATGGCGGCGCCTTGCAGGATCTGGTCTATGCCATCGGCAATGCGCACAAGTTCGAGCCGCTGCGCGACTGGTTCAAAGCCATCTATCAGGTGTTGCTCGGCGAAGATCAGGGGCCCCGCTTCGGCTCGTTCATCGCCCTGTTCGGCGTGGCCGAGACCCGCAAGCTGATATCGGATGCGCTGGGCGGGAAGTTCCTCAAGGCAAGCTGAGGCGCGCTAGGCGAGCGGCTTCCGGAAATAGACAACGCGCTGGGTTTCCACGAAGCCCAGCGCGTTGTGCATGTTCTGGCTGTCAAGATTGTCGAAGGCCGTGTCGGAGGCCAGTTCGCTGCAACCGCGCCGGCGCACCCAGGCTTCGATCCCGTTCACCAACTGCCCTGCCAGTCCGGTGCGGCGGTGATCCGGCGCGACGTAACTGCCTTCGAGAAAGCCCACCGGCGACGTCTTGCAGCCGTTGACGTAGTCGTGGCGGATGCTGGCTTCAGCAAAGCCGACGGGCAGGCCGCTCTCTGTCCGAGCGATCAGGCTGAGCCAGCCCTCCGGTTTTGCCAGCGTGGCCACGGCATCCGCCAGATGGTCGGCGATACTGCCATGCGGCCAGAGAGCGTGCCGCAGCGAAGCGAGATCATTGGCGTCGGCGGCCGTCACCGCAGCGATGGTCGTCACTGGCTGGCCCAGATGATCCGGGCGATCCACTCGATCTCGCTCAGCTCGAACAATCGCGGCTCATAGGCCGGGTTGAGCGAGTGGAGCTCGATCTGCTTGCCGGTCTGGCGATAGAGGATCTTGGCCATCACCTCGCCGTCGCGCGTCTTGACCACCACGCGGTCGCCGCGTCGCACCTGCTCAGTCGGTGAAACCACGATGCGGTCGCCTTCGCGATAGAGCGGCTCCATCGAGTCGCCCTGCACTTCGAGCGCATAGATGCCGCCTTCGCCCGGCGAGGGCAGGGCGATCTCGTCCCAGCCCTGACCGGCGGGAAAGCCGGCGCTGTCAAAGAAACCGCCCGAGCCCGCCTGCGCCAGGCCGAGCAACGGCACCGTGCGGTTGGGTAGGTTGTCATTGAGCTGCAGAAACGCACCCGTGCCCGTGAGGAAGCTGTCAAAGCTCTCCCCCGTGGCGTCGAGAATTTTGGAAATGCTCTCGGTCGAAGGCCAGCGTTCGCGGCCATCCTTGCTGATGCGCTTGGAAACGTTGAACGCGGTCGCATCCAGCCCCGCCAGCTTGGCCAGAGCCGAAACCGAGTGACCATGCCGACGCGCGAGGGCGTCGATCCCGTCCCAGATGGCTCTGTGTGACAGCATGGCAGTACCCGGAGAAGGAAATATGTCTCATTGACGGAATTAAGTCCTATTTGTACCCCCGCAACTCCCCATTGTAAAGCCCGTGCACCCGCTTGCAGCGCCGTCGCGCCGCCATTAGGTTCCCGCTCCATGAGCACCCCCCTATTCGTCTACAAGATCGCGACCGAGGTCGCTTTCGCGCCGGCCCGCGCCACCTCGGCCTTCGCTGGCATGCCCATCGATGCTGCCGACGGCTACATGCACTTCTCGACCGCGGCCCAGCTGTCCGAAACGCTCCGCCTGCATTTCGCCGGCCAAGACGGGCTGGTGCTGCTGGCGGTCCGCAGCGCCGATCTTGGTGACGACCTGGTCTGGGAGCCATCACGCGGTGGCGCGCTCTTTCCCCACCTCTATGGTGGCCCGCTCTCCACTTCCGCCATTGCCTGGGAAGCGCCGCTGAGCGTCGCGGCCGATGGCTCCTGCGCATTGCCCGAGGCTGTCCGATGATCCTCTCCGCCCTCTCGCCGCTTCTGCGCATTCCGGCCCTGTCCGGCCTCACCCGCGAAGCCCTGCTCAAGATGGACCCTGAGACCGCGCATGGGGCGACCATCACCGCTCTTCGCCTCGGCCTTGGGCCCGAGCAGAGCCACCCTGACGGCGCTGAGTTGCGCACCACTCTGTGCGGGCTCGAACTGACCAATCCGGTGGGCATGGCGGCCGGTTTCGACAAGAACGCCGAAGTCGCTCGTCCGCTGGCCTTGATGGGCTTCGGCATGGTCGAGATCGGCACGGTGACGCCGCGTCCGCAGGTCGGTAACCCCAAGCCCCGGCTGTTCCGGGTCGGCACGGCCGAGGGCGTCATCAACCGCATGGGCTTCAACAATGAAGGGCACGAAGCAGCCTTCGCGCGCCTCAAGGGCCAGCGCGTGCCGGCGGCGCTGGGCGTCAATATCGGCGCCAACAAAGACAGCGAGGACTTCGTCGCGGACTATGTGATCGGCGTGAAGCGCTTCGCCGACCTGGCGGACTATCTGACGGTCAACGTCTCCTCGCCCAATACACCAGGCCTGCGCAATCTCCAGGCCGACGAGGCGATGCGTCGCCTCCTGGGCGAAGTGCTGACGGCCAGAGCCAAGGCAAAAACTCGCGTGCCGGTCTTGCTCAAGATCGCACCCGACCTCGACGAAGTGGCGCTCGACGCCATCGCTGCGGTGGTCCTGGCGACCGATCTCGATGGCCTGATCGTCTCCAACACCACCATCACCCGCGACGCCGTAGCCGGCCTCGAGAACGCCACCGAAATTGGTGGCCTGTCCGGCAAGCCGCTCTTCGACCTCTCGACCCGGCGCCTGGCCCAGGTGCGGCAGCGCGTTGGTGCGCTACCCATCATTGGTGTCGGCGGTATCCATTCGCCACAATCGGCGCTGGCCAAGATCGAAGCCGGCGCCAACGCCATCCAGCTCTATTCGGCCATGGTCTTTGGCGGGCTGGACCTGCTCGACCGCCTCAAGCGCGGCCTGGTCGCCGCGGTGCGGGCCGAGGGCAAGACCAATATCGGGGAGCTGGTGGGGACGAAGACCGCCGATTGGGCCGAAGGCCGGGCGACGATCTCGCAGTAGGCCTAGGCCTTGGCCGCTCCGATCGAGAACAGCGCTTCGAACTGCCCATCCTCGATGCGGGCTGCCGCGATCACCGCCTGGGTGCGGCTGTCCACGTCGAGCTTCTGCAGGATCGCAGAGACGTGGGCCTTGACCGTCGCTTCCGAGATCGAGAGTTCGTAGGCGATCTGCTTGTTCATCAGTCCGTCGCTGAGCATCATCAGCACGCGCACCTGCTGCGGCGTCAGCGTCGACAGCCGCCGCATCAGCGCGGTGTGGCTGTCATCGCCGTCAAGCATCGTCCCCTCCGGCACGAAGACTTCGCCCGAGAGTACGGTCTCGATGGCGCGGCGGATTTCGGTCGGTCCCACGGATTTGTGAAGGTAGCCCGCGGCACCCAGCTCGAACGCCCGCCGGATCACCGTGCTGTCCTCGACCGCCGAGATGATCATCACGGGAATATCGGGATATTGCGCCCGCAGCAGCAAGAGCCCCGAAAAGCCCCGCACGCCAGGCATGTTGAGGTCGAGCAGCACCAGATCGCAGTCGCGATCGGCGTCGAGTGCCGCGCTGAGACCATTGAGATCGCCCGCTTCCTCGACCGTCACGGTTGCGTCGCCACCCGATAGCGTCTGCCGCAGCGCCGCCCGGAACAGCGGGTGATCGTCCACGATGATGATGCGGCGGCGGGTCATGGCGATGGCAGG
Source organism: uncultured Devosia sp. (assembly GCA_966212275.1). GTDB lineage: Bacteria > Pseudomonadota > Alphaproteobacteria > Rhizobiales > Devosiaceae > Devosia. Next base: position 53,731 of record CBIHQV010000004.1, read on the forward strand.
CTCCTGAAGGCTGGACAGTATCGCAGGCATCGATTCGATGGCCTCGTTTGCCAAGAAATCAGGTCTTTCCGCCTGTGGCTCTTGCAAATTGCAGCAATACTTAACGGGTTCTTTACCATGTTTTCCCAAGAGTGAACGTCATACCTTCGTGTTGAATTGCGAGGGGTCCGTCTTTTCATGACAGGGACAAATCATGGCCCGCGCCTATCAACCCACGGAAATGTCCGACCCGGCCGCGGAACCGCAAGCCGGCGAATGGCAGGCCCTGCGCGGCGAGCTGGTTGCCCTGCTCGATCAGGTCGAAGGGCGCTACGCCGAGCAGGAACCTGCCGAACCCGCTCTGTCAGGCTTGGCCCGGCGAGTCCGCAATCTGCGTGATCAGGTGGTCGGTCCCGAGCCGGCGGTTCGCCGCCGTGAGGCCCTGCGCACCGTCAAGCGTGCGGTCGACCGGTTCACCGAGCGCGATGATCTCGGTCCGATTCACAACGATCATGACGAGCTGACCAACGCCATCGCCGAAATTCGTGGGCGCCAGATGTCCGCGCCGGCCGCCGCACTTGGTCGCCGTCCCAGGGACATGCCCGAATTCCGCGAGCTGAGCTCGCTCGTCGGCGGTCTCTCCGGGCGTCTCGAACGGCTCGAAGGCGAGCTCAAGTCGCAGCGATCAGGCAATGGCGTGCGCGAAGTCGCCGCCCAGGTCGAACAGCTTACCCATGTGGTCGAATTGCTGGCCGGCGCCGTTGGCGAGACCGGCCAGGTCAAGCGCCTCGAGGCGCAGATCGGCGCATTGGCCACGCTCATCGAGGGCGGCCCGCGCGTCGACCTCTCGGCCATCAACAATCGGCTCGATGATGTGTCGGCAACCGTCGGCAAGCTTGCCGAACTGCAGGCCCAGCAGATGGAGCGCGAAATCGCGCGCGAGGCGTATCGGCATGAACCGGCTGAAGCCGCGGCGACCCTCGCCCCGGCCATGCACTCCATCGAAAAGAGCGTCCGCAACGTCTATGACCGCATCGACGCCATCGAGAAGAATGTCGCGCTGTCTTCCGGCGATTTCGAACGGCTGACCTCCGAAATGGCCGCCTTCACCCAGGCCATGAAGGACCGCGAAGCGGCGCCCAGCAGCCTCGTGGCCAAAGTCGATGCCCTTGCGTCGCGCATTGGCGGTTTCGATGCCGCCAACAACGGCGATGTCGCCGGCCTCAAGCAGGACATCGCCTCGCTGCGCGATGCCGTGCTGGCGGGCATGGAGCCACGCTTCCTGCGCATCGAAGGCCAGATCGAAGCCCTGTCGGACCGCATGGTACCGACCGCCGATTCCACTCAGGTCGAAAATCAGCTCAAGCTGCTGATGGCCCGCATGGACGAGACCGGCACCCAGCTCAATGGCCTCGCCAAGCTCTATTCGTCCCAGTCCGATCCGGCAGACCTCGAAGCCATGGCCACCATGGTTGCCGAACGCACCAGCGACGCCGTGACCCGCAAGGCGCCCGCTCCTGTGGCCATGTTCGGTCCCGAAAGCCTCAAGAGCATCGAAGACCGGCTGGCCGGGCTGATCAAATCGGCTGGCAAGACCCCCGACTACGAAGCGCTGGCGGCCATGGTGGCCGAGCGCACCTCCGAGGCGGTGGCTAAATCGGCTCCTGCGGCAAACGGCATGAGCGAAGAGGGCATGGTCGCGCTGGAAAAGCGCATGGCCGCGCTCTTCAACACCGCCGGCAAGGACACCGCCGAGCGCCTGACCCGGCTCGAAGCCGTGCTCAGCGGCCACAAGGAGCGCAGCGCTGCCCCCGCGCGTCCGTCGTCGGCTGCACCAGCGCCCGAGATGGAAGAGGAGCGCGCCAGGTTCGACGCCATCCTGACGGCCCTGTCGGGCCCGAAAGATGCCATGCCGGCCAACCCGGCCGATGAAGCGCCGCTGGTCGATCCCGGCTTCAAGGATGCCGGTCCCGTCCGCGCGGCGCTCGACGCCAAGGTCGGCGCGCGTCCGCAGGCTTCCGTCAGCGAGCCGCCGGCTGTCGCCAGCCGCCCCGTCTTCGATCCGAACACGGCCGAGCGTCCGGCGCGTCCGCAGTCGAGCTTCGCCAAGACCGAATCCGATCCGTTCATGCCGCCGCCCATGACGGCGCCGCAGGTGGAAGCGCCGGTCAGCCAGAGCAGCACGAGCACTTTCGTCGCCGCGGCCCGCCGCGCCCAGCGGGCACGCCAGGAAGCGGCTGCCCCCGCGGCCTCCGGCAATTCACTGATCGGTCGCGCCCTGGCGCGGGTCATGCCGGCTTCGACCCCCGCCGTGCCCGTGGGCGACGAGGCGGTTCAGCCTGAGCCAAAGGCTGAAAAGCCAGCAAAACCGGCCAAGCCCGCCAAGGTCCGCAAAACCGCCGAAGCACCCGTTGTTGCGCCGACGTTCGGCGACGATGCCGAGGCCGAAGCGCCGGTCGAAAAGCGGAGCTTCCTCGCCCGCCATCGCCGTCCGCTGCTGCTGGCCGCCGTTCTGGTTGCCGTCTCGATGCTGGCACTGAACCTGGTGATGCAGCGGATGGGTTCGGCACGTGCCCCCGCGGCGCCGCCCCCACAGACGACGACCGAACAGCCGTCGGCAACGCCGTCCGCGTCCGAAGACGTCTCGCTGGTCCGGCCCGAGCCACGCGTCATCGACATGATCGATGGCACGACCACCGCCTCGATCAATCCCAACCAGCCGATGAGCTTCACCAAATCGGCCGAAGCCACGCCGATGCCGCCGACCCTGATGGCACTTCCTGGCACTGGCGCCGCTGCTGAGGCCGCGCCGGCTGACGTGCCGACCGAAACTGCTCCCGATGTCACCGGCAGCATTCCTGGTCCCAATGCGGCCATTACCGAAACGTTCGAGCTGCCGCCCGAAGGCGTCGGCCCGCTCGAGCTGCGTCAGGCCGCCGCCGATGGTGACGCCCGCGCCCAGTTCGAAATCGGCGCCATCTACACCGAGGGTCGCGCCATCACCCAGGACTATGTCGAGGCGGCCAAGTGGTATGAGCGCTCGGCGGCGCAAGGCTTCGTGCCGGCGCAGTACCGCATCGGCAACCTCTATGAAGCCGGGCAGGGCGTCGACAAGGACTTCGAGGTTGCCAAGCTCTGGTACCAGCGCGGCGCCGAAGCCGGTAACCGCATGGCCATGCACAATCTGGCGGCCCTCTATGCCGGTGGCCAGCTCGGCGATCAGCAGTTCGAATCGGCCGCCGAGTGGTTCGCCCAGGCGGCCGCCCGCGGCATGACCGACAGCCAGTTCAACCTGGGCATGCTCTATGCCCGTGGCCTGGGCGTCGAACAGGACTTCGAACAATCCTACAAGTGGTTCTCGCTCGCCGCCCGCAATGGCGACGCCGATGCGGCCAAGGCCCGCGACGACATCGCCAAGTCGCTGACGGCCGAAGCTGTCAACCGCGTGACCGACGAGATCAACCTCTGGAAGGCCGAGCCGATCGATCTGGCATCCAATTTCGCGCCGCTGGGCACCTGGTCGCCCAGCTTCGATCCAGGTGAGGTCATCACCACCAGGGACGTCGTGTCCAAGGTGCAGATGGTGTTGGGTAAACTGGGCTTCGATGTCGGAACGCCAGACGGCCTGGCCGGACCCAAGACGGCCGAGGCCATCAAGGCGTTCGAGCGTGGCACCGGCATGAGCGAAAGCGGCGTCGTCAATCCGCGCCTGCTCGCCGTACTGGGCAGCCAGCCCGTATGACATAGAACTGTGGTTTGACACCGGCGAGAGCCGGTTCTAAGCCCGCATCGTGACAGGTTCCCGCCGCAAGGCGGGAACCTTTGACCTATTGTTGACGTACGCTCCTGTAAGGTCGTGCGGCCTATTGCTTTCCAACGGATCAGGGTCTTGCAGATCTACCTGCCGATCGCCGAGCTGTCCGTGAACCTCTTCTTTCTCGTGGGGATCGGAGGGGCGGTCGGCTTCCTGTCGGGTCTGTTCGGGGTTGGCGGCGGCTTTTTGCTGACGCCTCTGCTGATTTTCTCGGGCGTTCCGGCCCCGGTTGCCGTGGCCTCGGTAACCGGCCAGGTCGTTGCTGCCTCGACCTCCGGCGCCCTGGCGCATTACCGACGCGGCGCGGTCGACCTGCACCTGGCGCTCTATCTCGTGCTGTCGGGCGTACTCGGTGCCTTTGGCGGCGTTGCCACCTTTGCTCTGCTGCGTGACGCCGGCCAGCTCGATTTCGTCATTTCCTTCGGGTTTTTGGTGCTGCTCGGCTCGGTCGGCACGCTGATGCTGGTCGAATCCACCCGCGCCATCCTCAAGCACCGCAAAGGCATCGTGGTGCGCGAGCGCCTGCCCAACCAGCACAACTGGATCCATGGCCTGCCCATGCGCGTGCGGTTCAAGAAATCGCGCCTCTATATCAGCGTGCTGCCGGTGCTGCTCATCGGGCTGTTCATCGGCTTTGTCGGTTCGCTCCTGGGCATTGGTGGCGGCTTCATTATGGTGCCGGCGCTGGTCTACCTGCTGCGCGTGCCCGGCAATGTGGTCATCGGCACCTCGCTGGCGCAGGTTGTGGCGATGATGGCTGCGACAACTATTCTCCACGCCGTGCAGAGCCAGAGCGTCGATATCCTCCTGGCCTTCTGCCTCATGGTCGGCGGCACCGCCGGCGCCCAGTTCGGCGCCTCGGCCGGCAAATATCTCCGCGGTGAACAGTTGCGTGGCCTGCTGGCGCTGCTGGTGCTCGCCGTCGCCATCCGTTTCGGCCTGTCGCTGGTATTGGCCCCGGCCGATATCTTCAGCATGGCCGTCATGGGGCTCACCCAATGAGCCGGCTGCTCGTCATTGTTGCCCTGCTGCTTGCGCTGGTTGTGCCGGCTCACGCCGAGCGGCTGGTCTCGCAGCTCTCCAACGACACGGTGGAGATCACCTCGAGCTTCGACGGCGAGCGCATGAGCTTTTTCGGGACCATCATTCCCGATGCTGGCTCCGACCAGAAATTCGTCACCGGCCCATTCCACGTCGTTGTCGTCGTACTCGGCCCAACCCAGAACCGGGTCGCCCGGCAAAAGACCAATATCCTGGGCATCTGGCTCAACACCGATCAGGTGGAGTTTCGCAATTTTCCAAGCTTCTTCCATGTCCTATCGAGTGGCCGGCTGACCGACATCACCGACGTGACGACGCTCACCACCAATCTCATCCTGCCCGAGTCGCACACGCTGGCCGCCAGCAGCGACGATTGGTGGAAGGGCGCCGTGTTCGGCCGCGAGCTGGTGCGCCTGATGGACGAGGAAGGGTTGTTCGGCGTGCAGGAAAACGGCGTCAACTTCCCGGCGGATAACTTCTATTCCGCCCGTCTGACCCTGCCCAGCAACGCGCCGCCCGGGCCCTATATCGCCCTGACCTATGTGTTCAAGAATGGCGAAATCATCGCGCGCAAATCGGAAGGCTTTTCGGTGCGCAAGATCGGCTTCGAGCGGTTCCTGGCCCTGTCGGCGGTGCAGCAGCCGCTGCTCTACGGCGTGATCTGCGTGATCCTGGCGCTGTTCACCGGCTGGCTCGGCGGCGTGATCTTCAGGCGCTAGGGCGCGGCGCTACCCCCGCACCAGCCGCTTGGGGCTCACTGGATAGGTGCGGTCCTTGCCCAGCATCGTCACTTCCAGTGCCGGCCAGTGGAAGAGGCCGACAAAGGCCGGGGACAGGATATTGATCGACCCCGTCGAGGCGCCGTAAGCGGGCAGGATCAGCAGGCGGTTGTCATGCACGAAGCATGGCCCCCGGCTCGACCGCCCTTCGATATAGATGCGCGCCGCCGGATGAAGATGACCGGCAACGAGGCCACTGGCCCCGCGCTTCGGCTCATGCGACAGCGTCAGTCCGGCCAGTTCCAGCTCCGGCAGGCATTGCCCGCCAATGGCATGCGGGGCCGGGTCGTGATTGCCGGAAAGCCAGATGCATTCGACCATGTCGGTGATCGCATCAAGCCGCATGCGGTCGGCATTGCCAAGCAGGCTGCTGGCATCGGCGCGGTGAAAGCTGTCACCGAGCGAAATCAGCCGCTTGGCGCCGGTGCGGCGCAGATCGGCTTCGAGCCGCGCCAGCGTCAGGCCGGTATCGTATGGCGGCAGCATCTGCCCGCGCCGGGCGAAGCTCGCCATCTTCTCGAAATGCAGGTCCGCAACGAGGAGGGTCTGCTGGCTGTGCCAGTAGAGGCCGCCCGAGGGCAGGGGTTCGAAATTGTTGCCGGCAAAGCGCAAGATCGGGGTCTCCGTGACCTCGGCTCGATATAGTATCTGGCTCAACTCTGCCCGAGGGCTTCCCGCATCAATTCATCCGCAGCATCCGCCATAGCTGATTCGCGGCCTTCCCCGAAAATCGGCTCCTTGCCGATATCGAGCATGACTGGCACCGCGAGGGGGGAAATCTGCAGCAGCGGCTTGTGAACGATATGGCCACGGATGCGTCGCAGCATGTCGCCCAGCCGCTCGATATCGAGCAGGCCGCGCGCGGCATCGCGGCGGGTCGCCTGGATCAGGATGTGATCTGGCTCGTGCTGGTAGAGCACGTCGTAGATGAGGTCGCTGCTCATGGTGATCTGCCGGCCGGACTTTTCCTTGCCCGGATGGCGGCGCTCGATCAGCCCCGAAATGATCGCGCAATTGCGGAAGGTCCGCTTCATCAGCGCCGATTCATCGAGCCAGGCTTCAAGATCGTCCCCCAGCATGTCCTCGGAGAACAGCTCGTCGAGCGATAGGCGATCGGTGCGGATCAGCGCCGAGAGGTCTCCCAGGCCCCAGATGGCCAGTGCATATTCGGAGGCGACGAAGCCCAGCGGGCGGGCGCGGGATCGCTCCAGCCGGCGGGTGAGCAGCATGCCCAGCGTCTGGTGCGCCAGCCGGCCCTCGAACGGGTAGCAGACCATGAAATTATTGGCGCCGCGCGGAAAGGTCTCGACCAGGAGGCTATCTCGCTTGGGCAGCACGGAAATATCGCGCTGCAGGCGCAGCCAGTCGCTGACCTGGTCGGGCAGCACATGCCAGCTTTCGGGCGTATCGAGCATCTTGCGCACGCGGTCGGCCAGATAGGTCGAGAGTGGAAACTTGCCGCCCATATAGCTCGGTATTTTCGGATTGGCCGATTGGGCGCGGCTCACAAAAGCCTCGTTGTCCTTCATGCCCTCGAAGGCGACGATTTCGCCGCCGAACATGAAGGTGTCGCCCGGCAGCAGCGTGCCGAAGAAATACTCCTCCATCTCGCCCAGCACGCGCCCACCGTAGCCGACCGGGCTGTTGCTCTGCCCCTTCTTGAGGCCGCGCTGGCGGATGAGGCGCACCTTGACCATCGGCTCCTCGATGATGGTGCCTATATTGAGCCGATATTGCTGGGCGACCTGCGGATTGGCGATGCGCCACTTGCCGTCTTCGGTCTTCTTGAGCCGCGCATAGCGTTCATAGGCCTGCAGCGCGTAGCCGCCAGTGGCGACGAATTCGAGCACACGATCGAACTGGCCCCGCGGGAGGTCGCGATAGGGCCAGGCGAGACGGACTTCGTCATAGAGCTCATCGGCGGCGAAGGGCGCTGCGCAGGCCATGCCCAGAACATGCTGCGCCAGCACGTCATAGCCGCCCGAAACCGGGTCTTCGCTATCCTGATGGCTCTCTGCCACGGCCTCCAGCGCCGCCTCGCATTCGAGCACTTCGAAGCGGTTGGATGGCACCAGCACCGCTTTTGACGGTTCGTCGAGCCGGTGGTTGGCGCGGCCAATGCGCTGCAGCATGCGCGAGCTGCCCTTGGGCGCCCCCACCTGCACCACGAGATCGACATCGCCCCAGTCGATGCCCAGATCGAGCGTCGAGGTACAGACCACCGCCTTGAGCTCGCCGGCCACCATGGCGCTTTCCACCTTGCGCCGCTGCTCCACCGACAACGATCCATGGTGCAGCGCAATGGGCAGCAGGTCCTCATTCACCGCCCACAGGCCCTGGAACAGCATCTCGGCCTGGCTGCGCGTATTGACGAACAGCAGCGTCGTCTTGTGCCCCTTGATGGTCTCGTAGAGGGCGTGATGCGCGTAATTGGCCGAGTGCCCGGCCCAGGGCAGGCGCTGCTCGGTCTCGAGGATTTCCAGCACCGGCGGCGCCCCGCCTGACGCTGTCAGCAGGTGCGTTTCCCGCTGTGGCACCGGCTGGGCGATCCAGTCGCGCAGCAGGTCCGGCCGGGCCACCGTGGCGCTGAGCGCGGTGATCTGCAGGTTCGGGGCCAGCTTGGCGATGCGGGCGAGCGCGAGTGACAGCAGCTCCCCGCGCTTGGAGGTGACCAGCGCATGCAACTCATCGAGCACGATGCGGCGCAACGAGCCGAAGAACAGCTCGGCATGCGGATGGCTGATGAGGAGGCACAATTGCTCAGGCGTGGTCAGCAGAATATTGGGCGGCCTCGCCCGCTGCCGTGCCCGTTTGGAGGCTGGCGTATCGCCGGTGCGGGTTTCAGCGCTGATCTTGAGCCCCATCTCGAAAATCGGCGCGTTGAGATTGCGCTGCACGTCCACCGCCAGCGCCTTGAGCGGGGAGATGTAGAGCGTGTGCAGCCCATCGAACGGGCCATCGGCCAGGTCAACCAGAGTCGGCAGGAATCCAGCCAGCGTCTTGCCGGCGCCGGTCGGGGCGATGAGGAGCGCCGAGGCACCAGCCTGCCAGGAGGCCAGCACATCGAGCTGATGTTGCCGGGCAGACCAGCCCTTGCGGGCAAACCAGTCGGTGATGAGGGACGGGAGGGCGGTCACCAGTGCCGCCGTCCGGTCATGCAACCGCCGGATTGCCGGCCTTTCGCATCCCTCCCCGAGGGGAAGTAATGAGGGAGGGGGTCCGTCAGGTGATCACGCAACCACCCCCCACCCCAGCCCTCCCCCTCAAGGGGGGAGGGGGCAGCCGCGACTGTGCTTGTGAAAAGACGCGACAATGCGGAGGGAAAGGCGGGGCGCAAAACTGGCAAGTCACACCTTCTGCAAATCACATTCAAGCCTATATGATCCCCCAGCACCACAACAGGGAGGCCAGCATGACCGATCAACCCCAGGCCGAGGCGCGGCGTTCCCCGCTGGAGCGCTTCTTTGGCGGCCATCCGCTCAGTGTCGTCCTCAAGCTGGTGTTCATTTCGCTGCTGGTCGGCTTCGTCATGAGCGTCTTCGGCCTCAATGTGCAGGGCCTCATCCGCGGCGCCATCGATGTGCTGCGCGATACCCTGCGCGACGGCGCGGGCCTGTTCCGCAACCTGGGCGGTTACATCATCACCGGTGCAGCCCTGGTCGTGCCGGTCTGGCTGGTCATCCGTCTCAGCAAGGGGCGCTGATGGACCCCGTTCGTCTGCGCCTGACGCCGCAGCAAGCCCTTTCGCGGCTGGTGCCGCACATCCTCGAAATGGAAAGCCGGGCGCACCACCGCATCGCCATCGGGCTGGCGGGCGGTCCGGGCACCGGCAAGTCGACACTGGCGGCCGAGCTGGTGACCATGCTCAATGCCACGCGCCCGGGCAGCGCCGCTCTGGTGCCGATGGACGGCTTCCACATGAAGCATGCCAAGCTCGAAGCCATGGGGCAGACCGACTACAAGGGCGCCCCGCACACCTTCGAGGGCGCCGACTTCGTCAATTTCCTTCATCACCTCAAGGGGGCGACCGCGGCGGTCAGCGGCCCCGGCTATTCCCGTAAGATCGAGGACACGGTGGATGACGCCTTCACCATCCAGCCCGAAGTGCGCGTGCTGGTTGTCGAGGGCAATTACCTGCTGCTGACCGACGGACCCTGGGCCGGGGTCAAGCCGTTGCTGGATTATTCGGTGTTCGTCGACGTGCCACGCGATCTGGTCAAAGCCCGCCTGCTCAAGCGCCACGGCGAAGAGGGCCTCTTCACCGAAGAGCGCAACCGCGCCCACATCGAGCGCAATGATCTGCCGAACTACGATCGCGTATGCCTGTCGCAGGACCGGGCCGATGTGGTGATCACCATGGACGTGGAGCGCTAGCGCATGCGAACGGCCGTCATCGTGGTGGCCATCCTGGTCGGTGCAGCCGGCATTTCGCTGGCCGTCATCAACCAGCCGAGTGGTTTTGATCGCTGTGTCTCAATCATCTCCGCAGACATCGAGCGCGCCGCCAGCCCCGGCGCGACGTTCGATCCGCGGGACGTCGAGGCCGAAGCAGCCCGGGTGTGCGCGGGCGCGAACTGAGGGCCGCATCCGCGGCCTAGAGTTCGCCCAACCTTCGTTCAATGAACCGACGCTCCGCCTCCTGCGTCGTCAGCGCCAGCGCCGCTTCATAGGCCGGACGAGCCTCCTCCAGCCGCTCAAGGCGCCGCAGCAAGTCGGCGCGCGCAGCATGCCACAGCCGATAGTCGGTCAGGCCCTCGGCCAACGCATCGACGAGTTCCAACCCCTTGGCCGGCCCATCGCGCATCGCCACGGCGACGGCGCGATTGAGTTCGACGATCGGGGACGGATCGAGGCGCAGCAGCATGTCGTAGAAGCCGACAATGCGCGCCCAGTCGCTGCCCTCTGGCTGGTGCGCCGCTGCAATCGCCGCCTGCACCGAGTAGAGGCTGAACCGCCCGGCCAGCACCTGCCGCACCAGCGCCTGCCCCTCGGTGATCTGCTGGGTGTTCCACAGCGACCGATCCTGCTCCTCGAGCGGCACGATGTCGCCATCCACCACGCGGGCGGCGCGGCGGGCATCCTGCAGCAGCATCAGGGCGAGCAGGCCCTTGACCTCGGGCTCCTCGATCAGCGTATCGAGCAGCCGCGCCAGCCGGATCGCCTCGGCGCAGAGATCTGTGCGCAGCGCGCTGGCGCCCGATGACGCCAGATATCCCTCGTTGAAGACGAGGTAGATCACCTGCAGCACCGTTTCGATGCGCTCTGGCAGTTCCTCTGGCGCGGGCACCGCATAGGGAATGCGCGCGTCACGAATCTTGCCTTTGGCCCGCACGATGCGCTGGGCAATGGCGATAGGCTTGGCAAAATAGGCGCTGGCGATCTCCTCGGTGGTGAGGCCGCAGATTTCGCGCAGCGTCAGCGCCACCTGCGCATCGGGCGCCAGTGCCGGATGGCAGCAGGTGAAGATCAGCCGGAGCTGGTCGTCGGCAATGGCCGGCGCGTCCTCGTCATCGGGCAGGGCGCTAAGCTCGATCTGCCGCTCCAGTTCCTTGCTGGCGGCGTTGAACCGCGCCTCGCGCCGGATGCGGTCGATAGCCTTGAACCGACCGGCCGACACCAGCCATGCGCGCGGATTGGCGGGGATCCCCTTTTGCGGCCAGCTATCGAGCGCGGCCAGCCACGCATCGTGCAGTGCTTCCTCGGCGCGGTCGAAGCCGCCCAGTAGCCGGATGAGCGTCGCCAATACGCGCGGCGCTTCGGCCCGGTAGGCGGCTTCGATGGCGGCAGCGGCCTCGCTCACATCACCGGCCGGACTTCGACGCAGCCGATCCGGGCCAGCGGAATATTGGCGCCGATGCGCATGGCCTCGTTGAGGTCTGCCGCTTCGATCAGGATGAAGCCGGCCACCTGCTCCTTGAGCTCGGCAAACGGGCCATCCGTCGCGCTCATCTTGCCTTGGCGCATGCGCACTGTCGTTGCCGTATCGGGCGACATCAGCGCCTCGGCGGCGACGAAATGGCCACGCCGCTGCAGCTCACGATCATATTCCTGCGAGTCCCGCACCAGCGTGGCCCACTCGCCGGGTGGCAGCGTGTCGATCACGGCGGTGTCGAAGCAGACGAGACAGAGATAACGCATGGAATAATCCTCCGGTTTTGGTTGTACCGGAAGCTGGTCGAATGGCGAGGGGTGGATTCGACAATTAGCCCGCGCGTTTTGCCGGGCTGCGGCTTTGGTTGGCGAGGCCGCTGATGGCGGCGCGTAGGGCAGCCGGTTTCACCGGCTTGGTGACCACGGCAATGCCGCGCTCCTCGGCCAGTGCCCGCACCGCCGGGCTGCGGTCGGCCGTCACCAGCGCCGCGGGTAGATGCCCGCCCAGATTGTGCCGCAGCCATTCAATGGCATCGAGACCCGAAGTCTGGTCGAGGTGATAGTCCATCAGCACCAGGTCGGGGTACCAGCCCTCGAGCAGCCGCTCGCGGTCGATCTGCTTGAGCGACAGGGCGCTGCGCACGTCGCAACCCCAGTGGCGCAGCAGGCCCTCCATTGCCTCGATAATGGCGCGCTCATTGTCGACGCACAGCACCTTGAGCCCCAGCGTGCCGAAGCTGGCTTCGGCCGGCGCCACACTGGTCTCGGGCGTCGCGCGGATGGTGCGGGTGGCGGGCAGGAACAGCGAGAAGCGCGAGCCGCGGCCTTCCTTGCTGTCCAGTTCCAGAGTCAGGCCCAGCGCCGTCACCAGGCGCTGCACGATGGAAAGGCCCAGGCCCAGCCCTTGGGCCATGCGGGCGCCGCGTTCGAGCCGCGAGAATTCGGCAAACAGCAGCCGGTGCTGATCCTTGTTGAAGCCGATGCCGGTATCGATCACATCGAGCCGCATGCGATTGCCGCGTCGACGCAACCCGACCAGCACCTTGCCGCCCGGCTGGGTATACTTGATGGCGTTCGAAACCAGGTTCTGCACGATGCGGCCCACCAGCATGCGATCGATCATGATGGTCGCATCGGTCGCCACGATGCGCAGCGAGATATTGCGCTCGCGCGCCATGGGGCCGAATTCCACCTCGATCTTCTTGAGCAGGTCCTGCCCGGCCACCGGGGCCGGGGCGGGCTTGAGGGCGCCGCTATCGATGCGCGAAATGTCGAGCAGCGCTCCCATGATGTCTTCGACCGCCGTCAGCGAGGCCTCGATGGAATTGGCGAGATCGGCGAGACCCGTCGACTTCGCCCGTTCGATCAGCGTCGATGTATAGAGCCGCGCCGCATTGAGCGGCTGCAGCAGGTCATGGCTGGCGGCCGCGAGAAAGCGCGTCTTGTCGTGGTTGGCCGCATCGGCCTTGGCGCGAGCGCTTTCAAGCTCGGCATTGACCCGGGTGAGGGCGGCCGTGCGCTCCTCCACCCGTTCCTCGAGCGACTGGTTCATGCCGGCAAGTTCCCGCTCGGCCCGCACCCGCGCGGTCACATCCGAAAAGCTGATGACCAGCCCGCCATCGGGCAGGCGGCTCGAATGAAATTCCAGCGTCTGCCCGGCATTGCCCAGGCGCTGGGTCACCGTGGTCGGCAAGGCGGTCAAGAGGTTGATGCGCTCGATGGCGAGGCGCGCCGCGTCGCCTTCGCCAAAGTCGCCCCTATCGCCCAGAAACAGCGCAATGTCGAACAGCGGCGTCCCGGTTTTCACCAGCCGATCAGGCAGCGCCAGCAGCGAGTTGTAACGGCTGTTCGACGTCACCAGCCGCAATGCACCATCGAACACCGCAATGCCCTGCGGAATATGATCGATCGCCTGTCTGAGGCTATTGGCAGCATCGTGTCTATGGGCCGACATCGGGTCGCGATCCTGGGCTTTCGGGCGCGTCTGGACTATCGGCCCGCTATCGCGGCGGTGCAAGACCAACTCTCGACCCATTGCTTTTGCGGGCGGGGTCATCAATGCTTGGCTACCGCGGTCGCGGCCGTCTTGGGAAGGACGGAAACCAGAAGAGGGTGGGCATAGCCATGTTCAAGGAATTCCGGGATTTCGCCATCAAGGGCAATATGATCGATCTCGCCATCGGCGTGATCATCGGCGCCGCCTTTGGCGCCATCGTCTCCTCCATCGTCGACGACATCTTCATGCCGCTGATCGGTCTCATCATCGGCGGCATCGACTTCTCGAACCTGTTCATCGTGCTGTCCAACCCGAACGGGGTTCCCGTGCCCTCGATCGCCGCGGCCCAGGCAGCCGGCGTCGCCACGCTCAATATCGGCCTCTTCATCAACGCCGTGGTCAAGTTCACCATCATCGCCTTTGTGCTGTTCCTGGTGGTCAAGGGCATCAACCGCATGAAGCGCCAGGCGGCCGCCGAGCCGGTCGAGACCACGCCGGCGCCGAGCAAGGAAGAAGTGCTGCTCACCGAAATCCGCGACGCCCTTCGCGCCAGCCCCCGCTAAGGGGCTGGCGACAGCGCGGGCGCCGGGTCCTATGCGGTAGGACGAAGTTCCGTTGACAAATCAATCATAGGTAAATAAACCTAGACTGTAGGTAGTACATCCTACGTACTGTCCATATCGGACGGCACGAACACCTAGTGCAAACTACCGCTGCGATCCGCCGGGGGGCATGGGTATCGCGGTTGCCATGGGCAGCTCAGCGATGGCGAAGCTCTGTCCTCCGGGACGCATGAGCGAAACTTGCCACCGGGCAGAGGGCAACATGAGCGACGAGATCTTCTACAATTCCTTCCTCAATCGCGACCGACTGATCCACATCGTGGATACCGACCCATCCACCTGCGAAGCGCTGAGCGTGCTGTTTCGCCTCGAAGGATTCCAGACCACATTCTCGCTCGACGCGGCGCAGTTCGCCGCCACCATTGACCGACGACGGCCCGATGTTGTCGTGCTCAACCTGCGCCTGGGCGAGGAAAGCGGCCTGGGCCTGTTGCGGCGCGTCAAGGCCACCCGCACCGGAACGCCGGTTTTCATGCTGGCCGACACCCCGCAAGTCGAGGCGGCGGTAACGGCCATGAAGCTGGGCGCCTCCGACGTTATTTCCAAGCCCATCGACACCGAGCATCTCCTGAGCGGTGTCCGTGATTCCCTGCGGCGCGACGTGCATCTGGGTGCCATGCAAGGCGGGCGGCGGCCGGTGGAAGTGCGCGGCTTTTCCCAACTGACCCCGCGCGAGCGCGAAGTGCTCCAGCTCATCACCAACGGCCAATCCAATAAGGAAGCCGGTCGCGAGCTTGGCATTTCCCCGCGTACCATCGAGGTGCATCGAGCCCGCGTCATGGAAAAGCTCGGCGCCCGCAACACCGCGGACCTGATGCGGATCGTGCTGACGAGCTGATCGCCACGCAAACTCCGCAATTGCGCTGCGCTATCCGCTCAGTCGCAGAGGGAGCGAATGGCATTGGCAGATCTGGCTCCATCGGTACTGGCGGTCACGAGCCGGCTGATCGAACTGCTCGATAGGAGATTGCCCGGTCAGCTCGAGGCCTTCTATCTCGTCGGTTCGATCGCCTTGGGTGACTATCAGGAGGGCTGGAGCGATATCGACTTCATCGCCGGGCTGGCCAATGAACCGGACCCGGCGGTGTTGATATCGATCCATGCCGAACTGGCGCGCGTGCATCCCGCGCCTCATTGCGACGGCATCTACCTGCGGCCCGGCGAACTCTCGGCACCGGCCGACGGCACCGGTCTCGAACTGCGCGACGGTCGGCCCTATCTGCAATCGACGGGGGAGCGCCACGCGGTCACCTGGCTGATCCTTGCCGATGCCGGCATCGCCCTGCGCGGCCGAAGGCCGGATCATGATTGGATAATGGCAGATCGTGACGCCGCCACTCGGCACAGCCGCGACAATCTGGAGACCTATTGGCGCAACTGGCTGGAGCTACGGCGCCGGCTGATCTCCCGGGGCGGCCTCACCCTGCTGTCGGACGAAGCAATCGCCTGGGGGGCCCTGGGCATAGCACGGCTGCACGCCACCATCGCCACCGGCCGCGTGCCATCCAAGAGCGGCACCGGCCACTATGGGCTCAGTGCCTTTCCCGAACACGCCCGCATCATCGGCGAGGCCCTGCATCTGCGCAGCGCGTCGGCCGCGCCGTCACTCTACCGCTCCCCCTTCCAGCGCCGACACGACCTCATCGCCTTCATGGACGCGGTGCTGAGCGATGGCCTTGCTTAGCCCGGACCCAGCCGTTGGCGGCCACGCGGAAAGTTGCTATCGGTGGCGCCCGTTCAGCGTAGGAACAGCCAATGACCGAGTTGCCGACCGGTGCTGAACGCGTGGCAATCCTGTCCGATATTCATGGCAATCTGACTGCGCTCGAAGCGGTGCTGTCGCATATCGCCTCATCGGGCATTACCCGAATATTCAACCTGGGCGATCTGGTCGGCAAGGGACCGCGCTCCGCGGCGGTTGTCGATCGCTGCCGGCAGACTTGCGAAATCACTGTGCAGGGCAATTGGGACCATATGGTCGCGCAAGACGAGGCCGATGCGCAGCCCGTTCTCCAATGGCACCGGGCTCAGTTGGGTCCCAACCGGCTCGCCTATCTGGCGGGCTTGCCCGGCTGCCATGACTTCGTGCTCAGCGGCCGCCGCGTGCGGCTCTTTCATGCCAGCCAGGTCGGCGTATATCACCGCGTCCACGCCACGGCGCGCGAGGACCATCGCGCCATGTTCGGCAACACGGCGTTCACCGGCTCGGGACCAGAGCCCGATATCGTCGGCTATGGCGACATCCATTGCGCCTATATGCAGAGTTTCGAGCATCGCACGCTTTTCAACTCTGGCAGCGTCGGCAACCCGCTCGACGCACCGCTTGCCTGCTACGCGGTTCTCGAAGGCTGGTTCGGCATGGCGTCCGAACGCCCCTGGTCGCTGCGTTTCGTCCGCGTCCCCTACGATATCGAGGCCGAAATTGCCGTGGCGGGCGCCGCCGGGATGCCTGCGCTTGACCACTATGCCAACGAGCTTCGCACCGCAGTCTATCGCGGCCGGACAGGCTGATCCGGCGTAGCAGGCGCTAAAACCCCTCCGGCCAGCCTTCGGCCCCGATCAGCGGCACGAACTGGACCTCACCCAGGTCCTCGGTGACGAAATCGGTTTCACTGCGGCGCGTCACGCGGAGCAGTTGCTGGACGGCGTGCGATTGTCCCACCGGCACCACCAGCCGCCCACCAATGGCGAGCTGAGCCGAAAGTGCCGACGGAACCTCCGGCCCAAACGCTGAAACAATGATCCCGTCATAGGGAGCGTGTTTCGGCGAACCGATCGTTCCGTCGCCGGTGATGACGGTGACGTTGTCGTGTCCCATTTGCTTGAGCAGCCGCGACGCGTTTCGCGCCAGGTCGCGATGGCGTTCGACGGTGACGACGCGCGCAGTCAGCGTGGCCAGCAGGGCTGCGGCATAACCAGACCCGGTGCCGATTTCGAGCACCGTATCGGTTGGGCGCGGCGCTATGGCGGCCAGCATAAGCGCCACGACATAGGGCTGGGAAATGGTCTGCCCTTGTCCGATCGGCAGGGCGGAGTCGGCGTAAGCCGAGCCGCGGCGCGGTTCAGGCACGAAGCGCTCACGCGGCACGGTTTCCATGGCTGCCAGGACACGCTGGTCGGTCACGCCGCGCCGGGCGATCAGTGCGACCATATCGTGCCGCGCGGCACGCATGTCGGGCATGGCGATCCCCGAATTCGGTCAATGCGAAAATCATCGGAGCCGGCACGAACCGGCGCCGGATCAGCCGCCGATGGTCGGCAGGGTCAAGTCGCCCGAGGTCAGCTTGCTGGCCGTGATCTTGGCGTCGGCTGCCTCGCGCGGCAGCTCGAGGCTGGTCCACACGCTCACCAGCGCATGGCGCAGGGCGAAGATCATCTCGTCGGTATGCAGCGGCGTCGGCGTGATGCGCAGGCGCTCGGTACCCTTGGGCACGGTCGGGTAGTTGATCGGCTGTATGTAGATATTGTGCTTGTCGAGCAGCATGTCGCTGGCGGCCTTGACCGCGCGGGCATCGCCGACGATCAGCGGCACGATATGGGTGTCGGTTTCCATCACCGGCAGGCCGGCATCGGCGAGGATTGCCTTGGTCAGGCGTGCCTGGCGCTGGTGCATGATGCGCTCATGCGTCGAGGTCTTGAGGTGCTCGATCGAGGCACGAGCCGCGGCGCAGAGGGCAGGGGGCAGCGAGGTGGTGAAGATGAATTCCGGCGCATAGGAGCGCACCGCATCCACGATCGCCTTGTTGGCCGCGATATAGCCGCCCATCGTGCCGAAGCCCTTGGCCAGCGTGCCTTCGATGATGTCGATGCGGTCCATCACGCCTTCGCGCTCGGCAATGCCGCCGCCGCGCTCGCCATACATGCCCACGGCGTGCACTTCGTCGATATAGGTCAGCGCGCCGAATTCCTCGGCCAGCTCGCAGATCTCGCGGATCGGGGCGACGTCACCATCCATCGAGTAGACCGACTCAAAGCAGATGAGCTTGGGCCGCTTGCGATCGGTGGCTGCCAGCAGGTCGCGCAGATGCGCCATGTCATTGTGGCGGAAGATGACCTTCTGCATGCCCGACTGGCGCACGCCCTGGATCATCGAGGCGTGGTTGAGCTGGTCCGAGAAAATCACGCAATCGGGCAGCAGCCGCGCGATGGTGGCAATGGATGCCTCGTTGGACACGAAGCCCGAGGTGAAAACGAGCGCCGCCTCCTTGCGGTGCAGGTCGGCCAGCGAGCGTTCCAGCTCGACCAGTGGGCGGTTGGTGCCCGAAATATTGCGCGTGCCGCCCGAGCCGACGCCCAGCTTGCCCGCGGTCTCCTGCATGGCGCCGATCACCTTGGCGTTCTGGCCCATGCCCAGATAGTCGTTGGAGCACCAGATGGTGATGTCGCGCATATTGTCGGCTTCGTCGCGATAGATGGCGCGGGGAAACTGCCCGGCCATGCGCTCGAGATCGGCGAAGACGCGGTAGCGTTTCTCCGTCCGCAGCGTATCCACCGCATCTTCGAATATGCCGCGATAGTCCATCGAAACGTCCTCTGTGCCCTGCCGTCGACGCATCAAGGCGAGCCGGCGAACAAGCCATAACTAGGTCGGCCAGTGCTGCATTGACATAGGTCAATTCGACGCGCGCCGCCTGGTAAGCCCGCTTCGGCACAAGGCGTCCGCGGTTAAGTTGAGAGTCATTCTAAAGTGCGGCGCCAGTTCTGCCAATGCGGCAATCGCGCCTGCCGGTGCCCGATGGAGATCATCGCTTCGTGATCGGCCGATATCCCCTGTTAACCCCCGTATGGCTAACTGTTGAAGCAAGGCTATTCTAAGATTACCATCACAAAAAAGCCCGAATGGGCTCATGAGGGGTGAGTTTCAGTGAAGAGTTTTTCGTCTTCGAGTTTTGCCGGCCAGCATGACGACACGCTTGATCTGGCACAGGCGGCGGTGACCCACAATCCGCAGGCGCTGTTTACCGATTTCCAGTGGTTTCTCTACCAGGGACGGGACACGGTTTTCTTCACCGCCTTTTCGACAACCAGCTTCGACAAGGATGGCCTTGGCAACCTCGTCGCCGAAATGGTGGCGCTGGCGCCGCAACTGACCCATGGCTTCGTCGGCGCCCGGCCCGGTCATCCTTTCCCCAAACACATCCTCGACGCGATCACCTCGGTCGAACTGGTCGATGAGTTCGATGGCTATCCCGACAAGTGGCTGGGCAAGTCGCACGATATTCTCGAGCAAACCGACCTGCCGCTGTTCCGCGTCATGGCGGCCGTCCGCCGTGGTGGTCCGGACGCGCAGGGCCGCGCTTCAGTCATCCAGGTCCGCTCCAGCCATGCTCTGCTCGAGGGCTCCGACTCGGCGCTGCTGACGCGGTCGCAGTCGGCCAGCCACGGCACCATGTCTGACAAGGGCAACAAGCTCAGCTTCGGCGCGCGCCTCAAGGGCATCCTCAACGGCGGCTTCACCGCCGTCACCTACATCATCCTCGCCAATCTGCTGGCGCCGGCCGAAAAGCCTTGGGGCTTCAAGACGCTGGCGCTCAAGCGCCACCGGCTGCGCCTGCTCGCCAACAAGCTCGGCGTGCGGCAGCGCTCGCTGATGTTCGCGCTTGTCACCCACGCCCTCAATGGCGAGGGCGAGGAAAAGACCATGAGCAAGAAGGTGATCGGCGCCGCCTACACCATGCTCGACACCACAAGGAACGACGCCGACGACGACTTCTTCCGCGTCCGCGCGCTTGAAGCCAAATTCGCCGTCATCGAAGACTTCGTCGATTATGTCCGCGCCGTCGATGACACGGTCGCCGCCATCGAGCAGAAGGACATCACCAAGTTCCAGGTGATGATGAACGCCATGTTCAAGGCTTTGCGCGGCATCAACCGCGTCATGCCCTTCCTGCCCGGCAAGCGCTTCTGGCGCTTCAATGGCGGCGTCCATGTCGTGCTGACCTTGGTGCCGCCACACCGCACCTATGGCCCCATGACGCATGGCATGGTCGAGCCCATTTATTGCGGCGCCTGGCACTCCGCCACCAACATCGTGACCTTCTGCCCCGGCCGGGAATATGTGACGCTCAACTTCTCCATGGAGACGCGCCACCTGGCCAATGTCGGCAAGATCGAAGCCTTGCTGGAACAGATGGAGCGCCGCGAAGTCTCCCCGCGCCCGATGCCCGTGGACGCGTAGTCGGCCATTCGCCAATGATCGGCGCGCAGTCACTCATGCGCGCCAATCTGTCCAACAAGCCCATGCCGAAAATCTGAGGTACGTACATCAGTACGCCCTTGCGCGCCGAATGCAGGGACGATATCTGCTGTTATGCCCGCCCATCTCTCCAGGAATTTCCGCCCATGACCCAGTTCGCCCGCTATCCCAGCCTCGCCGATAGGCCAGTGGTCATTTCCGGCGGCGCTTCGGGCATCGGCGAGAGCATGGTGCGCCAGTTCGCGGCGCAGGGTAGCCGGGTAGGCTTCGTCGATATCGCCGTCGCGGCGGGTGAAAAGCTCGCGGCGGAGCTGACTGAAGCCGGCCACACTGTGCGCTTCACCCCTTGCGATGTGACCGAAATAGAGGCCTATCGCGCCGCTATCACTGGCTTTGCCGCCGAGCATGGCGATGCCCTGGTGCTGGTCAACAATGCCGCGCACGATCAGCGCCACAACTGGAGCGAGGTCACGCCCGCCTATTGGGACGACCGCATGGCGGTCAATCTAAAGCACGCCTTCTTCGCCATGCAGGCCGTGGCGCCCGGCATGGTCAAGGCGGGACGCGGCTCGATCATCAACCTGAGCTCGATCAGTTGGATGATCATGACCCCTCAATTGCCGCTCTACGAAACCGCCAAGGCGGCCGCCCATGGCCTGACCCGATCCATGGCCCGCGAACTGGGCAAGTCGAGCATTCGGGTCAACACGCTCAGCCCCGGCGCCACGATTACGCCCCGCCAGATCGCGCTGTGGTACACCGAGACGACCATGGCCGGCATTGAGGCGGAACAAGCCTTGGCCGGTCACGTCTATCCCGACGACGTCACGCGCATGGCCCTCTTCCTCGCCGCCGACGACAGTGCCATGATTTCGGCACAGCAATTCCTCGTCGATGGCGGCTGGGCGAACGCCTGAGCCGTTCATTCCCCGTTCAGGGCCTTTGCTTCACCACCATCCTGCCGTATTCAGTGGTCACCAACAGGCCACTGTCATGATCCTTCAGGGGGACAAACAATGAAGTCGAAGATTCTGGTCGCGCTCGCCGCGACCCTGGCGCTCACTGCCTGCACCACCACCAATCCCTATACGGGCCAGAACCAGATTTCGAACACCACCGGCGGCGCGCTGATCGGTGTCGGCGGCGGCGCCGTGGCTGGTGCCATCGTCGGTGCTGCCGTGGGCGGCGATCCGCGCGTTGGCGCACTGATTGGCGCCGGTGTCGGCGGCCTCACTGGCGCGGCCATCGGCAACTACATGGACCAGCAGGAAGCCGAGCTGCGCGCGCAGCTTCAGGGCACCGGCGTTTCGGTCACGCGCGTTGGCCAGAACATCATCCTCAACATGCCGTCCAACATCACCTTCGCCACCGACCAGTCGACGGTCAATCCGGGCTTCAATTCGACGCTGGTGTCGGTCGCGCTCGTGCTCAAGAAGTTCGACAAGTCGATCGTGGACGTATACGGCCACACCGACAGCCAGGGCGACGACGCCTATAACCTCAGCCTCAGCCAGCGCCGCGCCGTTTCGGTGGCGACGATCCTGGCCAACCAGGGCATCGACCAGCGCCGCTTCTATATCGAAGGCAAGGGCGAAACCTCCCCGATCGCTTCGAACGCCACCGAAGCCGGCCGCGCCCAGAACCGCCGCGTGGAAATTCAGATCGCCCCGATCAACGGCTGATCGACTACGCAAGAATGCGAAAGGCGCGATCCCCGGATCGCGCCTTTTTTCATGCCAATCGCGCCAAACGCGATGTCATCCCGGCGAAGGCCGGGATCCACGTCCGCATCTGACCCCGACATCGAACGTGACAATTGTTCACCGCATGGATTCCGGCCTTCGCCGGAAATGACATGAGCGTGTGTTGGGAGCCTTGGCGGCCTACTGCGCCGGCGCCTCAGGCTCCGCTACCGGCACAGCATCACCTGCCGCCGGCGCCACTACGCTCTCGGAGGTCGGCGAGCCCGGCTGCACATCGGTTGCCGGCGCGCCCTGGAACATCTGCATCAGGAACAGCACGGCCACGACGATCGCCAGACCGATGATCCCGTAGAGCCACCAGTTGGTCGGGCCCGTCGCGCCAACGGTATCCTCATGCTCGCCGGCAACCTTGATCGGGGACGCATCAGGCACGTCGATGCGCGAGCCATTCTCGTCGATCAGCACATCGACCTCCGCCACTGTCGGCGCGGGTTGTTTGGGTGCGGTAGCCATCAGAAATCTCCCTTGATGACGGTTTCGCTGCCGACCCCGCTCTGCACGCCCTGCCGCACCTCGGCGATGGCTTCGTCGATCTCTTCGGGATCAAAGCCCAGTTCCGTGCCTTCCTGGCTGGCGCCGGTCACGTCGGCCTTAAGCTGATTGAGCAGGTCGATCTTCTCTTTGGCGGTGAACAGGCTGTTATGCGCGATACTCATGGGGGTGACATTGTCACGCCCGCCCATGCGGTCGCGGAGACTGTCGAAAACCATGGCGCATCTCCCTTCAAATGGGTCGGAAGGACCCTCGAACAAAGCAATGCGCGCGGCCCGTGCGAGGTTCCGCGACGAGCTTTCCAAGGCCTCCGATCACATTTTTTTGGGTCGGAACCGCATCGGCGGGAGCACGTTGACTACCCACACTCACCCCATAGAGGAGATCGAAAAATGGCTTACGAAGACATTCGCAATCGCGATGCCGGCGTCAAGGAAACCCACGACCTCATCGCCTCCGACAAGGTTGAAGGCACCAAGGTTTTCGACCCCAACGGCGAGCATATCGGCTCGATCGAACGCATCCTGGTCGAGAAGCGAAGCGGCAAGGTTTCCTATGCCGTGCTCAGCTTCGGCGGCTTCTTGGGCATCGGCCACGACCACTATCCGCTGCCCTGGTCCAAGCTCAACTATGACGAGAGCCTGGGCGGCTACCGCGTCGACGTGACCAAGGATCAGCTCGAAGGCGCCCCGAAATACGACAACAATGACGACGAGTTCTGGTCGGAAGAAAACGGCCGCCGCGTCTACGACTACTATGGTGTGGCGCCCTACTGGATCTAGCCACGCCGACAAGGCATTTCAGCACCAAATGATACTGCCCACCGGCGCCCCATTATGGGGCGCCGGTTTCTCGTTGTTGGTTACTGGACTTCTGGCACCCAGACGAGCATCGAACCCTGCCCACGGTTCGCCCAGAGGTAATAGGGCAGGGCCGTCAGCGTCGTCTGTTCGTCCGTCGGTGGGGTGCTCCGGTAAAGCGTCTGCCAGTCGCCTTCCTTGACCGCCAGTGCGCTGGCCTTGAGCGTCACCGCGCCGTCGAACAGGTCGGCACGCGTTTCGGCCTTGAGCTCAGCGTTGCGCGGCAGCTTGAGGCGCTGCACCCGGCCACCCGGATTGTCGATTTCCTCGATGCAATAGACCAGCGGCCCGCGCTTCAGCGCCACGCGGCCGGCATCCATGATGACGCCCGGATGCGCATAGAGCCGCACTGCCGGCATCGGCAGGTCGAGCCTGATCACGTCGCCCTTGGCCCAGGTCCGGTTGATGGTGAGATAGCCATTGGCCGTTTTGCTGACATCCACCGCCTGGCCATTGACCGAAACCTTGGCTCCTTCAGACCAGCCCGGAATGCGGAGCTTCACGTCGAATGCCGCGGGGCTCGCCGGATCGACATGGATCGCAATGTCGCCATTCCACGGATAGGTCGAGACCTCCCGCAGGGCCACCTTGGTGCCGGCGACTTCGACCTCGGTCGAAATCCCGCCATAGAGGTGGAACGCCACCCCATCGGACGCCGCCGAGACGAAATAGCCGCCCACCGATGCCACCAGCCGGCTGACATTCATCGTGCAGCAGGGGCAGGTATGCCAGTCCCAGCGGGTCGGGGTGCCATCGCTTTCGAGCGGATTGGCGTAGAAATAGTGCTCGCCATCACGGCTGAGGCCCGAAAGCGCACCATTGAACATGGCGAGTTCCAGGATGTCCGCATACTTGCCGTCGAGGTCCAGATGGAGCATGCGCTGCGCCCAGAAGATCAGCGCCACCGAGGCACAGGTCTCGGCATAGGCGGTCTGGTTGGGCAGGTCGAAATCGTGGGTAAAGCCCTCGTTATGCGCCGACGGCCCGAGGCCCGCCGTCACATACATCTTGGTCTCCATCACATCGTCCCACAGTACTTCGCAGGCACGCTTCAGCGCCGGGTCGCCGAGTTCGGCGGCGAGGTCTGCCATGGCCGTGTAGAGATACATCGCCCGCACGGCGTGCCCGACCACCTTGTCCTGCTCGCGCACCGGCTTGTGGCTTTGCGAATATTGGTAGTCGGCAAACACGTAGCGCTGCTTGCTCTCATTGCCTTCGCGCCGGTCGCGCTCGATGTCGAAATAGTGCGGCTGCCGGCCGCGCTCGTTGATCATGTAGGTGGCGAAGTCGAGATGCTTCCTGTCGCGCGTCAGGTAGTAGAGCTTCATCAGCGCCAGTTCGATCTCCTCGTGCCCGTCATAGCCGGGGCGCTGGTTGGGACCGGTGCCGAAGGTGGCGTAGATATGGTCCAGATAACGCTCCATGACATCGAGGAAGCGACGACGGCCAGTCGCCTGGAAATAGGCGACCGCGCCCTCCAGCAGGTGGCCGGCATTGTACATCTCGTGGTTGTCGCGGAGGTTCGTCCAGCGCTTGTCCGGCTCGCGGCCAAGATACCAGCAGTTGAGATAGCCATCAGGCGCCTGGGCCTTTTCGAGGTCATCGATCGCAGCCTCGATCTTGGCTTCGATATCGGCGTCGCGCCGATGCGCCAGGGCATAGCTGGCCGCCTCGATCCATTTGCCGATATCGCTGTCCCAGAACACCTGCACGGTGAAGCCATTGGGATGGCGCGGGAAGCGCAGCGGCGGGGGCGGATTTGGCAGCTTCAGCGAGTCGAGGATGCCGTATTCGCCCAGCTTCTTGTGCTGGCTGGGAATGGTCCTGGTCAGCACGGTCTCGAGCCGTTCGTGCCAGAATTTTCCCTCGAGCTTCACATCGGGGAAATTAACGGGGGCATAGCGGCTCATCTGAGCTCCTCCAATAGTCTTTTTCAGGATTGTGCGGGGTCGGACGATTGCCGCACGACCAAGGAACAGGGCAGCCGTTCCACGCCTTTGAGGCGCTCCCCGGCAATCATGGCGATCAGGCGCTCGCCGGCCAGGTGGCCAAGCTCGCGCAGGTTCATATCGACGCTGCTGAGCGGCGGTCGCGCCGCCAGGGTCATCACGTCCCAGTTGTCGAAACCGACGACGGCAACCTTGCCCGGTACGGAGATGCCGCGTTCGCGCAAGGCATCGGTCGCACCTCGCGCGATCTGGTCGTTGCCGCAAAACAGCGCGTCGGGCACATCGGCCTTGCCGTCGAACAGGCTCGCGATCGCCTCGCGGCCCCATGCCTCCGACCACGAGCCGCTGCAATAATAGCCGTCGATTTCTGGCAGCTTTCCTGCGGCAAGCGCGTCGCGATAGCCGCGGTAGCGCAGGCTCACGGCCTCGAATGTCTCGGGGCCGGTGATATGGGCAATGCGCTTGCGGCCGCTGTCGATCAGGTGCTGCACCCCCAGCATCGCCCCGCCCTGGTCGTCCGGCAGCAGGCACAAGGCCTCGGCGTCATCGGCCTGCGAAAATACGTAGATCACGGGCATGGACTGCCCGGGCACGGCGACCGGAGGTCGCTTGTCGAGGCGCCGGCCAGTGACCAGCAGGCCATCGATGCGCTTGCCCAGCAATTGGTCGAGATGCTGCTTCTCGCGGGCCGGATCGTCGGTGGCATTGCACATGAAGATGGCGATGCCCTGCTCGGCCAGCCGCTCCTCCAGAGCCTCGATGATGGGAAAGGCGAAGCGCCCGAAACTGTCGGTCGACAGCACACCCACCGTCATCGAACGCGTCCGATGCAGGCTCTGCGCCAGCGAGTTGGGCCGGAAGCCCAATTCCTGCGCCGCCGTGATAACCCGCTGTCGCGTCTCCGTCTTCAGCCGGCCATTGTCGTTGAGGGCCTTGGACGCAGTGCCGATCGATACGCCAGCCCGTTCTGCGACGTCGCGAATGGTAGCGCGCAGCGGGTAGCGTTCGTCGTTCACTCGGGGACCTCGCACGGAAGGAAAAGGTTTTCCTTCACCCCAAATGCCACAGCAACGCGGAAAGCTCAACCGGTAAAACAGCGGATGCTGCGACGGCTTTGCGGATAGTCCTCAGGACAGAATGGGGGCGCCAGCTTGAACGCCGATGGCCCGCAGCCGATCGCGCACCACGGCGTACTCGTCCCCCTCAAGATGTTCCAGCATCAGCGGCACATCTGAGCCAAGCGCCTGCAGCGCCTGCAGGTAAACCGCATAGTTGAGCACGCCGTCGCCGATCATGACCTCATCGAAATGCAGCGCCGCCTGATGGTGGAGCACGATGTCCTTGGCGTGGCAGGAAACGATATGGGGACCGAGCCGGTCGAAGCACTCGCGGATCAGCCGCCCGGTATCGAAATAGACTCGCGGCGTCATCACCAGGTTCACCGGATCGAGGTGCGCCGCAAAGGCCGGTCGGTTTACCGCACGGATCAGTTCGAGATAGCCATCGACGCTGTCGGGCAGTGCATATTGCATCATCTCCAGCGCAAACCGGGCTCTTCGCGGCTTCACCCGGTCGATGATGAGCCGGACGGTCTCCACAGTGGCGTCGAAGGCTTTGGGGCCGAGATTGTCCGCATGCGGGGCATAGTCGGTCTGCGGCGCGAACGAGCCGATATAGCTCACTGCGCACCGTGCGCCGACCGCATCGGCAATCGCAAGGCAATTGCAGGCATGCTCGATATTGGCGGCGCGTACTTCGTCTTCGACGGCGATCAAGTTGCGCCAGATGCCGATCTCAGCGAGCACGACGTCGGCTTCCGCGAAGGCCTGCTCGATGGTGCGCTGGCGATTATGGTCGCCCACCTCGACTGGCGGGCAATAGGCGGCGCGATAGCCGAAATCGCGATGCGCCCGCGCAAAAGCCACCGGATCCTCCGGCCCCACCGGCAAGCCGTGCCCTCCCAGTCGGATCATGCTTCAACTCCCCAGCGCCTTGCTCCGAGCGATGTTAGCAACCGAGCGGGCCTGGCTCCATCATTCTCCGTTACCGCAAACAATGACGCCGACCCCGCTCTGGCGCAGGCTGGCTTCGCTGTCCTGATCCTGCGGCATCGTATCGGTCACGAAATAGGTGAACGCGGAAAACGGCGCGACCCGCACCGCCGCCGTGCCCCGCCATTTGCTGGCATCCGCGGCCAGGTACCGCGTCCGCGAATTCTGCAGGATGGCGTTGGTGATCTGCGCGTCGCCATAGCTGAAGTCGAGGGCGCCACTGGTCGGATTGAGGCCGCCGGCGCCGACCACGGCATGGGTGGCGTAAAAGCGCTCGAAATAGCGAATGGCTTCGGGGCCAACCAAATCGCGGTCATTGGGCCGCCAGACGCCGCCCACCAGGTGCATCTCGACGCCCTCGGCCTCGCCCAGGATCAGGGCGACATCGACATTGTTGGTAACGACGGTGAGGCCGCTATGTCCGCGCAGGGCCTCGGCGGTGAAACGAACCGTGGTGCCGATGCCCATGAACACGGTCGAGCCGTTGGGTATGTCCTGCGCAACACGGGCGGCGATCAGGCGCTTGGCCGCGCCGTGCAGCCCCGCGCGAGCGCTGATCGAAGTATTCTGCGGCAGCACCGGCAGGTCGACCCCGCCATGCAGTCGCCGGGCCAGCCCCAGCGCGCAGAGCGCGTTGATGTCACGCCTGATGCTCTGCGTCGTGAGGCCATAGTCCTGCGCCAACTGGTCGATCTGCTGGGCGCCGCGCGCGCCAATGCGGGCGAGGATGTCATTCTGTCGTTCGGAAAGCCGGGGATCCATGGCTTACTCGAGGACAGGTTTTCGCGCTGCGCGCAGGTCGGAAAATGTGCTTTCCTGCGCTGCCGCGACGATGTCGCGGCGCGCTTGAACTTCCCCGGCGATCCGAGGCTGGCTTGCGTTGGTCATCTGTCTGTCCCCTGGTGACGCCCAGTGTCAGTCGGTGCGACGCCCCGATTCCTTGTTGAATGGATGCAGGTCTGCCACGCTCACATATAGCCTTGCCTGTGCACCTTCGGTAACCGCCGTGCGCGCCGGTACCGCCGCCACGATCAACTGCCCGCTGCCATCAAGCCGCATATGCAGGTGGCTCTCGCCGCCGATCGGCTCATAGAGCTCGACGGTCGCGTTCAGCACTAGGTGCGGGCCCTCGGGCGCCGCCAACTGGATGGTGTCGGGGCGGATGCCGACGAGGTCGGTGCCCTCGGGCAGGGTGAACGTGCCCTTGTCGCGCAGATAGCCGATATCGACAAGGTTCATCGGCGGCGAGCCGATAAAGCCGGCAACGAACAGCGTTGCCGGGCGCTCGTAAAGCGCCAGCGGCGCGCCGACCTGCTCGATGCGGCCGGCATTCATCACCACCAGGCGATCCGCCAGGGTCATGGCCTCGAGCTGGTCATGCGTGACATAGACGCTGGTGGTCTTGAGGTTGCGCTGCAGGCGCTTGATCTCGATGCGCATCTGCCCGCGCAGCTTAGCATCGAGGTTGCTCAGCGGTTCGTCGAACAGGAACGCCTTGGGCTGCCGCACGATGGCTCGGCCCATAGCAACGCGCTGGCGCTGCCCACCCGAGAGCTGCCGCGGACGGCGGTCGAGGAACGGTTCGATCTCGAGAATGCGGGCCGCTTCGGTGACCCGCCGATCGATTTCGTCGCGCGGCGTGCCGCGATTCTTGAGCCCGTATTCGAGATTGCCGCGCACCGTCATGTGCGGGTAGAGCGCGTAATTCTGGAACACCATCGCGATGTCGCGCTCTGCCGGCTCCTTGGTATTGACCACAGTGCCGTCGATGGCGATCGTGCCATCGCTGATCGCCTCGAGGCCCGCGATCATCCGCAGTAAGGTGGATTTGCCGCAGCCGGACGGCCCCACCAATACCACCAGTTCGCCATCCCATATGGACAGATCGAGGCTGTGGATCGCGGTGACGTTCCCGGCATAGACCTTCTTGACGCCCTTGATGTCGATGCTTGCCATGATTGCTATTTCTCGGTTTCGACCAGGCCTTTGACGAACAGGCGCTGCATCAGGATGACGACGAGGACGGGGGGCAGCATGGCCAGCATCACCGCGGCCATGACAAAGTTCCATTGCGGCTCGGAATCGGCGGTCGCCGCCAGCCGTTTGATGCCCATGACGATGGTGTAGTAGCGGCTGTCGGTGGTCACCAGCAGCGGCCACAGATACTGCACCCAGCCATAGATGAAGAGGATGACGAACAGTGCCGCGATATTGGTCCGGCTGAGCGGCAAGAGGATATCGCGGAAGAACTTGATCGGGCCTGCACCGTCGACCCGCGCCGCCTCCATCAGCTCGTCCGGCACGGTGAGGAAGAACTGGCGGAAGAGGAACGTGGCGGTCGCCGAGGCGATCAGAGGAATGATCAGGCCCGGATAGGAATTGAGCATCCCCAGATCCGACACCACCTTGAAGGTGGGTATGATGCGCACTTCGACCGGCAGCATCAGCGTGATGAAGATGATCCAGAACGCCAGGAGCCGAAACGGGAACTTGAAGAACACGATGGCATAGGCGGAAAGGATCGAGATGATGATCTTGCCCACCGCGATGGAGATAGCCATCACCAGCGAATTGAGCAGCATGATCGAGAGCGGCGGCGCGCCGGCGCTGGAAATGCCCTCGTTGAGCATGAAGCTGTAGTTCTCGATCATGTGGGGGCCGGGCAAGAGCGGCACCAGCCCGCGCATGAAGTCGCCGCTGCCATGGGTGGAAGCGATGAAGGCGACATAGACCGGGAACACCACGATGACGACGCCAAGGATCAGCACGAGGTGGGTGAGGAAGGCGAGGAAGGGTCTGTTTTCGATCATTTGGGCCGCTCCCTAATACTGAATGCGCCGCTCGACATAGCGGAACTGGATGGCGGTGAGGGCGATGACGATGACCATCAGGACCACCGACTGGGCCGATGATGAGCCGATATTCAGGCCGATAAAGCCGTCGGTATAGACCTTGTAGACCAGCGTGTTGGTCGCCTGTGCCGGGCCGCCCTGGGTCGTGGCGTCGATGATGCCGAACGTGTCGAACATGGCGTAGTTGATGTTGACGATCAGCAGGAAAAACGTCGTCGGGGCCAGCAGCGGAAAGACGATGGTCCAGAACCGCTTGAACGGCCCCGCGCCATCGATGGCCGCGGCCTCGATCAGCGAATTGGGCACCGATTGCAGCCCGGCCACGAAGAACAGGAAGTTGTAGGAAATCTGCTTCCAGCTTGCGGCGATGATGACGAGGATCATGGCATCGACGCCGTCGATGCGATGGTTCCAACTGATGCCGACCGCGCGCAGCATATAGGGCGCAATGCCGATGGTGGGGTTGAACATGAACCACCACAGGATGCCGACGACGACAGGCGCTACCGCATAGGGCCAGACCAGCATCGTG
This sequence comes from uncultured Devosia sp., assembly GCA_966212275.1. Lineage (GTDB taxonomy): Bacteria > Pseudomonadota > Alphaproteobacteria > Rhizobiales > Devosiaceae > Devosia. The sequence goes on from CBIHQV010000004.1 coordinate 84,529, forward strand.
GTGTAGAGGCGATTGGTGCGCAGCACCCGGTTCACCGCGACGGCGAGGATCAGGGACAGCGACATGGAAAGCGCCGTCACGCTCACGGCAAAGATCGCCGTCTTGCCGACCGAGCTCAGGTAAAGCGGATCGATGAACAGCCGGCGATAATTCTCGAACCACACGAAGGTGGTCTTGAAGCCGAACGGGTCTTCCCGCTCAAACGAGGATTTGACCGCCTGCAAAGCGGGCCAGATGAAAAAGGCCAGCGTCACGGCCAACTGCGGGATCAGCAGCAGGTAGGGCAGGATCTTGTTGGGAAAGGTGGTTCGCTTGGCCTGCATGCTCCGCCTCGTTCTGTGCCTCCGGCGCAGCAGTGCTGTCGCCCGGGCGCGGTCTGCGCTGGGTGCTCCACCCTCGCGTTGAGGGTGGAGCGGGCTTGGGGCCGGAGGGCCTACTGGTTGGCGGCTTCGAAGTCGCGCAGGATCTGGTTGCCGCGCTCGACGGCGGAATCCAGGGCCTCCTGGGCGGTCTTGGTGCCCGCCAGCATGGCTTCGAACTCTTCATCTACCACGGTGCGGGCCTGGGTCAGGTTGCCAAAGCGTACGCCCTTGGAGTTTGCCGTCGGCGTCCCGCGGGTGATCTGCTGGATGGCGATGTCCGAGCCGGGGTTCTGCGCGTAGTAGTCCTGCTCCTGACCAAGCTCGTAGGCGGCGTTGGTGATCGGCAGGTAGCCCGTAGCCTGGTGCCAGGCGGCCTGGACTTCAGGCTGGCTGAGATAGGTGAAGAACTGAGCCACGCCCTTATAGACTTCAGGGTCCTTGCCATTCAGCGTCCACAGCGTGGCGCCGCCGATGATCGAGTTCTTCGGTTCATCGATCACGTCGTCATAATAGGGCAGGGGAGCGAAGCCGACCTTGAAGTCCTTGGCGTTGTTGATCACGCCAGCGCGCCCGGCCGAGGAGTTCATGAAGATCGCGCATTCCTGGGCATAGAATTTGGGAGCGGCATCAGCGCCACCCACCGGACCGCCATACTGGAACAGGCCCTCATCCGCCCACTTCTTGAGATTGTCCCAGTGCTTGACCTGCACAGGGCCGTTGAAGGTGAATTCGGTGGCGAGGCCGCCAAAGCCGTTGTCGAGCGTGCCGAACGGCTGGTCATGCAGGGCCGAAAGGTTCTCGGTCTGGATCCAGGTGATCCAGGCGGTGCTGAGAGCGCAGGGAGCAGCACCCGATTCCATGATCTGCCGGCCCATGGTTTCGAGCTCGGCCCAGGTCTTGGGCGGCGTCTCAGGGTCGAGGCCGGCTTTCTCGAACACGTCCTTGTTGTAATACATGATGGGCGTGGAGGAATTGAACGGCATGGAGAGGATATTGCCGTCGACATCCGAATAGTAGCCCGTTACCGGGGCGAGGAAGCCGCTCGGATCCCAGGCTTCGCCATTGTCGGCCATGAGCTGGTAGACCGGATAGACGGCACCCTTGGCGGCCATCATGGTGCCGGTGCCCACTTCGAAGACCTGGACGATGGCAGGCTGTTCGTTGGCGCGGAAGGCCGCGATGGCTGCGGTCAGCGTCTCGGGATAGGTGCCTTTGTAGCTCGGCACGATCTTGTATTCCGACTGGCTCTCGTTGAAGCCGGTGGCGATTTCTTCGAGCTTCTTGCCCAGCTCGGCATCCATGGCATGCCACCAGGCGATTTCGGTCTGCGCGGTGGCCTGGGGAGCATGGGCAAGTGCTGCGATCAGGGCCGTCGACAGCAGCAATCCTAGTTTCTTCATGGGGTCGTTCCTCCTGTTATTGAGCAAAGGATCTCCGTCCTCGCATTGCCAATTGGTAGCAACGCGATGTTCATTTGGCAAAGGTGATGTTCAAGTGAACAAAAAAAGAGGCGATGAGTGGCCTCGGCGCCTTCAATCATGCTCATATGAACGTTGGATGACGCTGCATCATGTTCATCACCGGCTTCTCCTCCGCCGGTGAACGCGGGCCAAGCTCTGGCGTTGCCTTCGCGCCAGGCCTGCCGCACATTTGCCGCTTCTCAGCGAGCTGGTGGCAGCATGGACGGCCTCTACGACGATGCGGAGCTTTACGACCTGGTGGCGCCGCCCTCGGCTGAGATGGAGCGCTACTATGTCGAGGCCGCCGGTGGCTCCGGGCGGCGAGTGCTGGAACTGGCCTGCGGCTCAGGACGGCTTGCGGTTCCACTGGCGGCGAGCGGCGCCAGCGTGACCGGTGGTGACCTGTCGGAACCCATGCTGGCGCGTGCCTGCCAAGCGGCGGCCGAATGCGGGGTGGATGCCAGCTTCGTCGCGCTCGACATGCGCGACTTCGCCCTCGGGCAGCTTTTTGATGCCGTGGTCATCGGCGCCAATTCGTTGACCCACCTGCACACCCACGACGATTTCGCCCAGGCATTCACCGCCATCCGCAACCATCTGGCGCCGGGTGGGCGGCTATTGTTCGATGTGTTCGTGCCCAGCGCGCAACTGCTCAGCCAACCGACAGGACAGCGCCAGCCTCTCGGCTCTTTCACTCATCCTCGCCTGGGCGCCGTCACTGTCGAGGAGACCGTCGACTATGACCCGATCACGCAACTGAGTCGGGCCGACTGGTACTGGTCGACGCCCGCTCGCCCGGACTTTCGTCACACACCGCTCGAGCTGCGCATGATCTACCCGCAGGAGCTCCCGCTGCTGTTGAACCTGGGTGGTTTGAGGCTCTCCGAACGATATGGCGGCTTCGATCGCTCCCCTTTGACGCCGCAGAGTTGGCAGCAGGTATGCGCGGCGGTGGATTTCGACTGACAATCGAAAAAATAGAACAAATATGATATTGTATTACTAATCAATCTCTGCTGTATTCATGCCGATCTGGGAGGATCGCCTGAAATCGCTGAGTGCTACTCCGTCGCGCAAGTTCGCGTCGGTCGGCTGGCCCGCGCTGAACGCGCGGCGCAGGCAGGAGTGCCGCAGCGTCTACGCCATGAGGAGGACTACTACTTGGCGCTACTGAAACTGGAAGGCGTGACAAAGGAATTTGGCGCCATCCGTGCACTGTCTGATGTCAGCTTCGACATTCAACCTGGCGAGGTCGTCGGCCTTATGGGCGACAACGGCGCCGGCAAGTCGACCCTGGTCAAGATTATCTCTGGCATCTATCACCCGACTGGCGGCAAGCTGACCTTTGACGGCGTCACGGCCGACATCAGCAGCCCTGGCGAGGCCCGCAAGCTGGGCATCGAGACCGTCTACCAAGACCTGGCGCTCGCCGATAACCTGACGGCGGCGGAAAACATCTTTCTCGGCCGCGAGCTCAAATACAACATTGGCCCGTTCCGCTTCCTGCGGCACAACGCGATGAATGCGCGCGCCTCGGAGCTCTTCGCCGAGCTCAAGTCCGAAACGCGGGCCGGCGACTATGTGCGGCAGATGTCGGGCGGCCAGCGCCAGGCCGTCGCCATTGCGCGCACGCGCCTCTCCGATGCCAAACTCGTCCTGATGGACGAGCCCACCGCGGCCATTTCGGTTCGCCAGGTCGCCGAGGTGCTCAACCTCATTCATCGTCTCAAGGATGCCGGCATCGCCGTGATCCTGATCTCCCATCGTATGCCGGACGTCTTCGCCGTCTGCGAACGCGTCATCGTCATGCGCCGGGGCACCAAGGTGGCCGACAAGGCCATCGCCAGTTCCTCGCCCGAGGAAGTTACCGCACTCATTACCGGGGCAAAGGAGGCTGCGTGATGGCTGGATCCAACGTTCAGACGTTTTCTAATGTCGGCCAGACCAAGTTCTGGCAGCGCGGCTTTCTGGCGAGCCAGTCGGCCTATGTCCTGGCGGCCCTGGTCGTCCTGATGATCGTGATGAGCCTGCTGTCGCCCAATTTCCTGACAGCCGGCAACCTCTCCAACATCACGCGCAATTTCTCGTTCATCGCTATCGCGACGCTCGGCATCACGCTGGTGATCATCACCGGCGGCATCGATCTCAGCGTGGGCTCGACCATTGCCCTCTCGGCGACGGTGACCTCGATCGTGATGAGCTCCATGGCCGGGGCCAACTTCTACCCCTTCCCCGGCAGTGCACTGATTGTGTCCATCCTGGCAGGTCTCGCGGCAGCCGGTGCGGTCGGCCTCTTCAATGGCCTCACCATCGCCAAGCTCAAGCTCAGCCCGTTCGTCACGACGCTGGGTACCCTGTCCATGGTGCGCGGCCTCGTCTACGTGGCTACGCAGGGCCGCGGCGCCTTCCCCACCGGCCCCGACAAGGACCTGTTCCTGCTCGTCACCGCCGGAAAGCTGTTCGATGTCGTGCCGATTGCCTTCATCTATCTGCTGATCTGCGCGCTGGTCATGTGGGTGGCGCTCAACCACACCGCCTGGGGCAAGCATGTCTTCGCCATCGGCAGCAACGAAAGCGCCGGGCGCCTGACGGGCGTCAACGTCGACCGCGTCAAGATCCAGGTCTACGTGCTGTGCTCGCTGGCCGCTGGCGTCAACGGCATCATCATTTCGGGCTGGCTGGGCTCTGCCCCCGCCAATCTCGCCACCGCCTATGAGCTGACCATCATCGCTGCGGCGGTGATCGGCGGCGCCAATCTTGCCGGCGGCGTCGGTGGCGCGGCTGGCGCCATCATCGGCTGCATCCTCATCGAGGTCATCCGCAACGGGCTGGTCCTGGCGCGCGTCGACCCCTACTGGCAGCAGGCCCTGGTGGGCGCAATCATCGTCGCTGCCGTGCTGGTCGACCGTCTTCGGTCGATGCGAAACGGCTGACGACGCAAAGCATCGCCGTCCGGTCAAACCGGGCGCCGAAGGGAGGCCGGCGAACCATTTCGTCGGTGCAAAACCCGGACAAACGTCCGGTTCGTTTGGAGGAGACTACTATGACCAAGACAGCAATCGTGCTCGGCACGATCGCCTCGATGTTCCTCGGCGGCACTGCCATTGCCCAGGACACCTACACCTTCGCCGTCGTGCCCAAAGCCATGAACAACCCGTTCTTCGACCTGACCCGCGATGGTTGCGAAGCCCGTGCCAAGGAACTGGGTAACGTCACCTGCATGTATATCGGCCCGGTCGAGCACGAAGCCACCACCCAGGCCCAGATCATCGAAGACCTGATCACCCAGGGCGTCGATGGCCTCGCCATCTCGGTGTCCGACATTGCTGCCGCCACCACCGTGATCGACCGTGCTACCGAAGCCGGTATCGCTGTCATCACCTTCGACTCCGACGCTCCCGACAGCACGCGTACTGCCTATGTCGGCACCGACAACAAGCTGTTCGGTGTGGACCTCGGCAAGCTGCTCCTGCAGGTTGCTCCTGAAGGCGGCACTTATGGCGTGATTTCGGGTGGCGCTGCCGCTCCGAACCTCGCCCTGCGCGTCGACGGCGTCCGTGAAGCCCTGGCTGGTTCGACCTGGACTGAAGTCCCCGGCTCGCCGACGTTCTCGAACGACGACATCGCGCTGGCCGTGCAGCAGATGGGCGACCTCAAGACTGCCAACCCCGACATCAAGGCAATCGTGCCCGTCGGTGGCTGGCCGATGTTCGCTCCTGACGGCTGGAAGAACTTCGTCGACCAGTACAAGGCAGACGTCGACAGCGGCGCTCTGGCACTTGTCGTCGCCGACACGCTTCCCCAGCAGCTTCAGCTGCTCAAGGAAGGCTATGCCCACGGTCTGGTTGGCCAGCGCCCCTACGAAATGGGTCAGAAGGCCATGGACACCCTGCTTGCCATCAAGAAGGGCGAGACCGTTGAAGAAATCATCTACACCGGCAACGACGTCGTCACCGCCGCCAATGTCGATGAATTCCTGAAGTAAGCCTAACCTGCTGCGTCGCCCGGCCATCTCTTACGGGGTGGTCGGGCTTTTGATTCCTAGAGTTGCGCGTTGGTTGCCCCAAGGCGCGCCGAGAGCAGTTTGATCGACCGGCGCCTCGTATCGCTGTCGCTGGGCGACATGGTGATCGCGTCCGGAAATTTGAGTGTCACTTCCAGCGTGCCCGCACCTGAGGCCAGCGCTTCGGCCGGCACTTCGAGATCCACGTCGAGCGGCACCCCGGCAAGGGCGCTGAGCGTTCCCAGTTCGATCCCGTTGGCCTCAACAGCGATAGTTTGCGACGGATGCCCCTCGCGCTCCACGGCAATAAGCTCCAGCGACAGGAACAGCGGCCCGGTTTCCGTCGTCGGCACGGCAAAGCGCAGTCGCGATGACGTCCCCACCGCATGCGTACCGTCGCCAGCCGGGCCTTCCCAGCCGCACACGCGCAGCGGCTTGGCCAGCTCCAGCCCGTCGCCGAGGAAAGATACGGTCGTGCCCAGCTCGTACGCACCCGTAACCGGCTGGTTGAGGCAGGTCGTGGTCCGGTCGATGTAATAGGCCCGATAGTCCGGCGACACCTGCGGGTGCAGCATGACCCACACCACTGTTAGCTCGAAGGCAATGGCGAGCCCGACGACCGCATAGGCCAGCAAGCGGGTCGGACGGCTCGGCGCGGAAACAGCCTCAGACAAGGGTCAGCACTCCGGTTAGCCAGCCCACGGTGCCAAAATAGCCGCCCAGCAAAATGACGGCGAGCGCGATGTAATAGAGCACCCGCCAGCGCGACAGCAGCGTCATGGCTGTGATGGTGACCGGCGCCAGCCCGACCACGAAGCGCAGCATTGATGCAAGGCCCGCCGAGAGCGGCAAGGCCAGGCAGATGAAACAGAACAGCGCCGCCGCAAACTGCCGCCGGATCAACATGACCAGTGTCATGGCCATGCCGACCAGCCAAGCCACGCCAAGCTGCTGTGACACCGTCGGCCACCAGCCGTCGCGCGGAAAATTCGTCAGCGCGTTCCACAGATAGACCAGCGGGTTACCCGTGGCGCGGCCCCAGGCGCGCTGCACATGGCTGAAGGCCAGGGCGTCGCCGATATGCCAGTGCAGATAAGCCATGTAGGCAAACAGCCCCAGCGGCGCGATGAAGATGGCGACCAGCAGGTCCGGCCGTTTGAGGACCGCGGGCACAAAGCCCGTCAGCGTGCCGCCGCGCTCCCGATGATCGAGCCACGCTTGCAGCACGATGGCGAGCACGATGAAGACGCCCACGATGCGCGTGCCGGACACCAATGCGGCGAACACGCCGGCCGCCAGATAGTCCCGCCGCTGCAGCGCCGCGAAAACGCCGATGGTCAGCGTCAGGAACAGCACCTCGGTGTAAAACGTGGTGAAGTAGATCGCAAACGGCCCCGCCAGCAGAAAGGCGCAGAACAGCGCATAGGCCCGCATGTCCTTGCCCAGCAGCGGCCAGGCCATCCGCGAGGCGATGATACTCAGCATAATGGATGCGGCCGTAGCCACCATCATCGTCGGCAGGCCCGTTATCGTGCGCAGCGCGCCGACCAGCATCGGATAGAGCGGAAAGAACGCCCAGTTGCCGGCATTGATCATGCTGGGCACGGGGAAGGGGTCGTAGCCCTCCTCCGACAATCTCACATACCAGCCGCAATCCCAGCGGCAGAGGCCGTCGAAAAAATTGGCAACCGATGCGTCGCTCGCCGTGTTTGCATAGGCGAGATACCGCACCAGCAGCCCAAGCACAGCGAAGGCTATCGGAACGAGCAGCAACACGGCGCCGCCATGGTCCGCCCGCGGCTCTGACTGTTCGACTGTGACGGCCAAGATTGTCCCCCGGGACCCACGATTGCCCAGCTCGTCCATAACCCGTCGCGCGGTGTTCGGCTGCGTCGCGATCTATGCTTCTGGCGCATGGAATGCATGCAACAACTTTTTTAGCCTAGTCGGCGTTCGAGCTTTACCCAAGAACACGGCAGTTCGTCACTGACAGGATGCCCGGTGAAGCCTTATTCCAACCTGCCCAATCGTCGCCAGATCCTAAAAGGCTTCGGCGCCGCCGCTTTCCTCCTCTCCACCACATCGCTGACTCAGCCGGCGCTGGCGCAGGATCAGGGCGAGTTCGCTTTCGACTATGACAGCTTCAGCGCCCGCATGGAGGAGCTTGCCAAGGCCCCGTTCACGCCGGTTACTGCGGCTCTGCCCGAGGCATTCCAGCAGCTCGACTACGATGCCTATCGCAAGGTCCAGTATCGCCCTGACGCCAGCAAGTGGGCTGACCAAGACCTCGGCTATCGCCTCCAGGCCTTCCACCTTGGCTGGCTCTTCACCGAACCGGTGAAGGTTTTCGAGGTCGAATCGGGCCAGGCTCACCCGGTCGATTTTGGCGCGGCCGATTTTGAATATCATGACACTGTCGTGTCAGAAGCGGCGCAGGCACAGGAATTCCCCGGCGTCGCCGGCTTCCGCGTCAACTATCCCATCAACCGGCCCGAGGCCTATGACGAGCTGGTGTCCTTCCTGGGCGCCAGCTATTTCCGCTCGCTCGGCCGCGACAATATCTATGGCCTCAGCGCCCGTGGCCTTGTGCTCAATTCCTGGGTCGATCTGCCCGAGGAGTTTCCGCGCTTCTCCGAATTCTATATCGAAAAACCCCAGCATGGCGGGCCTCTGACGGTTTACGCCGCGCTCGACAGCCAGAGCGTCACCGGGGCCTATCGCTTCGTCATCACGCCGGCCAGCGATGCTGCGCAGGAAACCACGATGGACGTGACGGCGCGGCTCTACTTCCGCACCGACGTCAAGGAGCTGGGCGTCGCTCCGCTGACCTCGATGTTCCTCTATGCCGAGGCCAATCGCGGTGGCTTCGACGACTACCGCCCCCAGGTGCATGACAGCAATGGCCTGCTGGTCGAGCGCGAAGGTGGCGAAGTCATGTGGCGCGCGCTCAACAATGGCCCGACCCTCGGCAATTCCTATTTCTGGGAAAACAACCCGCAGGCCTTTGGCCTCTATCAGCGCGGCCGCGATTTCGATTCCTATCAGGATGCCGGCGCGCATTATGAGCGTCGCCCCTCGCTGCGCGTCGAGCCGCAGGGCGAGTGGGGCCAGGGCATGGTCCGCCTCATCGAAATTCCGGCCAAGCTCGAAGCCGACGACAACATCGTCGCCTTCTGGATTCCCGCCGAGCCTGCTCTCGCCGGCCAGTCGCGCGAATACGCCTACAAGCTGATCTGGGGCAACCTTGACCCGGACGCGAATGCGCCAACCGCCTATGTCGCCGAGACTCGCGCCGGCGTCGGCGGCGTGTCGGGCGTCGAGAACGCCGCCAGCCTCCGCAAGTTCGTCGTCGACTTCAAAGGCGGTGAACTGGACACATTTTCGCCGGGAACGCCGATAGATGTGCTCGCGACCGTCAGCGGCGGGGTGATGCGCAATTCGGTGCTGTCACGCGTCGATGCCAATGGCGTCTGGCGACTGGTCATGGACGTCGAGACCGACGGCGTCGCGCCGCTCGAGCTCAAAGCCTACCTGGTTGGTTTGGGGAAGAAGCTGACTGAAACCTGGCTCTACCAGTGGAGACCCCTCGCATGAAGCACGCCGCAGACTTTCCCTTCGCCAACGCCCTTCCCGACGCACCCCTCGATATGCCCAAGCAGCAGCTTGAATATCGCCGGTCCCTGCTGAGGGTCCTGCGCGACACGCTGTCAGCGTTCGCCGGTCGTTGATCGAAACGCACCAAGTCATGGGTTGGCCTATCCTGTTTCGCTGCGGCGCTCTGCTGACTGCGCTGGGGTTCAGCGCGGTTGGCAGCTACCTGTTCCTGCGCCTGGCGGGGGAGGGGAGCCTCAACGCGCTCGATCTTCTGCGCTGCGTGCTGGTGGCGATCAGCAGCTTCTGGCTGGTCTGGGGCAGCGCAGCGGCTGTGCTGGGCGTATTCAGGGCTCGGCCACGCACCGCGCCATCCGTCGCGCCGCTTGTGGGGCGCACGGCCATCCTCGTGCCCGTCTACAACGAAGATCCGGTGGTTACCTTTTCGCGCATCGCGGCGATGAACCGCAGCCTCATCGCCGAAGGCCTGGCGGACCACTTCCACTTCGCCGTTTTGTCCGACACGCAGTCGATGGAATGCGCCGCGCAGGAGACCGTCTGGTTCGAGCGCCTGCTGCAGGAGCCGAAAAGCGAAGGCCGCATCTTCTACCGCCGTCGCGAGCGCAATATCGGCCGCAAGGCCGGCAATATCGAGGATTTCATCGCCCGCTCCGGCGGCGCCTACGACTATGCGCTTATCCTGGATGCCGATAGCCTGATGGAGGGGAACACCATCGCGGCCATGGTGCGCCGGATGGATGCCGATGCGGCGCTCGGCCTGCTGCAGACCGTGCCGCGCATCATCAATGCCCGCACCGTGTTCGGCCGCTCCATCCAGTTTGCCGCTTCATACCTGTCGCCCACCTTTGCTCGCGGCGCCGCGCTGATGCAGGGTTGGGAAGGTCCCTATTGGGGCCACAACGCCATCGTTCGCATGCGCGCCTTTGCGGCGAGCTGCGGGCTGCCCGAGCTATCGGGCACGCCGCCTTTTGGTGGGCATATCCTCAGCCATGACTATGTCGAAGCAGCGTTGCTCTCGCGCGGCGGCTGGAAGGTCGAGGTCGATCCGTGGCTTGAGGGATCTTACGAAGAGGGTCCGGAAAACCTCATTGAATACGCCAAGCGCGATCGCCGCTGGTGCCAGGGCAACCTGCAGCATGGCCGCCTGCTCGCGGCGCCCGGGCTGAAAGTGTGGAGCCGCTTCACCTTCGTCCAGGGCATCATGGCCTATCTGGCGTCCCCGCTTTGGCTGGCGCTCCTCGTCATCAGCATAGTGGCCGGCGCGCTGCCCGATCAGCCGCCCGTGCTGGCCGGCCTCGGCGTGCCGCTGGTCGAAGTCTGGGCCCTCGGCATTGCGGTGGCGGCAATTCTCGTCCTCCCGAAAATGCTCATCCTGATCCGCGGCGCCATCGACGGTCAGAACCGCCTTTTCGGCGGCACGCCCCTGGCGCTGCTTTCGGTCCTGGGTGAAATCGCGCTCTCGACCATATTGGCGCCCACCATGCTGCTGTTGCAGAGCCGTGCCGTTGCCCAGGTTTTGTTGGGGCTCGATGGCGGCTGGCCGCCAACCGGGCGCGGGCAGAACTGGGTCAGCGTCGCCGAAGCGTTTCGCGCCAGTTGGTGGATCGTTGCCCTGGCCACGCTGGCCATGGGTGCGACGCTGGCCTTCGCGCCCGCCGTGGCCGTATGGGTCGCACCTGCCATGTTGCCGGCCATGGTTGCGCCGCTGCTGATCTCGGCCACCTCGCGCCCATCCGGCCGTCTGCCGCTGCCGTTCCGCACGGAAATCGAGATCACCCCGCCACCGATCCTGGTCGAGCAGCGGGCGATCCTCTCCACCTGGGCTGTGCCCGTAATGCCCCTGGAAAATGAAGCCGCCACGGTTTCGATGAGATCGGCAAGCCATGTCCCGGCCTGAAACCACGGTCTATAGGTCGGCGGGCCTGCTCGGCCCCACCTGGATGCGCGCCATCTGGTCGCCTGCACCCGCGCGCCATGCCGACGGCGCGCCCGTGGGACGGGACGCCCGCCTCGACATGTTCCGTGGCATTGCCCTCGTGATGATCTTCATCAACCACGTGCCCGGCACCATCTACGAGACCTTCACCAACCGCAATTTCGGCTTCTCCGACGCGGCCGAAGCCTTCGTTTTCATGTCGGGTATGGCGGCCGGGCTCGCTTACTCCAACGGCTTCCGCACGGGCAATCTGTGGCTGGCCATCGCCAAGGTCTGGGCCCGGGCGCGGCAGCTCTACTTCGTGCACATCACCATCACCATGCTCTGCCTCGGCATGTTCTCGGCAGCGGCATTGTGGTTCGGCCTGCCCGAGGTGATGCAGAAGAACAATATCACCCCGATCTACGGCCAGCCGCTGAGCACGCTGATCGGCATTCCGTTGCTGACCCACCAGTTGGGCTATCTCAACATCCTGCCGCTCTACACCATGCTGCTGCTGGCAACGCCGATCTTCCTCCTGATCGGCCTGCGTCGCCCCTGGCTGATGTTGGTGCTGTCGATTGCCCTTTGGGTCGCGGCCGGCCAGTTCCGGCTCAACCTCCCCAACTTCCCCAGCTCGGGCGGCTGGTTCTTCAACCCATTCTCCTGGCAAATTCTGTTTGTCGTCGGGCTGCTGTCGGGCGCCGCCATGAAGGCCGGCAAGCGCTTCATTCCGTATCATCCCGCGCTGTTCGCCGCGGCCGCCACCTTCGTCGTGTTCGTGCTGCTCTGGGTCAAAATCCCGGCACTGGGCGAGCTGGGACGCGGCGTCCTGACCATCATTTCCGACGCCGGCGCGCCCTTCTACATTACCTGGTTCGACAAGACCTTCCTCGCTTTGCCGCGCCTGCTGCATGCCCTGGCTCTGTTTTATGTCCTCGGTCACCTGCCCATCATGCGGACCATCGCCGCCTCAGCGGTAGCGGCGCCATTCCGGCTGCTCGGCCGCCAGGGGCTGGCCGTATTCGCCGCCGGCACCGTGATCAGCATGTTTCTGCAGGTGGTGAAGACACCACGCCAGCCCGACCCGCTCTTCGATGGCCTGATCCTTGGTGGCGGCCTTCTTGTCCTGCTCGCGCTGGCCTGGGTGCTGACCCGCACCGCCGAGCTCAGGAATTCGTCCCGCAATGTCACCGCCCAATCCCGCGCCTAGGAGACAACCATGGCCGTTCTGACCAAGACCTCTGGTACCGCCGCCAATACCGGGCTGGCTCCTGAGCTTGCCGTCATCGTCCCCACCTTCAACGAGCACGGCAATGTCGCCCCGCTGGTCGAGCGTCTGGGCGTGGCGCTGTCGGGTATCAGTTGGGAACTGATTTTCGTCGATGACAACAGCCCCGACGGCACCGCGGATGCGGCCTGGGAATTGTCGCGCCAGCACGATAATGTGCGCTGCATCAAGCGCCTGGGTCGACGCGGTCTCTCCTCGGCCTGCGCCGAAGGTATCCTCTCCACCAGCGCGCCCTTCGTCGCCGTGATGGATGGTGACCTTCAGCATGACGAAGCTATTCTTCCGGCCATGCTGGCCAAGGTTCGCGCCGGTGCCGATATTGCCGTGGGCTCCCGCTATGCAGGCGGCGGTTCCGCCGGCGACGGCCTCTCCCCGCTGCGCCTCTGGGGCAGCGCGCTCGCGACGCGCCTCTCCACCCTGGTGGCAGGCCAGGAACTGGCCGATCCGATGAGCGGTTTCTTCATGCTGCGCCGCGATCTCTTCATCGACGTGGCCCCCAATCTCTCGGCCGAAGGCTTCAAGATCCTGCTCGATCTGGTCGTCACCGCCGCCCGAAAGGGCACGCCGCCGGCCATCGCGCAGGTGCCCTACGTCTTCCGCCAGCGCCTGTCGGGCGAAAGCAAGATGAGCCCGCTCGTCGTGCTGCAGTTCCTCGGGCTATGGCTGTCCAAGCTGACCGGTGGCCTCCTCCCCACCAGCTTCCTGCTCTTTGCCCTCGTCGGTTTCAGTGGCCTCGCCATTCATCTCAGCGTGCTCTGGCTGCTGACCAGCGTCTTCCCGCAGCCGTTCCTGGTCGGCCAGATCGTCGCGACGATCACCGCCATGACCTGGAACTTCTTCATCAACAACATCCTGACCTATGCCGATCGCAAGCTGCACGGCGCCAAGCTCTGGATGGGGCTGCTGATCTTCTATGTGGTCTGCTCCATCGGCGGCATCGCCAATGTCTCGATCGCCTCGCTGATCTACGAGGCCCGTCAGGTTCCCATCGTCGCTGGCCTGGCCGGCGCCCTGATGAGTTCCGTGTTCAACTATTCAGTGACCCGCATCTTCACCTGGAAGTAAGCGCCCTCACGCTCGCAGCATCCTCCGGGAGCCGCTGACCAGTCCCTCGCGCAGCCCGGATTCTGGCGTTGCGCGAGGTCGATTTCGGCTGCGCCCACCACGCCATTCTCCACCTCGATGATCGCTCTAGACGCCCGGCCACAGCCGCCTAACGCGCCCGTGCAAACGCGTTCGCGTATTAATAATATCACTAATATTATGCTTGATGAAGATGTCTCGGCCCTCTATTGGTTAAGCATATTCAGTGGGGCGAAGTGGGCGGTACAGGAGGAATTGCTGCGACATGCCGGCGTCGGCCGATGACTGAATTTTCTTTGGGAGGAAAACCGATGAAATTGTCCACGTTGTTCAAACTCGCCAGCGGCACCGTGACCGCGCTGGCGCTATCGACTGCGCTCAGCACCGTCGCCATGGCAGAGCCGGCCATCGTCGCCGGCCCAGCCAGCGACCCCGAATGTCATGTGCCATGGGCGGAAGACACCCAGTTCTTCCAGTTCCCGGCCAAGGAAGGTCCGTTCCGGATCGCGCTGGCCAATGGCTACATCGCCAATACCTGGCGCATTCAGATGATCCAGACAGCCAAGGCCTATGCGGCCCAGCCGGACGTTGCCGCGCTGCTGTCCGAGTTCAAGGTGGTCTCGACCGGCGAGGACGTCGCCGCGCAGATCTCGGCCATCAACAACTTCATCGATAGCGGCTATGACGCCATCGTCGTCAACGCACAGAACCCCGAAGCCTTCGCGCCGGTGATCAAGCGCGCCAAGGAAGCCGGTATCGTGCTCGTGGCCTTCGACAACATCCTCGACACTACCGACGCCATCAACGTCAACGTCGACCAGAAGGGCCTGGGTGTCCTGTGGGCCGATTGGCTGATCGGACACCTGCCCGAAGGCGGCAAGATCCTCGAAGTGCGTGGCGTGGCCGGCACCTCGGTCGATACCGACCGCCACAACGGCATCCAAGAGACGTTGACCGCCAGCGGCAAGCCCTTCGAAGTCTTCGAAGTGGTCGGCAAGTGGGATGACGGCACGGCGCAGAAGGCCACGGCCGACGCCATCGCCGTACAGGGCGCTTTTGACGGCATCACCGCCCAGGGCGGCGATACTGGCGTGGTGCAGGCCATGATCGACGCTGGCCATGCCTTCGTGCCGTTTGGCGGCGAAACCGAAAACGGCTTCCGCAAGTTCTGCGCTGCCCACGCCGCCGAAGGGCTCAAATGCTCCTCCGCCGGCACCGGCCCGGCCCAGGTCGCCGTCGCCATCAAGACCGCGATCGACGCCCTCCAGGGCAAGATCGTGCCCCAGTCGGTCAAGCTGCCTCTGGCCATCGTCGAAGACCCGGACTTCAAGGACGGCGAGAACTTCTACGCCGACCAGTCCGACAACTTCTTCGTCGGCAATGCCTTCCCCACCTGCGGCATCAATTTCACCGCCCAGGAAATCATGGGCCAGTCGGAGGCCAACCAGTAGGCTTGCGAATGGAACCGACCGCGGGGGCATCTCCCGCGGTCGATCGGGGCAGGGGGTATCCACCGTATGGACGACGCAGTTCCGCTCTTCCGCATGGAAGGCATTTCCAAGCGCTATGGGGGTGTGCACGCCCTCGACAAGGCCGACCTGGTGGTCCGCTCCGGCAAGGTGCACGCCATCCTCGGTGAAAACGGCGCCGGCAAGTCCACCCTGATCAAGATCATGTCGGGTGTCGTCGCCCCCGACGAGGGCCGCATGCTGCTCGATGGGCAGGAGGTCAGCTTCGCCGATCCCGCCGCCGCCAATGCCGCCGGCATCGTCTGCATCTTCCAGGAACTGTCGCTGATCCCTGACCTCTCGGTCGCCGACAATATCGTCATCTCCAATCCTCCGACCCGTTTCGGCATGATCGACCGAAAGGCGCAGCAGGCCATTGCCATGGCGGCATTGGAGCGCGCCGGCGGCGGCGACATCCACCCCATGGAGCTCGTCAAGAACCTGCCTTTGTCACGCCGGCAGATCGTCGAGATCGCCAAGGCGCTGGCGCGCAAGCCGCGTGTACTGATCCTCGACGAGGCCACGTCGGCGCTGACGGCAGCCGATGTCGAGACCGTGTTCGGCGTGCTCAAGCGCCTGCGCAGCGAAGGCATTGCGCTGCTCTACATTTCCCATCGCATGCACGAAATCGCCGAACTGGCCGACGACTGCACGGTGTTCCGCAACGGCCGTAAGATCGCCACCTACCCCGCCGGGAGCAAGACCGACGACGAGGTGGTCGAGCTGATGATCGGCCGCGAATACAATTCCGTCTTCCCGCCCAAGGTCGACAATGTCGACCCCGCGGCCACACCTGTGCTCGAGGCGCAGGGCCTGAGCTGGATGCAGCGGCTCAACGGCATTTCACTGACCGCGCGGGCCGGCGAGGTGGTTGGCCTCGGTGGCCTCGACGGCCAGGGGCAACGCGAATTGCTGCTGGCGCTGTTTGGCGTGCTGCGCGGCGTCAGCGGCAAGGTGCTGATCGACGGCAAGCCGCGGCTCATCAACGGGCCGCGCGCGGCCAAGGCGCCCGATATCGGCATGGCGCTGATCCCCGAAGACCGCAAGACCGAGGGGCTGATGTTGCCCATGTCGGTGCGCGACAACCTCTCCTTCGCGGCGATGAGCCATATCTCGCGTGGTGGCATAGTCGACCGGCGCGCGGAAAATGCGGCCATCGACCGCATGATCAAGCTGCTCGCCATCAAGACAGCCAGCCCCGCCATTCCGGTTGGCTCGCTCTCGGGTGGCAATCAGCAGAAGATGGTCATCGCCAAGTGGCTGATGGTTGGCCCGCGCATCATCCTGCTCAACGATCCGACGCGGGGCATCGATGTCGGCACCAAGCAGGAAATCTACGCGCTGCTGCGGCAGCTCGCGGCCGAGGGCGCGGCGATCATCCTTTATTCCACCGACTACGATGAGCTGATCGGCTGCTGCGACCGCGTGCTTGTGCTCTACGACGGCGCGGTGAAACGCCAGCTCGTCGGCAGCGAAATTACCGAGCGCGCACTGATCGCCTCCGCACTCAACATCGACCACCAGGAGGCAGTGGCATGAACGGGCTGCGCTACAGCTTTGCCGAGCAGCGCGGTATGCTGCTGGCTCTGGCTATCTTCGTCGTCATGTTCGCGCTCTATGTCGCCAACCATCCGGCCGGCTTTACGCCCAACGTGGTGCAGACAGCCGCCAACAAGGGCGTACTGCTGGCGCTGGTGGCCATGGCGCAAACCTTTGTGGTGCTCACCGCTGGCATCGACCTGTCCGTCGGCATGATCTTCATCCTCGCCAATTGCCTCGCCTCCTACCTGCTAGTGGGGACACCAGTGACCGTGGCCCTGGGCCTGGGCGGCGTGCTGCTGACTGGCCTTGCCTGCGGCGCCCTCAATGGTCTTCTGGTCATCTACGGACGGCTCCAGCCGATCGTCATTACCATCGCCACGGGCGCGGTGTTCTTCGGCCTCGCGCTCTGGATCCGCCCCTATCCGGGCAGCGCGGACGAATTCTCGTCCGACCTTGCCAATGCACTGACAGGCAAGGTGTTCGGCGTCTTCCCGGCGAGCCTGCTCTGCCTCATCGTGCTCGTGCTGCTGGTCTGGATTCCCTTCCGCCGCTCGGTGCTCGGCCGGGCCGTCTACGCGGTGGGCTCGTCGGAACCCGCCGCCTATATGTCAGGCGTGCCTGTCATGCGGGCCAAGTTCACCGCCTATGTGCTGTCAGGCCTCTTCGCCGCCATGGGCGGGCTGTTCATGACCTTCTTTACCTATTCGGGCGAAGCGTCGCTGGCCAATGGCAACACCTACACGCTGAGTTCGATCGCGGCGGTGGTGCTGGGCGGCGTGTCGCTGTTCGGCGGCCGGGGCAGCGCCATAGGCGCCATCTTCGGCGCGCTGGCCTTCCGCGCCATCGGCGATCTGCTCTTCGTCTTCGACTTTGACCCGCTGTGGCAGCCCCTGTTCCAGGGTTTTGTGCTGCTGCTGGCCGTCTCGCTCGGTTCCGCCCGCCTGTTCCAGGTGCGCAACCGGCTCGATCTGTTCTCCTGAGGCGCTGATGATATCAGAAAAACTCGACGCCACCGCCGCGCCCCGCGCCAACTGGACCAGCCGCATTGATCTGCCGGTCGCCACCGCCTTTGGCTGCATCATCCTGCTGCTGCTGATCGGCAGCCTCTACTCGCCCAATTTCCTGTCGCCGGAATACCTGCTGCAACAGCTCAAGGTCGGTGCCTTCCTCGGCGTCATCGCCACCGGCATGATGCTGGTCATCCTGCTCGGCCAGATCGACCTGTCCGTGCCCTGGGCAGTGACACTGGGCGCGATGATGGCTTCGGCCGCCACCGCTTACGGCCCGATGGGCGAGGTCTTCGCCATTCCCTTCGGCGTGCTCTGCGGCGTGCTGATGGGGTTGATCAACGGCATCGGCGTCGCCTATCTGCGCATTCCCTCGATGATTATTACCTTGGCGGTCAATGCCGTCGCCCAGGGGCTGATGGTTGCCTATACTGGCGGCTTTGCCCCGCAGGACAGCGCCTCACCGGCTATGCGCTATCTCGCGGCAGGCACGATCTTGGGCGTTCCCAACGCTGTCATTGTCTGGGCCATCACCGGGGCCGTTGCGGTCTTCCTACTCGGCCGCACCACCTTCGGCCGCGCCATCTATGGCATCGGCAACAAGGAGGCGGCCGCCTACCTTTCAGGCGTGCCGACGCAGCGCGTCGTGATGCTCACCTTCGCCCTCTGCGGCGGCCTCGCGGCCTTCGGCGGCGTGCTCTTGGCCGGCTATGCCGGCAAGGCCGCGCAATCGATGGGCGACGCCTACCTGCTCCCGGCCATTGCCGCCGTAGTGCTGGGCGGCACCTCGATCCTGGGCGGGCGCGGCAACTACCTCGGCACCATCGCCGGGGTCATCCTCATCACCCTGCTGCAGTCTATCTTGTCCGTGATGCAGATCGCGGAGTTCGGCCGCCAGATCATCTATGGCGGCGTCATCATCGTCATGCTGCTGCTCTACGGTCGGGAGAAATCCGGCCGCTAATGGAAGTGGCGCCGGGCCACCGCCCGGCGCCAAGTTGCTCCAAACAGCCGTTCAGGGAGGGAGGCTGCGGAGAAACAGATGAGCGCGCTGCACTATGCGGCGCGCAGCATGTGTTCGGTTCCCGCCTCAAGCTGCACCGCATAGAGCGTCCGGCCGGGCAGGGTGGCATGGCTGGGGTCGGCCTCAAACGGACGGAGTGCGCCCGGGCGGAAATCCGCCGGCAGCTCGACGAGAACCTTTTCCGACCGGCCACCGCGAAGGGTCACGCTCGTCAGCGCACCATCGCGCCATTCGAGGTCGACGCTATGCCCGCCGATAGTGCGAATACCTCGCACGACGCCCGACTGCCAGCTCGCCGGCAGCGTCGGCAGCACGATGATGCGCCCGGGCCGGCTCTGCACCACCAGCTCGCTCATCCCCGCCACGGCGCCGAAATTGCCGTCGATCTGGAACACGTTGCCTTCCGCCCAACCCGAATGGGGATGCAGCACCATCAGCGATTTGAACGCCAGGTCGTTGAGCAGTCCGTGAATGGCCTTGTCCGCTAGCGCGCTGTCGCGCAGCCGCGCGGCGTGGCAAAGCACCCAGGCCTGGCTCCACCCCGTATGCCCTGAACCATGCGCCAGCCGGAGATCGAGCGCCTTCCGCACCCCCTCGAACGCGTCCGGTGTCCCTTCAGCCGTGATGCGCCGGCCGGGATGGAGGCCATAGAGATGCGAGAAGTGGCGATGGCCAATTTCGACCGGCGTGACGTCGCTTGACCATTCGGCCAAGGTGCCGTCGGCGGCCAGCACGGGTAGCCGCAGCCGGACCAGAGCGGCCAGCGCCTCGTCCACCAGCTCGCGATCGGTTTCTTCAGCCAACGAAATGAAGAGTTCGAACAGTTCGCGGATCATTTCCTGATCCATCGCCGTCCCCGCCGATACACAGGCCCTGTAACCGCCGCCTTCAGCGAGGAACTGGTTTTCCGGCGATGTCGACGGGCTGGCGACCAGCGATCCATCCTCGTGCTCAACCAGCAGGTCGAGCGCAAAAGCGACCGCTTCGCGCCAGGCGGGGAGCGCAACCGTCCGGACGAAGTCCTTATCCTCCGGGAAGAACTCGATGTGGTTCCTGAGCTGCAGCGATAACCACACCAACCCCGTCGGCCAGTTCGCCCAATGTGGGTCGCCGTTAACGGGCGCCGAGAAGTGCCAGATGTCGGTATTGTGGTGCACGCTGGCGCCACGGGCACCGTAATAGTGGCGAGCGGCCGCCTGACCCCGCGCGCCAGCCGCGTCGGCGACAAAGGTGTGCAGCGGCTGCGCCAGTTCGCCCAGATCGACGACCTCTGCCGGCCAGTAATTCATCTCGGTATTGATGTTGACCGTGTAGTTGCAGCTCCAGGCCGGCCGCACGTCGACGTTCCAGATGCCCTGCAGATTGGTCGGCTGCGTGCCGGGCCGCGAGCCGCTGATCATGAGGTACCGGCCATAGTGGTACAGCAGCTCCGCCCGGTGCGGATCGCGCCCGTCACGCGCGACCGAGTTGGAGAGATCGAGATCCATCCGGTCGAAATAGGATGCATAGTCGACCCGATGCGCGTCGACGATCGACTGCGTGCTCAGATTGAGCGCTGCCTCGACGCGCCGGGTCGCCACCTCGACCAGAGCCGCGCAGTCCGCGCTCGGACGAGTGTCAAACCCGCGGAAGCCGCTCTCGGCCGCCACGATCATGCGCGCCTGCCCGTCGGCATCGCGATGCAGCGCAGCGATCACGGCATAACCCATGCCCGCAGCCACACTGCCATCGGCGTCCGGCACGTCCTGCCCATAGACGACCGCCGACTCCTGCTCGACATAGTTGGGCAGCACATTGGCCGGAACCCGACCGGACACGACCAGCCATTGGGTCCCGTCCTTCTCGAAGCTGTCGATCGTCGCATTCAGTTGCGGCGTGTCGAACGACAGCGCCATGTCTCTGAGGGGCAGGGCGCCTGGCCCCTCAACCGTCACCAGCAGTACCTGCGATGGCGCCGATACCAGCGACCGCGTCGCCACCGGCCCGCCCTCGCCAACATATTTGACGCGCGCTTCGGCCCTCGCCAGGTCCAGCGTGCGGAGGTAATTCCCGGCCTCGGGGCTACCAGCATAGTGCAGCCGCACAGTGCCGAGCGGCTGGTACGATTGCGTCCAGCCCGGCCCCTGCATATCGCGGCTGATGGCGTCCGCTAGCTTGCTGTCGCCATGGCGTATCGCAGCGCGGAGGTCTTCGAGCAGATGGGCCGGCGACGGCCCCGGCTCATCGCCAAGCGGCCCGCCGGACCACAGCGTATCGAGATTGAGCGCGAAGCTCTCGGTCCCGATGCCTCCCAGAACCGACGCACCGAGTTGGCCATTGCCCAGCAGGAAGCTCTCGGTAAATCCGGTCGCCGGCTCCGGCAGTTCGAGTAGGAAGCGTGGTTTCATGTCCGCGGGCCTTTGGGATTGCGATGGGGTGAAGAGCTGCCTCTCCACACCATGTTTGTATCAGTGACAGAGCTTACTTTGCCGAAGCGTCATAGCTGGTCTGGTAGAGCTCGACATAGCGGTCGAGGCAAGATTGGTGAGGTCGCTGATATGGCTATCTGACGCGCGATCGCAGTTCTGCCAAGCCTCCCTTGCCATGATAGCGGCATAGTCTGCCTGCAACCTCGCCCTCTCGCGAGATGCGGCCGTGGTCCGTCTCGTCTCAATGCGCGGTAACAACCGCCACCAAACATCCCCCAAACCGGGAGTTGCGCCATGCTCCGCTTGTTCGCTGTTGTCATTGCCTTGGCCGCATCCATCTCCGCCCCATTCGCCAACGAGGCCATCCTTGCTGAGGGCCGAGCCAGGTCGGAGGCCTTCCTCGCCGGCGATCTTGCCGGGATTTGGGACGACAGGACGCCCGACATGCAGAAGGCTTTCGGCACCATCGACGGGTTCCAAGCGTTCCGGGACCAGCTCGACCAGAGCTTCGGCACAGAAGTCGAAATCACTACCGAGGACGTCCAGCCCGGCGCCGGAGCCAACACCTATCTGCGCACCGCCCGCTGGACCGAGATCGACGCGCCCGTGCTCATGCAATGGGTAATATTGGACGACGATCAGATCGCCGGCTTCATGGTGCAGGCCGTTCCAGTCCTCGCCGAAAGCCGATTCCTCGACTATCAAACCAAGACTACCCTGCGTCTGCCTTTTACCGGCGAGTGGTTCGTCGTCTGGGGCGGCCGCACGCTTGAGCAGAATTATCACGCCGCCAATCCGGCCCAGCGCTTCGCCGTGGACGCCCTCATCTACCGCGATGGCATGACCCATGAAGGCGATGGTTCAGCGCTGGACAGCTATTATTGCTGGGACCAACCGATCCTCGCCCCCGCGGGCGGCAAAGTGGTCGCGGCAATCACCGATCTGCCCGACAACGCCATCGGCGCCACCGATCCACAGAACCCGGCCGGCAACCACGTCGTCCTCGATTTCGGCAACGGCGAATTCGCCTTCCTCGGCCACATGCGCCAGGGCAGCCTCGCCGTTGCCGTCGGTGACACGGTCACAACAGGCCAGGAGCTCGGCCGCTGCGGCAATAGCGGAAACACCTCCGAGCCCCACCTGCATTTCCACCTGCAAACCACCGCCGATCTATCAACCGGCGAAGGCCTGCCCGCATTTTTCGAAGGCCACCTCGCCGACGACAAGCCGATCGACCGCGGCGAACTGCTCGCCGGTCAACTCATTCGCCCCGAAGAGCCCTGAATGGGCGCAAGCTATGATGACCGCCTGAACGCCCCATCAACCGACCGGCTCTGCGCGCACTCTGGGTAGGGCCGGGGCACTGGTGTCGGTGGTGCCTGCGGAAAGCAGAGGCAGTAACTCACGGCCTTGGCGCTTGATCTCTCGGAGGTAGGGCGTGTCCGAAAGCACGAAGTGGTCGATGCCGAGGGCGCGGTACTTGTTGAGGCTGTTGGCGACGTCGCGGGCCGAGCCGACCAGCCAAGTCGTGCCGGCGCCACCGCCACCAAACTTGCCGGGCGCCGTGTAGAGGTTGTCGTCGAGCACATCGCCGCGGGCGTGCAGATCGAGCAGGCGCTGCTGGCCCACGGCGACTTTGCGCACATGGTCGTTCCAGCCGGCGCCCTGGCTCTTGGCCATTTCGACCACCTTGGCCTCGGCCTCGCTCCAGGCCTGTTCGGTCGTGTCGCGCACGAAGGTGGTGATGCGCAGGCCGAACTGTAGCGGTGGCAGGTCGCGGTCGAGCGTCTTGCTCAGCGCCTTGAGGCGCGCGATGCGCTCGGCCACGCCTTCGAGGGGCTCGCCCCAGAAAAGCTGCACATCGGCTTCGGTCGCCGCAACCCGCTCGGCCGCATCGGACGCGCCGCCAAAATAGAGCCGAGGATGCTTGCGCTCGCCCCGCACCACAGGGCGCGGCGCAACAGTGCTGTCGGTGACCGAAAAATGCTCGCCTCCAAAGGTGACCTTGTCCTCGGTCCACAGACGCCGCACCAGCCGCATGAACTCCTTGGTGCGGGCATAGCGATGGGCCTGGTCGCCCTCGCTGTCGCCATAGGCGGCCAGATTGTCCTGGCCCGAGACGATGTTGATGCGCACCCGCCCGCCGGTCAGGTGGTCAAGCGTGGCCGCGGCAGAGGCGAAATTGGCCGGGCGCCAGTAACCGGGGCGGATGGCAATCAACGGTTCGAACCTGGTGGTGCGGGCCGCCAGCGCGGTGGCCAGCGTGAAGGTGTCCGGCCGGCCCCAGCCGGTGCCGATCAGCGCGCCGTGCCAGCCACTGTCTTCCAGCGCCCGCGCCTGCTCGGTGAGCACGTCGAGGCTGTTGTGATCGACCGCGATGGGCTCGCCGCGATGGCCGGGCGTGACCTGATTGGGAATGTACCAGAGAAATTCCGGGGTGCCGGTCATAGGTGAAGTCCCTTGGTTGTGGTCTAGCGGAGCTGGAAACCCAGCCGGGCGAGCGTTTCGCGCAGCACATGCCGGCCCTTGAGGGCTTCGACATTGCGCAGCCGATCGACCGCCAGGTCGCTCCAGCTCTGCGGCGATAGACGCTGTTCGGCGCGGAAGGTCGCCGTGTGCTGATCATGCCGGGTGATCGCCTCGTTCTGGGCATCGAGGCCGTATCGCTCGCGATGCAGCACCGCCGATTGCGGCAGCCGCGGTTTGACCGAGGCGGGACGGTTCGGATCGGGATGACCGACGACAAGGCCGAATACTGCATAGGCCCGCTCTGGCAGACCCAGTTCGAGCGCGACCGCCTCGGGGTGATTGCGCAGCGCGCCGATATAGACCGTGCCCAGCCCGAGCGATTCAGCCGCGACCAAAGCATTCTGCGCCGCGAGGGCCGCATCGACCGTGGCCAACAGGAATGACTCGGTAAAGTCGGCACCTTCCAGCGCTACGCCGCGCTGCCCGGCAATATGGGCAGCCCGCGCCAGATCGGCCACCCAGACCAGCAGCAGCGGCGCGTCGGTGATATGGCGCTGATTACCGGCGATCTCGGACAGCCGAGCCCTGCGGGCCGGATCTTCCACCGTCACCACGCTCCAGGCCTGGATGTTGGACGATGTCGGCGCCGACTGCGCCGCTGCGACCAGTGTTTCGATCGTGCCCTCGGCCAGGGCGGCGGGGAGGAAGGCCCGAACCGAGCGGTGGCTCAGCAGCGTCTGCAGCGTCTCGTTCCAGCCCGCCGGGCCATTGCCGAGCGGTTCGCGATAGCGATCGAAGATCGCCTGTTCGGCTGGTGTTGGCTGGGCGACGGCGTCGAACTGGACAATTGACATGCGGGGGGCTTTCCTAGACGGCTTCGCGCTGGTCGCGGCGCAGGGCAAAACGATTGGCGGGGCGGGCAAGACCGAGATTTTCGCGCAGCGTCGTGCCCTCATATTCGGTGCGGAACAGCCCGCGCCGCCGCAGGATCGGCACGACCTGGTCGACGAAGTCGGTCAGTCCGGTCGGCAGGATGGGCGGCATGATGTTGAAGGCATCGGCAGCGCCATTGTCGAACCATTCCTGGATGGCATCGGCAATCTGCTCGGGCGTGCCGACAACGGTACGGTGCCCACGCGCCCCGGCAACGGCAAGATAGAGTTGACGCAGCGTCAGGTTGTTGCGCTCGACCAGATCGGTGACAAGTTTCAGCCGGCTCTTGTTGAGTTCGGTATCGGCAGGCAGCGGTGGGGCGCGGTCGTCGAGCGAATAGCCCGAGAGGTCGAAGCCCTTGTAGTGCCGCTGGAGAATATTCCAGGCGATCGAGGGATGGATCAGCGACTGGATATAGTCGTAATTGTCCTGCGCTTCCTTCTCGGTACCCCCCAGCACCGGGAAGATGCCCGGGCTGATCAGCAGCTCATCCGGGCTCCTTCCATAGCGGCCAAGTCGCCCCTTCACGTCCGCATAGAATTCCTGCGCATCTTCCAGCGTCTGGTTGGCGGTGAAGATCATTTCGGCGGTGCGCGCCGCCAGCTCGCGACCGGGCTCCGAGGCGCCGGCCTGCACTATGACGGGATAGCCCTGCACCGGACGTCCGACATTGAGCGGACCGCTGACGGTGAAGAACTTGCCCTGGTGGTTGAGCTGGTGAACCTTGTCGGGATCGAGATAGACGCCGCTATCCTTGTCGCGGATGAAGACATCGTCCTCGTAGGAATCCCAGAGGCCCTTAACCAGGTCGACGAATTCCTCGGCCCGCTCATAGCGGTCGGCATGCGCCGGATGGCCGGGAATGGAGAAGTTCTTGGAGACATCGGCGCCCGTCGTTACCACGTTCCATGCGGCGCGGCCCTTGCTGATATAGTCCAGCGAGGCAAACTTTCGTGCCAGCAGGTAGGGGTCTTCGTAGGTCGTGGATGCCGTCGCCACGAAGCCGATATGGCTGGTGACCTGCGACAACGCCGCCCACAGCGTCACCGGCTCGAAATGCGCGCCCTGGCTTGAGCGGCGCAAGGCTTCCGGGTCCTTGGCGCGCTCCCAGCCCGCCGGGCTGTCGGCCACGAAGACCAGGTCGAACTTGCCGCGCTCGGCCGTCTGGGCCAGTTCCTTGTAGTGGTCGATATTGAGGCCCGCATCGGCCTGCGAATCCGGATGCCGCCACGCAGAAACGTGATGACCGGTCGCCATGATGAAAGCGCCGAGCTTGAGCTGCCGTTTGTCACTCATGTCATTGTCTCCCGGATTCAGGCGGCGCTGCGGTCGTCGACATCGACGCCCAGCCGCGACAGCAATTGAGAACGAATGGCGCCGAAGCGCGGATCGCCGTGATTGCGGCGGCCCTTGATGTCGACGGCGAGGTCTTCGACGAACCGCCCCTGGTCGAGCACCAGGATGCGATCGGCCAGCGAAATGGCCTCGTCCACGTCGTGGGTCACCAGCAAAACGGCCGGGCGATAACGGGCGCACAGCACCCGCAGCAGATCGTGCATCTTGAGCCGCGTCAGCGCATCAAGCGCGCCGAACGGTTCGTCGGCGAGGAGCAAAGCCGGTTCGCGCACCAGCGAACGGGCCAAGGCTACGCGCTGCTGCTCGCCGCCGGAAAGCTGGATCGGCCAGGCCGTTTCGCGGCCCGCCAGACCCACTTCAGCCAGCGCATTGCGCCCGGCTTCCTGCCCGGCGCCGCCCAGCCCCAGCGTGACGTTCTGGATCACATTGCGCCACGGCAGTAGCCTTGCATCCTGGAACACCACCGAGAGCTTTTCCGGCGTCCGCAGCGTGCCCGTTCCCTCGACCTCGTAGTCGAGCCCGGCCAGAGCGCGCAGGAACGTGCTCTTGCCCGAACCGCTCTTGCCGAGCAGGGCGACGAACTCGCCCTGTGCAATATCGAGATCGACATCGTCGAGAATGGTGGTCTCGCCAAAGCGGCGTGTCAGCCGGCGGATTTCGACGGCATTCAGTGTGCGAGCGTGCTGCGCCATGACAGCAGCCTCCTTTCGAGCAGACGAACGACGCCATCCGAAGCCAGGCCCAGGAAGGCATAGACGACGAGGCCGACGATGATGATCTGGGTCTGTCCATAGGTGCGGGCCAGTTCGATCATGTAGCCGAGGCCCGACGTGGCATTGATCTGCTCGACCACCACCAGCGACACCCAGCAAAGCGTCACCGCAAAGCGCAGGCCCAACAGGAAACCGGGGACCGCGCCCGGCAACACGACCTGCAGCAGGAAGTCGCGCTGGCTCATCCGCAGCGTTTCCGCCAGCTCGACATAGCGCTCGTCGATGGCCCGCAGCGCATTATGGGTGTGCATGTAGATCGGCACCACCACGCCCAGCGTGATGATGGTGATCTTCATGGTCTCCCCGATTCCCAGCCACAGCATCAGCAGCGGGATCATGGCGAGGGTCGGCACGGCGCGCTTGATCTGGATCGGGCCGTCGATAAACGCCTCGCCGACCCGCGACAGGCCGGACACGATGGCAAGCAGCAGACCAATGACGATGCCGAAGCCCAGTCCCAGAAAAGCGCGTACCGACGAGGTGAGGAAGTTGGACTGCAGCCGGCCGTCGGCGATCAGATCGCCGAATGTTGCAACGATCGTCCAGGGGGAGGGGAGAACCCGCGGATCGATGAGGCCGAGCCCGGAGCCCGCCACCCAGATCAGCACCAGCGCGGCCGGTCCGATCTGGAGGCCGAACGGAATGGCGGGGCCGGGGCCTAAGCGCCGCTTGCGGCGCTTGGTGGATGGTTCGGCCACAGCGGGTGGCCGGAAGCCGGTGGGGGTGACGAAGTCCGGCACCCGCTCCCGCTCGAGAAAATTCGCTCTTCGGCTATCGTTGCTGGTCACTAGGGTCATCGCGATCTCCTCAAGCGATTGGTGACTACTTGGCGGTCAATGCCGCGGCAGCCAGGGTTTCGTAACGGCGGTCGAAGATGTTTTCGGCGCTGTAGGGTTCGTAGCCGAGCTCGGCACCCAGCAGGTCGATGGTCTTCTGATGGCGGGCGACGACTTCGTCCCAGCTATCGGGGATGACGAGATTGCCGGTCAGTTCGACGAGATATTCGCCATCCTCACGGCTGAGGCCCTGGTCCTTGACGTAGTAGCCCTCGATCCAGGCTTCGGGATTTTCGTTGATCCACTGCGTGGCGCGCGCCCAGAAGCTCACATAGACCGCCAGGGCGGCGGCCTTGGCCGGGTCGTCCAGCACCCATTGAGGGGCATAGAGGTGGCCGGGATCGTCGCGCAGCCCGTGCTCGATCAGGGTGGCGCCATCGCCGCCATACTGATTGATGTAGCGGCGGATATAGACCCCGCCGATGGGCGCGATATCGACCTGATGGCTGGCCAGCGCAACCGGGTAGACGTCGCCGGTGCTCGGCAGCTCCACCAGGGTCACGTCATCGCGGGTAAGGCCTGCCGCCTGCAGGGCGCGCAACACCAGCGCACCTTGCGCCTGGCCCGGGCTGAAGGCGATGTTTTTGCCGCGGAAATCGGCGAGGGTCTTGACCTCGATGCCGGGCGCGATGCCGAAACGATAGATGGGATGGGCGATCGGGTCTTCGCGTTCGCGATAGGCGATATTGCGAACCGGCAGATCGTTCCAGTTGGCGAAGATGGACGGAATTTCGGCAACCGAACCGACATCGAGCGCCCGCGCGCGGAAGGCTTCGGAGGTCTGCGGTCCGCCGCTGAGATTGGTCCACTCGACCTCGAACGGGATCTCGTCGATCAGCCCGGACAGCTCCAGGGCGATCTTGGTCTGGGGGTCGCCGACCACGAGCTTGGTACCAGCGGGAACCTCGGCCAAAAGCGGGGCGGCTTGCTGCGCCTGCACCACGCCAATGCCCAAGAGCGATGCAAGCGAGGCGGCGATCAAAAGGGTCGTAATTCTGCGGCTTTCGTTCATTCCGTCCATCCCATCAACAATGGTTCGAACGGTAGCCTTCAATATCCACTAATTCTATAGACATTAGAAGATCGATTTACTGAATGTCAGCCCGTTCTGAGAAAGGGCCGACCCAAAGCCACACTCGGCGAGAAACGCCTCGCAGAACACGGCGAGTGCGTGCGCTAAACTGCGGATAACACCCGCTTCTTGTACCGCTGGCTACTTTCGCTTGCCGTCATTGAAGACGTGTAGCTGCCCTTCGCGCGGAGACAGGTAGATCAACTGGTTCGGCGCCACCGAGACCTCGCCCTCGGTCCGGACGGTCATGGAGCCGATGCCTTCCACATCCACATAGCTGAGGGTTTCCGAGCCCAGGTGCTCGGCGTGGCGGAGACGGCCCGACCAGAGGCCGGATGTGGTCGAGATGTCCAGATGCTCGGGCCGGATGCCGACCAGGTCGCCGCCGAGAGCATTGGCCGCCTGTCCTTCAAGGAAGTTCATCCGAGGCGAGCCGATGAAGCCGGCGACGAAGGGGGTGGCGGGGGAACGATAGAGGTCCATCGGCGCTCCGGCCTGTTCGATGCGTCCGCCATTGAGCACCACGATCCGGTCGGCCATGGTCATGGCCTCGACCTGGTCGTGGGTCACGTAGATCATGGTGGCGCCGATGCGGGTGTGCAGTTCCGAGAGTTCGACACGCATCTGCGCCCGCAGCGCGGCATCGAGATTGCTGAGCGGCTCGTCGAACAGGAAGACCTTGGGCTTGCGCACGATGGCGCGGCCGATGGCGACGCGCTGACGCTGGCCGCCCGAGAGCTGCCGCGGCTTGCGCTCGAGCAGCTTGTCGAGCTGCAGGATCGCCGCCGCATCGGCGACGCGCTTGGCCACCTCGTCCTTGGGCAGGCCCGAAAGCTTGAGGCCGAAACCGATATTGTCGGCCACCGTCATATGCGGGTAGAGCGCGTAGCTCTGGAACACCATGGCGATGCCGCGCTCGGACGGATCGCGATGCGTCACGTCCTCGCCCCCGATGGTGATGCTGCCCGCCGTGACCTCTTCGAGGCCGGCAATCATGCGCAGCAAGGTGGACTTGCCGCAGCCGGAGGGACCAACCAGCACAGTGAATGAGCCGTCTTCGATGGTGAGATCGAGCTCGGGGATTACCTCGACGGCACCATAGCCCTTGCGAATGGATGAAAAACGCACGTCAGCCATTGTTGGCCTCCTCAATGTCGCGACTGCGGGTGAAGACCGTGCCGTCAAGCGCGGTAAACCCGTTGTCCGAGAACAGGGACAGGTCGGTGGCGCCGACCTTGTAGTAGCGGAAGCTCAGGGCGCGGAATTCGTTGATGTAGAGGATGCCGAGCCCCAGCACGGGATCGATGACGAGGTCGAGCCGATACTTGCCATCCTCTGGCACCGGGTAGCGCACTGAGGGCGCAAAGTTGGGGTCGCCGTTGTAGAGAAAGCTCGCCACGCCGCTCGCATCATCGAGCGCGATGGAACTGACGCGGCCGGTATTGCCCGCCGTCAATGCGATGCCGAAGCGGTCGCCCTTAGCGATGTCGAGCGTAGCCGTGACCAGCAGCGGCGTATCGGCCGGACCCAGGTCGGTGGCATCGGGCCCGATGGCCTGACGCTCGGTGTCGAACTGGGAGCGGATCATGTCGGGCAGGTGCACGCCAAGCGTGCCTTCCCCGGTGCGCTCCAGTTGATGCACCACCAGATCGCCACCCCAGACGAAGTCCATGGCGTCCTTGCGTAACTGCTTGTGCGGCACCCAGCCGAACAGCAGGCGCTCCGCCTCGTCTCCTGCCGATTTGCCGGCATAGAACGCCTTGCCGTCGAATGCGTCGAACGGGCCGTAGGCATAGGGACCGTTGCTGGCAGCGGCGCTCAGATAGCGGACCTGGCGGGAATTGCCGCGCTGATCAGAATAGAGCAGGAACCAGTCGTCGCCATCAACGAACAGGTCCGGCACTTCGAGATTGAGGTCAGAGGCCTCGCTGTAGAGCGGGGCACTGACGCTCCAGGTTTCGAGATCGGCCGAGGTGTAGAGGCCAATGGCAGCCTTGCCGTCGTGGCGGGTGGTCATCAGCATCCACCAGGCGACGGCCTCCTCATTCCAGAACACGAAGGGGTCGCGAAAATCCCACTCGTCATAGGTCGGCGTGCCCGCGAACTTATCTCCATCCTGCTTTTGCCACGGCCCGCCAAGGGCAGGCGCGGCGGCATGCATGGTCACTTCCTTGGGCTGCGCCTCCGGGTCATGGCCGGTATAGAAGATGTGGTATTGCCCGTCCCCGGCACGCACCACGCTGCCCGAACCCGTCCAGTAGTCCGGCGTGCCGGCCTCACCCACCGGAATGGCTTCGACAGGCGCGGAATAGGTGGCCAGGTCGCTGGTTTGCGTCAGCCACCACGGGTGGCGGCCTTTGTTTTGCAGGTAGAACACGGAATAGACGCCGTCTTCCGCATAAGGGTTCGGGTCGCCCACGCCCGCCGCCTCGCCGGCAAAGTAGATCGCCTGCTGTCCATGCACAGCCGAAACCAGAAGGGTCGTGGCGAGAAGTACGGCGAGCAGTCGGCGCCTAGGCATGTGCCAGCTCTTCCCGGACTGTGATCGTCACCGCACCAGCCGGATGCTCGGGGAAGAACAGGTTGGTGATCCAGACCAGCCCATCGCTCGTGCCCAGTTCCACCAGCCCCCGGTCGACATAGAGTTCAAGCGCCAGCGGCCCCCCGGCGGGATAGGCCAGCTCGACGGCATAGTCGTGCGCGAAATTGGGCATGCCGGCGATATCGGCGCGGATGGTCCTGATAGTAGCGGTGCCCTCGGATATCCGCTGCACCACAAAATGGGAGTAGCGCTCGCCGAAGAGGGCAATACCCGTCTGCTGCCCGACCGCCAGATCGATCTCGATATCCTGCCGATAGGTGCCCGTCGCCCCGGCGAGAGCGGCAAATGCCTGCTTCACGCCGGCCGGAATGCGCTGTGCGACGCGAAGCCCTTCTGATGTCTCGACCAGATGCATCTCCCGGGGCAGGGACATGACGCCCCGGAAGGCCTGGGTGGGCGTGGTGCGGGCATAGGCCCAGTTGCTGGCCCAGGCGATGTTGACCGGTGCTTCGCCCGTACGGTCGAAGAAGGTCTGCGCGGCGTAGAAGTCGCGCCCATAATCGAGCCAGAGTTCGGTCTCGGGCGTGTTCGCGTTGACGAAGCGGTGGCCGTCGAACTGGCCGACAAAATACTGGCTGCCCGAGCCAAAGCCATAGGCACCCGAGCCGATGCCGACCAGCAGCACCCAATGTTCAGACCCGTCCGGAGCCCGCATCGCCACGAGATCAGGGCATTCCCATGGCCCGTCGCTGTGTCGGCCTTCCGTTTCGCCAAACGCGCTTTCGAAGGTCCAGTCGACCAGGTCGGTCGAGGAGTAGAAGCCGATGGATTGGCCCAGGGTCACCGCCAGGATCCAGCGGGCAGTCGCCGCATGCCAGATCACCTTAGGGTCGCGGAAGCATTCGAGCCCCGGATTGTCGATGACCGGATTGGCCGCCTCACCGGTGAAGGTCGTGAGGGCTCCGTCAGAGTGGACCAGACACTGGGTCTGGAAGTCCCGGCCATCGCGCTTGCGATGGGCCGTATAGAACAGCTTCAGCTCGCCATTTTCCGTCTCGATCGCGCTGCCGGAAAAGCAGGTGCCCAGCTCGGTCGGATAGAGTGCCACCGGCAGTTCTTCCCAGTTCACCAGGTCAGTGCTGCGGGCGTGACCCCAATGCATCGGCCCATGCAGCGTGCTGTCGGGATCGTGCTGAAAGAACAGGTGATAGGCGCCGTCGACCCGGACCATGCCATTGGGATCGTTCATCCAGCCGGCGCGTGGTGCGAAGTGAAACTGCGGACGGAATTTCTCGGACACGGCGGACTAACCTTTGACACCCGAGCTCATCACCGAGGCGATGAACTGGCGTTGCATGATGAGGAAGAAGAGGATGACGGGCACGGCCATCGACACCGCGAAGGCCATGATGTTGCCCCAGGCGGCCTGGTTGGTGCCGAAATAGGCCGACATCGCCACCGAGAGCGGCCGGTATTCCGGTCCGCGCGTGACCATGACGGGCCAGAGATAGGCATTCCAGATTTCGAGGAACTGCAGCACGGCAATCGCCGAGATCACCGGCCGGGAGAGCGGCATGGCGACATAGCGATAGATCTGGAAGAACGAGAACCCGTCGATCCGCGCCGCCTCGATCAGTTCCTTGGGGAGCCGCGAGAAGAACTGGTAGAAGAGAAAGATCGACATGGCGTTGGCGACGCCTGGGATGATCTGCACCTGATAGCTGTCGATCAACCCCGTCCAGCTCGCCAGCATGAGCTGCGGTAGCACCAAGCTTTCGCCGGGCACGGCGAGCGTCGCCAGGATCAGGATCATCACCAGCTTGCGCACCTTGAGCGTGCCCTGCGCCAGCACGAACGCGGCCATGGAATTGAACAGGATCGACAGTACCAGCGTCGACGCCGTGATCAGCAGCGTATTGCCCAGATAGCGCGCAAACGGATGCACCGGATCGGTCCACACCTGCACATAGTTCTCCAGCGAGAAGACCTGCGGGATGAAGGAGCGGATCGAGCCCATGGACACCATGATGTCCTGCTCATTGGGATTGAGGCTAATGGTCACCATCATCAGCAGCGGCAGCAGCACGCCCAAAGTGAGGACGCCGGCGAACATCAGCGGCAGCACGGCGTCGCGCGGAATACGGATTGCGGTCATCACGCCTCTCCCTCGTTCTTGAGGAATTTTCGCTGCAGCAGGGCGATGGCGGTGACGGCAAGGAAGAAGAACACCGCCACGGCCGAGGCGTAGCCGACCTTCTGCGTCGCATAGCCCTGCTGGAACAGGTACTGGATGATGGTGGTCGTCGCCCCGTTGGGGCCGCCCTTGGTCAGGATGTTGACCTGGGTGAAGAGCTTGAGCGCCCCGATGGTGGTGATGATGAGCAGGAAGATGTTGACGTTGCGCAGCCCCGGCCAGGTGACATAGCGGAACCGCTGCCAGCTCTTGGCCCCGTCGAGCTTGGCCGCCTCGTAGAGGTCCTGCGGAATGTCCTGCAGCCCCGCCAGGTAGATCAGCATCTGGTAGGGGAATGTCGCCCAGGCCGAGAGCACGACCACCGACATCATGGCGGTGGAGGAACTGCCGATCCAGTCGACATAGTTCCCCGAGCCGGAGAACCATTGGTAGGCCGCGTTGAGCGGGCCATTGGGAATGCGGAACAGCACGGCCCAGATGGCAACGATGACGGTCATGGGCAGCAGCAGCGGCAGGATGGCGATGGCCCGGAACACGCTGCGGAAGGGAATGGCGGCGTTGAGCACCAGCGCGGCGCCCAGCGAAATGGCGAGCTGGAACGGCACGACCAGCAAGGCGAACAGCACCGTGTTCCAGATGGCCTGCCAGAACAGCGGATCGTCGAACATGCGCAGGTAATTGGTGACGCCGATCAGCTTGGTCGGGATCGGTCGGGGCACCAGCCGCTGGTCGGTGAAGGAGAACCAGATCGAGAGTGCAAACGGCACGACGATCAGCGCGGTGAGAAAGATCACGGCGGGCAGAAGCATGGCCAGTTCCTGGCGCTGGCTGCGAGACTTGATCGACATGGGGGCTCCTCCGGTCCGGCTTTGCGCCTGGACGAATGGGACGCGGCGATGGCGCCGCGCCCCGCTATGCTTACTCGCCGAAGGGCGGGTAGCCGTCATTGTCGGCGATGTCCTGGTCGATGGTCTGCGCCGCCCGATCGAGCTCGGCCTTCACATCGACATCGCCCGAGAGGACGTTGACGACAGCCTGTGCCCAGGCCGAGGTGATCACCGGATAAGCCGGGTGCACCGGGCGCACCACGGCGCAGCATTCGGCGAGCTTGGCGAAGAGTTCGCCTTCGCCGCCTTCGCCATAGGTGGCCGAAAGCGGGATGGCCGAGGTGCGCGAGGGCACATAGCCTGTCGTATCGGCATAGGCCGCGACCTGCTCGCTCGACATGGCGTAGTTGAGGAAGAGCTTGACGTCCTCAAGGTTCGTCGAGCTCGTCGGCACCGCCCAGCCCCAGCCGCCATTGGCCGAAATCGGGCCGGCCGCGCCGAATTTCGGTGGCGGGATCAGCACGAGGTCGTCACCCAGGCCTTCGCGATGCGCGGGCCACATCCAGTTGCCTACCCAGGACAGCGCCGCGGTCTTTTCGCCATAGAACTTGTTGTCGCCGGCGCTGGCCGGAACGATCCATTCATTCTTGTTCCAGGTCTGGAGTTCGGTCAGGGTTTCGACATTGGCCGCCGAATTGATCGTGCCTTCCGCCACCCAGGTGGTGCGGTCGATAAGGTCGCCGCCATTGGACTGGGCCAGAGGCGAGAAGCCATAGGTCATCCACTCGCCGGCGCCATAGTTCATCTTGACGTCGAGCGGCCATTCCACCTCGGGCAGGGCGGCGAGCTTTTCGAGCGCATCGCGCATCTCGTCACGCGTCCAGGCATCCTCGACTGTGGTGGGGATGCGCACGCCTGCCTTTTCGAGCAGCGCCTTGTTGCCCCACAGGATCGTGCCGGAGTCATAGGGGCTGACGAAGTAGAATTCCTTGGCAGGGCCATAGGTGCCCTGATCCTTGATGGCTGGAAGCAGGTCCGCCAGGATTTCCGGATCGAGCAGATCGCCGATCGGCTGGATGGTGCCGGCCCAGGCGACATTGGCCATGTTGGGACCATCGAGCATGATGATATCGGGCAGGTCGTTGGCGAGCGTCGCGGCCTGGATAGCTTCGTTGTAGCTGGGGATCGGCACGACATCGAGCGTGGTTCCCTCAACGCCATACTTGGCGTTGAACGTCTCTTCGAGCTGCGTGAAATAGGGCTTCTCGCTCTCGCCATCGATCACCCAGGCGGTGAGCTGGCCGCCGAGGGCATGCGAGGAGGTGATGCAGGCGGCCATAGCCACCCCTGCATAAAGGGCGCGTTTCATTGATTTCCTCCCGGATATTTCCGAACGTCGTCTTATGACAACGTGAGACAATTGTTAGGGCCGATTGTCTCACGTTGTCAATACGACTCGTCGATCTGTGGATTCCCCAGGATTACATCGACAATCGGTCGATGAATTTGCCAGGCATACGAAGCACTTGGCCGAAATCGGAACCGTCTATGGCCGCGGTCATCGCGGCGCGCCCCATCTCATAATAGGGCAGTTCCATGGTCGACAGCCCCGGTTTCAGCAACCCGGCGATCGGCTGTTGGTTGTCGAAACTGGCCACGGCAACGTCTTTGCCCACGGTGATCCCCAGCCCATGCAGCACGAAATAGACGTTCATCGCCATGATGTCCTGGCCGCAGAGGATCAGGTCCGGGCGGTCAGGCCGGCTCAGCAGGTCGGGCAGGATGCGCTCGGCCAGGAAACCGTAGCCCTCTTCCGTCGGCGCAACAGCGTCGAGCACCTGGTCTTTCAGCTCAAGGCCATGCGCCCGTCCGGCATCGACGAAACCGCGTGCCCGCAAGTCGCTGGCCACGATGGTCTTGGAGAGGTTGAGGAAGACAGGTCGCCGATAACCCCGCTCGAAAATGATCTTGGTCAGCTCGTAAGCGAGCTGGTAATCGTCAGGCACGATGGAGGGCTGCCGCCCTTCGGGGTCAAAGCAGTTGAGCAAAATGCGCGGCACGTTGCTCGCCGAGACACGCACCGGCTGATGATAGACGGCGGCATAAATGATCGCCTCGGCCCGAAACGCCGCGAGTTGCGCGTCGGCCAGCTCTTCGCTCGCCGCGCCGCGCTCGATGTTGAACAGCATCATCTGCTTGCCGCGTTCCCAGGCCACGTCCTGGGCGCCGCGCACCAGTTCGATCGATGACGTCGTCGTCGTCACCTGATCGGCCAGGAACCCGATGATATTGCTCTTCTGCGAGCGCATCATCCGCGCCGCCTGGTGCGGCTCGTAACCCACCTCGGCAATGATCGCTTCGATCCGCGACCGCGTTTCCGCGTTCACCAACGGATCCTTGTTGATGACGCGCGACACCGTCTTCAGCGACGTCTTCGCGCGCCGAGCAACCTCGCGTTGTGTGGCCAGCATGGCGATGTGTCCAGTTCAACAGGCAGAAGGTACTGACACGGCTC
Source organism: uncultured Devosia sp. (assembly GCA_966212275.1). GTDB lineage: Bacteria > Pseudomonadota > Alphaproteobacteria > Rhizobiales > Devosiaceae > Devosia. The sequence goes on from CBIHQV010000004.1 coordinate 121,261, forward strand.
GCCAATTCCCACAACAGCAATTGCTTACGTGAGACAGGGGTGCGCAAAGCTGCCCATAGGCGAATAATTGCCGACTGCGCTTCTTCGCCCAAGAGGGAGGTTCATGGACACACGGCTGGAGTTCCCAGCGCTTCGCTATCAAACAACAACATAAGTAAGTTGAAATGGTGCTGCCACACAGGACTTAATTCTGCGAATTCTATATAGAACAATAGATTAAAACGCTATTTGTAACGGTGGTTTGGGGTGAAATTTTTACGATCGGAGCCTCGAAGGTCGTCGATCTCTGCGGCCGCTCTGACGTCTGCCGCATATTCTCGGACCCGGCCCTCCGCTACAGCGTCGCCAATTGCCGGTTGGTGATGGCGCCGGCATAGGCGGTTCGGATCGCGACCTTTTCCTCGAGCGCAGCGATCACCGTCTGGCTGAAGTCGGTGTCATACATCTGCGACAGGTTGTTGAGCCCGCCCGGCGTAAAGACATTGATCTCGAGCAGCTTGTCGCCGACGATATCGAGCCCGACCAGAAACATGCCGTCCTGCACCAGCTTGGGTCGCACCGTATCGGCGATCCGGAGCATGGTTTCAGTCACCTCGATGGCCTCGGCGCTGCCACCGGCGTGAATGTTGGAACGGATTTCGCCCTTGGCCGGGGCCCGGCGGAAGGCGGCGTATTTGCCATCGCGCTGCAAGGGCTGCCCGTTCATCAGGAAAAAACGCACGTCGCCTTCCACGGCCTCGGGCATGAAGCCCTGGGCGATCAGGTAGCCTTCCCCGGTCACCGCCTCGAAGATCTGGTTGAGGTTGGCATCCTTGGGCGAAGCGATCTTGAACACGTTCTTCCCGCCCGAACCCTGCAGGGGCTTGAGGATCACACCTTTGCGCTGGCTGTCGATGAAGCCGCGGATTTCCTCGATGCTCTTCGAGATTAGGGTTTCTGGACGCACCGAGGCCGGGAATTCCTGGAAATAGAGCTTGTTCTGCGCCCGCATGAGCCCGTCGGGATCATTGAGCACGATGACGCCGCGATCAGCGGCCATGCGCCCGAACACGGCGCCGACCTGTGCCGCCCAGGGGCGATCGGCCGCGTCCTCGGACGGGTCATTGCGCAGGAACAGGATGTCGAGTTCGCTGACATCCATGGTTTCCACCGCCGTGTCCGCCCCCTGAAGATCCTTGAATAGCGTTCCCGCCTTTTTGTACTTGGCCGAAGGCAAGGTGAGCGCCCGCACCGCCAGGCTGTCATCGGGCCGCAGCACGAAATCGGCCGGTGTCAGGTAGCAGATGTCGTGGCCGCGATTGAGCGCAGCCAGGGCAAGGTGGGTGGTCGAGTAGTTCGCTGTCTCGCCTTCGATCGAGTTGACGAAGAATGCAATTCGCATGTGACGCTCCTATGCGGTGATCATGTCTATCGGATCCATGCCGGCGACCGCCCGCTTGAGGCGCGCACCCGCATCGGGATGGGAGAGGAAGGCGGGCAGTAGCGGCGGCGCCTTGAGCAGCCCTCGCGCGCTCAATTCCTGCATGACGCCGAAATGGGTCGCGGCAATCTTGCCCATCCAGAACGGATCGAGCGCCCCGCCAGCCCGGAGATGTGCCAGCACTTCGAGCAGGCCACGCAGATAGACGGCGTCTTTAGCGAGACCCCCGCCGCGATAGACGCGCAGCACCAGGTTGAAGGCCGCCGCATTAGTCAGCCCGATATCGCGCATTTGCCTGTAGCAGTCCACGAAGCTGGCGCCATAGAGCATAGCGGCGCAGCCGACGACGCGGGCCGCGAGCAGGCGCAGGCGCGCCGTGGTCATACCGCCAACCAGATACTCGGCGAGCACGGCCAGACCCTCTTGCACGCCCTCATAACCGGCGAGACCCGAGCGGAAGAGGCGCAAGCCCTGCGCCGAGCCGTTGAAATAGGTGAGCAGATGCACGCCGACTTCGTGGCTCAGCAGCGCCTCGACCCGGTTCTTGGCCATGGTGGTACTGCGCGAAATCAACAGCCGCCCGCCCGTTACCATCAGCCCGGCCGGCAGGTCGTCGCGCAGCTCGATCGTCGCCGAGAACTCGGCATAGTTGGCGGCATAGCTGCCGATCATTGCCCTGGCCCGGCGTTCGACGAAGGCGGAGTCCGCGCTTTCGTCTTCGGCGTTGCGGCGACCGCGCCCAGGTTTCGTGCCGTCGAGAATGGCCTGGGCCGCGACCAGCAGCGAGGGCTCGACTGGGCCATAGAGCGCCCGACCAATTTCGACGTAGCGCGACGTCTCCCGCGATGCCAGCAGCGAGAGCTGCAGATCGAGCTCTTGCTGTTTCTCGCGATAGAGCTGGGTCAGCACAGGGTCTTCGAAGTGGTCGAGGGCGATGGAGAACAATTGCCGCTTCTGCCGGTCGGTTTCCACGGTCAGCGGGCGGTAGAGCAGTTGTGGCGCTCGCTCGAAGCCGCCAGCTTCGAACTCTTCCCACGCAGCGCTGGCATTGATGGGCGTCACCGCCAGGAGGAAGTCGAAGGATTGCGCCACATCGTCCATGGCCCGGTCGGCGCGGGTCACGGCATCGACAAAGGCCTTGCGGCCCAAAGCGCGATGGCTCGAAATTGCGAGGCTCTTGGTTTCTTCGGCAAAGGCCGCCACGGCCCGTAGCCCGGCATCGACCATATTCGCTACCATCTGCTCGCGCAGTTGCGGATAGACGGCGGTCGATTGCGGCACGCGGTAGATCGGCGCGAAGCGCAGCGTCAGGAAGGGCACCCTGGGCAACTGCCGCGCCAGTTTACCGGCTGGGTCGTCAGCCAGCTCGGGTCGCGCCAGCTGCGGCTTGCGGAACGCGGCTCGCGCCTTCTCGGTGGCGGCACCGAAAGCGGCCGCGGCGGCTCGCGCCCCCTCGTCGCCCGAACTCGATAGCGTCATCTCGAACGGCGGCAGATACGCCGCGTCCCCCGCCATCCGGTCCTGTGCCAGTTCGCCGATATCGAGGACGATGAATGCGCCGAAGCGCTCGATCATCGCTGCCGCTACAAGTTCGATGACGGCCTTGGCGCGCTTGAGGCTTCCAGCAAGCAGATAGGCAGAATTAGCGGTGACGAGGTCGCGCGCCGCCAGTTGCCGCGCGCCGCCGACCTGCACGAAAAGGAACGGCATGGGCCGGTCGATATGCAGGCGTTCACTGCGGCCGAAGTCGCGCCGGATCGGTTCGCCTGTGGCGAGCGCCGCAGCAAGTTCGCTGAGCAGTCGTTCGTCGCTCGGTGCGCTCATCCGTGCGCCCTGAGCCCGGCAAGCAGCACCGGCAGGGACTGGCGGACTGCACCGCGCAACACCTGCAGCACGTCGCGATCCGGTTCGCCGGTCCACTCGTCCATGAAGACTTTCTTGAACTCCACGGCAATGGCGCAGCCGCTGAGCGGAAAATTCTCATGCACGAAGCGCGTCTGCTCGCCCTTGCCCTGAAAGGCGATGTTTTCGCGGACGTCCAGGCTTGCGCCGCGAAACGGAGTGCTGCGCAGGCTTTCCATGAACGGCTCGACCACATCGGCCCAGCGCTCCCGATCCATCGACGAGGTGCCGATATTGATCACCGGCGCGTCGGCCTCGGCGGTCGGTTCGGCGTTGGCGCCAGCCCGGCGATGGTTGTAGCTGTGTATGTCGAGCAGCACGAAACTGCCGAATTCGGCGCCGATGCCGGCGAGCATTTGACCCAACATGGCATAGTAAGCGTCGTGCACCGCTAATGACCGGTCGACCAGCCCGGCGGTCGGTGCCTCGCGCCAGATGTTCAGTCCCCATGCCTGATCGGGTCGCATGTAGAAGGCGCCGTCGCGTTCGCGATTGAGGTCGATCTCAAAGCGAGAGCGGTGAAACACCACGCGGTTAGGCACATCTCGAATGAAGAATTCGGTGAACGGGTCTTCCTCCGTCAGCCGACCGGGCTCATCCAACGCCATAAGGTCCGCCAGTTCCCCACGGACGTTGTGGCCGTTGTGTATGGCTGTGCCGACAAGTGGGGAAGCGGCCCGGTGCGCGGACCAAAGGTCATCTCGCTCCCCCGGAATGGAAACGCCTTCGTCGCGACTGGACGCTGCGGACTGGTTGACCATGCTGACGCTTGCTTCGAGTGAGTTGATGACCAAGCCTATGAACGGTCCCGCCAACCGGTCCGTTCCGTCTGGCCCGATGGACCACTGGGCAGTCCAACCCACTATCTCGTTGCAGAACGCGTAAAGGTGACGCCACGAAGTCTTGGCGAAAGCTTCATTCTTCTGGCATGTAGGCTATGAAAATGCCCATCAGCGCTCGCGCCTTCGTCCGATCGCAGCTCTTATTCCTCGCCGTGGGCTTGCTGGCGCTCGCGGCGATAGTTTTGGTTGCGATCTGGCTGGGCGAGCGGTCCGGCGAGATAGCCGGCGAAATTCTTGATGCCCGGGATCTCAAGACCGCATCGGTCGAGCTCGGTGCGTTGGTGCAGCGTGCGGAATCCAGTCAGCGGGGCTTCCTCTACACCGGCAACGAGGTGTACCTGGCGCCATACGATCTGGCCAAGGGTGCGGCGCTGCGCGGGGTGGGCGAACTGCCGCAACGTCTTGCTACCTATCCGGACATGCTCCCGGCTGCCGAGCGACTGTCTCAGGTTCTGGCCGACAAGTTCAGCGAAATGGACCAGACCATCAGCCTCACCAGCGCCCGCGATACCGGTGCCACGCTTGACCTTGTACTCACCAATCGCGGCAAAGGCCTGATGGACGAGGCCAATGTCTACATTACGGGTCTCAGTCTGGCCGCGGACGAGCGTCTCGCTGACCTGGTCGCTGAGCAGACCGACAATGCCCTCTGGCAACGGCTGGTCTCGGTCATCGGCGCGTTGGTTGCCGTGGCTGCGGCAGCGGCGGCTCTCATTACCATTATTCGTTACGCCGGAGAGTTGGCACGGGCCCGCGATTCACTTGCCGGCGCAAACGCACAGCTCGAAACCAAGGTGGCCAGCCGAACCGCAGACCTGGCCAAGAGCAACGAGCAAATGCGTGTCGCCAAGGAGCGCGCGGAGCTGCTCGTGGATGAAGTCAATCATCGCGTCGCCAATAGCCTCGCCATGGTCTCGTCCCTGGTCGGGCTCCAGGCCAATGCCATCGGCGACGCTGGCACCAAGACCGTGCTGGCGGAAACGCAATCTCGAATTCAGGCCATCGCTCTGGTTCACCAGCGGCTCTATAGCTCCGGCGAGGTAACGGAGGTCGCGCTAGACGACTATCTTCGCAGCGTGTTGGACCAGTTCCAGTCCACCATTGGCAGCGACGCCAGGATTTCGCTGACCTACAGCCTGGAACCCATATCGCTGCGCACCGATGCCAGCATCAATCTGGGTGTCATAGCGGCCGAATGGGTGATGAACGCCGCCAAATATGCCTATCCTGACCGATCGGGCGAGGTCCGGGTGACCTTGCAACGGTCTGAGCAGGGCGATGTGATGCTGTCCGTCGATGACGACGGCGTGGGCCGAAGCTCTGGGCCGGCCAAAGGCACCGGCTTGGGCAGCCGGATCGTCAAGGCCATGGCCGCCTCCATGCAAGGCAAGGTTGAATACATTGATCGGCAGCCCGGTCTTTCCGCCAGATTGGCGTTTCCGCTCGCTGCGGCATGAATTGAATTGGCATCAAACCCATCCGCCGCTATCAGTCGGTGATTGAGGGTGGGCCGCCGTGGTGATGACGATTAGGCAGGTTGCGGCGGTATTGGCAGCCGGTGGATTGTTGCTTGCGTCTTGGGCCTATGCGCAGGATGAGGTTCCGCCGGGCGTGACGGTGCCCTTCGTCCTTGCCCCCTTTGTCCCCGCCGAGACCCAATGCAACACGCCTCCGAACCTTAAGCCGTCACTGGCCTTCGTGCAGGACAACCGCCGGGAGTTCATGGAGGGCGTGGGATTTGGTCTGTCGCGAGCGGCCGCCGACCGTGGCCTGGTCTACAGCAATGTCCTGGCCGAAGACGATGCCGCCCGGATGATCCAGCAGGTCGAGGCGCTCAAAGCCGAAGCCGTGGGTGCCGTTGTCGTGGCGCCGATTGATCCGCGGTCACTGGCCCCGAGCCTCCAGACCCTTATCGCTAGCGGCACCTATGTCGGCGCCGTCGTCCCACCGCCGGCCGTGACCATTCTCAACGCCCCGCAATATCTGACCGGCAAGACGCTGGCCGAGGAGGCGGCGCGCTACATCGAGGACGAACTCGATGGCAAGGCCAGGGTCGTGCTGCTGACCCATGATAGCCTGCAATTCCTCGCGCCCAGATTTCGCGCTATGCGCGACGTCCTGGGTCATCTGCCAGGCGTCACCATAGTGGCCGACATTTCGCCTAGCCCGGTGAGTGAGGATGGCGGCTACGCAACCATGAAGACGGTCCTGCTGGCTCAACCAGACATCGACGTCGTTCTGGGCGCTGATACAGTCGTTCTCGGCGCCTTGCGTGCGCTCGAGGAGAGCGGCAAGGCACCACCCGACCAGTTTCTGGGCGGCATCGATGGCGAACCCGACGCCGTAGCCGCGATCCAGTCCGCCGACAGCCCCTACAAGGCCACAGTCAGCCTCGCATCGCCAATATTTGGCTATGCGCTTGGCCAATATGCCGCCGACTGGCTCGAGGGCATGACTGTCCCGCAAGCCATGGACGTGCTGCCCACCTTGCTCACGCCGGACAATATCGGCCAATACCGCGCCGACCTGGCCGACCCCGCCCAGGTCTGGAATGACCCGATACGTCGCGACAGCTATCTGCGAATGTATGGCGGCATCTGCTACGACACGCGCAGTGACTACCTCAATTTCGCATGGTCTTCGGAATCGCCCTGAACAGTATCCTGGCTGGGAACCATTAGCCCGGCCGCACGTCTTGTTGACGGCAGGGTGCGTATCTGGGGGCAAAAATTTCTGAGGACAGTATTACCCCGGCCGGGATGCGGTCGCTGATCGAGGCCGTCGAGTGGCACTCCACATCTGTCGGTCCTCGCGATCGATGGCCCGCAGCCCAACAGGCTCTAATTGATCTCATGCTGCGATCGGCCCAGCCAATGTTCATGGCTTGGGGCCCCCAGCGCATCTGGTTTTACAACGATGCGTTTATCCCCATCTTGGGCCGCAAGCATCCTGTGGCACTCGGGCGGCCAGCCGCCGACGTCTGGGCCGAGGCATGGCCGCAGCTGGAGCCGATGTTCGATCGCGTCTTTGCTGGCGAGTCTATCCAGATGGACGATATCGAGATCCAGCTCGACCGCCGCGGTGCCCTCGATGAGGCCCATTTCTCCTTCTCATACAATCCGGTTCCCGATGAAACGGGCGGCTTCGTCGGGCTGTTTGGCGTCTGTACGGAGACGACCGAAGGTGTCCTGGCTCAACGTCGCGAGCGGAATTCCGCGGTGCGCCAGTTGCGTTTGTTCGAGCAGGCGCCGGGCTTCATCATCATCATGCGCGGGCCTGAGCATGTGGTGGAGTTCATCAACGACGCCCACCGTTCGGTGTTCAACAGCGGCGACTGGCTCGGCCTTCCAATCCGGGAGGCATTTCCGAGCATTGAAGGGCAGGGGTTCTACGAGCAGCTCGATGTGGTCCGGGCAACCGGCGTCACCTTCGAGGCCGAAAGCGCCGAGGTTCGCTATCGGCGAAGTGCCAACACCGGGGAAGAGACCCGCTACCTGACTTTCATCTATGCGCCCCTCTACGACGACGATGGCACCATCGGCGGCATCTTTTGCGAGGGGTTTGACGTCACTGGGTCACAGCGCCATCAGAAGCGCACGCAGGCGCTCGTGGCGCTCACGGACCTGATCAGAGACGAGCCTGACCCGGATGAACTGGCCTTCGCGTCTGCCATGATCCTTGGCCAGTCCATGGGTGTTAGCCGCGCAGGGTATGGCACCATCAACAAGCGAGACGAGACGATCAGCATCCAACGGGATTGGAATGCTCCGGGCATCCGCAGCCTCGCTGGAACGCTGCACTTCCGCGACTACGGCTCCTATATCGAGGATCTGAAGCAGGGCGTGACGGTCGTATGCGAGGATGCCGATACCGACGTCAGAACCGCCTCCAACGCGGAAGCGCTCAAAGCGATCAGCGCCCACTCCTTCGTCAATATGCCGGTGACCGAGCAGGGCGATTTCGTTGCTTTGCTCTATCTCAACCATGTGACGCCCCGAAAATGGAGCCCCGACGAAGTCGCGTTTATCCGCGAGTTTGCCGACCGGACGCGGACGGCGATCGAGCGGCGCCGCGCCGAATCCGCCCTCAGGACTAATGAAACGCGACTGCGTTTCCTCGACGATCTGGCTCGACAGACTTCGGCCAGCGATGATGCCGACGAAATCCTGGCGATCACCACGCGCGCCGTAGCCACTCATCTGGACCTGTCCAACTGCGCCTATGCGGACATGGACGAAGATGAGGATGGCTTTACGATCCGAGGCGACTGGGCCGCACCTGGCTCGCCTTCGATCGTGGGCCACTACAGCCTTGCCGCGTTTGGTGAACTCGCCGTCCGCAATCTCCATGCCGGGCAGCCCTTGGTCATCAATGACAACCTTGCCGAACTGGCGCCGCATGAAGCCAAGACCTTCCGCGACATCGGCATTGCCGCCACCATCTGCATGCCGCTGGTCAAAGAGGGTCGCCTAACCGCTCTCATGGCCATCCACGACAAGGTGCCGCATTGGTGGAGCGAGCGCGAACTGGCCCTGATCCGGGAGGTGACCGAACGCTCTTGGGCCCATGTGGAGCGGGTCCGCTCGGAAGCCGCACTCCGAGCCACCGCAGCCATGTTGGCCAGCCTCAACGAGAACCTGGAACACCAGGTAAGCGAACGCACCGCCGACTTGATGGCGGCTGAGGAGGCCTTGCGGCAATCGCAAAAAATGGAAGCGGTCGGCCAGTTGACCGGCGGGCTGGCCCACGACTTCAACAACATCCTGGCCGGCATCGGCGGGAGCCTGCAGATGATGTCGACACGCCTGACGCAGGGCCGCATCGGCGACCTTGATCGCTACATCACCGGGGCGACGGCGGCCACCAAGCGCGCCGCGGGCCTGACCCAGCGACTGCTGGCATTCTCGCGCCGCCAGACTCTCGACCCCAAGCCCACGGACCTCAATAATCTCGTCTTGGGCATGGTGGATCTCATCAATCGCAGCGTCGGTCCTGAGATCGAGGTGGAAACCGTAAGTGCGGCCGGACTTTGGACTACGTTCGTGGATGCTGGCCAGTTGGAGAATGCGCTGCTGAACCTCTGCATCAATGCGCGCGACGCCATGCCCGGCGGCGGCAAGCTCACCATCGAGACAGCCAATCGCTGGATGGACGATCGCGCGGCCCGGGAGCGAGCCCTGCAACCTGGCCAGTACCTGTCCCTCTGCGTAAGTGACACCGGCACGGGCATGACGCCCGACGTGATGGCGAGGGCGTTCGATCCGTTCTTTACCACCAAGCCGATCGGGCAGGGCACGGGTCTGGGGCTCTCTATGGTCTATGGCTTTGCAGGTCAGTCGGGCGGTACCGTCCGCATCTATTCCGAACCCGGCAACGGGTCGATGGTGTGTATCTACCTGCCGCGGCACGTTGGAGAAGCCGAGCAGGACGAGCCCCTGGATCATTCCCTCATTGACAAGCCGCGGGCGGGCGATGGGGAGACCGTCCTCCTTGTCGACGACGAGCCGCTCGTCCGCATGATTGCCACCGAGCAACTCGAAGAGCTCGGCTACACCGTGATCGAAGCGGAAGACGGACCGTCTGCCCTTCGCATCCTCAATTCCAACCGCGTCCTTGATCTGCTGATCACCGATGTCGGCCTGCCGAGCGGCATGAACGGGCGGCAGCTTGCTGACGCGGCGCGTGTCGGTCGACCAAATCTACAAGTCCTGTTCATTACCGGCTACGCCGAGAATGCAGTGCTCAACCATGGTCACCTCGACCCGGGCATGCATGTCATGACCAAGCCATTCCAGATGGACACTTTCGCCCGACGGGTGAAGGAACTCATCGACAGGCGATAGGCAGACAGGTCGTTCCATGATTGTGAGCAGCCTGCCCGCTGTCGGCGGCCCCGAGAGCGTCCGGTCAACAATGCGCCCCAAGTCGGACGCCAAGCTGGCACTGCGGTGTCTTGAATGCGGACATGCACCTGCCGGTCTTCTCTGTCCCGGCGCTAGAACTCGATGTCGAGCACCGGTGCCGCACCGTCGCTACCACCGGTCGCCCCTTCCTGCTGCGCCAGTTTCTGAGCTTCGGCATGGGCCCTGGCATAGCCGGCATAGTCGAACATCTGGACCATCAATGAGTCATTGTTGCCGGTCTTGTGCTTGTCCGCCATGACGGCAATGCCGCAGTCGAGCGCGCCAAGCTCGAGAGTGTCGGGATAGAGGTCGGATGTGCCGGGCAATACCATGTAGCCGCGCACCTGGATGTTGCCGACAATGCTTGGGTCCATCGCTTCGACACTGCCCTCGATCGGGGTCCAATATCCTTGCGCCATGACGAAGGGCACGCTGCAGCGTTGCTGGTCATTCATGCCCTGGCTCGACTTCGGAATGTCCTGGGAATACCAACTGACCTTGAATTGACCCGGATAGCTCAGGTCCGCCCGGCGTTCGGCACCGTATTTGGCGCGTAGTCCCTCCAGAAGATCATCAGTCGGCATGCTGTCGGCGGGCTTGCCGACTTCGCGGGCGATAAGGAACACGATGTCGCCAGCCGAGGTCGGCTCGTAGATTAGCGTAATGGCCTCGGACAGGGTGGCATCGAGATAGGAAATCTCGTTGTTGAAATAGGGCGTGGTGCGCTGCCCTTGCTGGCGCACATAAACCGCCGCGACCTCCATATGCGCGCGGATGATGGCGTCGGCTTGCTCAAGCGTCTGTCCGGGCTTGAGGCCGACAATGTCCCATTCCCCGGGCACTGGCGTAGCCAGGGGAGCGGTTTCGGTTTCCGCCAGCAACGCGGCCATGTCCGCCGCCGTCGAAACGGTGGTGGGCGGCTGGCCCGGCAGCCAGGCGCTGTCGAAGTGGGTGTTGATCATCAGGATGGGCTTGCCGCCATCGGGATGGGGCAGAACGTCGACGCTGTCGACGACGAGATCGAGGCCGGCTCCGGCAACATTGCCCGGGAGGGCGACATTGGCGACCCGCACGACCGCCCCGCTACGGGGCGAGGCCCTGAGGTCAAGCGCCTCGATCAGCGGCACGGGCGCAACGCCGTTGCCACAGACCTGGTCTTCCATGAGATAGCCTGGAATCTCGAAATAAACCGGTCCGGTCAGATGCGGCGCGGCAAAGCGGGCGGCGATGCGGTCGATGGTCGGTGTATCGCCCAGGTCGGGGAAGGATTTCTGTGCCGCGTCATGCAGCGGTGAAGGCCAGCTTTCGCCATTGATGGCTTGGGCACAGACAAGGCTCAGCGGCTCGGAGAGGCCAGGTAGCCGGCTCAACGCCCAGGCCTTGAAATCCGGCAGCCAGCGTTTGCGCACACCCGGGCTCAGCATATCGGTGCCGGGAGGGAAGAAGAACTCCTCTGGTGGCACCCAGTTGGTTTGCTCCATCGCCCAACGCGCCGACATCATGCGCTCATAGGCGGCGTCGTCCATGGTCTCGGGCGCATACTTGATGCGCAGGTAGTCGAGCGCTTCCGGATCAAGCTGGCGCAGCGGGGGCGCCGACGCCAATTGGCTGGCAGCGGGCGCAGCATTTTCGCCTGGCTTGATCCGGGCGAGGAGCGTTTGCGGCTGCGAGGCATCGGGGCTGTCCTCGGTCAGGATCAGCATTTCCTTGATATCGAGGGCGACCCTGTAGTTCGCGGTCTGCGCATCGCCAGCGGGGGTGATGTCGACAAGATCGACCTGAGCCAGCACGATCAATTGCCGCGCCGACATGTCGGCGATCTGCATGGCCTGCGCGGTCGGAATGGGCAGGTCGGTAAGCTGGCGCGGGTCCAGCAAGCCGTAGCTGAAACCGGCGGCAAAGCCGCCCTCGTCGGGCAGGTAGAAATTGACCTCCGCCGCATCAAAGCTGCCTTTGTCGGTCGAATAGGTACCCAGGGTGATGATGCCCTTGAGCCAGACCGGTCGGCGCGATGCATCGGCGAGGAGTTGTTCGGCCTTCTGGCGTTCCTCGGTAACGTCGAACTCGTTGGCGCGGCGCACGGCGTCCGAACTGTCGATGATGGCGTCCGCCAGGCCCTGCGGGGCGAGGCGGTCAAACACATGTGCGAGCAATTCCACTTCGGTAGCGACGACAATCTCGCTGAGCGCCAGTTCGGTGGCGCTCGGTGGTGGGGCCACGCGCGGGCCCTCGGGGTCGTGAACCGCGACCGCCGGGTCGAGCGCAAGCAAGGGCTGTGTCAGCGCCGCATCGACGAAGATGCTGGTGCTGGCGGGCGTAAAGACCAAGGCGCCATAGAGCGGGTCCTCGGTGCCCTGGTTATTGTTGGCATTTCCCACGATAGAGCCGGCCGGCGGCAGTGACAGAGTGCCAAAGGTGGCGAGGTAGACCATGGGCTGCGCCGGCGCCGCTGCTCGCACCCACGCCTCGGCGGTTACCTCGTCGACGGCCAGGGTGGTTGGCAGGTTTTGGTAGGCCGCCGTCGAGCGGAGCCGGCCCAGATTGTCCGGCAGTTGGAACAATGGCCCGCCCCCACCCTGCTGGATGAAGGGGAAGCTGCTGCTGGCGAAGTCGTACTCGCCCAGTTGCACCGCGTGGATGGAGACGATGTTGATGGGCAGGCTGGGCGCCGCGGCGATGAGTTCGGGCACGACCTCGCTGGAATAGACGGCCGTGGCCTCGCGCAGGTCGAACTCATTGGTGAAGATGTGGAACTCCTGGTAGCTCTGGCCGTAAACGCGCAGGTGCTGGGCCTGGGTCATCAGCGAGCGTATGGCGGGCTCTTCCATCCAATCCCCCATGCGGTCGGGGTTGAGGCGGATGGCTGCCATATTGAGGAACCGGGTGAGCCGTTCCTGGTATGCCCGAGGGACGCCGGGCATATCCCCGTCAGGGCCGGAAAGCGCCACATATCCCTCGATCTGGCGCAGACCGAAATTCCTGGCGACCAGCAGGTTTTCGGCAGGTGTGATCGGAGTGCCCCCTCGATCCGATGGGACGTAGAGAACCTGCATCTCCTCGCCCAGCATTTTGCCGTCTCGGCCATAGGTCATGAGTGCGACCTTGTCGACGCTGACCGTCATGGGAATATCGGCAGCGAGCGGTATGGCGGCGGCGTTTCGGTCGATGCCGATTTCGCTGATCGTCAGCCACACAGTGATGTTGCCAAGCTGGTTGCCCGAGCGCGCCTGGATGGCATCGAGCAGCGCCGCGGCAGCAGCCTGGTCGGCGACGGGTACGGCATCAATGTCGGGCGCATCAAGCGTCAGGCCACCGAACACCCTGTTGGCGACGATGGTCCGATAGAGCATCCGCTTTTCCTGCAGGACATCGAAATAGCCGGGCCTGATGGCGAGACCTTTGCCGGGCTCGAAGGCACCGAACTGGACCCCGCTGGTCATCCTGATGCGGAACTTCAGATTGGCGGGGTCAGCCACGAAGGCGGCGGCCTCGTCTAGAAGGGTCTGCCGGTAGCGTGCCAGGATGGCATCGCGTTCCACCGTGTTTCCGTTGTCGTAGGCGGTGATGAGAGCGTAGTTGTCGCCGAAATCGGCGCTGCGGGCGTCACGGCTGAACCAGGTCTGCAGCACGCCGGACTGATCGAGGACGGCGGGATCCCTCGCCAGCGCCACGAGAGCCAGGTCGCGGTCGGCCTCTTCGAGCGTTCGATAGCTGGCAACGTCGATGGCGACAGGCGCCGCTGAAACGGACGATTGGCCGAGCACCGCCTGCATCAGCGCGACATTGATGTCCTGGCTGGCGGCGCCGGGATTGTCGACAAGGAAGCTGGCAATGGCGGCGCGGGTCTTGCCGCCGATGACCCCGTCGGGTGCGCCCGCGTCGTAGCCATGCTGGTTGAGGCCGGCTTGCAGTTGCGCCACTTCGGAGGGCAACAGCGGGCGCAACCCTTCCGGGCTGGCCGCCATGGCGGGAACGCCGGCGGCCCCGATACCCTTGCGCATACCGGAAATGGCGCCGCTGAACGCCGATGGGTTGGTCCCGGTGGATTTGAGGAAACACACCTTGGCCGCGGCATTATAGGTGAAGGCCTGGCAACGCCCATCGGCCGCACAGGCAGCCAGGCACCCATCGAGCGTCAGCCCCTTGAGGGTAGGCTCGTTCATCCCGGACCGAAAGTCGTTACTAGGCAGATCGACATCATAGAGCAGGTCGAAATCGGGTCGTCCTGACAAGGCTGTCGATGTTGGTGCCGCAATGCCGACGGCGCCGCTCAGCAGCATGTCGCGCTCAGCGGTGGTGAGCACGCCCGTGGGCACGGTGCCGATCGATTGCTGGTAGGCGGCGATGGCGCGCTGCGTGCGCGGTCCCATTACCCCGTCGGGAACGCCGACATCGTAGCCCTGGGAGGCAAGCTGACGCTGGACCTGCAATAGCTCGGCATCGGCTGCCGGCCTTACAAGTGTCGGACTGCCCTGCCCAGCCTGCGCGTTCTCGTTCATGATGGAGAGAAGGGTCTGGAAGACGTCCTGGGACTGAGCGGGCCCTGCCGACAGCAGCGCCAACAGTACCAGACCGCAAAGCCGACCCCGTACGGACATCTTGATCGGCCCCCAAGCCGACCCAATCGCGCCGGGCCATCCCCGTGGATCGGGACAGCACAGTTAAGACCCCAATGCCGACGCACCGCAATCGACCGAAGTCCATGACTCCATCAGACCAAAGTCGCCCAATGAGTGACGATTATGCGTGTGCTGTTAGAAGCAGCACGCCACACGAATTGCCGCCGGAATGGGAGCTTTAGCATCGTCCTGCCCGAACGACTGCAATGAAGCCCAGGATATCAAGCGAGCGTCACTTGCACGCAAAGATCACCGCAACTCTTGAGATCGTCTACCGCTCACCCACCTTGCGCCAATACGATCTTTTGCAACGTCGTTTCGTGGATGCGGGTCAGGTGCTGGTGGACCATTTCGGCGGTCCGTTCCGCATCCGATGCCTCGAAACCCTCGACGATGCGTACATGATCTTCGACGCTGAGCTGGATAGAGCCGGCTGCACTCAGCACCTTCCGGCGATATTGCAGTCCCTGGGAGTAAAGGTTGCCCAGGAAATCGGCAAGCAGGGCATTGTCGGCCGCCTGGTAGATCAGGTGGTGAAACTGGGAGTCTGAAATCTGGAAGTTCAGCGGATCATCGAACATGTCGCGCTGGGCATCGACCAGGCGCCGCATGCGACGCAGTTCGGGAGTTGATATCCGCGCCACCGCCAGACGGGTGACCTGCAGCTCCACCAATACACGCGCTTCGTGCAGCAGTCGGACCATGTCGGCGGTCAGTTTCGGCTCGGCGGGGATGATATTGCCCGAGAAGTCGGTACGGCCGATAACCCGGGTCCGGCTGCCCTGGGAAATCTCCACCATGCCCACCGCCGCCAGCATCTGGATGGCGCCGCGCACGGTTTCCCGGCTCACCTCCAGCGTAGCCGCCAGCTCGCGCTCACTCGGCAATTCGTCCTCGGGTCGCAACAGGCCCGACTGGATCATCGAGGCGATGCGCTCGGCCACTTGATCGCGGATGGTGCGCTTGCTGAGACCCGCCTTGAGGCTGTCCAGATTTATCGTCGTCGCCACGCACGCCCCCTCGTCACTACGACCAATGTCTAGCCAATTCGAACCATCAGGTCTAGTGGTTCGGTGGACCAGCCAGTTGACAAGTTAGTGGGTGCGTGTTTGGTTTGCCGCATAACGAGACGAGGATGCGATGCAGCGACCGACGATAGCCCTGGTATGCGGCGACCCCGCCGGAATTGGTCCGGAACTCTGCCGCAAGCTGTTGGCGGTGCAGGAAAATCTGACCGCTGCGCAGGTGATCGTCATCGCCGACCCCAAGGTGTTCGGGGCCGATGTTGCGCAGGTGGCGGATCGGCCGACCGAGCGCCCGTCAACCGGTGTCACGTTGTGGCGGCAGCCCGGTCCGGACGCTGCGGTCGTGCGTGGTGAAGCCAGTGCCGCCGGCGGCCGCTACGCTATCGACACCCTGCGTGCCGCGATCGACCTGACGCAGGCGGGCATTGCCGATGCCGTGCTGTTCGCCCCGCTCAACAAGACGGCGCTGCATCAGGCCGGCCTCGGCCATGAGGACGAAAGCCAGTGGTTCGCCGCCATCCTGGGTGCCGAGGGCCGACCGCATGGCGAGCTCAACCTGCTCGGGTCGCTGTGGACCAGCCGGGTGACCAGCCATGTCTCGATCCGCTCCGTGCCTGACCTCATTACCGAGGAGCGCATCGTCGCCTCGATCCGGCTTGCCTATCAGACCGTGCGTGACGCCGGCATTGCCAGCCCGCGCATCGCGGTCTGCGGGCTCAATCCGCACAATGGGGAGAATGGCAGCTTCGGGCGCGAGGAGATCGACGTCATCGCCCCGGCGGTTGCTGCGGCACGCGCAGAAGGCATTCCGGCGGTGGGGCCGTTCCCGGCCGATACGATTTTCCTCAGGGCGTCGGACTATGACGCCATCGTCACCATGTATCACGACCAGGGTCAGATCGCGATGAAGCTCATGGGCTTCTCGCGCGGCGTGACCGTGCATGGCGGGCTGCCCATTCCCATCACCACGCCGGCGCATGGCACGGCCTATGACATTGCCGGCAAGGGCATCGCCAATCCGGGCGCCATGCAGGCGGCCTTCGACGTAGCCGTGCGGCTTGCCAGCCGGCGTCTCGGCGGGGCGGCCCAGCCATGAAGATCACCGCAATCCGTGCACGTGTCTTCGAGTGGAAGGGCGAGGTGGTCAGGCCGTCGGCCAATTTCTGCACCAATGCCGCCGACATGCTCTATCAACGCGGCGACGCCATGGGCAGCTTCCGCTTCCATGGCTGGCTGGTCTGCGAGATCGAGACCGATACCGGCATTGTCGGCATCGGCAATGCCGCGCTGGCGCCCCGCGTCGTGAAATCGGCCATCGACACCTACTACGCGCCCATGCTGCTCGGCGAAGATCCGTTCGACGTCGAGTATCTCTGGCAGAAAATGTATCGGCAGACCCATGCCTGGGGTCGCAAGGGCGTCGGCATGACGGCGATCAGTGCGCTCGATATCGCGCTCTGGGACATCATGGGCAAGGCGGTCGACAAGCCCGTCTTCAAGCTGCTCGGCGGGCGGGTGAAGGAGAAGATTCCCTGCTACGCGTCCAAGCTCTACGCCCAGCCGCTCGAGGCGCTGGCGGCCGAGGCGCAGTCCTATGTCGACCAGGGCTTCAGTGCCATGAAGATGCGCTTCGGCTGGGGTCCCAAGGATGGGCCCGAGGGCATGCGGCGCAATCTCGAACTGGTCGAGACGGTGCGCGGCGTCATCGGTTCGCATCGCGACCTGATGGTCGAGTGCTACATGGGCTGGACCTTCGAATATGCCAAGCGGATGCTGCCCAAGCTGGCGCAATACGACATCCGGTGGCTCGAAGAGCCCGTCATCGCCGATGACATCGAGGGCTATGCCGAACTGCGCAAGCTCAACATCCTGCCCATTTCGGGCGGCGAGCACGAATTCACCCTCGCTGGCTTCCAGCAATTGCTCGATCGGCGCGCGCTCGACGTCATCCAGTATGACACCAACCGCGTCGGTGGCATTTCCGCCGCCCGCAAGATCAATGCGTTGGCCGAGGCCTACCAGATTCCCGTAATCCCCCATGCCGGGCAGATGCACAATTACCATCTGACCATGGCCTCGACGGCCTCGCCGATGGCCGAGTTTTTTCCGGTGCATGCGGTCGAGGTGGGCAATGAGCTCTTCTACTACATCTTCGAGGGCGAGCCGCAGCCGGTGGATGGCTACCTGCAACTGCGCGACGACGTGCCGGGCCTCGGCCTGACCCTCAGCGACAAATATCTCAGCTCATTCGACATCCTGGAGTGATCCGGGCGGGCGCCGCGAGGAGGCGGCGCCCCGGACCCATATGGGTCCGCCACAAGGGAGGACTAAATGAAGACTGCACGATGGACTGGAGCAGCGCTGATGCTGCTCACACTGCCGGCCGTTGCGCTCGCGCAGCCCTATAATGAGGCGCCCGCTCTCGCCGAACAGGTCGCGGCCGGCACTTTGCCGCCAGTCGTCGAGCGCTTGCCCGCGGCGCCTGAAGTGGTGACTCCGCTCGGTGAAGTGGGCAGCTATGGCGGCGTGTTGCGCTCGGGCATGGTCGGCGCGTCCGACCAGAGCTTCCTCCTCCGCTGGATCGGCGGCCAGGGCCTCGTGCGCTACGACACCAATATGGCCGATGTCATTCCCAATGTGGCCGATAGCTACGAGGTCAGCGACGACTACACGGTCTACACGTTCAACCTGCGCCAGGGCCTCAAATGGTCCGACGGCCAGCCTTTCACCATCGATGACGTAGCCTTCTCGGTCGAGGACGTGCTGTTCAATCCCGACCTGCTCGATACGCCCTCGCAATTCCGCATCAATGGCCTCGTACCGACCTTTGCTGTCGTCGACGACGACACGTTCACCTTCACTTTCCCCCAGCCCAATGCCAATTTCCTTGTCGAGCTGACGCGCTGGGAAGGGCAGGGGCCGGTCTACTTCTCCAAGGCCTATTGCGGCCAGTTCCACCCCGCTGTGACACCCGCCCTGGCCGACGTACCGCCGGCCGGCTTCACCGACTGGCAGGCCCAGTTCAGCGAGAAATGCGGCGACGTCCGCAGTGCGGCGCGCTTCATCAATGTCGAGCGGCCCACGCTCGATCCGTGGCTGATCACCCAGCCCTATGATGGCGGCGCCACGCAGGTGACCTTCGAGCGGAACCCCTATTTCTGGCAGGTCGACACGGCCGGCAATCAGCTCCCCTATGTCGATAAGCTCGAAATCGCCGTCTACCAGGATGTGCAGGCGCTGCTGCTGGCCGCGATCGGCGGCCGGATCGATTGGCAGTTCCGCAAGCTCGATACGCCAGTCAACCGCCCTGTGCTCGCCGACGGCATAGCATCGGGTGAATACGACCTGGCCGAAATGACCTCGCTGGGCGGCTCGAAGATGGTCATCATTTTCAATCTCACCCACAAGGATGAGGGGCTGCGCGATCTCTTCAACGAGAAGGATTTCCGCGTCGCGCTGTCGCTCGGCATGGACCGATCGGCGCTGATCGAAACGGTGCTGTCGGGCGAAAGCGAGCCGTTCCAGGGCGGTCCGTTCGCGACCAGCCCGCTGTATCATGAGCGCTTCTCCACGCAGTATCTCGACTTCGATCAGGCCGAGGCCAATGCCCTGCTCGACGGCATCGGGCTGACCGAACGCAATGCCGAAGGCCTGCGCCTGCTGCCCGATGGTCGCCCGGTGCGGTTCAGCATCGACGTCAACGCCACCGACCAGCCCGAATTCCTCGACATGCTGATCCTGATCGAACAAAACTGGGCCGAGCTGGGTGTCGACCTGCAGATCAACGCCATCGAGGGTTCGCTGCTCTCGGTGCGCCAGGAAGGCAATGATGCCGATGCGCTGGCCGCATCGAGCCAGGAAGCGTGGATCCCCGGCCAGCCGCCCTTCATGCTGGTGCCGGTCGATGCGCCCAAGCAGACGCCTTGGGCCAAGTGGTATGCC
Organism: uncultured Devosia sp.; assembly: GCA_966212275.1. GTDB lineage: Bacteria > Pseudomonadota > Alphaproteobacteria > Rhizobiales > Devosiaceae > Devosia. The sequence goes on from CBIHQV010000004.1 coordinate 140,914, forward strand.
ACCGGCGGCGCCGAAGGCGAAGAGCCGCCTGCTGGCGTCAAGGAACGCTTGGAACTCTGGACCCAGGTCAAGCAGACGCTCGACCCCGATGAGCGCAAGCGCCTGTTCCACGCCATGGCCGACAGCGCGGCCGATGAGTTCCCGATGATCGGCACGGTCAAGGCAACCTCGACCTACGGTATCGGCAAGACGGCCCTGGGCAATGTGCCGCCGACCATGCCGCATTCCTCGATGTTCCCGTCACCGACCCTGTGGCTGCCACAGGTCTGGTACTGGAAGCAGTAACGCGAACCGCAAAAAGACGAAGGGGGCCGCGAGGCCCCCTTTTTTTCATGCGCCCCGGCGTTCAGGCGAGCACGTAATCCGGATAGCGCCGGGCGATATCAGGGATGATTTCGAGCGTGCCCGACAGATGCTGGCGCATGATCTTACTGGCGGCATCGGCATCGAAATCCCGCACCGCCGCGATGATGCGGCGATGGTCATCAATGATGCGCTCGGCCTTACCTGGATCGAACAGGTTGAGCCGCCGCAGCCGGTCGATATGGCCACTCTGCCGACGGATGATCGGCAGCAGGTTGCCGACGCCGGCATCGGTCCAGATGATGCGGTGGAACTCGCGATCCTGCGCGCTGAATTCCTCGACCATGTCGGGCGCGAGACACGCTTCCATGATGGTGACGACGCGATTGAGAGCTGGCGCGGTGCGCTCGTTCCTGGCGTTGCAAACGGTGACCACAGCCTCGATTTCGACGGCGCGGCGCAGGAAGTGCGCCTCATGCGCCGCGGCCAGGTCGATGCGCGATACCAGCGTGGCGTGCTGCGGATAGACCTCGACCAGTCCCTCCTCGTCGAGCTTGAGCAGCGCATCGCGGATGGGTGTGTTGCTGAGCCCGAACTCCTCCTGCAGCTCGGCACGCGACAGGACCGAGCCCGGCGCCAGCTTCAGCGTCAGGATGCGCTCGCGCAGCTCTTCTTCCACCTGCTTGGCCATCTGGCGTCCGCGATCGAGCGAGGTCCGCCCACGATGCACAGCTCGATCCATCCAATCACCCCTCGTTTTCCACACCAGCAATGCCTCAACCTTAGGCCTATTGCAACACTAACGTTTTAGTGCTTTAACGCGTTAGACGAAACGGCGGGAAGTGCGATGGCCTACGATCCTCAATCCAGCAATTGGCGCAGCGCCCGGTGGTTTGGCCCCGATGACCTACGCAGCTTCGGCCATCGCTCACGCATGCTGCAGATGGGCTACGAACCCAAGGATTGGGAAAGCAAGCCGATCATCGCCATCCTCAACACCTGGTCGGACATCAATCCGTGCCACTCGCACTTCAAGCATCGCGTCGAGGACGTGAAGCGCGGCGTGTTCCAGGCCGGTGGCTTCCCCATCGAGTTGCCGGCGCTGTCGGTCTCGGAGAATTTCATCAAGCCGACCTCAATGCTCTATCGCAACATGCTGGCCATGGAGGCGGAGGAACTGATCCGCTCCCATCCGGTGGATGGCGCGGTGCTGATGGGCGGCTGCGACAAGACCACGCCGGGCCTGATCCTGGGCGCCATCAGCGCCAACGTGCCCGCCATCTTCGTGCCCGCCGGTCCGATGTTGCGCGGCAACTGGAAGGGCAAGGTGCTCGGTTCGGGCTCTGACGCCTGGAAATACTGGGACGAACGCCGCGCCGGCAGCATTACCGAGGCCGAGTGGAACGGCATCGAGGCCGGTATCGCCCGCAGTTACGGCACCTGCATGACCATGGGCACCGCCGCCACCATGACGGCCATTGCCGAGGCCATTGGCCTGACGCTACCCGGCGCCTCATCCATCCCGGCGCCCGACGCCAACCATATCCGCATGTCGGCGGAATCCGGCCGCCGCGCCGTCGAAATGGTATTCGAGCAACTGACGCCGGCCAAAATCCTTACCCGAGCCGCTTTCGAGAACGGCATTGCCGTCGCCATGGCCATGGGTTGCTCGACCAATGCCGTGGTGCATCTGATCGCCATGGGCCGCCGCGCCGGCCACGAAGTCTCGCTCGACGATTTCGACCGCCTCAGCCGCACCGTCCCGGTGATCGGCAATATCCGGCCCAGCGGTTCGACCTATCTGATGGAAGACTTCTTCTATGCCGGCGGCCTGCCGGGGCTGATGAGCCGTATGCCCGACAAGCTCGATCTCGGCACCATGACGGTCAGCGGCAAGACGCTGGGCGAGAACATCGCCGGAGCCGAAGTCCACAATGACGACGTGATCCGCACGGTCGATAACCCGCTCTATGCCGAAGGTGCGCTCGCCGTGCTGCGCGGCAATCTCGCGCCCGATGGCTGCGTCATCAAGCCGAGCGCCTGCGCCCCGCGCCTGCTGGTTCACACCGGCCCGGCCCTGGTGTTCGACAGCTACCCCGAGATGAAGAAGGCGGTCGACGATCCCGATCTCGACGTCACCGAGGATCACGTGATGATCCTCCGCAATGCCGGGCCGCAGGGCGGGCCGGGCATGCCCGAATGGGGCATGCTGCCCATTCCACTCAAGCTCGTGCGCCAGGGTGTACGCGATATGCTTCGTCTGTCCGACGCGCGGATGAGTGGCACCAGTTATGGCGGCTGCATCCTGCACGTTTCGCCCGAAGCCCATATCGGCGGCCCCCTGGCCTTGGTGCGCACTGGCGATCTCATCAGCGTCAGCGTGCCTGAGCGCAGCATTCATCTCCATGTCTCGGATGCGGAGCTGGCAGAGCGCCGCGCCGCCTGGGTCGCCCCCAAGCCGCGCTTCGAGCGGGGCTATGGCCTCATGTTCACGCGCCACATCACGCAGGCCGACAAGGGCTGCGATTTCGATTTCCTGCAAACCGACTACGGCGCCGCTGTCGGCGAGCCGGACATTTTCTGAGGAACACGCCATGTCTCTTTCCAGCGCCACCCGCGAACGGCTCCGTGCCGTCAGCACCGCAACGCTTTGTACGGCCCTGTTCAAGCGCGGCCTGCGCAATCAGTTCATCCAGGATGTGCGCCCGCTCAATCCCGGTCTAGCCAACATGGTCGGCGAGGCCTTCACCCTGCGCTACATCCCGGCTCGCGAGGACCTCAACCCGCTGACCGTGTTCCGCGATCCGGAGCACCCGCAGCGCAAGGCGGTGGAAATCTGCCCCGAAGGCGCTGTCCTGGTCATGGATAGCCGCAAGGATCCGCGCGCTGCCTCGGCCGGCTCGATCCTGGTCACCCGGCTGATGCAACGCGGCATCGAGGGCGTGGTGACCGATGGCGGCTTCCGCGATTCCCCGGAAATCGCCCTTATGTCCATGCCCGCCTATCACAACCGCCCCTCGGCTCCGACCAATCTCACGCTGCACCAGGCGCTCGACCTCAATGTGCCCATCGGTTGCGGTGATGTGGCGGTGTTCCCCGGTGACGTCGTGGTCGGCGATGCCGAAGGCGTCATCGTCATTCCCGCTCATCTCGCCGACGAGATCGCCGAAGAGGCGACGGAGATGACGGTCTACGAGGATTTCGTGCTGTCCGAAGTGCAGCGCGGCCGCGCCGTGATCGGCCTTTATCCGCTGATCGACGAGCAGGCCAAGACCGATTTCGCCACCTGGCGCCAGAATAACGGCCGCTAGGCCGCATCCATATCAAGGGAGGAAACCATGATTATGAACACGCCGAGGACGGCCCTGACCGTGCTGGCAACCCTGCTGTCGCTGACGGCAGGCGCCGTAGCCCAAAGCGAGGCGCCGGCACTGGCCGAACAGGTCGCCGCCGGCACCTTGCCGGCATTGGCCGAACGCCTGCCCAGCGAGCCCGAGATCATCACGCCCATCGAAGGCATCGGCACCTATGGTGGCCTGCTCCATTCGGGCATGGTCGGCGCCTCCGACCAGTCGATCCTGCTCCGCTGGATCGGCGGGCAGGGCCTCGTGCGCTGGAACGGCGCCCATGACGCGCTGATCCCCAATATTGCCGCTAGCTACGAAGTCAGCGACGACCAGAAGGTCTTTACCTTCAAGCTGCGCGACGGGCTCAAATGGTCCGATGGCACACCGATGACCGCGGACGACGTCGCCTTCGCCGTCAATGACGTGATCCTCAACGAAGAGCTGATGAACACCGCTTCGCGCTACAAGGCCGGCGGCAAGCCCGTCGTCTTCGAGGTGGTGGACCCGGACACGGTCCGCTTCACCTTCGACGTCCCCAATGCCATGTTCCTCGTCGAACTCGCGCGCTGGGAAGGCCAGGGTCCGGTCTATTATCCCAAGCACTATTGCTCGCAGTTCCACGCCGATCACAATCCCGATGTCGCAACCCTCGTGACCGCCGCCGGCGCGCAGGATTGGCAAACGCTGTTCGCCCAGAAATGCGGCGACGAGCGCAGTGCCGCGCGCTTCATGAATACCGAAAAGCCCACCATGGATCCGTGGCTCCTGACCGCGCCCTATGATGGCGGCGCCACCCGCGTCGCCTTCGAGCGCAACCCCTACTTCTGGCAGGTCGATACCGAAGGCAACCAGTTGCCCTATATCGATGGGCTCGACGTCACGGTCTATCAGGATGCCCAGGCCCTGCTGCTGGCCGCGATCAGCGGCAAGATCGACTGGCAGTTCCGCAAGATCGAGGCAGCCATCAACCGTCCTGTCCTGGCCGACAATATGGAAGCCGGCGACTACGACCTCTATGAAATGACCGCCCTGGGCGGCTCGCACATGCTGTTCGTGCTCAACCTCACGCACAAGGATCCCGAACTGCGCGAGCTGTTCAACCAGAAGGACTTCCGCGTTGCGCTGTCACACGGCATCGACCGCCCGACCATGATCGAGACGGTCCTGCTCGGCACCAGCACCCCGCATCAGGGCGGCGCCTTTGCCGATAGCCCGCTCTACAACGAAACCTTCTCGACCCAGTATCTCGATTACGATCCGGAGGCCGCCAATGGGTTGCTCGACGGCATCGGCCTCACCGAGCGCAATGCCGACGGCATTCGTCTGCTGCCCAGCGGCAAGCCGCTGAAGTTCATCGTCGACGTGTTCATCTCCGACCAGCCTGAATTCATCGACATGCTGCAACTGCTCGAGCAGGACTGGGCCGAGATCGGTGTCGATATTGACGTCAATGCCACCGACGGCACGCTGTTCCAGGCGCGCCAGGAGGCCAATGATGCCGATGCGGCGGTGTGGAACAGTCAGGAAGCCTGGGTGCCCGGGCAGCTCGCCTGGAGCGTCGTGCCGGTCGATACCTCGCACTCGGCTCCCTGGTCGGCCTGGTACACCAGCGGCGGCACCAAGGGCGAGGAACCGCCGGAATCGATCAAGCAGCGCCTCGCGCTCTGGGACCAGTCCCGCCAGACGCTCGATCCGGCCGAACGCGGTGCGATCATCAAGCAGTTGACCGACATAGCCGCCGCCGAATTCGAAGTCATCGGCACCGCCGCCTCGCCCTCGACCTACGGCATCAAGAAGAACGACCTGCGCAACGTGCCCCCGAGCATGCCCGCCTCGTCGATCTTCCCCGGTCCGGCCCTGTCGCTGCCCCAGTCCTGGTACTGGGCCGCCGAATAACGCCCAACGCTCCGGGCCTCGGCCCGGAGCACCCCGCTTCCCCGGGAGGATAGAGACAGTCCGTGCTCCGCTTCATCATCAGACGCCTGCTTTGGGCCATCCCCTTCCTCATCGCAGTGTCGGTCATCGCCTTCGCCATCATCCAGGCCCCTCCGGGCGACTTCGCCACCACGCTTGCCGCCGAACTGGCTGAGAGTGGCGAGACGGTCGACCAGGAACGCCTCGCCGCCATCCGCGAGCGCTACGGCTTCGACGAACCCTTCCTCGTGCAATATTGGAAATGGATTTCGGGCGTCGTGCGCGGCGATTTCGGCATCTCCTTTGCCTGGCAGCAGCCGGTCGCCGACCTGATCGGCGAGCGCATGGCGCTTTCGATCTGCCTCGCCGTCGCCACGCTGCTCTTCACCTGGGCCGTGGCCCTGCCGGTCGGCATCTACTCGGCTGTCCGCAAATACACGGTGGGCGACTATGTGGTGACGACAATCGGCTTTATCGGCCTCGCCACGCCCAATTTCCTCCTGGCGCTGGTGCTGATGTATTTCGGCGTCGTCTATTTCGGCACCGATGTCTCGGGCCTCTTCTCGCCCGAATATGAAAACGCGCCCTGGTCCTTGGACAAGGTGCTGAACCTTCTGGCCCACATCTGGATCCCGGTGATCATCCTGGGCACCTCGGCCACGGCCAGCATCACCCGCATCATGCGTGCCAATCTGCTCGACGAGCTGTTCAAGCCCTATGTGACCACGGCCCGTGCCAAGGGCATGCCGGAATGGCGCCTGCTGCTCAAATATCCCGTGCGCGTCGCGCTCAATCCCTTCGTTTCCACCATCGGCTGGGCTTTCCCGCAGATCATCTCCGGCTCGACCATCACAGCCATCGTGCTGTCGCTGCCCACGGCTGACCCGCTCATGCTGCAGGCATTGATGACGCAGGACATGTACCTGGCCGGCGCCTTCATCCTCCTGCTCTGCGTGCTGTCGGTGGTTGGCATGCTGGTGTCCGACATCCTCCTGGCCATCGTCGACCCGCGTATTCGGTATCAGTGACATGACCCAGACAGCCATTCCCGCCACCGACCCGCGCCTTGCGGGCGTTGATATCGGCCAGGTCTCGCAGGCCCGCCTCATCTGGATGAGCTTCACCCGGCACAAGCTGGCCGTGGTTGGCCTCGTCGTCGTGCTGCTGCTCTACGTCATCAGCATCTTCGCCGAGCCGATCGCCTCCTTCGATCCCAATTCGACCGCGGCGCCCGACGTGTTCCACCCGCCGCAGGCGATCCACCTCATCGATGCGGATGCCACCGGCAACTGGAGCTTTCGTCCGCATGTTCTGGGCACCAAGAGCGAGCGCGACAAGCGGACGCTCAAGATCACCACGACGGTCGATCCGGAAAACAAGATCTACCTCAGCTTCATGGGGCAGGGTGACAGCTACAAGCTGTGGGGCCTGTTCAATTGGGATCGCCACCTGATCGCCAGCGCCGAGCCGGGCAAGCGTTTCTACCTCATGGGTGCCGACCGACTGGGTCGCGACGTCTATAGCCGCACCATTGCCGGCACGCGCATTTCCATGTCGATCGGCCTCGTCGGCGTCACGATCAGCTTGATTTTGGGCCTGCTTCTGGGCGGCATTGCCGGCTATCGCGGCGGGCTTTGGGATGCCGGCGTGCAGCGCGTGACCGAGCTGATCATGGCCCTGCCGACCATCCCGATCTGGCTCGGCCTCAGCGCCGCCATACCGGCTGACTGGTCACCCGCCACGCGTTACTTCGCCATCACCATCATCCTGTCGCTGGTTGGCTGGACCGAACTGGCCCGCGTGGTGCGCGGCCGCTTCCTCGCACTCAAGTCGGAAGACTTCGTCACGGCCGCGCGACTCGACGGGGCCAAACGCAGCCGCGTCATCTTCCGGCACATGATGCCCTCGATGGTCAGCCACATCATCGCCTCGGTCTCGCTGGCCGTGCCAGCCATGATCCTCGCCGAGACGTCGCTGTCCTTCCTGGGCCTTGGCCTTCTGCCGCCCACCGTCTCGTGGGGCGTGCTGCTGCAGGAGGCGCAGAACATCCGCTCCATCGCCCAGGCGCCGTGGCTGTTCTTCCCCGGCATCGCCGTCTGCATCGCGGTGCTGGCGCTCAATTTCCTCGGTGACGGCCTGCGCGATGCGGCCGACCCATACTCGAACGGGGGACGCTGATGTCTTCGGCTGCACACACCACGCCGCTCCTGGCGGTCAACAATCTGGTGGTCGAGTTCCCCGCCCGGAGCCACGTCTATCGCGCGGTCGATGATGTCTCCTTCACGCTCGAGCGCGGCAAGACGCTGTGCCTCGTCGGCGAAAGCGGCAGCGGCAAGAGCGTGACCGCCCGCTCGATCCTGCAGATTCTCGATCCGCCGGGGCGCATCGCCTCGGGCCAGATCGTGTTGACCAAGCCCGATACAGCATCGCTCGACCTGGCCCGGCTGGGCGACCGCTCGCGGAAGATGCGCTCGGTGCGTGGCCGTGACGTGGCGATGATCTTCCAGGAGCCGATGAGTTCGCTTTCACCCATCCACACCATCGGCAACCAGATCGTCGAGGCCATCCGCCTGCATGAGCCGGTGTCCAAGGACGAAGCCCGCGCCCGTGCCGCCGACCTGCTGCGCCAGGTGGAAATTCCATCGCCCGAAGTGGCGCTCGATCGCTATACGTTCGAGTTCTCGGGCGGCATGCGTCAGCGCGCTATGATCGCCATGGCCCTGGCCTGCAGCCCCGCCGTGCTGATCGCCGACGAACCAACTACAGCGCTCGACGTCACCATCCAGGCCGAAATCCTTGACCTGATCCGCGATATCCAATCCAAGCGCGACATGGCGGTGCTGTTCATCAGCCATGACATGGGCGTGGTGGCCGAGATCGCCGACGAAGTCGCGGTGATGCGCTTCGGCAAGATCGTCGAATCCGGCTCCGCCTTGCAGATCTTCGAGGCACCCCAGCACAGCTACACCAAGACGCTCCTCGATTCCGTGCTCGAACTTGAGCGTCCGGAAATGCGGCGCAGCGCCAAGCGCGGCGATGTGCCCTTCGGTGCCCCTGTGATCGCGGTCAAGTCGCTCAACAAACGCTTCGGTTCCCGCAACAAGGGCAGCGAGGGCCTCCTGGCCGTCGATGGCGCCAATCTCGAACTGCGCGCCGGCGAAAATCTCGGCATTGTCGGGGAGAGCGGCTCGGGCAAGACCACGCTCGGTCGCTGCATCCAGCGCATCCATACCGTCAGCAGCGGCCAAGTGCTCTATACCGATGCCGCCGGCCGCAGCGTCGACCTAGCGACGTTGGGCGAAAACGGCCTGCGCGAACCCTGGCGCGACATCCGCACCGTGTTCCAGGACCCGTTCGCCTCGCTCAACCCGCGCATGACCGTCGAGCAGATCATCGGCGAGCCGCTTTATGCCATGGGCAAGCTCAGTGGCCCCGCTTTGCGCGCCCGCGTCGCCGAACTGCTGGAACTGGTCGGCCTGCCGGCCTCGGCCATGTCGCGCTACCCGCACGCCTTTTCGGGCGGGCAGCGCCAGCGCATTTCCATTGCCCGTGCCCTGGCACCCGATCCGCGCGTCATCATCGCCGATGAGGCGACCTCGGCGCTCGATGTCAGCCTGCGTCGGCAGGTGCTCGACCTGATGCTGGACCTGCAGCAACGGCTCGATCTGAGCTTCATCTTCATCAGCCACGACTTTGCCGTCGTGCGCTATTTCTGCGATCGGGTGGCCGTGATGCACAAGGGCAAGATCGTCGAGCAGGGGCCGACCGACCAGATCTGCGAAAATCCGCAGCATCCCTATACGCGCTCGCTGCTCTCGGCCATTCCGGTCACCGATCCGCGAGCCCGGGGCAGCAAGCAGCGCTTCCGCTACGACGCGACGGCGGTGTGATCAGTGGGTATTTTCCTGTCGCCGGCCGTCTTGCCGATCATCCTGCTTGTCCTGTCCAACGTCTTCATGACCTTCGCCTGGTATGGGCACCTCAAATTTCCCAATGCCGCGCTTTGGGTCGTGGTGATGATCTCGTGGTTCATCGCTTTCTTCGAATATTGGCTGGCCGTGCCTGCCAACCGCATGGGCCACCACGTCTATTCGGCTGCCGAACTCAAGACGATCCAGGAGATTATCACCCTCACGGTCTTCGCCATTTTCTCGGTCTTCTATCTGCGGGAGCCGCTGACGCTGAACCACCTGGTCGGCTTCGCCTTCATCGCCGCCGGCGGCTTCTTCATCTTCCGCGGGCCGATCGCGACCTGAGCGGGCAACCATGCAACGCATAGCGGTCATCGCCGACATTCACGGCAACATCCTCGCGCTTGAAGCGGTGCTCGCCGACATCGAGCGGCGTGGCGGCGTGGATGAGATCATCAACCTCGGCGACTGCCTTTCCGGTCCCCTTTGGCCAAAAGAGACGGCCGCCAGGCTTCGCGCCCTGAACTTTGCCACCGTCCGCGGCAACCATGATCGGGTTCTGGCGACCGTCGCGCCAGAGGCAATGGGACCGTCCGATCGCTTCGCCTACGATCTGATCGACGCGGATGACATCGACTGGCTGGCGGCTCTGTCCGCGGAAATTGGTCGGGACGACATGCTGTGCGTCCACGGCACGCCGGCAAGCGACACGGCATTCCTGCTCGACGTGGCGGTCGACGGACGACTGGTGAACGCCGATCCCAGTCGTGTGGCCAATCGGCTGACCGGCGCAGCCAGCCTGGTCTTGTGCGCGCATAGCCACCGGCCCAACATCATGCAGCTCGGCGTGGGTGCGGACGCGGTCACGGTGATAAACCCGGGCAGCGTTGGCGCGCCCGCCTTCGGCAGCCCGAGCACCGGCATTCGCTCAGAATCCGGATCGCCCCTGGCGCGGTACGCGGTTATCGAGCTGGCAGGCCAAAGACTTCTTTCCTGCGATCACCGGGCTATCGCCTATGACTGGGCGACGGCCTCGACGCGAGCCGCGGACATGGGGCGCCGCGATTGGGCGGTGGCGCTGTTGTCCGGTTTCATGCCCGAACTGGTTGCCTAGTTGCCTGCTTTGGGCGTCCCGAATTTCCAACGGCGAAACGGCTGCTCGCCGAAGTCATCGGCTTCAGACGATGACAAAACGCAGTCGACCTGAACGCCGAACCATCTCGACAATGTCAATGAGTTGAACTGGTGCTGCCGGACAGGATTGAACTGTCGGCCTCCCCCTTACCAAGGGGGTGCTC
>CBIHQV010000005.1:0-147372 GCA_966212275.1 uncultured Devosia sp.
AGCGGCACCATTCGCGGATGGCGCAGCGCCAGCATTCGGGCTTGCGCGCCTTGCAGACATAGCGACCGTGCAGGATCAGCCAGTGATGAGCGTGCAGCAGGTATTGCGCCGGCACGGTCTTGAGGAGCTGCTGCTCCACCACCAGCGGATTGGCGCCGGGGGCAAGGCCGGTGCGGTTGCCGACGCGGAACAGATGGGTGTCGACGGCGATGGTGGGCTGCTTGAACCAGATGTTGAGCACCACATTGGCGGTCTTGCGGCCGACGCCGGGCAGGGCCTCGAGCGCCTCGCGATCCTCGGGCACCTCGCCACCATGCAGATCGATCAGCATCTGGCTGAGGGCAAAAACGTTCTTGGCCTTGCCGCGATAGAGGCCGATGGTCTTGATCAGGTCGGTGATCTGCTCAACGCCGAGCGCCACCATGGCCGCCGGTGTGGAGGCGAGTTCGAACAGGCGCTTGGTGGCCTTATTGACCCCGGCATCGGTCGCCTGGGCCGAAAGGACGACCGCGACGAGCAGCGTGAAAGCGTTGACATAGTCGAGCTCCCCCTTGGGTTCGGGCTCGATTTCGTGGAAGCGGGCGAAGATCGCCTCGACATCGGCTTTGGGTAGCGCCTTCACTTTTTTCGGCTCGGCCATTCTCTCGCCCCTGATTCTGCGCCTATAGTCAGTGTCGAAGAGTTAGCCATGCCAATGCAAGCTACAACCACTACGCCGCTGTTTGCCGCGGCGCTGAAGCCTGATCGCTCGCCGCGCCTGATCGGCGGCTGGGTGGCGTTTGCCCTCGCGGCCATCGCCGCGACGCCGCTGGCGGTGCTGATTCCCGGTGTCCTGCTTCCGGCCGCGGCCGCCTTCGCTATCGCCGGGGCGGGCCTCGCGGCGCTTTCGGTGCGCGAATCGCGGCAGCGCCGCATGGCCCAGCAGGTGACGCTGTGGGCCGACCAGCTCGAAATCGCCACCACCGACCGGCAGGGCGTGCGCCTGTTGCGCCGCTTCGATCCCAAGACCGTGCGGCTGGTGCTCGATCGCGACGAGAACGAAAAGGCCGTGCGCATGCGGCTCCGTTCGGGCAAGGACGAGTTCGAGCTCGGTGCCTTCCTCAAGCCCGAGGACCGGTCGAGCCTGGCCCGCGCCTTCGGCACCGCCCTGCGCCGCGCCCGGCAGGCGGCTTAGCAGTCAAAACCGGGTCGCATCACGCGCCTATCCCTCCTAGACAGACACCCAACAAACCAATGGGTGCCACGATGAACCAGATCACGCACATGACCCCCGCGACGGACTACGACACCATCCGCGCCGCCATCCGCTATCTCAGCGAAAACGGCCCCGACGTGGCCGACCTTGCGCGCTTCTCGCGCACGCTTGGCCTGTCAGAGCGGCAGTTGACCGATCTCTTCCGTCGCTGGTGCGGTCTCACGCCCAAGAGCTTTTCCCAGGCGGTGGCGCTCGACCATGCCAAGAGCCTGCTGCGCTCCAAGGAAAGCGTGCTCGACACCACTTATGAGGTCGGCCTCAGCTCCACCTCGCGCCTGCATGACCTGTTCGTGGCCTACGAAGCCATGCCGCCCGGCATCTTCCGAACCGGCGGCGAGGGCATGGACATGGTGTGGGGCGCGGCGCCCTCGCCCTTCGGCATGGCCGTGGTGACGGCAACCGAATATGGCATGTCGGGCCTGGGCTTTGCCGATGAAGACACCACGATCGAGCAGGCCTTCGAGGATCTGGCCAATCGCTGGCCCAATGCCCGGTTCGTTCGAGACGACGCCAAGGTCGCGCCGATGATCGCCCAGGCCTTCGATCCGGCGCGCTGGTCGCCCGATCATCCGGTGCGAGTGGTGCTGATCGGTACCGATTTCGAGGTCAAGGTTTGGGAGACGCTGCTCAAGATCCCCTGCGGCAAGGCCACGACCTATCAGAGCGTCGCCAACCATATCGGTCGCCCCACGGCCGCCCGCGCCGTCGGCGCCGCCGTCGGCAAGAACCCGATCAGCTTTGTCGTGCCCTGCCACCGCGTGGTCGGCACGTCAGGGGCGCTCACCGGCTACCACTGGGGCGTCCCGCGCAAGCGGGCAATCCTAGGCTGGGAGGCCGGGGTAATCTCGGCGGCGCACTAGCCGCCGAACCGGTGGATACAACCGGCGTTTCACGTGAATCGGTCACCGATCCAACCCTGCATCACGGGTAAGCCCCGGTTCTCCCCGGCTAAATCGCTGGTTTGGCACCCGTATGGTGCCCGGCATAACATATTTAAATGCGGGCCTACCCGGCTTCACGCGAATTAGTGAGGCATAGGGGTGACGGTTCCAGATTGTCCAAAAGTGGTTACGCCCGATTCGCGTCCTTCGTCTCGTTCGAGCGGCGCGATCTGGAGAGTTTTGATGTTTTGACCGGACCTCTACGGGCTGTCCCGAAGGGCGGCTTCCTGTGCCACGAAGGACAAGGCTCGCCGGAACTCTATCGGCTCAAATCAGGCTGGCTCTCCTGCAGCATGAGCACGCAGCAGGGTGCGCGCCAGATTACCAAGATCCACCTACCTGGCGACTTGGTAGGCATGCCCAGCATGGCCGGCGATGTTTCCGTGGAGAGCGTGAGCGCATTGACCTGGGCCGAGGTGGAAGTGATACCGATCGAGGCTCTCGCCAAGGTCTTCCGTGATCACCCCCGTCTGGCGGCGCTGCTGTTCCTGTGGTCCCAGGAAGAACGTGTGCGGCTCCTGCATCAACTGACGCTGATCGGCCGGCAGGCCGCCGACCGGCGCGTTGCCGCTTTCCTGTTATCGATCTACCAGCGCGTGCTGCTCGGCACACCTGATGTGGGCCTGTCCTTCGACTTGCCATTGATCCAGCAGGACATTGCCGATGCCACCGGCATGAGCATTGTGCATGCCAATCGCAGCCTGCGCAAGCTTAGGGACGCGGGCCTGCTGACGTATCAGGAAGGCCGGGTGACCATTGACCATCTCGCCGGGCTGCAGGAATTCTCCGGCGCACCTTCGCTCACCCGACGCTCCACGTCGTGGATTTAGGCGAGCGCTAAAGCTCGACCCGAGCCGCAAACTTCCCGTCAGCCCCGATCTGATAGACCGTCGGCTGGCCGGTGCCGATTTCGCGCTTCAGAATCTGATCGGGCGTCAGGCCCTCGATGGCCATCACCATGGCGCGCAGCGAATTGCCATGCGCGGCGACCAGCACGGTCTTGCCGGCCTTGAGATGCGGCACGATCTCGGCCTCGTAGTAGGGCAGGGTGCGCGCCGCGGTGTCCTTGAGGCTTTCGCCGCCCGGCGGGGGCACGTCGAAGCTACGACGCCAGATCAGCACCTGCTCCTCGCCCCACTTGGCGCGGGCGTCATCCTTGTTGAGGCCGGAGAGATCGCCATAGTCGCGCTCGTTGAGCGCTATGTTGCGGGTGATCGTCACGTTGAGGATGTCCATCTCCTCCAGCATCAGGTCGAGCGTGTGCTGGGCCCGGCGCAGGGCGGAGGTGTAGTAGAGATCGGGCACGATGGCATTGGCCTTGAGCGCCTTGCCGGTGGCGCGCGCCTCGCCGATGCCCTTCTCGGTCAGGTCCGGGTTGCGCCAGCCGGTGAACAGGTTCTTGAGGTTCCACTCGCTTTCGCCGTGGCGCACGAGGATCAGGGTACCGGTCATCGTCAGAAATCCTTGCTGAGGTGTTGGCTTGGTCGCGCCGCCGAGCGGCTAAAGGGAATGCTCAGTCGAGGCCGAGCACGTCGGCCATAGAGTAAAGGCCAGCCGGCTTGCTTGCCGCCCAGAGCGCGGCGCGGGCGGCGCCGCCAGCAAACATGGAGCGGTCCTCGGCGCGGTGATTGAGCTCGATGCGCTCGGCGGGACCGGCGAGGATCACCGAGTGATCGCCGACAACAGTGCCGCCGCGGAGGGTAGCAAAGCCGATCGTACCAGCCTCGCGCGGGCCGGTATGGCCGTCGCGGACGCGCACCGAATTATCCCTGAGCGCAATATCGCGACCCTTGGCCGCCGCCTCGCCGAGCAGCAAGGCCGTGCCTGAGGGCGCGTCGACCTTCTTGTTGTGGTGCATTTCGAGAATTTCGATGTCGTAATCGGACAGCATGGACGCCGCCTTGCGCACCAGGCTCGCCAGCACGTTGACGCCGAGCGAGAAGTTGCCCGACTTGACGATGCGCGCACCATTCTGCGCCGCCTGGGCGATAGCGGCGTCGTCGGCCTCCGAACAGCCTGTCGTGCCGATGACGTGGATGAGACCGCGCTCGGCGGCCTTGCCGGCGAGGGCAACGCTGGCCTGCGGCGTGGTGAAGTCGATGATGGCGTCAGCCCCGACCAGCGCCGCATCGATATCGTCGGTGATGATGACGCCCAGGGCGCCGATGCCGGCGTAGAGCCCTGCATCCTGGCCGATGGCCGGCGTGCCGGGACGGTCGACGGCGCCGTGCAACCGCGCCACCGCGCCATGCAGATCGAGCCCGCCAAGTGCGGCGACGGCACGGATATTGGCCGCGCCCATGCGCCCGCCGGCGCCCGCCACCACGACCTTGATTTCCGCCATGCCGCTCTCCTCGAATTCGACTTCGCCTATAGCAGCGCCTTGGGCAAACGCCAACAGCGGTGCCCCATTGTGGTCACCATGCTAGAGTTGAGCTTGGAGCGGAACCCAAGGACGCTGATTTGACCATCACCAACGCGCTGGCCGGTATCGCGGTGGACGACATTGCCGAAGCCCTCGACTTCTACGAGCGGCTGTTCGGCCGACAGGCCGATGCCCGCCCGATGAACGACCAAGCGGAGTGGAAGCTGCCGGGCGGCGCCTGGGTACAGGTGCATACCGATGCCGATCGGGCTGGCGCTTCGGTGCTGACGCTTGTCGTCGATGACCTCAGCGAGGAACTGGGGCGGCTGGAGCTACAGGGTCTCAAGCCGGTATCCAAGGCCATGGGTGGCTTCTTCAAGACCGCCATGTTCCGCGATTCCGACGGCAACCAGATCGTCTTCAGCCAACCCCAGCCCGGGACGTATTAGACCCGTCGAAGCTGCACGGTCTCGATCAGGTGGCTCTTGCCCTTCTTGAGCACGAGATCGGCACGGCCGCGCGTAGGCAACACGTTCTCGGTGAGGTTGGGCAGGTTGATGGTGCGCCAGACCATGCGGCCGAACTCGCCGGCTTCTGCCTCGCTCATTTCGGCGAAGCGGCGGAAGAACGAGGTCGGGTCCTTGAAGGCGGTTTCGCGCAGACGGAAGAAGCGCTCCATGAACCAGTCTTCAAGATCGTCGGTATCGGCGTCGATATAGACCGAGAAATCGATGAAGTCGGAGGCGAACAGGATCGGCTTGCCGTCCTTGGGCAGTTCGCCGGGCTGCAGGATATTGAGCCCCTCGACGATCAGAATATGGGGGCGATCGATGGTGACTTCGCTGCCATCGACCACGTCATAGACCAGGTGCGAATAGACCGGGGCCTTCACATTGGCTTTGCCCGACTTGATGTCGGCCAAGAACTGCACGAAGCGTGGCCGGTCATAGCTCTCGGGGAAACCCTTGCGCTCCATGATGCCGCGTTCGGCCAGCACCTTGTTGGGATGGAGGAATCCGTCCGTGGTCACCAGATCGACCTTGGGGCTCGAAGGCCAGCGCTGCAGCAGCGCTTGCAGGATACGCGCGGTGGTGGATTTCCCCACCGCCACCGAGCCGGCTACGCCGATGATGAAGGGCACTTTCTCGTCGGGCGTTTCGAGGAAGCGGGTCGAGACGTTGTGCAGGCTCTGCACCGCCTCGACGTAAAAGCTCAGGAGGCGCGTCAGCGGCAGGTAGACCTCCTCGGCCTCCTCGAGCGAGATCGGGTCGCTCAGCGTGCGCAGCCGGGAGATATCCTCGCGTGTCAGCGTCATCGGCTCGTCGGCGCGAAGGGCACTCCACTGTGCCTTGGTGAAGCGGTGATAGGGCGCAAGCACCGGCGGACGCTTGGCCATCAGGACTTTTCCCCGCGCGCAGCCTTTTCGGCCAGGCCCGATTGGGCCGTACGGCTGTCGAGTTCGGCCATGACCTCGGCGAGTGGCACCCCGGCGGCGCGCAGCACCACCAGCAGGTGGTAGAGCACATCAGCACTTTCCTTGACCAGTTCGGCGCGATTGCCTGTCACGGCCGCGATCACTGCTTCCGTCGCTTCCTCGCCCAGCTTCTGCGCGCATTTCTCCATGCCGCGGGCGATGAGCTTGGCCGTGTAGCTCTGGTCGGGCGAAGCGGCCGCGCGGGCAGCGATGCGGGTTTCGAGGTCGTCGAGGGTCATGTGGACAGGTCCTTCCGCCACCGCGATGACATCCCAGCGCGGGCCGGAATGCATCTTGATATTTCAGGATGGACCCCGGCCTGCGCCGGGGTGACACCGTTGTTGGGAGAGGCTTAGAGCAAAAAACCGGCGCGCCGTCACTACGACCTAAGCTGCGCGGTCCATCCGCACGGCCACGCCATGGTCGCGCAGATATTGCTTGGCCTGGGGAATGGTGAAGGTGCCGAAGTGGAAGATCGAGGCGGCCAGCACGGCGCTGGCATGGCCTTCGGTCACGCCATCGACCAGATCCTGCAGCGAGCCGACGCCGCCAGAAGCGATGACAGGCACCTCCACCGCATCGGCAATGGCGCGCGTCAAAGCCAGGTCGAAGCCGGACTTGGTGCCGTCGCGGTCCATCGAGGTCACCAGCAATTCGCCGGCGCCGCGCTCGACCATGCGGACGGCAAATTCCACCGCATCGAGGCCGCTAGCCTTGCGGCCGCCATGGGTGAAAATTTCCCACTCGCTCCGGTTGTCGCCGCCAACCCGCTGGTCGAGGCGCTGCTTGGCATCGACCGAAACGACGATGCACTGATTGCCGAACTTGTCGGCCGCGCGCGAAATGAAATCGGGGTCGTTCACCGCCGCCGAATTGATCGCTACCTTGTCGGCACCCGCCAGCAGCAACTTGCGGATATCCTCGATGCTCCGCACGCCACCGCCCACCGTCACCGGCATAAAGCAGTGCTCGGCAGTGCGCGCCACCACGTCGAAAATGGTGTCGCGACCTTCGTGGCTGGCCGTGATGTCGAGGAAGGTCAGCTCGTCCGCCCCCGCCGCATCATAGGCCATGGCGGCTTCGACCGGGTCGCCGGCATCGCGCAGATCGACGAAGTTCACGCCCTTGACCACCCGGCCACCCATCACGTCGAGGCAGGGAATGAGGCGGGTCTTGAGCGTCATTGACGGGGCTCCTTATCAGCCTTCAACCGCTGCATCACCGTGCGAAACAGGGTGAAGGCCAGCGACATCAGCCACATGAAAAAGGCGAAGACGGCGACGAGCAGCACCCATGATGGCAGCCAGTTCATCAGCGACGCATAGCCCACAACCAAGATGGGGGCGATGGGCACAAGATACCACCACCAATTGACCCGGCTGATCATCACATGACGCGGCGCGGCGGCCATCAGGCAGCAGCTTTCAGCAAAGCCAGTGCTTCACGTGAATCAATGCGGCCATCGTAGAGCGCCCGGCCCGAGATCGCGCCTTCGAGTATCTGGTAGTGGGGCTGGGTCATGCGCTCGATATCGGCCATCGAGGCGAGGCCCCCCGAGGCGATGACCGGGATCGAGGTCGAGCGGGCCAGCTCCAGCGTCGAGGGCCAGTTGATGCCGGCCAGAATGCCGTCGCGGTCGATATCGGTGTAGACGATCGCCGCGACGCCTGCGCCTTCGAAGCGCTTGGCCAGTTCGATGATTGAGAGCTCTGAGGTCTCGGCCCAGCCTTCCACCGCCACCATGCCGCCGCGGGCATCGGTGCCGACGGCCACCTGGCCCGGCCACTTCTTCGCCGCCTCGCGCACCAGAGCCGGATCGCGCACCGCCACAGTGCCGAGGATGACGCGAGCGAGACCCTTATCGAGCCAAGCTTCGATATGGGCCAGCGTGCGAATGCCACCGCCGAGCTGTACGGGGAAGTTCACCGTCTTGAGGATGGCTTCCACTGCCGCGCCATTGACGCTCTCGCCAGCAAAGGCGCCGTTGAGATCGACGACGTGGAGATACTCAAAGCCCTGATCCTCGAAGCTCTTCGCCTGTGCTGCGGGATCGTCATTGAAGACGGTCGCCTGTTCCATGTCGCCAAGCTTGAGGCGCACGCACTGGCCGTCCTTGAGGTCGATGGCTGGGAACAGGATCACGGCGTCCACCTCAGGAAATTCTCGATCAGTCGCAGTCCCAGAGCCTGGCTCTTTTCCGGGTGGAACTGGGTGCCGAACATGTTGTCGCGGCCGACGCAAGCGGTGACCTGCCCGCCATAGTCTGATGTGGCCAGCAGCGTATCGGCGCTCTCGGTCGCCAGGTGATAGGAGTGCACGAAATAGGCATGTAGCCCGTCGGGACCGTCAGGGATGCCGGCGAATAGCGGATGCGGCCGGGTGATGGATATGGTGTTCCAGCCCATATGCGGAATCTTCAGCGCCGGATCGGACGGCTTGATCTTTTCGACCGCGCCCGGAATCCAGCCAAGGCCCGGCGTCACCACCTTCTCGCGGCCTTCCGAAGCCATCAACTGCATGCCGACGCAGACGCCCAGAAACGGCACGCGTCCGCTGATCACCTGCTCTTCGAGCACCTCGACCATGCCCTCGACCGCGTCGAGCCCAGCCTTACAATCGGCAAAGGCGCCGACGCCGGGCAGCATGATGCGGTCGGCGCGGCGAACCCGCTCCGGGTCGGAAGTGACTTCTACCGTGATGCCGCCCAGCCCATAGGCCATGCGCTCGAACGCTTTGGCCGCCGAGTGCAGATTGCCGGCGCCATAATCGATGATGGTGACCAGACTCATCGCAAAGCCTCCAACTGCGCCATGTCGGCGCTCAGCGCCACGCGTTCGCCGCGATGGGTCCAACCGCGCCAGTGCAGGGCATGGCGACGGAAGCCCGATGCGGCAAAGCCGAGCCAGATGGCGCTGAGCAGGTAGAGCAGGGCGGCTGCTTCGTCGCCGATGAAGCCGGACAACACGACCAGGGCCAGGATCGCGCAGAGCCAGGCGACCAGTTCCAGCCAAAGCCCATGCGCCAGCAGAAAGAAGGGCGGCAGGATGGCGGCGAACCAGGAGAACTTCTCCGGAATCGCGACCGGCAGATCGGGCTTACCGGGCTTGGGATCGAAAATGGCGTAGAGGGTCACCGGACGCTCCAAAATACGCGATGTCATTCCGGCTGGGGACGGAATCCATCTTGAGATGTCAGGATGGACCCCGGCCTTCGCCGAGGTGACACCGTGGCTGTGGGTGAATTAGTGCAAAAGCCGCGAAAGCGAAAGCCTTAGAGCGTACCCTTGGTGCTCGGCACGCGGTCGCCGACACGCGGATCGATCTCCACCGCCTCGCGCAGGGCCCGCGCCACCGCCTTGAACATCGACTCGGCCAGATGGTGGTTGTTGTCGGTGTAGAAATTCTCGATATGGAGCGTGATGCCGGCATTCATCGCGAACGCCTGGAAGAATTCGCGGAACAGCTCGGTATCCATCTCGCCGACCTTGTCGCGTGAGAACTCGGCGCGGAACACCAGGAACGGGCGACCGGAGACGTCCAGCGCGGCGCGGGTCAGTGTGCCATCCATCGGCAGGTCGGCGCTGGCATAGCGGCGGATGCCCTTCTTGTCGCCAAGCGCCTTGGCAACAGCCTGGCCGAGCGCGATACCCACGTCTTCCGCCGTGTGGTGGAAGTCGATGTGCAGGTCGCCCTTGCAGGACACATCCATGTCGATGAGCGAGTGGCGGCTGAGCTGATCCAGCATATGGTCGAGAAAGCCGATGCCGGTCGCCATGCTGTGCGCGCCCGTGCCATCGAGGTTCACCGAAACTGATATCTCGGTCTCGTTGGTCTTGCGGGCGATGGTGGCTTTACGCATGGCGGTCTCCGGGGATACGGCGGCTCACTAGCAGATAGGCACGATCGCGTGAAGATTGGGTTGAGGCATAGCGCCGGCCGCACACATTGCATTCCCGCCGTGGCCTCCTAAATATCTAGCCAACAGTTCTGGAGTACCTCCCCAAATGAGTGACAATAATTTCCCCGGGTGGCACGGGACGACGATCGTTTCCGTGCGCAAGGGCAACAAGGTCGTGGTGGCTGGCGATGGCCAGGTTTCCATGGGCCAGACCGTGATGAAGCATGGCGCCAAGAAGGTGCGCCGGCTGGCCGGCGGCAAGGTGATTGGCGGCTTCGCCGGTTCCACCGCCGATGCCTTCACGCTGTTCGAGCGCCTCGAAGCCCGGCTCGAGCAATATCCTGATCAGTTGATGCGCGCCGCGGTCGAGCTGGCCAAGGACTGGCGCACCGATCGTTACCTGCGCAAGCTCGAAGCCATGATGATCGTTGCCGACAAGCGCGAAACCCTTGTCCTGACCGGCACGGGCGACGTGCTGACCCCGGACCACGGCGTCACCGCCATCGGCTCGGGCGGGAATTATGCCCTTTCGGCCGCCCTGGCCCTGCATCAGGCGACCGATCTCGATGCCGAAGAGGTCGCGCGCCGCGCCATGAAGATCGCCGAGGAGATCTGCGTTTATACCAATGGCAACGTGACCCTCGAAACCATCGAGCTCGACGCGTGAGCTGGTCGATCCGCCGGCTGACAAGGGACGATGTCGACGCCTATCGCGCCATCCGGCTCGAGGCGCTGACGGTGTCGCCCGAATCTTACGGCACCTCACCGGAGAATTTCGCGCTGCGCTCCCTGGAGTCGTTACGGGCCCAGATGGAGCAGATGACCTTCTTCGGCGTCATCGACGCGGCGGGTGCGCTCACCGGCATCGTGGCCTATGGCCGCGATGACGGCGAACGCGAGACCCATCGCGGCTGGCTGATGCAGGTCTATGTGAAGCCCAGCTTGCGCGGCACCGGCGCCGCGCTGGCCCTGATGGAGGCTGCGGTCGCCCATGCACGCAGCGAAGTGATCCAGGTCCACCTGATGGTGGGTGCCCACAATGCGCCCGCCATCCGGCTCTACGAAAAGGCGGGGTTCAAGCCCTACGGCACCGACCCCCGCTGCCTCTACGTGAACGGTCGCTATATCGACGAACACATGATGGTGCGCTTCCTCGACGAAGGCGCCAGGAAAGACGACGACAAATGAGTGAAACCAATTTCTCCCCGCGCGAGATCGTGAGCGAACTCGACCGCAACATTGTCGGCCAGCACGACGCCAAGCGCGCCGTTGCCGTGGCCCTGCGCAATCGCTGGCGCCGGCAGCAGCTCTCGCCCGAGCTGCGCCGCGAGATCACGCCCAAGAATATCCTGATGATCGGGCCGACCGGCGTCGGCAAGACCGAGATCAGCCGCCGGCTGGCGCGCCTGGCCCAGGCTCCCTTCATCAAGGTCGAGGCGACCAAGTTCACCGAAGTCGGCTATGTGGGCCGCGACGTCGAGCAGATCATCCGCGACCTGGTCGAAGCCGGCATCGCCGTTTTGCGCGACAAGCGCCGGGCCGACGTGCAGGCGCAGGCGCACCAGAATGCCGAAAACCGCGTGCTCGATGCGCTGGTCGGCCATTCGGCCGCGCCCTCGACGCGCGACTCGTTCCGCAAGAAGCTGCGGGCCAACGAACTCGACGAGAGCGAAATCGAGATCGAGATGACCCCTGCGGCCAATACCGGCGGCTTCGAAATTCCGGGCATGCCCAATGGCGGCATCGGCATGATCAATCTCAGCGACATGTTCAAGCAGGCCATGGGTGGCCGGGGCGTCAAGCGCAAGATCAAGGTCAAGGACGCCTATGAGCCGCTGATCGCCGAGGAAGCCGACAAGCTGCTCGACCAGGACCAGCTCAAGTCTGAGGCCATTGAGCTGGTTGAGAACCACGGCATCGTCTTCATCGACGAGATCGACAAGGTCGCGGCCCGCGAGGGCGGCGTGTCCGGCGGTCCGTCGCGAGAAGGCGTGCAGCGTGATCTGTTGCCGCTGATCGAAGGCACGACGGTCTCGACCAAATATGGCCCCGTGAGCACCGACCATATCCTCTTCATCGCCTCGGGCGCGTTCCACGTTTCCAAGCCCAGCGACCTGCTTCCCGAACTGCAGGGCCGCCTGCCGATCCGGGTGGAGCTCAAGGCGCTGACGCGCGAGGATTTCATCCGTATCCTCAACGACACCGACAACAGCCTGATCAAGCAGTATGTGGCGCTGATGAGCACCGAAGGGGTGACGCTCGACTTCACCAGCACCGCCATCGAGGCGATTGCCGATGCGGCGGTCAAGGTGAACAACTCGGTCGAAAATATCGGCGCGCGGCGCCTGCAAACGGTGATGGAGCGGCTGGTGGAAGACATCAGCTTCGAAGCCCCCGACAAGCAGGGCCAGACCATCACCATCGACGCGGCCTTCGTCGCTGACAAGGTGGGCGTGCTGGCGGCCGACCAGGATCTGAGCAAGTTCGTGTTGTAGCCGCCTTGCCCTCTCCCCTTGAGGGAGAGGGACGACCTGACGCGTCCAGCGGAAGGTCAGGGTGAGGGGTTTTGCGCCATCCCATGCCAAGTGCGGAGAGACCCCTCATCCGCCCTTCGGGCACCTTCTCCCTCAGGGGGAGAAGGAAAGAAGCCGCTAAATCAGCGCCGAGATCCGCGCATCGGTCAGCGAATAGAGGCACTCATTGCGGGCCTGGCTCAGGGCCGGGTCCATCACCGCGGCGACCTTGACCAGCGCCTCGTCGATGAACTTGACCGCCTCGAATGCGGAAACCTCGATGTCGTTGTCACCGCAAATATCGGCCGGGCTGTAGTGGTCGGCGGCGAGCACGCTCAGCACGCCTGCCGGGTTGGATTTGAGCGCCCGGGACAGCGTGATGACGAGGCTTTCGGACGTGCCGGCGTCGGTGCCGGCAGCCAGCAGTGGCACCAGGTCGATCCAGCCCCTGTCGCCGGCCTCGACATGGGCCAGGAAGGCGTTCCAGGAACTTTCATCGAGCGACTGCACCACTGTCGAAGCGTCTTTGCCCTCCAGCAGGGCTCTGATGGCGCTGGGTGTCAGATCGGCGGACAAAGTGGGCATGGTCAACGCGGCAAGGATGGCCGCGACACCTAAAGTGCGCATGATAACCTCCTCCAGCAGATGGCTCTAAAATACGCCCTATGCCGGGCGTTTTCCAGCGCTTCTCAGGGGCGTGACTTGCCCGAGCGGCGGATCACTTCATTATGGAGGAATTTGAGGTCTTCGGCGTCCAGCTTGCCGATATCAGCCTTGAGCCGATTAGTCAGTTCGGTCGCTTCCGGCACGAGGCCACCGGTATCGATGGTAACCTTGGGGTCGCTCATCTCGGCAAGGCGCTGCAGCTCCTCGGCTTCGTCCCAGATGACGTTGAAGAAGGCGATGATCCGGTGCAGCAGGAAGCCGGTAGGCAGGCCACGGCGGCCGTGTTCCAGCGCGGAGAGGTAGGCGCTCGACACATTGAGCGCCGCCGCCATCTGCTTGAGCGAGATGCCGCGCGCCTCGCGCAATTCCCTGATGCGGGCGCCAAGCGGGGTCACGCGCGCCGCAGGCGCACATACCACGCCCCCTCCCCACCATGGCCGCGCGCCGCCACGCTCCAGCCTGAAACCATCGGCGAGAGACTTGGCTCATTGAGCCAGATCGGCAGCATGGTGCGCAACACGCCGCGCTCGGTCATGGCCGCGATATAGTCGTTGTCGGTCTTGGCGCCCTTGCCGGTAATGACCAGCACCGTGCGATCGCCCCGGTTGAACCGGGCATGGATGAAGCCATGCAAGGCCGACCGTGCCTCGTTCTGTGTCATGCCATGAAGGTCGATGCGCCCATCGATATCGATGCGGCCGCGGCCGACCTTCTTGCGGATCGACGGATCGACGGCCTTGGCAGGCAAGGCGGCCGCGGGCAGCGGCGCCTGATAGGGCGGCAGGAACGGTTTTCGCGGCGGTTGGCGCCTGGGCGGTGCCTTGGTGGGCGTGACCGCGACCGGCGCCAGTTCCTCGGGCGGCAGGGGCAGGGGAACACTGCCCAGTTTCAGCAGACCCTTGCGCCGCAGGGGGTCGACCGTCGACGCCACGGCCGTCCACAGGTGGAAGTCGTGCGGCAGGCGCTTGGGATCACGCTTGGACATGGAATGGACAGCCGGCCCGCCGCTTTTCGATGGATCAGTCGAGCTGGCTCGTGGTCACGACCTTCCAGTTGGGGTCGCGCGACTTGGGGTTGCGCGCAAAGGTCCATTCGTCGGCGATGGTTTGCACCTGGTCGGCATTGCCCTCAACCAGGTTGCCGTCCTTGTCGCGGGTGGCCGAAACCACTTCGGCGCGGAATTGCACGGTGATCAGCACGTTCTTGCGATCGTATTCGGCTTCGGAAATTTCGACCTTGGGCAGGCCGACAAACGTGAAATCCACCGTCTGCCCGGCGGCTTCGCGCTCGCCAATGGCGCGCTGGAAGCCTTCGAACACGTCCTTTTCGAGGAGGTTCTTCAGCATCGCGCGGTCGCCGGAGGCATAGGCGGTGACCACCATTTCATAGGCCTGCTTGGCGCCATCGAGGAAGCTCTTGGGCGTGAAGGTCGGGTCTGCCTCGACCACGGCCTTGAACCCGGCGGCCAGTTCGGCGTCGCCATGGGAGAATTGCTCGATTTCGGCTTCGGTCTTGCGGGCGCGGCGCTCGTCATCGAGGTCGGGGGCACCCGTCCCGCGTGGACGCAGCGGCACCACGGTCTCTTCGGCAGCCTCGGCCGTCGCCGGCTTGCGCCGGTCCACCGGCGGACGCTCATTGCCGGTCCGCGTGCCCAATACCGAGCGCAGCCGGAACAGTACGAAGACAGCCACGGCAATCACGATGAGGGTGGGCAGGTCGAAGAATTCATCCATTGCGTAATGCACCTTACCTGTACGCGCCGGACAAAATCGACGCCGCAGCGCTCGTTGAGCGCTTCATTTGGCCTATATATAGGCAAAGGCTCACCCCAAAACCAGTTCACACTGGGGCGAGACAGCGTTTTGCCGCACCCGCGGAGAGAAGGAAACCCAGACCTTGGCACGATTTTTCGCCCTTGGCCTCATCGCCCTGCCGATCATCGAGATCGCCATCTTCATCAAGGTGGGGCAGACCATCGGCCTCTGGCCGACACTGGCGCTGGTCATCGGCGCGGCGCTGCTGGGCGGCTTCCTGCTGCGCCAGCAGGGCCTCTCGGTCCTGACCCAGTTGCGCAGCAATGTCGACAAGGGTCACATGCCCGGCCGCACCATTGCCGATGCGATGATGATCGGCGTCGCGGCGCTCTTCCTGGTGCTGCCAGGCTTTCTCAGCGACGTGGTGGCGCTGGCCCTGCTATTGCCGCCGGTGCGTGGCTGGATCTATGGCGCGCTGGCGAGCCGGGTGAAGGTGGTCGACACTGCCGGCTTCCGTCAGGGGCCGGGCCGCGACGGAACGCGGCTGGGCGGCGAAGGCACCATCGATCTCGACGAGGATGACTATCGGCCGGGCTGATGGGCTGAGTCTTGTCGCTTCCCGGCAAAGATGGTAGCCACGCCTCAACAATATTCCTCGTGAAGGACTAGCAGCACATGGCTGACGATACCCAGGGCGGCGCGGCCCCGAACCCCGCAAACCTGCCCTCGATGAACCTGGTGGGCCAGTATATCCGCGATCTCAGCTTCGAGAATCCGGGTGCGCCCGGCTCGATCATGGTCGGCGGCGGCAATCCGGCCTTCAACGTCTCCATCTCGGTGGGCGTCAAGAAGCAGGCCGATGACATGTATGCGGTCGAGCTGACGCTCAACGCCAAGGCCAATCGCGAAGCGGTCGTGTTGTTCAATGTCGAGCTGGTCTATGGCGGCGTGTTCCGCCTCAAGAACGTGCCGGAAAACCAGCTCAGCCAGTTGCTGATGATCGAGTGCCCGCGGCTGATCTTCCCGTTCGCGCGCCAGGTCCTTGCCAGCACCACCCAGCAGGGCGGCTTCCCGCCGCTGATGATGGAGCCGGTCGATTTTGCCGCCATCTATCGCCAGAACCTTGCCAAGCTCGCCGCCCAGCAGGGCGCCGCTCCCGTGACCGCAGCGGAAGCCGAGATCGACAAGCCGAACTGATCTATTTGCCTTGAAGACGAAAAAGCCCCGCTCATGCGGGGCTTTTTTATTGCGCCGCTACGTGGTCGCCGCCGCCGGCAATATCGGCATAGAGGGCCCAGATCGATTCCGGACCCAGGGTCGCGACGAGCTTTTCATGGGCTGCAAATTCATCGGCCAACAGGCGCGATGGCAATGGCGACGGCCGGCGCGCCGCGATGGTGCGCGTGGCAATGGCGTCGGCGCCCGACACCCTTGTCTCTGCGATCAGCGCCAGGCTCACCTGCTTGCCGCCGATGAGCTCGAGATAGACTTCGGCCAGGATCTCGCTGTCGAGCAGTGCGCCGTGGAGCGTGCGGCGGGAATTGTCGATGCCGTAATGCTTGCACAGCGCGTCGAGGCTCACTCGAGCGCCCGGGTGCTTTTCACGGGCCAGCATCACCGTGTCGGTGACCGCATTGCCCAGCGGACGTTGGCCGGCGCGCTCGAGCTCGGCATTGAGAAAGCCCATATCGAAGGGCGCATTGTGGATGATGAGCTTGGCATCACCGAGGAAATCGCGAAATTCCTGCGCCACCGCCTTGAACAGCGGCTTGTCGGCGAGGAACTCGTCGCTCAGCCCATGCACGCGAAACGCCTCTTCAGGCATGGTGCGCTGCGGATTAATATAAACGTGGTAGTGCCGGCCCGAAGGAATGTGGTTGATCAGCTCGACGCAGCCGATTTCGACCAGCCGGTCGCCCATGGCAGGCGACAGGCCGGTGGTTTCGGTATCGAGAACGATCTCGCGATTCATTTTTCTGGCCCTTGGGCTCGGATGCTGGCCACCAGCGCGGCGACCATGGCCACGGTTTTGTCGATCGGCATGCCGGTATCGAACAAATAGGTGGCGCGAGCTTTCTTTTCGGCCTGTGGCAGCTGCCGGGCAAGGATGGTGTCGAGCTTTTCCCCGCTCATTCCCGGTCGCGCCAGAGCGCGCTGGCGCTGGACGGCCTCGTCGACCCAGGTCACGCCGACAGCGTCAAAGCCATAGTCATAGCCGCTTTCGAACAGCAGCGGCACTTCGACCACGGCCAGCGCATGTCCGGCCGCCTCGGCCTCGTCCATGAAGCGGGCGATGCGGGCGCGCACGAGCGGATGCACCACCGCTTCGAGCCGCTTGAATCCGCTGGGATCAGTGGCAAGCCGTTGCGACAGCAGAGTTTTGTCGACATGGCCCGCAGTGGTAACTCCGGGGAAAAGCGCCTCGACTGGGGCCACCGCATCGCCTGCATAGAGCTCGGCCACGGCTTCGTCGGCGGAAAAGACTGGCACTCCAAGATCGGCGAAGGCCCTGAGCACAGTGGATTTTCCAGTAGCGATGGAGCCGGTCATGCCGATCCGCCACATGGTCAATGGCCCAGCGTCGCTTCGATGCGGGCGCGTAGCTCCGGCGTCACCGTCGGCGGCACGCCGAACCAGGCCTCAAAGCCCGGCACAGCCTGGTGCAGCAGCATGCCCAGCCCATCCACCGTCCGCAGCCCATGCGCTTGGGCCTCGACCAGGAGGGGTGTCAGCAGCGGCACATAGACGATATCGGTCACCAGCGTATCCCTGGGCAGCAGGTCGAGATCGAGCCAGTCGAACCGCGTGCCATGCATGCCGATCGAAGTGGTGTTGATAACGATACCCGTGCGCGGCGCCAGCTCGGCGAAAGACTCAAAGCCATGCGCCTCGAACGGCCCCTCGATTTCGTCGACCAGCGCCTGCGCATTGGCCAGCGTTCGGTTGAGCACATGCACCTTGCCACCATCGCGCCGCTGCAGCGCCACCAGCACCGCGCGGGCCGCACCGCCGGCGCCGATCACCATGGCGTCGTCTGGCCCATCGGACCAGCCGGGCATGGCGGCATCGAGATTGCCGAGAAAGCCGAGATAATCGGTATTGCTGCCCAGCACCTTGCCGTCGCGCACCACCAGCGTATTGACCGCCCCGATCTTGCGGGCCAGCGGGTCGACCTCGTCGCAGAGGGCGAACACGGCTTCCTTGTGCGGAATGGTGACATTGCCGCCGGCAAATTCGCCACCACGCAACCGCTCGAAGAACTCAGGCAGCCCTTCGGGCGCCACGTCGATCGCTTCATAGCTCCCGTCGATGCCGTGTTCGGCCAGCCAGGTGCCGTGGATCAGCGGCGAGCGCGAGTGATTGATCGGATGGCCGATGACGAAGGCTTTTGTGGTCACGTGAGGGTCTCGGGGGCGTGGAGGCGCAAGGCGGCCAGGAGCGGC
Source organism: uncultured Devosia sp. (assembly GCA_966212275.1). Lineage (GTDB taxonomy): Bacteria > Pseudomonadota > Alphaproteobacteria > Rhizobiales > Devosiaceae > Devosia. The sequence goes on from CBIHQV010000005.1 coordinate 18,309, forward strand.
AGCAGCGGCAGGCCCAGAATGGTGAAATAGTCGCCGGTTACGGTCTCGAAGAGACGGATGGACGGGCCTTCGAGGCGATAGCCGCCGACGGAAGACAGCGCCATCTCGCCCTCGCGCGCCAGCACGTCATCGCGTTCCTCCGCAGTGAAGTCGCGCAGGGTCAGCTCTGCCGATTCAACACCTGACCACAGCAGCACGTCGTCGCGCACCAGCGCCACGGCGGCATGGAGGCGATGGGTCTTGCCGCGCAAGTGGTCGAGTTGGGCTGCGGCGGCCTCCCGATCAGCGGGCTTATGCAAAAGCTCGGTGCCCAGGCTCAGCGTCTGGTCGGCGCCGATAACAAACGCGCCGGGATGGGGTGCCGCGACCGTCGCCGCCTTGGTTTCGGCTAGTCTCAGCGCCACGTCACGACCGTCACCGCCGGCCGCTATTACAGCCGTTTCGAGGCTGCGCTCGTCGATGTCGGCCGGGTCGCTCGAAAAGCTCAGTCCGGCCTGCTGCAGCAGGGCTTTGCGGGTGGTGCTCTGGGAGGCAAGGATCAGCATGGTGACGATGTTTTCCACACTGTCATCCCCAGCTCAAGCCCAGGCCTGTGACAATGACTCATGGTTTTGGCTCGCCGTCCGATTTGTTCGACTTGGTTACCAAAGCATTAACAGATCAACCCGAGGCTGGTCCTCGCCGCGGCATGGGATAGGTCTGGGGATAAGCCGGAATGGACCGATCTCGGCTGCCAAGCGGTTTTGCACAAGCCAATCCGAATCATTGACTCGGCAGGCACCCCGTTAACGCCCGCTTAACCATTGTGACGCGGCCCCGGTCGGACATCATCCACAGACGCTGTTAACGCCCCGTTTACCATAGACCTGCGCCGTTGTGCCGCCACGAGGGCGATTGTGGATGGCGCTGAATTGGCTCAAAACACGGCAATGATAATACTGATACCAAGTAAGAAAGACTCTTTAGGGGTTTTGAAGGGAAGGGTGGCGTGACCCACAAGCCTCTGCTGGCAACCGTACTGGGTGAACGCCAGGAACGACCGCCGCTCTGGATCATGCGCCAGGCGGGTCGCTATCTCCCCGAATATCGCGAGACGCGGACAAGAGCGAAAAACTTCCTCGAGCTTTGCTACACGCCCGACCTTGCCGTCGAGGTGACGCTGCAGCCGCTGCGCCGCTTCGATCTCGATGCGGCAATCCTCTTCTCCGATATTCTGGTCATTCCCGACGCGCTCGGCCAATCGGTGCGCTTTGAAACCGGGGAAGGGCCTGTCCTTGATCCGGTGAATGCCGACAGCATCGCCGGGCTGGGGAAGAAGAAGAATCCGCTCGATCATCTGGCACCGGTGCTGGAGACGGTTCGGCGTTTGCGGGCTGCCATCAGTCCAGCGCAGACCCTGATCGGCTTCTGTGGCTCTCCCTGGACCGTGGCGACCTATATGATCGGCGGCAAGGGATCGCCCGATCAGGCCGCGGCGCGTTTGTTCGCTCTCCGGCATCCGGAGGCCTTCGCGTCGCTGCTCGATGTCCTGGTCCAAACCAGCATCGATTATCTGGTGGCGCAGCTCGAAGCGGGCGCCGACGTGGTGCAGCTTTTTGAAAGCTGGGCGCTCAATCTCGACGACGCGGCCTTTACCAGCCATATCATCGAGCCGAACCGGCGCATCGTGGCGGGCGTGCGGGCTCGGGTGCCCAATGCGCCGATCATTGGCTTTCCGCGCGGCGCCGCCGGCAATCTGGCGCGCTATGCTGCGGAGACCGGGGTCAATGCGCTGGGTCTCGACTATGCCACGCCGCTCGATTTCGCCAGCAAGCACCTGCTGCCGTCGCTGCCGGTGCAGGGCAATCTCGATCCGCTGCGTCTGGTGGCCGGTGGCGCGCAGCTTGACGCGCGGATCGATGCAATCGTCACCGCCTTTGCCGACCGGCCGCATATCTTCAACCTCGGTCACGGCATCGTGCCGGAAACGCCAATCGCCCATGTCGAGCGGCTGGTTGAGCGGGTCAAGAACGGCTAAATCGCCATCCGGACTGTTGAGGAGTTCGCAGCATGTATGAGTGGGTCAAGGCGTTTCACGTCATCTCGGTGATCGCCTGGATGGCAGGGATGATGTATCTGCCGCGCCTCTTCGTCTATCACGCCGAGTCAGCGGTGGGTTCGGAGAAGGCCGAGACCTTCAAGGTCATGGAGCGCAAGCTCTATCGTGGCATCATCACGCCGGCGATGATCGCGACCTGGATCTTTGGGCTGTGGCTGGCCTTTGGCTTCGGCATCGTCGATTTTTCGATGGGCTGGATGTGGCTCAAGGCGGCGATGGTCATCGCGCTGTCAGGCGTTCACGGCTGGTATGGTTCGCTGCTGCGCAAGTTCCAGAACGACCAGAACACCCGCCCGCACACCTTCTACCGCGCCATCAACGAAATTCCGTTCGTCATTGCGATGGTCATCGTCATCGCCGTGATCGTGAAGCCGTTTTAGCTGCGGCCCCCGGGGTCATTCCCGCATAGCCGGGAATCCCTGTTTCACGTGAATCTGCGCACCTCCTCTCGGTTTCATCCTTGAAACTGCTGCCGGTTCGCGCTACATGGCTCTTTAACGCATCCCAAAATCTAGCCGACCTCCCCGGTCGCTGCGCGGTGCCTACCCCTCCCAAATATATCGCCTCAACGACGATCACGTTTCCCAATAGGGTCTCCCGCTACATGCAGAATATGAAGCTCAGCGAGCTCAAGGCCAAATCTCCGGCCGAACTCCTGGTGTTCGCTGAAGAACACGAGGTCGAGAACGCCTCGACCATGCGCAAACAGGAATTGATGTTTGCCATCCTCAAGGAACTGGCCGCCCAGGAAGTGGACATTACCGGCGAAGGCGTCGTCGAAGTCTTGCCTGACGGTTTCGGTTTCCTGCGCTCCCCGGACGCAAACTATCTTCCGGGCCCCGACGACATCTATGTCAGCCCCTCCCAGATCCGCCGCTTCGGCCTGCGCACCGGCGACACGGTTGAAGGCCAGATCCGGTCTCCCAAGGAAGGCGAGCGCTATTTCGCGCTGCTCAAGGTCAACACCATCAATTTCGAAGATCCCGAGGCGGTTCGCCACAAGGTCAACTTCGACAACCTCACCCCGCTCTATCCGGAAGAGCGCCTCCGCATGGAGCTGCCCGATCCGACGCTGAAGGATCGCTCGGCCCGCCTGCTCGATTTGGTGGCGCCACTCGGCAAGGGCCAGCGCGCTCTGATTGTTGCGCCACCACGTACCGGTAAAACCGTACTGTTGCAGAATATTGCACAGTCGATCGCCACCAATCATCCCGAATGCTATCTGATCGTGCTGCTGATCGACGAGCGGCCGGAAGAAGTGACCGACATGCAGCGCTCGGTGCGCGGCGAAGTCATTTCCTCGACCTTCGACGAGCCGGCCTCGCGCCACGTCCAGGTCGCCGAAATGGTCATCGAAAAGGCCAAGCGCCTCGTCGAACACAAGCGCGACGTGGTCATCCTGCTCGATTCGATCACCCGACTCGGCCGCGCCTACAACACGGTCGTTCCGAGCTCCGGCAAGGTGCTGACCGGCGGCGTGGACGCCAATGCTCTGCAGCGCCCGAAGCGCTTCTTCGGCGCCGCGCGCAATATCGAGGATGGCGGCTCGCTGACCATCATTTCCACGGCGCTGATCGATACCGGCTCGCGCATGGACGAAGTGATCTTCGAAGAGTTCAAGGGTACCGGTAACTCGGAAATCATCCTTGACCGCAAGGTCGCTGACAAGCGCATCTTCCCGGCGCTCGACATCACCAAGTCGGGCACCCGCAAGGAAGAGCTGCTGGTCGAGAGCGACATCCTCAAGAAGATGTATGTGCTGCGCCGTATCCTCAATCCAATGGGGACGATCGACGCGATGGAATTCCTGATGGACAAGGTCCGCCAGACCAAGACGAATTCCGACTTCTTCGACTCGATGAATACCTGATCGCTTCCGCGATCGATGCTATTGAAGAGCGACATGCCAAAAGCGTGTCGCTCTTTGCTTTGGGACTCGGCATGAAGACTGGCGATACAATTGTGGCCCTATCCTCCGGCGCGCCGCCCTCGGGAGTGGCGGTTATTCGCCTCTCCGGGCCTGCCACAGGCCGCATCCTCCGGGACGTGGCTGGCAGCATCCCTGAGCCAAGGCGGCTGACGCTGCGGCCGATTGGCCGTGAGTCGCTGCTTGACCGAGGCCTTGTCGCCTGGTTCCCCGCCCCGCACAGCTTTACCGGCGAAGACTGCGCCGAGTTGCAGGTGCATGGATCGCCCGCAGGCGTCCGAGCGATCATAAAACTCATTACGGGCAAGGGCGCCCGCCTGGCAGAAGCCGGCGAGTTCACTCGGCGCGCCTTCGAGAACGGCAAGCTCGACCTCGTGGAGATCGAGGGCCTCGGCGACCTGCTCGAGGCCGAGACGGAAAACCAGCGGCGACAAGCGCTGGCGCGGTTTGAGGGCGGCCTGTCGCAGCGCATCGATATCTGGCGCGATCAACTGCTCGACCTCCGCGCTGAAATCGAAGCGCGGCTCGATTTTTCCGATGAGGGCGATGTCGGCGACCTGTCGGCAAGCTTTGGCGACAACATTGCTACCTTGCGGGCCGACATAGCGCAGTCGCTGGCTTCGATCGAGCATGGCCGCATCGTCCGCGAAGGCATTCGGGTGGCCTTGGCTGGCGCACCGAACGCCGGAAAATCCAGTCTACTCAATGCCCTGGCCAAGTCAGACATTGCCATCGTCACCGACGAGGCCGGCACCACGCGCGACGTCCGTGAAGTGCCGCTCGATATCAACGGGCAGCTCTATATCCTGCTCGACCTGGCTGGCTTGCGCGAGACTGACAGCAAGGCTGAAGCCGAAGGCGTGCGCCGGGCCCGCCAGGCCATCGAGCAGGCCGACATCGTCCTGTGGCTCACCGCGCCGGATCTGCCCCCGGACACGACGCATCAACGCGATGGTCGTCATATTCAGGTGGGAACCAAGCTGGACCTCGGGAGCGTCAACGGCGCGGATATTGCCGTTTCGGCGCAGAGCGGCGAGGGGTTGTCCGAACTGCTGCGTCGTATCGAGGAAGTCGGACAGACGATGACCCTGGGCGAACCGCCGCTGCTCAGCAGGGAGCGAGATCGCCTGGCGCTGCAACGCGCCATTGATGCGCTCGATGCGTCAGCTCGGCAGTTGGCGATGCCGGAGTTGGCGGCCGAGAGTCTCAGGGTAGCCTCGCAGGCGCTGGAGCGTCTGGTTGGTCGACTGGACGCCGAGCGGGTGCTGGATCGCCTGTTTGCCAGCTTCTGTATCGGCAAATGATTCACGTGAAACGCTGCTGTGATGGCACCGGAATTGATTCACGTGAAACATTGGCCTATTGAGCCAGCCTTGGAGACACGCCATGAGTGACTATGCTGTCATCATCGTTGGAGGCGGGCACGCCGGCTGCGAAGCCGCGGCGGCTTCGGCGCGCCTGGGCGTTCCAACCGCGCTGGTGACGCACAAGTTTGCCACCATCGGCGAAATGAGCTGCAATCCCGCGATTGGTGGGCTCGGCAAGGGCCATCTGGTCCGCGAGATCGATGCGCTCGATGGCCTCATGGGCCGGGTGGCGGACATGGCGGGCATCCAGTTCCGCGTGCTCAACCGCCGCAAGGGGCCGGCCGTCCGCGGCCCTCGCGCCCAGGCCGATCGCAAGCTCTACCGCAATGCCATGCAGGCGGCGATCACTGCCCAGCCCAACCTCGACGTCATCGAGGGTGAAGTCGACGACATCGAAGTGACCGACGGCCTGGTTTCCGGCGTCGTGCTGCTCGATGGCCGCCGCCTCGGCACCAAGGCAGTTGTACTGACTACGGGCACTTTCCTGCGCGGCCTGATCCACCGTGGCGAAGAGACCACGCCTGCTGGGCGCCTCGGCGAGAAGCCGGTGCTCGGCCTTTCCACTCGCCTCGAAACCTTGGGCCTGCAGCTCGGCCGCCTCAAGACCGGAACGCCGGCCAGGTTGGACGGTACGAGCATCGATTATGCCGTACTTGAGGAGCAGCCAGGCGACAATCCGCCTGAAGCCTTCTCGGCGCTGACGCAGGGGATCACCACGCCACAGATTTCTTGCCATATCACCCGCACGACGTCCGAAACCCATCGGATCATCTCCGACAATCTGCATCGTTCGGCGATGTATTCGGGCCGCATACAGAGCCGCGGTCCCCGCTACTGTCCCTCGATCGAGGACAAAGTGGTGCGCTTCGCCGATCGCGACAGCCACCAGATTTTCCTTGAGCCAGAAGGGCTTGACGATACCACCGTCTACCCGAACGGCCTCTCGACCTCGCTGCCATCAGATGTGCAGGAAGCCTTCCTGCGCTCCATGCCGGGGCTGGAGAATGTCCGCATCATCCGGCCGGGCTACGCCATCGAATATGACTATGTCGACCCGCGTGAGCTGAGGCCGACGCTGGAGGTCAAGCGCCAGCCTGGTCTCTATCTGGCCGGTCAGATCAATGGCACGACCGGCTATGAGGAGGCCGGTGCCCAAGGCCTGCTGGCCGGCGCCAATGCCGCTCTGGCGGCATCGGGGCAGGAGCCAATGGTGCTCTCGCGCACCGAAAGCTATCTCGGCGTGATGGTGGATGATCTGGTGACGCGTGGCGTTTCAGAGCCCTATCGCATGTTCACCTCTCGCGCCGAGTTCCGTCTGCATCTGCGCGCTGACAATGCTGATCAGCGTCTCACCCCGCTGGGCATTGCCACGGGGCTGGTCAAGGACGAGCGTCGCGAGCTGTTTGAGGCCAAGGCCGCTGACTTGGCGCGCGGCCGCACGCTGCTGACCACGCTGACGGCCTCGCCAAATGCCGCTCGCAAGGCTGGAATTGCCGTCAACGAGGATGGCAAGCTGCGTTCGGCGTTTGACCTGCTGTCTTACCCAGATGTGACGCCTGACGATGCAATTCGGCTATGGCCGGAGATCGCCGCTATCCCTGGTCCTATTGTCGAGCAATTGGTGGTCGATGCGCAGTATGCGGTCTATCTCGATCGGCAGCGCGACGACATCGACGCCGTGCGACGCGACGAGCAGAAGCCGATTCCTGATGATATCGACTATGCCGGCATTCCCGGCCTGTCGATGGAGCTGCGCCAGAAGTTGCAACAATACCGGCCACAGACCATCGCCCAGGCGCAGGCCATGGATGGCATGACCCCGGCCGCTGTGACGCTGCTGCTGGCGGTCATTCGCCGCGGCGAATTCCGGAAGGCGAGTTGATTGTCTGATCGGGATGCCATCGCAGCCTACTCTCCCTACTTCACGCGGCCGCTGGCCGACGTCATCGCCGATCTGGAATCCTATGCTCAGATACTGGCAAAGTGGCAGCCGGTGCAGAATCTTGTTTCACGTGAAACACTGAATGAAGTTTGGTCCCGCCATTTTGCCGACAGCCTGCAGGTTCTGAAGCTGTTGAAGACCGGCGACCTCGCTTTCCTCGACCTAGGGAGCGGTGGCGGTCTGCCGGCGCTGCCCCTCGCTATTGCACTCAAGAGCCCGAATCATCACTTCACCCTTATCGAGCCAAATGGCCGTAAGGTGAGTTTCCTCCGCACGGTCGCTCGTGAATTGGGCCTCATTGTCACGGTCGAAGGGCGACGGAGCGACCAGGTTGATTCACGTGAAACACCGGCCCCCGATGTCATCACATCCCGAGCGCTGGCGGCATTGCCGACGCTTTGCGGCTGGATGAAGCCGTTCTTCGCCCCGCAGACCCGTGCAATTCTGCATAAGGGACGGGAACATGTTGAAGAACTCACGGAAGCCGCTACGCATTGGCACTATGACGTGGTAGTAACTCAGAGTGACATCGATCAAAGCGGTGTCCTGCTCACGCTCACAGATTTGCGTGCGAAATCAGTTAGTTAGCGGCGAACGAGCTGGAGGCCTGTTGTGGCGCCCCGTATCCTGACACTGGCCAACCAAAAAGGCGGCGTTGGCAAAACCACGACCGCGATCAACCTCGCTACGGCTCTGGCCGCAGTGGGCGAGCGCGTGCTGATCATCGATCTCGATCCACAGGGCAATGCCTCGACCGGGCTCGGCATTTCCCGTACCGACCGCGAAGTCTCGTCCTATGACCTGCTGGTTGGCGAGGCCACTGTGGCCCAGGCCGCGATCATGACCTCGGTGCCCAATGTCGCCATCGTGCCCTCGACCATGGACCTGCTCGGCGTCGAGCTGACCATTGCCGGCCACGCGGACCGCGCTTTCAAGCTGCGCAATGCCTTCAAACAGCTTGGCGAGCTCGGGATCAACGACAAGCCGGTGAGCTACATCCTCATCGATTGCCCGCCCTCGCTGAACTTGCTGACGGTCAATTCGCTGGTGGCGGCTGACGCGGTGCTGGTGCCGCTGCAATGCGAGTTCTTCGCGCTTGAAGGTTTGAGCCAACTCCTTCAAACCATTGAACAAATTCGCTCAACACTCAATCCGCGCCTGTCGATCCAGGGCGTGGTCATGACCATGTTCGACAAGCGCAACAACTTGAGCGAACAAGTGTTGCAGGACGTGCGCCAGGAAATGGGCGATCTGGTCTATGAAACAGTCATCCCGCGCAATGTGCGGCTCAGCGAGGCGCCGTCTTATGGCAAGCCCGCTTTGCTTTACGACCTCAAATGTGCCGGTAGCCAGGCCTATCTGCGGCTGGCAACCGAAGTGATCCGCCGCGAGCGGCAGCTCAACGCGGCATAGGAGCCCGATATGAACGACAAACCCACTCGTCTTGGTCGCGGGCTCGCGGCGCTGATCGGCGACATGGCCACCGTCGAGGGCGCGCGCGTCACCGAATCGGGCGGTGTCAAAAAACTGCCGGTCGACTTCATTATCGCCAACCGGGCCAATCCACGGCGCACGTTCGACAGCGAGCAGCTCGAAGAGCTGACCAACTCGATTCGCGAAAAGGGGGTCATGCAGCCGCTGCTGGTGCGGCCAAGCGATGATCCGAACATCTTCGAGATCATTGCCGGCGAGCGCCGCTGGCGGGCAGCGCAGAAGGCGGGCCTGCATGATGTGCCTGTTATCGTTCGCGATGTTGGCGACAAGGAAGCGCTCGAGCTTGCCATCATCGAAAACGTGCAGCGTGCCGATCTCAATCCGCTCGAAGAAGCAATGGGTTACGGCCAACTGATCGAACAGTTCGACTATACCCAGCAGGATTTGGCGCAGGTCATCGGCAAGAGCCGTTCGCATGTCGCCAATACGCTGCGCCTGTTGCGCTTGCCCGAAGACGTGCGCGGCATGGTGGCCAGCGGCACCCTGACTGCGGGCCATGCCCGAACGCTGATCACCGCCGAGGACCCGGCGACACTGGCGCGCCAGATCGTGGCCGGTGGCCTTTCTGTTCGCGAAGCAGAAGCTTTGAGCCAGCAGCGCGAGATCGCCGGCAAAAAGAAGCCCGCGGAGGCCGCGGGCGGTCGCGATGCCGACACCGTGGCGCTGGAGCGGCGTCTGTCGGATGCTCTGGGTCTCTCGGTTTCACTCGCCCATAGCGAACGCGGCGGCAAGCTCGAGATACGCTACAAGACGCTGGAGCAGCTCGACGGCATTTGCGTCCGGCTCACCGGCAGCAACTAGAAGTTTCACGTGAAACGCTAATGCGCGGCCGCCATCATGCAGATGGCAAGCAAGGCGCGGCGCAGGCTGGCTTCGGCCAAAGCTGGGCGTCGGCGGCTATCGGCCGTGGTTTGCAGGATTCTGTCACTGGCTGTCGCCAGGGCGGTGTCCGACCAGAGCCGCAATTGCTGCTCGAGCGCGCCAATCCGCGAAAAATGCGGCTTTGGCCGCAGGTTTTCCAGCACCATGCGCGGCGACTTGCCGGCATCCACCTCGGTGCGCCAGCGCCGCAAATTGGCGAAGTGGATTGTGCACATGGCGAGCAGTCTCTGCGGATCTACCGCCGAGGACAAAGCTCGGTTCAGCGCCAGTTCAAGCTTCTCTGCATGTCCACCGCCGGTGGCGTCGAGGATGGCGTCGATGACCAACATGCCATTATCTGCGCAGAGCAGCAGCACGTCCTCGCGGGTCAGCGTCTTGCTGGCGGCCGCATAAAGGCACAGCTTTTCGAGCTCGCGCCGGGTGATTTCGCGGTCGTTTCCGAGAATTTCCCGCAGCGTCGCCACGACATCGCCGTCGATGCGAATGCCCTGCTGGTTGAAGGTTTCACGGATCAGCGCCTGCAAAGTCTCGTCGCTATCGGGATAACAGGGCAGGGCGCGACCGAACTTTGCCGCTTCCACCAGGGCCCGCAGCGCATCCTTAGGCGTCAGGTTGCCCGCTTCGAGCACGATCGCGGCGCCCGCCGGGTCGTCGCGCAGCTCGGTCAGCGTCATGACCAGCGATTTGCCGGCACCGCGCACGCGAACGATGCGCTTGCCGCCAAATAGCGACATGGTCCGCGCTTCGACAGCGAGAATGGAGGGGTCGGCGTCGACTTCGGCGCCGTCGAGCGTCACCACGCTCGCCGCTTCGGGGTCATCTCCGCTCAACTGGCGGATCAGGCGCTGTGCGGTCTCGCGCACCAGGCCGGCATCGGGACCGTATGCGAGGAAAATGCCCTCGCTCAGGTCCGGACGGGCCAGGAATCTGGCGACTTCATGCGCCTTGAGTGCCGTCATCAGCGGCTGAGCGAGGCGAGCATGGCCAGCCGCAGCGATTCGGCGGCCGCCTTGGCAGCGCGCTCTGCCGCCTCGTTGGCGGCGGCAGTATCGGCAAGAACCTGGCCGCTGGTGGTGTATTCGGCGCTGGCTTCGCGGGTAAAGCTCATCGGCTGGGCATTGGTGCCGTCGCGGCGGGCGATAGTCACCGTGGCGCTGACAACTGCGCGATAGAGCTTATTGGGGTTGGCCGTCACCGACAGTCCGACTGCGGCCGTCGAGGACGAGACGCTGACCGTCGCCAGCGGGGCGGTCGCGGCGTCGGATGAGCCGAAGCGCAGCGATAGCTCATGGTAAACCACCTGTTCGAGCCGCGAGGCGGGCTTGGCAAAGGCCAGGTTCAGCATGGGCTGGCTGGCCAGCGCCCCGCCATAGACTGGCGAGAAGCTGCAGGCGCCCAGCGTCGTGGCCGCACCGGCGAGCAGGGCAACGCCAGCGAGAACGCGTACAAGGCTGCTGCTGCGCGATGCTTCAGACCACGACATTGACGATCCTGTCCGGGACGATGACGATCTTCTTGGGTGCCTTGCCGTCGAGAATGCGGACAATCTCGTCCATTGACAAGACCAGCCTCTCGACCTCGGCCGAGGGCAGGCCCTTTGGCACCGTGATCTCGCCGCGGCGCTTGCCATTGACCTGGATGGGCATGGTCACGGTGTCATCGATCAGCAGCGAAGCGTCGACTGCGGGCCAGGGGGCGTCTGCCACGATGCCTTTCTTGCCGAGGGCCTCCCAGCAGGTTTCCGCCAGATGCGGCATCATCGGCGCCAGCAACTGGATCAGGCGCTCCACGCCCTCCTGCAGCGCGCCAATACGGGCTGCGGGCGCAGCGGATACCAGTCCCGCTGAGCGCACCAGGGCGTTGGTCAGCTCATAGATCTGTGCCACGGCGCGGTTGAAGCGCAGGCCTTCGATGTCGCCGCCGACATTGTGCACGGCGCGATGCACGATCTTGCGCAGCGCCAGAGCTTCATCGTCGTCTGAAACACGAACAGTCTCTGCGGACTGTTTAGTCAATTCGATCGTTTCGCCCACCAGACGCCAGATGCGCTGCTGGAAGCGGCTGGCGCCCTCGACGCCGGCCTCGGTCCATTGCACGTCGCGTTCGGGCGGGGAGTCCGAGAGCATGAACCAGCGGGCGGTATCGGCGCCATAGGTGGCGACGATCTCGTCGGGGTCGACGACGTTCTTCTTGGATTTGCTCATCTTTTCGACGGAACCGATGGCAATCGGTTCGCCGGTGTGGATGTGCTTGGCGGCGCGCAGTTCGCCGGTGGATTCGAGCAGCACGTCGACCGGCGCCACCCATTCGCCCTTGGGCGACTTGTAGGTTTCGTGCGTCACCATGCCCTGGGTGAAGAGACCCTTGAACGGTTCGTCCAGGCCAACATGCCCGGTCGCCTTCATGGCGCGGGTGAAGTAGCGCGAATAGAGCAGGTGCAAAATGGCGTGCTCGACGCCGCCGATATACTGATCGACCGGCAACCAGCGATTGGCGACGTCAGGAATGGTGGGCGTCTCCGCCTGCGGGGCGGTGAAGCGGGCAAAATACCACGACGAATCGACGAACGTGTCCATCGTATCCGTCTCGCGACGGGCCGAAGCCCCGCATTGCGGGCAATTGACGTGCTTCCAGGTCGGGTGATGGTCCAGCGCATTGCCGGGCTTGTCGAAGCTCACATCCTCGGGCAGCACCACCGGCAGGTCCTTCTTGGGCACGGGAATGGTGCCGCAGACCTCGCAATGGATTACCGGAATGGGGCAGCCCCAATAGCGCTGGCGCGATACGCCCCAGTCGCGCAGGCGATAATTGACCTCGACCTTGCCCTGCGGCTTGCCGTCTACGCTGCGCGCGGCAAAATGGGCGGCGGCGGCTTTCTTGGCTGCCTCGATTTCAAGATCGTTCAAGAAGCCAGAATTGAAGATCTTGCCAGGCCCCACATACGCTTCGGTTTCGGAAGCCATCTTGCTGATGAACTCGCCGGGATCTGCGTCGGCAAATCCTGTTTCAGTATGCACCAGGGGCAGCACCACGGGGATAACTGGCAGGTCATACTTGCGGGCGAAATCCAGGTCGCGCTGGTCATGCGCCGGGCAGCCGAAAATGGCCCCGGTGCCATAGTCCATCAGCACGAAATTGGCGACATAGACGGGCAGGGTGGCGCCCTCGATCACCGGATGCTTCGCGCGGAGCCCGGTGAAAACGCCCTTCTTCTCGGCCTTTTCCAGGGTTTCGGTGGCCGTGCCCTGGCGATGGCACTCGGCGACGAAGTCGGTCAGGGCGGCGTTGTCAGCGGCCAGTTGCGTGGTCAGCGGATGATCAGGCGACAGGGCGATGAACGAGGCGCCAAAGATGGTGTCCGGCCGGGTGGTGAACACTTCGACGCTGGTCGCGGCGGTCGCGTTATCAGGCACCAGTTCAAACAGCAGGCGCAGGCCTTCGGACTTGCCGATCCAGTTGCGCTGCATGACGCGCACCTTTTCCGGCCAGTCGGTCAGCCCGTCGAGGCCTTCCAGCAATTCCTCGGCATAGTCGGAAATCTTGAAGAACCACTGGGTCAGCTCGCGCTGTTCCACCAGGGCGCCCGAGCGCCAGCCGCGGCCGTCGATGACCTGCTCGTTGGCGAGCACAGTCATGTCGACCGGGTCCCAATTGACCTTGGACTGCTTGCGGGTGACGAGGCCGGCTTCCATCATGTCGATGAACATGGCCTGCTGGTGCCGGTAATATTCCGGCTCGCAGGTGGCGATTTCGCGGGTCCAGTCGATGGCGAGGCCCATCGACTGCAACTGTGCCTTCATAGAGGCGATGTTCTGCCGGGTCCAGGTGCCCGGATGGGTCTTGCGCTCGATGGCGGCGTTTTCCGCCGGCAGGCCGAAGGCGTCCCAGCCCATGGGGTGGAGCACATTCTTGCCGCGGGCGCGCTGGTAGCGGGCCACCACGTCGCCCATAGAATAGTTGCGCACATGGCCCATATGGATACGCCCCGACGGATAGGGGAACATCTCAAGGACGTAGTAGGGCTCGCGCTTGTCGTCATTGGAGCTGACAAAGCTGCGGGCATCGTCCCACACCTTCTGCCACTTGGGTTCCATTTCGCGCGGATTGTAGCGTTCGCCGCTCACTTATGTCGTCCTTGGATGATTGGCGCGTCGCGCCCGGGATGATCTGACGCAGGCGCCGCGTAAAGTCCGGCGCGGCTTGCGTTTATGGGGGATTTTGGCTACCGGACCATCACCAGAAATACCCTCCAAGGTCAACAGGAACAGGGCGAAAGCATGGACTCCGCCGCCGCGAGCAACCTTGCCGCCATCCGCGAACGCATTGCGCGCGCCCATGCCCGCTTCGGCGGCCCGCCCGAGCGGGTCGAGCTGGTGGCGGTGTCCAAGACCTTTCCGGCCGAGGCGATCGAGCCGTTTCTGGCCGCCGGGCAGCGTGTGTTCGGCGAAAACCGCGTGCAGGAGGCCCAGGGCAAGTGGCCGGGCCTGCGCGCGCTTTACCCCGGTATCGAGCTACACCTGATCGGCCCGCTGCAGACCAACAAGGCGCGCGAGGCGGTGGCCTTGTTCGACGTGATCGAAACCGTCGATCGCGAGAAACTGGCCAGCATGCTGGCAGCAGAAATGGCGCGTGCCGGTCGCAAGCTGCCTTGCTTTGTCCAGGTCAATGTCGGGCTCGAGGAACAGAAGGCCGGGATTGCCCCGGCTGAAACCGTTGCCTTTGTTCGTCGCTGCCGGCAGGAGCACGGGCTCGATATTGTCGGGCTCATGTGCATTCCGCCTGATGGCGTGCCGCCCGGGCCCTATTTTGCCCATCTGGCGGCCCGGGGCCGGGAGGCCGGTGTCGCGCGGCTTTCGATGGGCATGAGCGGGGATTTCGAGATCGGCATCGCCATGGGCGCCACCGATGTGCGGGTCGGTTCGGCCCTGTTCGGGCACCGGCCGCCGCTGGCCTGAGCCCGGTTTCAAGCCGCGTCCGAACCAATTGACGCACCCTGCGGCACTGGCTGCAACTTCTAAGCGGCAGGCCCGTTGCTTCTGCCTGTAACGCCGATGTGATTGGCTGGCCGAAAACACGTCGCAATATTGTGACTTTTGGCGGGGCCGACGCAAGAAAGTCCGGAGAAAACAATGAACAAGCGACGCATCCTGCTGGTGGACGACGACGCTGATCTGCGCCAGACACTGGTCGAGCAGCTCGAAACGCACCGCGAATTCGAGGTCATGCAGGCGGGAACCGCCAATGACGCACTCAAGGCGACGCGCGAAAACAATGTCGATCTGATGATTCTCGATGTCGGCCTGCCCGACATGGATGGGCGTGAAGCGGTCAAGGTGCTGCGCAGCGAGGGCTATAAGAGCCCGATCCTGATGCTGACCGGGCACGATACCGACGCCGACCAGATCCGTGGCCTTGATTCGGGCGCCAATGACTATCTCACCAAGCCGTTCCGCTTTCCGGTGCTGCTGGCGCGCATCAATGCCGCGCTGCGGCAGCATGACCAGAGCGAGGACGTGGTCTTCACCATCGGCCAATACAGCTTCCAGCCTTCGGCCAAGCTGCTCGAGGCGACCGATGGCGGCAAGGTGCGCCTGACCGACAAGGAAACCTCGATCCTCAAGTATCTCTATCGCCAGGGTCCCAAGACCATCACGCGCGATGTGCTGCTCAAGGAGGTCTGGGGCTATAATAACCGGGTCACCACCCATACGCTGGAGACCCATATCTACCGCCTGCGGCAGAAGATCGAGCGTGATCCATCCAATGCGCGGCTGCTGGTGACGGAAGAGGGCGGCTACCGCCTCGTCCCCTGAACGGTGGGACGGGCGGGGTAACCCGCAAAATCCGGTACAAAGCAACGCAAAATGCCCTATAGGATGAGACGGCTCCGCTCCCCGCGGGGCCGTTGGCGCATCCGGATGGGTTCATGATCAGGGACGATGCGGCCGAGGCGCTGGCCCAGGCCGAATTCTTCGATATCTGCGACGACGAGCAGCGGCGCATGCTGGCCTTTGCCGGCGACATCCGGCATTTCGACCCCGACGCGGTGCTCTACAAGGCCGGCGATATGCCGATGGGGGCATTTGTGCTGGTCGAAGGCACGCTCAAGGCCAAGCCCGAAGGGCCGGGCGCCGGTAAGCCCTATGCTATTTCCGAGCCGGGCAGCGTGGTCTCAGCCATGGCACTGATCCTTGCCAAACCGCGCCCGGTGACCGTCACTGCCGTTACCGACACGCAGGCTTTGTTCGTGCCGCGGACCGCCTTTCTCAAGCTCGTGCAGCAATCGCCCGAATTGGCGCAACGCGCCGTGGCCCGGGTTGAACGCGAACTGGGCAACTATCTCGGCGCGCTCGAGCCGGCCCGCCGCAAGATGAAGAGCGGCGAGAACTAAACGCCCGCGAAGCGTGCAATCACCGGGACGTGGTCGCTCGGCTGGGGGGCGTAGCCGCGGAAGGCTTTGATGATTTCGGTGCCGATGCAGTGCTCGGCGACGTCTGCCGTGGCCCAGATATGGTCGAGCCGGCGGCCCTTGTTGGCCAGCTCCCAATTGGCGCTGCGATAGCTCCACCAGGAATAAAGCTTCTGGTCATAAGGCACATGCTTGCGCACCAGGTCCGTCCAGCCGTGGCCGCCATTGAGGATGGCGTTGAGCGCCTCGGTCTCGACCGGGGTGTGGCTGACGATCTTGAGCAACTGCTTGTGGCTCCAGACGTCGTTTTCATGCGGGGCGATGTTGAAATCGCCGGCGATGAGATGGCCGCGCTGGAAGATCGGCTCGGTGAACCAGCTCGTCAGCTCGCTCAGGAAGCCCAGCTTGTGCTTGAACTTGGGGTTGATCTCGGGGTCCGGCTCGTCGCCACCGGCGGGGATATAGAAATCGTGCAGCGTCACCGGGCCGTGGCCGAAATCGGTCAGCGCCGAGATGTGCCGCGATTCGGGGATTTCACAGAACATGCGGCTCGAGACGTCCGTCAGCGGGAACTTCGAGACGATGGCGACGCCGTGATAGCCCTTCTGCCCATGCACGGCCATGTGCGGATAGCCGGCATCGCGGAAGGCGTTGCGCGGGAACTGGTCGTCCAGGCACTTGATCTCCTGGAACATGATCACGTCAGGCGCGTGCTGGGCGATGAAATCGAGCACCATCGGTAGTCGCAGGCGAATGGAGTTGATGTTCCAGGTGACGATCGAGACGGGCATGTTTGGCCTTCGGCTGAAAGGGCACTTCTTATCGCCAAGGCGGCGGAGTCGGACAAGCCGGAAATGGCAGGCATGCAGAAGCGCCGCCTGGATCGCGGTTTTCATCGGAGTGTCAGCGCACCCGAGGGCACGGATGATGGGCGGCCTTTGGGCCAAGAACTGTCGACATAGAACGGACCAAGGGCCGCCCATCACGGATCTGGAGCTTCCTCACTGGGTCCGGCTAAGCGGGACTATTGTTGCAAGCCCGGTTGCCGACTTTCTGCCCAGCCAAACGGGCGCCCCCGTCTCCAGCCTCCCCGCCCGACCCTGCGTCGGGGCCGCGTGATGGCGGGGATGGACGGAGTATGCAGGCGGGCGCGAGGGGCGGGGATAAGTTTTGTTGGGCAGCGGGGGTACTCCGATCCCGGTGCGGTGCACCGGCTACCACTGCGGATTGTCCGCCTTCCAGCGCTCGACGGCTTCGAGGCTCGATGCGCCGGCCAAGACAGCCTGATAGATGTGCCAACTGCCGACGACCGGGCCATAATAGTCGGGCCGCGCCATGGCTTCGGTCTTGAGGCGCAGGATCAGGTCGCGGTCCGCGGTGGCCAGCCGGGCCAGCCGGGCCAGCAGGTCGGCGTCCTTGGCCTGTCTGATGGCGTAGTCGTCGGTCGCCCAGCCCCAGATGTCCGATTTCCATGCCGTGCCATCGGCTTCGACGAACTGGATGCCCCAATAGAGCCCGGCGCCCAGCGGGTGGGGGTCGACATAGTCGTCCCACATCTGCGCCTTGTGGAGCCGCAGACCGGCGCGTTCGAGCCCCGCATTGAGGTCGGCCAGCATGGCGGCCCATTTGATGCGATAGCCCGGGTCGACCGGCATATGGATGTCGATATCGGGCCAGACCATCAGGTCATAGCGGGCGCTGCCGGTGAGCGCGCAGGTGCCGAAGCGGCTGGTGAACAGGTCGCGCCAGCCAGTCGTGGTCAGGATCGTCTCGGCGCGCTGGCGCAGTTGAGCTGCCACTTCCTCCGGCCGGCTCGAAGTTTCACGTGAATCCATCCGTTGTCCTCCTCCGGTAACGAAAAAGCCCGGCTCCTTGCGGGGCCGGGCTCTGAATTTGGTTCAGGCAAGGGCGGGTATGGGAACCCGGCTTATTCTGCCTTGGGTGCCTCTGCGGCAGCAGCAGCCTGTTCAGCGGCGGCTGCAGCGGCTGCGGCTTCCGCATCCTTGGCGGCCTGTTCGGCGGCAAAGGCCTCGGCAGCGGCGATCTTCTCGGCTTCGCGGGCTTCGCGAGCAGCCTGGGCGGCAGTGCGCTCGCCGGCTTCGATCTTCTTGGTGCGCGAGTTGGTCGATTCAAAAATACGTGCCGACTTACCGCGACGATCGCGCAGGTAGTACAGCTTGGCGCGACGGACCTTACCGCGCTTGAGAACTTCGACCGAAGCCACGTTCGGGGAATAGAGCGGGAACACGCGTTCCACGCCTTCGCCGTACGAAATCTTGCGGACGGTGAAGCTCGAGGTGATGCCGCCGCCATTCATGGCGATGACGACGCCTTCATAGGCCTGCAGGCGTTCTTTGTCGCCTTCGCGGATCTTGACCCACACCTTGATGGTGTCGCCATGGGTGAATTCGGGAAGTTCGCGCTTGGCGGCGAGAGCAGCGACCTGCTCGGCCTCGATCTGCTGGATGATATTGGTCATGTCGATTCCGTTCTGAATCTTTTCAAAGGAGCGTTTATCGGGCCTTTCGGCTCGTCGCCCGGTCTTGGTTGGTAACGGAGGTTGGTCGTCTTTTTATTGGCGCGCGGCGGGTCCGATTAGCCCAGCCACGCAGATAGTGGCGCGGCTATAGGGGAAAATGGGCCGGGAGTCTAGGGTTTCGGACAGTTTTATGACTTGGCGGCCTTCAACAGGTCCGGCCGCCGCGCCGCCGTCAGCGCCTGGCTCTGCTCGGCTCGCCAACGGGCGATCCTGCCGTGGTCGCCCGAGGTCAGTACGGCGGGAATGTCGGTGCCCTCAAAGCTCTGCGGCCTCGTATATTGCGGATATTCGAGGAGGCCGTTTTCGAAGCTCTCATCGGCATGGCTATCGGCCCCGCCCAGCACCCCTGGGATGAGCCGCACCACGGCTTCGAGCAGCACCATGGCGGCCACTTCCCCACCAGCCAGCACATAGTCGCCGATGGAGATCTCCTCGAGGCCCCTGTTGTCGATGACGCGCTGGTCGATGCCTTCGAAGCGCCCGCAGACGATGATGGCGCCCGGCCCGAGGGCCAACCCCCGCGCCCGCGCCTGGGTCAGCGGCGCACCGCGTGGCGACATCAGGAGGCGCGGCCGCGGGTCGCCCGCGGGCGAGACGGCATCGATGGCCTTGGCCAGAATATCGGGCTTGAGCACCATGCCGGCGCCGCCGCCCGAGGGCGTATCATCGACGGTGCGGTGCCTGTCGGTGGCAAAGTCGCGCAGATGGGTGGTGTCGAGCGACCATAGCTGGTCGGCCAAGCCCCGGCCCAGCACGGAAGCGCCCAGCGTGCCGGGGAAGAGCTCGGGAAAGAGGGTTATGATGCTGGCGGAAAAGCTCAATCGGGCTCTTCCTCGCCCTCGGGAGCATCCAAGGGCACGACAATGGTCAAAAAGCCCTCGCGCAGGTTCACGTGAGGCACCACCGCCTTGGTGAAGGGATAGAGGTAGGTGTCCCCGCTCTGGGGGTCGCGCACCTCGATCAGGTCGCCGGCGCCGAAATTGGGCACGGCGGAGACCTTGCCAATGGTCACGCCGCTATCGAGGCGGGCATCGAGGCCGATGAGGTCGGCATGGTAGAAGTCATCCTCGTCTTCGGTTTCGGGCAGCTTTTCGCGGTCGATATAGAGGCTCACCCCATTGAGCTGCTCGGCCGCGGTGCGGTCGGAAATGCCCTTGATGTGAGCAATGACAACATTTTTCTGCAGGCGAACCTTGGTCAGGGTGATGGTCAGCCCCGGCCGGTCGGTATCGAGCGGGCCGTAGCCGCCGATGGCTTCGGGGTCCTGGGTATGGGTGGCGATCCGCACCTGCCCCTTGATGCCGTGGGCGGCGCCGATCTGGCCGAGAAAAATCTTGTTGGGTTTGCTGTCCATGCTCGCTCCGCCAGCTTTGACAGCGTCTTAGCAGGCGTTGCTGCCGTTGGGAATTGTTGCGGGAACCAAGCAGGGCAGGCGGCATTTGTGGATGAGGATCAGCAGGAGCCGCGCCAATGGCCAAGACACTCACCGACCGTGACGATATCCGCCAGTGGGCCGAGGCCCGCGGTGGCAATCCGATGCTGATGGACACGCCCGACGGCACCGGCATCCGCACGCTGCTGCAACTGACCTTCGGCCAGCACGCCATCAATACCGATGGCAATGAGGGGCCGGACCGTATCGGCGGCTTCCACCTGGTGAGCTGGGAAGAATGGTTCGCGGCGCTCGACGAGGGTAAGCTGGCCTTGCGCGTCTCGGACGATCCGGCCGGTGGCAATGAGGCCGAGTTCGAATTCGTGCCGCGGGACTAGGACCAGCCGCCATTCAGCCGATGCTGGCCTGCAAATGCCAGTTTTCTGTGCTTCCGGTCCTCACGTACCGAACGTACGCTCCGGTTCGGTTCTCGAAACTGACATTTTCGGCGCAGCCTGGGCTGATTGGCGATTGGTCCCAGGGTTCGGCTCCCCCCTGTGAGCCGAATCCAGCGTCGCGTGCGCTATTGCGCCGGGGCGGGCAGCGAATTGAGGCCGCCTTCATAGAGGCGCATGGTGGCCTCGATATCATCGATATGCATGGTCAGGGCCTGGTCAACGGCCTCGAATTGCCGTCGCACCAGCTCGCGTCGCGAGATCAGGTCGAACCGTTCGCTCTCGAGTTCCTTGATCGCAAGGTCGATCCGGTCACGATGAACCGCCAGGCGCTGCACCATCGGCGCAGTCTGTTTTGCCGCGTCTTGCATCACGGCTTCCATATGCTCGATTTCAGGTTGAACGATCTTCAGGGCAGTCTTGGATCGCATAGTCATTTCTCGCTCCCATCTGGTTGTTTTTGGGCCCAATCCTCATTGTGATGAGGATTCAGGCGTTTGACGTAACGGAGACGCTCGATAGACAGAAAATCCAGAAATACCGAAAATTAACCATATCACGCGGGTTCGAGGACAGTAAATCATCCGGCATCAGCAACGAGAGCGGCTGCAGGGCGGCGGACATCTGGGTAGGTGGGGACGGCGGCGCGGCCGTCAGGCCGTAGCGGTCAGACCCGACTGCCGACCTTTCCTCGGGCCAGGCCCGGACAGATCGTCGGCGATCACGACCCGGTCGCGGCCATTGGCCTTGGCGGCGTAGAGGGCCTTGTCGGCCCGGGCCGTCAGACCATGAAGGCTCTCGTCAGGCTGATGCATGGCGATGCCGGCGCTGACGGTGACCTCCCAGCCGATCCCATCGAAATCGGTCGATGACAGGCCGGCGCGAATGGCCTCGGCGTAAAGCCGGGCTGTGCCCAGATCGGTACCGCCCAGGATAACCGCAAATTCCTCGCCGCCGACGCGTCCGGCAATGGCGCGCGGCAGGGCCATTTCGCGCAGAAGCTGGCCGAGCCGGACGATGACCTTGTCGCCAGCCGCATGGCCTGACGTGTCGTTGATGCGCTTGAAGTGGTCGATATCGAAGAGGATAAGGCAGACCGGGCGGGTGCCGGATTCATGCAGCCGTACGGCTGCCGCCTCTTCGAAGGTGACACGGTTGAACAGGCCCGTCATGGCGTCGGTGGTGGAGCGCTCCCGCATGCTGGCAAACTGGGCCAGCATGTCGCGCAGGACGAGCGCGATGGCCAGAGCGAGCAGGGCGACAATGATGATCAGTGTGATGGTCAGGGGATGCTCGACCGGTGGGGGCGGGCCGGGCGGCGGCGCGAGATCGAGGATGCCGCGGATCGGTGGGCGGGCATCGAGGGCGATGGGTGGGCCTGGATCGCTGCCGGGGTTGAAAGCACCGCGCAGAGTGGGCGGCGGCGGAGGGGGCGCGAGGAGGCGCGGCAAGCCGGCCGGATGGAACAGCGGCAGCAAGCAGGTGGCGCCGATCCCGGCAAGCGTTGCCAGCCCGTAGCCCCAGGCACCGGCGCGGAAGATCAAAGCGGCCGACCACGCCATGAAGATCAGGGTGGGGAGGGGGCCGAGCAGCATCCAATGATGCGGACGTGCCTCCAGCAGAGTGAGCGTAGCGGCGAGGGCGAGAAAGAGTGCGCCTCCGATCAGTATCCGGCGGACCGGATTGCGGATGGCGCCCTCACGATAAAGGCCGTAGGCGACGAGCGAGGCGGCCGCGTAGAAGCTCCCCCAGCTTATCCACTTGATCCAGGCGGCCGGGAAGCCGAGGCGCAGGGTTACGGTGGCCAACCACAGGGCCAGGAGGGCGAAGCTGGCGGCCCACCAGACAAAGCCCCCAAGCCTGCGATTGACCGCCCAGGCAGCCAGCAGGCCTGCGGCCAGCAGCAGTGCCACCACTGCGGCTGCCAATGTGAACACGTCAACTTGGGCCAAGGCGTCCATTCCCCCGTCGCGCGCAAGCATAGGCAATCTGCGTTAACGCAACCTTTTGGGCCGGGCTAAGCACATGAATTTAAAGGGCTCGATCCTAGCTCTCGTCGTCCGCCGCCGCCTCGATGGCTTCCATGTCGTCGTCGGAGAAGCCGAAGTGGTGACCCAGTTCGTGGACCAGCACATGGGTGACGACCTCGCCGAGCGTATTGTCATCATTCTCGGCCCAGTAGTCGAGAATGGCGCGGCGATAGAGATAGACGGTATTGGGCAATTGGCCGGTCTGTGGCAGGGCGCCGTCCTCGGTCAGGCCAATGCCCGAGAAGAGGCCCATCAGCTCGAACGGACTTTCCATGCCGAAGCCTTCGAGCACGTCGTCGTCGGCGAATTCGGCGACCGAGCAGGTCACGTCAGCGGCGAGCGACTTGAAGGGCTCGGGCAGTTCCCGCAGCGCCTGGCTGGCCAGGGCCTCGATATCGTCGAGGGTGGGCGCGAAACGCGCCCCCCAATCGGCGGAGTTTACTGCCACTCGCGGATGTCGACGAAGTGGCCGGCAATGGCGGCGGCGGTGGCCATGGCGGGCGACACCAGATGGGTGCGGCCCTTGAAGCCCTGGCGGCCTTCGAAATTGCGGTTCGACGTCGAGGCGCAGCGCTCCTGGGGCTTGAGCTTATCCGGGTTCATGGCCAGGCACATCGAGCAGCCTGGTTCGCGCCATTCAAAGCCGGCATCCTTGAAGATCTTGTCGAGGCCCTCGGCTTCCGCCTGATCCTTGACCAGGCCCGAGCCGGGCACGACCATGGCATTGACACCAGCGGCCACCTTGCGGCCACCGACGACGGCTGCGGCGGCGCGCAGGTCTTCGATGCGGCCATTGGTGCAGGAGCCGATGAAGACGCGCTCCACGGTGATGTCGGTGATCGGGGTGCCGGGCTTGAGGCCCATATAGTCGAGCGCCCGCCACTTGGATGCGCGCTTGTTTTCGTCTTCGATATCGTCGGGGTTTGGCACGACGCCGGTGACCGAAATGACGTCTTCGGGCGAGGAGCCCCAGGAGACGATCGGCGGCAGCTTGGCGGCGTCGAGGACGACGACCTTGTCGTAGACGGCGCCCTCGTCGGTATAGAGCGTCTTCCAATAGTCGAGCGCCATGTCCCAGGCCTTGCCTGTGGGGGCGCGGTTGCGACCCTGGACATAGTCGAACGTGGTCTGGTCGGGGGCGATGAGGCCGGCGCGGGCGCCGCCTTCGATGGTCATGTTGCAGACCGTCATGCGGCCTTCCATCGACAGCGACTGGATGGCTTCGCCGGCAAATTCGATGACGTGGCCATTGCCGCCGGCAGTGCCGATCTCGCCGATGATGGCGAGGATGATGTCCTTGGCGGTGACGTGGGGCGGGAGCTTGCCGTCCACGCGCACCAGCATGTTCTTGGCCTTCTGCTGGATCAGCGTCTGGGTCGCGAGAACGTGTTCGACTTCCGAGGTGCCGATGCCATGCGCCAGTGCGCCAAAAGCGCCGTGGGTCGAGGTATGGCTATCGCCGCAGACGATGGTCATGCCGGGCAGGGTGAAGCCCTGTTCGGGGCCGACGATGTGGACGATGCCCTGGCGCTTGTCGAATGGGTCGAAATATTCGATGCCGAAATCGCGGGTGTTCTCGGCCAGCGTCGCGATCTGGATGGCGCTTTCCGGATCGGGATTGGGCAGCGAACGATCGGTGGTGGGCACGTTGTGGTCGACCACGGCCAGGGTGCGCTCGGGGTGGCGCACCTTGCGGTTGTTCATGCGCAGGCCTTCGAAGGCCTGGGGGCTGGTCACTTCGTGCACCAGATGCCGGTCGATATAGAGCAGCGAGGTTCCGTCCTCGTTGTTCTGGACCAGATGGTCGTCCCAGATCTTGTCGTAAAGCGTGCGGGCCTTGGTCATAGCGGTATTCCGGCAGGGGAAGTTTGGAGTGGTTCTAAGCCGGGAAGGGCGTGGTGGTCAAGCATAACCGTACTCATGGGTACGGCTAGGCCAGCCCGGCGCGGCGGACGGAAAATACACCCAGGAGGCTGGTATCGAGGCCGATGCGGAACCGGCACCAAAGGGCGATGGCCACCTGGGCGACGATGCGCGCGCCCATATTGGCGGCGGCGGCGCCGACAATGCCGAAAGCCGGGATCACGGCGATCTGCACGAGGAAACCGAGGCCCATGATGAGCCCGAAAATGGCGACATAGGCGCGTTCGTGGCCGGTCATCATCATGACGATCTTGGAGGGGCCGGTAGCGGCGTCGAACAACAGGCCCAGCGAGAGCAGGACCAGCACAAGCGTCGCCTCCGCATAGGCGGGGCCGAAGAGGCTCAGGATCAATTCGCCCTGGAAGGCGAAGAGGGCGAAGACCACGAGCGAAAAGGCAAAGCCTGCTCCGGCGCCCAGGGCGGTGATGGCCTGGGCCTCGCGCATTTCGCCGGCATGGAAATGCCGCGCCACCATGGGCGCGATGACCAGCTCGATGGCGAAAGTGAAGAGCGTCATCAGCCCGGCGGTGCGGAAGGCGTTGAAATATAGGCCCGAGCTTTCGAGGTCGAGCATCAACCCGACAAGGATCACATCGGCATTGAGGGCGAAGGTTTCGATCAGCGCGCCCAGCATCAGCCAACGGCTGATGCCGCCCCAGTCCTTCCAATAGGTGCCGACGCCCTGCCGGACAGGCGCGAGCACATAGTCGATGCGCCGGGCCTGCCAGAACTGCAGGGCCAGCATCCCCGCCAGCAAGGCTGCCGACAGCACCAGCGCATCAGCACCGCTCAGCACCACGCCCATGGCGAACAGTCCCAGCACGACGGCGGGCAGGGCGAGGCGCCACAGGATGTCGCGCGGCACGAGAGCGGTCCAGAGCGATCCCTGGGCGCGCAAGGCCGATGAATTGTATTCGGCCAGCGCCATGGGCAGCACGAGGAAGGCAGCGCCGTAGACGTGGTTGGCAGTCTGGTCGAAGTTGACGACCTGCACGGTGCCGAAGGCGACGATGCAGAGCAGGAGGGCGATGACGAGGCTGGCGGCAATGGTCAGCGTCGAGCCGGCGCGGACGGCGCGGATGGCGGCGTCCATCTTGTTGGCCACGATTTCCTGCGGCCAGAGGCGGAGGATGGCCGTGGGTTGGCCGACGCCGGCGGCAATGGCGAGAACCGTCGCCAGCGCCAGGCCAAAGGCAAAGCGGCCGTATTCGCTGGGGCTCATGGTGCGCGAAAGCACGACATAGGTGATGTAGGTGAGGCCGGCGGTCGCCACCTTGATGCCGAGCGAACCCACCGAGCGCCAAAGCCCGGTCCGGAGCAGAGCACTGAGGTCGGAGGGGATGGTCAACCGCATGGATAGGCCTCTTGGCCGCGATCGCACCACCACGGCAGCCGCAATCTGCCATGCCAGTCTTAGGAAGCTCTTACCCGGGGCGCTTGAGCCCGCGGTGCAGCGGTAACGTTGGCGAGAGCGGGGAGCATTGGACGTCTGCCCCTCTCCCCAAGGGGGAGAAGGGAAAGGCCGCCAGCTTCGAGGGAGCGCGGTCAGTGCCGGAAGTGGCGCATGCCGGTCATGACCATGGCGATGCCGGCGGCGTCGGCGGCGGCAATGACCTCGTCGTCGCGCATCGAGCCACCGGGCTGGATAACGGCCGTGGCGCCGGCGGCGACCAGGGCTTCAAGGCCATCGGCGAAGGGGAAGAAGGCGTCCGAGGCGACAACCGAACCTTGCGTCAATGCACCCTCGACGCCGGCAGCCTTGGCCGCATCAATGGATTTGCGGTGGCCGGTGAGAGCGGAATCGACGCGGGACATCTGGCCGGCGCCGATGCCGACGGTGGCCCCTGCCTTCACATAAACGATGGCGTTGGACTTGACGTGCTTGGCCACTTTGGCAGCCAGCCGCAGGTCAGCCATTTCGGCTTCGGTGGGCTGGCGCTTGGTCACGACCTTGAGCTCGCAATCGTCGACATTGCGGTTGTCGCGCGACTGGACGAGCAGGCCGCCCGCCACGGATTTAACGACCAGGCCATCGGCCTTGGGGTCGGCAATGCCGCCGGTCAGCAGCAGGCGCAGGTTCTTCTTGGCGGCGATGATGTCCTGGGCTTCCTGCGTCGCCGAGGGGGCGACGATCACTTCGGTGAAGACCTTGACGATTTCGGTCGCGGTGGCGGCGTCGATCTCGCGGTTGGTGGCGACGATGCCGCCAAAGGCCGAGACCGGATCGGTGCGCAGCGCGTCCTTGTAGGCGGTGATGAGATCGCCGGCCACGGCAACGCCGCAGGGATTGGCATGCTTGATGATGGCCACGGCAGCGACCTGGGCCGGATCGAACTCGCTCACGAGCTCGAAGGCGGCGTCGGTGTCGTTGATATTGTTGTAGCTGAGCGTCTTGCCCTGCACCTGGGTAGCGGTTGCAACGCCGCGGCGATCATCGCCATTGGCATAGAAGCCCGCCCATTGATGCGGGTTTTCGCCATAGCGCATGACTTCGCGCAACGTGCCGGCAAAGCCGCGATAGGGAATTTCGGGGTAGTCGATGGCCTTGGCGAACCAGGTGGAAATGGCGCTGTCATAGGCGGCGGTGCGGGCATAGGCCTTGGCCGCCAGCTTCTGGCGCATGGCGAAAGGCACGCCGCCAGTCTCGGCGATGGCGGCCAGGATTGCGGGATAGTCAGCGGGGTCGACCACCACAGTCACATAGGCGTGGTTCTTGGCCGCGGAGCGCACCATGGCCGGGCCGCCGATGTCGATATTCTCGATGATGTCGTCATAGCCGGCGCCTGAGGCGACGGTCTTTTCGAACGGGTAGAGGTTGACGGCGACGAGGTCGATGGCGCCGATTCCGTGCTCTTCCATCGAGGCGGCATGGTCGGCCTTGTCGCGCACTGCCAGCAGCCCGCCATGCACCTTAGGGTGCAGTGTCTTGACGCGGCCGTCCATCATCTCGGGGAAGCCGGTCAAATCGGCGATCTCGCGCACCGGCAGGCCGGCGTCGCTGATCAGCTTGTGGGTGCCGCCGGTCGAGACCAGTTCGACCCCCGCCACGCTCAGCCCGCGGGCGAAGTCGGCCATGCCGGACTTGTCGAATACCGAAAGCAGCGCCCGCCCGACCTTGACCGTCTTGCTCATGAGGATTTTTGCCCGTTGCTGTGATTTGCGCGCTCGCTAGCACGAAGCGGGGGTGGTGCCAACTGGCCATTGCCGCACACCAGCAACGTGGCCAACCCACCCCCACCCTTGATCCCTCCCCACAAGGGGGAGGGAGACGATGAACACTGACATCTCAACCGGCGCCTCCCTCCCCTTGATGGGGAGGGATCGAGGGTGGGGTGGGGCCGCAAGCGCAAAGGCGAGGGTCACCCCTGCTCGAGCGTGAAGATCCAGGCGACTTCGGCATCGGCGGCGACGTCGGCTTCGAGGACCAGTTGTCGCGTCTTGTGGAAGCCGACATAGGCGGACTGGCGGACGCTTTCTTCCTCGCGGAACTGGGCGCCTTCCCAGAGGAAGCTCCAGACGGCGCCATTGGGCAGTACGAGCCGCACGATGCCTTCGCCCTTGTTGCGGCGCACCATGATGCCGGGGGCGAGGTGGAAGCGGATGGCGAGGAGGCCCGAAGGCGTGCCCTTGGCCGCCAGCATGCGATCCTGCCCGACCAGCGTCGTGCCTTCCGACAGCAGCGTCAGGTGGCGCTCGAGGGTCACGCCGTAGCGCTTGGTGTAGCCGTCGCTGGAGAGGGTCAGCAGGTGGTCGGCTGTGTCGAGCTTGAGCGTTGGGCTGGTGCTGCCGATGGCGTCTTCGGCGTCGATGGTGGGGCCGGAATGGGCGATGCCCTGGCGGAACAGGGCCTTGCTGTCGGGCAGGTCTGATGGCGCCGGGCCGCAGGAGCCCAGGATCAGTTCGCTGCCATGGGAAAATTCGAAGGCGAGGGCGCTGGCATGGAGGTCACCCGCCAAACCCGCTGATGGCACGAGGCCGGAATCGGCGATCACCACGGCGTCGCCATCGCGCAGGATGCCATAGCCACCCAAGAGCATCGAGCGGCGCTTGCGGCCGGGGCCATTGGCCTGGATGGCGATCAGCACGTCATGCGGCAGGTGTCCGCAGCCATTGAAATAGGCCGGCTCGCCGCTCGACAGGGTCAGCGCATCGAGCGACTCGTGCATGCGGTCGATCTGGGCGCCGAGCTCGTTGCCGGCTTCCGATTTCACCGCCGCGGCGATGCGGCGGATGCTGACGAGGTCGACGAGCAGTTGCAGTTGCAGCTTGGGATTGCGCGATTTGTGGAGGCCATCGGCGTCGAGTTGGGCGGCGAGGATGGCGTTGAGCCGCTCGAGCTTACCGGGCACGTCGGTCTTGTCGCCCTGCTCGCAATGCTCGGCACCCAATAGGGCAATGGCGGCAAAGAGCGCGTCGGCGGGGTCGCTCGACAGCGGCCCGCGCACCTTGAGGCTCTGGATCTGGGCGCCGAGCACGCGCTGCACCGTCTTGGCCTCGGGGGGCGTCGCGCCATCGAGCAGCAACGGCAGGTGGCGCAGCCAATTGAGCACGCGTTGCGCCGTGAGGGCCGGGGCCCAGGTATCGTGCTGGAAATTGCCTTCGCGGCCGATCCAGTCGAGCACCAGCATGCGGGCGAAGCGTTTTTCGCCGGGATCGCGCAGGTCGTGGAAATGCCGCAGCCAGGAAAAGCCATGCAGGTTGAGCCACCAGTCGAGATGATCGACATCGAGGCTGAAGGGTGAGGCGCCGCCGGTTTCGATGAGCTTGGACGCGAGCAGGTAGCGGCCGGCCATCATGTCGCGCACGGCTTCGCGGTCGGCGGGACGGAATTCGGGCAGTTCGCCGGCAAAGGCGTCGTCGGCCAGCCCGCGCCAGGTCCAGCGCAGAATGGGCAGGGTCACCACCGTGTCGGCAAAGCCGAAGGCGAAACGGCGCAGCGCCTGGGAAAGCGGCAACGCCATCAGCGCGCCCGCTCTCGCCGCGCGTCAGCCGCCAGCGTTGCCTCGTTTGTGCCCGTCAACGACCCATTCCCCGTTCGGCGCCCTCATCATCGGCACCATCAGTTTGTTTTTTCAACGGCGGCGGAAGCGCGCTACGAAAAACCCGTCCATGCCGCCTTCGCGGCCGCCCGGCGCAAGGCCCGGATGCGTACGCACCAGGCCGCGGGCGGTCACCGCGCTTTCGAGCCCCGGCAGCTCGGGCGCCGTCACCGGCCAGAGTTCGAGGCCCGGCAAGGTTTCGAGCGCCCATTCCACCTGGCCTTCGCCCTCTTCGGGCTCCAGTGAGCAGACGCAATAGACGAGCGCGCCCCCCGCATCAAGGCAGCGGAAGGCATTGGTCAGCAGCGCCCGTTGCAGCCGCACGCGGCCGGCGACGTCACCCACCGAGCGATGCCAGATCACTTCAGGATGGCGGCGGAAGGTGCCGGTTGCCGAGCAGGGGGCATCGAGCAGCACGCCGTCATAGAGGCTGGTCGGGGCGAAGTTGCCGGCATCGGCGACCACGGTCTCGGCGGTGTAATCGAGGCGGGCGAGGTTTTCCTTGAGCCGTTCCATGCGGCTGGCGTCGCTGTCGAGCGCCGTAACGCGGTAGCCGGCTTTGACCAGTTGCGCGGTCTTGCCGCCGGGGGCGGCGCAGAGATCGAGCACGCGACCGCCGGCCTTGGCGCCGAGCAGGCGGGCGGGAATGGCGGACGCGGCGTCCTGCACCCACCACAGGCCCTCGGCAAAACCGGGCAGGGCTTCCACTGGGCGGTCGCGCTGATCGATGCGGACGGTGTCGGCCATAACGGGTTCGGCGCCGAGTTGGTCGATCAGCTCGGCATCATCGGTCTTGAGGGTGAGGTCGAGCGGGGCGCCGGCCAAGAGGGCCGTCGAAAAGGCGTCGATGGCCTCTTCGCCATAGGCGTCGAGCCAGGTGTCGCCGAAGGTATCGGGAATGAGGAGGTCATCGCTCAGCATGCCGAACTTGGCCGAATTGGCCTGGGCATTGCGGAGGACAGCGTTCATCAGCCCGCTCAGATGGCGCGCCTTGGGGTCGCGCTTGGTGGCTTCGACGGCGAGGAACAGTGCGCTATGGGCACCGAGATCGGGCAGGAACACCAGTTGCGCCAGCGACAGGCGCAGCACGGCTTCGAACGTGCCTGACTTACCGGGCATGCCCTTGTCGAGCAGCGCGTGGATGATGAAATTGAGCTGGCCTTGGCGGCGCAAGGCGGTGGTGATCAGCCGGTTGGCGAGCGCCCGGTCGCGGCCATCGGCCAGCTCGGCCGCAGTCAGCGGCGCGAAATTATCGCCGGCCAGCACGGATTTGAGCCGCTGAGCGGCAACGAGGCGGAGCTTGAGCCCCGCCGGATCAGGTTTGTTATGCGCCACGCTTGTTCTTTATCCCCAGGGACCGCGTTGTCCGCCATCCTCGTCGGTCCGTCCGACGGTCGGCACGCGCCAGCCGCCGCCGATGTCGCGACCGGTCGAAACCGGCGCAGGGCGAGGCTGAGGCCTGCGGCCCTTATCGTCCACCTGCATCGATGCTGCAAGCTTGCGCAAGGCCTCGATGCGATTGCCGGTGTCCGGGTGGGTGGCAAAGAGGTTGTCCATGCGCTGCCCGGACAGGGGATTGATGATGTACATATGCGCCATGGCCGGGTTGCGCTCGGCGGCGATATTGACCTGACGGCCGGCCAGAGCGGCGATCTTTTGCAGCGCGGAGGCCAGCGCCAGCGGGTCGCCGGATATCTCGGCGCCATCGCGGTCGGCCTCGTATTCGCGGGTGCGGCTCACGGCCATCTGCACCAGCATGGCCGCCACCGGGGCGAGGAACACCATCAGCAGCGCACCGATGCCGCCCAGCGGATTGTCGCGGTTATTGCCGCCGCCGAAGAACAGGCCGAACTGCGCCAGGGCCGAAATGGCGCCGGCAAAGGTGGCCGTGATGGTCATGGTCAGCGTATCGCGGCTGCGGATATGGGCCAGCTCGTGGGCGATGACGGCCGCGACTTCGCGGGTTTCGAGATGCTTGAGCAGGCCCGCCGACACGGCGACCGCGGCGTTCTGCGGATTGCGGCCGGTGGCGAAGGCATTGGGCTGGTCGGACTGGATGACATAGACCGCCGGGGTCGGGATGCCGGCCTTGCGCGAGAGGATATCGACCATGTCGTAGAGTTCGGGCACGCGGCTCCGCTCAACCGGCACGGCATTCTGCATGCGCAGCACCAACTTGTCGGAGTTCCAGTAGCCGAAGAGATTGGTCACCAGCGCAAAGGCGAAGGCGATCAGCATGCCGGACGTGCCGCCGATGAAGTAGCCGACAGTCATGAACAAGGCCGTCAGCGCGGCCAGCAGGACTGTGGTTCGAAACGCATTGAACATCAGGAGCCCTTGGGTTCGAGTTCTTGAGCAATTATGTTGGGTACAGAGCGGTTCCATGCAAGCGGCATGACCAAATCGTAATCCGGACCAGATCGATGAGCGACGAAGAGATTGTGGAAGAGGCGCCGCGCCCACCCCTGAGCGAAGCGGCGAAGCGCGCGCTGGCAGAGGCCAAGGCGCGGCGGGCGGAGATCGATGCCAAGGGGGCGTTCGCGCCCAAGGAGCAGGGCGGGCGCGGCGGGCTGGAGCCCGGGCGTTATGGCGATTGGGAGATCAAGGGGCTGACGAGCGACTTTTGAGTTCGCATCCGGTCTTGCAACAACCTCGATGTCATCCCGGCGAAGGCCGGGATCCATCCTGAGATGCTTGGACGTCCCACCTTGCGGCAGTGATGAAATCTCGGGATGGACCCCGGCCTGCGCCGGGGTGACACCGGAAGTAGGGCGACACGGGTGGCTAGCCCCCAACGAAGTTCGCCAGATTCTCCAGCGACGAATGCATGCCCTCGGCGTGATCTGCCGGCGAAATACCATCCGGCACGTTTTCGGCCACAAACCGGACTTCCGTCTCGTCGCCGAGCGATGTGAGCAGCGTTGACATGGTCATCGTGCCCTGGAAACCTGGATCGTCGCTGACGAAGTCGACCGCCTGCACGATGCGCTGGTTGGTCACCAGTTCCACGAAACGGGCCTCGGCGATGTCCTCGTTGCCGCCGCTCTTGCCGGAAATGGACGCGTCGTCGTAGCGCAGGATCATGCGGTAGCGGCCGCCGGGGCGCGGGTCGAATTCCACCATCTCGCCGGTCATGCCCTTTGGTGGCATCCATTGCTCGAGCGCCTTGGCGCTCACCAGCGCCTGGTAGAGCGCTGCGGGTGTCGCCCTGATGTTGCGCGATGCTGTATCGGTGCGGCTCATGGGTTCCTCCTGTCGGGAGGTGAAACGCCAGGCGCGGTTTCTAGCTCCGCGCCTTTTCGATGGCCGGCAGCAGCTCGGTCTCGATGGCTTCTGGCGTCAGTGGACCCACATGCTTGAAGGTAATGACACCCTCTGCATCCACCACGAAGGTTTCCGGCACGCCGTAGACGCCCCAGTCGATGGAGACGCGGCGGTCGCGATCGGCGCCGACGGCGTCGTAGGGATTGCCGAGTTCCTTGAGGAACGCGCGGGCGTTTTCGGGAGCGTCGGACTGGTTGATGCCGAAGAGGCGGACGCCGGTGACTTCCTTGAGAGCCACCAGCAGCGGATGCTCGTCGCGGCAGGGGATGCACCAGGAGGCAAAGACATTGACCACGGTCACATCGCCCTTGAGCGCTGCCGTATCGAAGCCCGGCACGCCCAGTTCGGGCACCTCGGCCATGGCGAAGACAGGCGCGGGCTTGTCGATCAACACGGAGCGGACCAAAGCCGGATCGCGATCGATCGACATGGCGAAGATCGCCACGAGGGCGATCAGGGCGATCAGCGGCAGCCCGAAGAGGACGTAGCGCATCAGCGGCGGGTTTCCAGCGCGGCGAGCTTGCGCGCCGTGGCGCGGGCGTCGAGCAGCGTCCAGCCGATGAGTCCGGCTACGCCGAGCGCGACGCCGATATAGGCCCAGACGATGAAGACGGCGTGGGGTCCGAGATCGATCATGCGCCGGCTCCCTGGGCGGTCTTGCGCTCAAGCGTCATCACCCGGCGGCGCTTGACCTCGGTATGCATGGCCTTGAGCTGCAGCACGAGGAACAGGAATGTAAACGCGAAGAACATCACGAAAAGCGGCGTAAGGATCGAGCCCGGCATGCGCGGCCCATCAGCGCGGAAGACGGATGCCGGCTGGTGCAGCGTGCTCCACCAATCCACCGAGAACTTGATGATCGGGATATTGACCGCCCCCACCAGCGTGAAGACGGCGATGACGCGGGCGGCGCGCAACTGGTCGTCGAAGGCCCGCCAGAGGGCGATGATGCCGAGATAGATGAAGAGCAGGACCAGGGTGGAGGTCATGCGCCCGTCCCATTCCCAGAAGGTGCCCCAGGTCGGGCGGCCCCAGAGGGCGCCGGTGAACAAAGCCAAAGCGGTGAACAGCGCACCGAGCGGCGCGGCTGATTTCATCGACACGTCGGCCATGGGGTGGCGCCAGACCAGGGTGCCGAGGGCCGAGACGGCCATGACGCCGTAGACGAACTGGCTAAGCCACGCATTGGGCACGTGGACATACATGATGCGCACGGTGTCGCCCATCTGGTAGTCCTCGGGCGAATTGAAGAAGGCGAAATAGAGCCCCACGACAAAGAGCAGCGCCGTCAGGATGGTCAGCGGCCATAGCAGTGGCCGGGTCCAGATGACGAACTGCCCCGGATGGGCGATCCGGTTCCACCAGCTCTGCTTGGGTGTGGTGTCTATGCTCATGGGCTCAGGGGTCTAGTCCTCGCCCGAGCTTATCGCAAGGGCAGCCATGAAGGGAGCCAGCGCCACGGCCATGAGGCTCAATGCCGCAAGAAACAGCAGGGCGGCCCCCGATTGGGTGGCCGTAATGCTGCCGGTGCCAAAGATCAGGACGGGGATGGAGAGCGGCGCGATGAGGATCGGGGCAATCAGCCCGCCGCGCCGGATCGACACGGTCACCGCGGCGCCAATGGCGCCAAAGGCCGCCAGAGCCGGGGTGCCCAGGGCCAGCGAAACCAGCATGCGCCAGAAGGTGTCGAGCTCCATGGCCAGCAGCATGGCGAGGAACGGGCTGGCGACGATCAGCGGCAGGGCGGAGACCAGCCAATGCACGATCAATTTCGCGGCAACGACTGAACTGAGCGGCAAATCGGCCTGGCGCAGCAGGATCAGCGCGCCGTCTTCGTGATCGGGGCGAAACAGCCGATCGAGCCCCAGCAGCATGGCGAGAAACGCCGCGATCCACACCACGCCCGGGGCGATGCGCGCCAGCAGTTCGCGATCGGGACCTACGGCAAAGGGCACGATGGCGCCGACAATGACGAAGAACAGCACAAGCGTCAGCATGTCGCCGCCGCCGCGCAGGGCCAACCGCAATTCGCGGATCAGGAGGGCGCGAAAAGCCGTCATGCGCGCGCTCCCAGGACCAGGGTTTCCATGCGCGCCGGGTCGGGCAGGGTGATGGGGTCATGCGTCGCCGCGATAGCGCAGCCGCCCATGTCGAGATGGCGGTCGAGCAGGCGCGTCACGAGATCATGGCCCTCGACATCGAGCGCCGCGGTGGGCTCGTCGAGCAGCCAGACCGGCCGGAGGCTCACCACCAGCCGGGCCAGAGCCAGCCGGCGCGATTGCCCGGCTGAGAGGTAGCCGGCATCGAGATCGGACAGCGCGCCGAGGCCTACTTCCTCGAGCGCGGCCTCGGTCGTCAGGCCGGTGGGGCCATTGATGGCGCGCCAGAAATCGAGGTTTTCAGCCACTGTCAGCCGGGGTTTGACCGCATTACGATGCCCGCAATAATGCAGTTGTGGTCCCGCTTCCGGATCGGCGCCTTCGAGGCCGAACGAGCCCTGCAGGGGCGTCACGATGCCGGCCAGAGTCAGCAGCACGGTGGTTTTGCCCGCGCCGTTGGAGCCGCGCAGCAGCAGGCACTGGCCTGGTACGACCGAAACCGTCAATTCCCGGGTCAGCGCCATGCCGCCACGCCCGCAGACGAGGCCGGTGGTGACGAGGCTCAGCGGGGAGAAGACTTGCCTGATAGTCATGACCCCTTCTCGTATTGGAGCTATGGCGAGACTGGCAAGGGCATTCGTCTTTCTCTATAAGCCCTTATAGTTTGGAGTCATTCCAGCAAAGGCAGCGCTGTTGAGCGGTTTGCGGGCGTTTCGCCCGGAGCCGGCGTGCCTGCCGCAAGCGACACTAAAGGGCGGAAACCATGACCTCGGTAAACAGCTTCAAGTCGAAATCGACCCTCACGGTGGGCGGCAAGACCTACACCTATTATTCCATCGCCGAAGCCGAAAAGAACGGGCTCAAGGGCGTTTCGGCCCTGCCGCACTCG
Source organism: uncultured Devosia sp. (assembly GCA_966212275.1). Taxonomy (GTDB): domain Bacteria; phylum Pseudomonadota; class Alphaproteobacteria; order Rhizobiales; family Devosiaceae; genus Devosia. The sequence continues at coordinate 54,098 of CBIHQV010000005.1, forward strand.
ATGAAGGTGGTGCTGGAAAACCTGCTGCGCTTCGAGGACAACCGCACGGTCACCAAGGCCGATATCGAGGCCGTCGCCACCTGGCTGGTCACCCGCCAGTCCGATCATGAAATTTCCTACCGCCCGGCCCGCGTGCTGATGCAGGACTTTACCGGCGTGCCCGCCGTGGTGGACCTGGCCGCGATGCGCGATGCCACCGCCAAGCTCGGCGCCGATCCGCAGAAGATCAACCCGCTGGTCCCCGTCGACCTCGTCATCGACCACTCCGTGATGGTCGACAGCTTCGGTACGCCCCTGGCGTTCGAGCAGAATGTCGAGCTCGAATATGAGCGCAACGGCGAGCGCTACGAATTCCTGCGCTGGGGCCAGTCGGCCTTCGACAATTTCCGCGTCGTTCCCCCCGGCACCGGCATCTGCCACCAGGTGAACCTCGAATACCTGGCCCAGACGGTGTGGACCAAGGACGAGAACGGCGAGACCGTCGCCTATCCCGACACCCTTGTCGGTACCGACTCGCACACCACCATGGTCAACGGCATGGCCGTGCTCGGCTGGGGCGTGGGTGGCATCGAGGCCGAGGCGGCGATGCTCGGCCAGCCGATCACCATGCTGATCCCCGAAGTCGTTGGCTTCAAGCTGACCGGCAAGATCAATGAAGGCATCACTGCCACCGATCTGGTGCTGACGGTCACCGAAATGCTGCGCAAGAAGGGCGTGGTCGGCAAGTTCGTCGAATTCTACGGCCCGGGCCTCGATTATCTCAGCCTCGAGGACCAGGCGACCATCGCCAATATGGCCCCCGAATACGGCGCGACCTGCGGCTACTTCCCTGTCGATACCGACACGCTCAAGTACCTGACCACATCCGGTCGCGATCCGCAGCGCGTAGCGCTGGTCGAAGCCTATAGCCGCGCCCAGGGCATGTTCCGCGAGACCAGCTCGCCCGATCCGGTGTTTACCTCGACGCTCGAGCTCGATCTCACCACCGTGGTGCCGTCCATCTCGGGCCCCAAGCGCCCGCAGGACCGTATCGCGCTCGACAATGCCAAGTCGGCCTTTGCCGCCGCCCTGCCCAAGGAATTCTCCAAGACCGACGATCCGGCGATCCAGGTCGAGGGCAAGGATTTCACCATCGGCCATGGCGACGTCGTGATCGCCGCCATCACCTCCTGCACCAATACGTCCAACCCCTCGGTGCTGGTCGCTGCCGGTCTCGTCGCCCGCAAGGCCCGCGCTCTCGGCCTCGACAGCAAGCCCTGGGTCAAGACCTCGCTGGCGCCCGGCTCGCAGGTGGTCACCGACTACCTGACCTCGGCGGGCCTCCAGGAAGATCTCGACGCCATCGGCTTCAACCTCGTCGGTTACGGCTGCACCACCTGCATCGGCAATTCCGGTCCGCTGCCGGTGGAAATCTCCAAGGCCGTGCAGGCGGGCGACCTGGTCGCCGCTTCGGTGCTGTCGGGCAACCGCAATTTCGAAGGCCGCGTAAACCCGGACGTCAAGGCGAACTTCCTCGCCTCGCCGCCGCTGGTGGTGGCCTATGCCATTGCCGGTTCGATGAAGATCGACATCACCAAGGATGCCATCGGCACGTCCAAGGACGGCAAGCCGGTCTATCTCAAGGACATCTGGCCCTCGAACCACGAAGTGGCCGAGATCGTGCGCAAGCACGTGACCAAAGAGATGTTCCAGGGCCGATATTCGGACGTCTTCAAGGGTGACACCAACTGGCAGGGCATCCAGATCGAGGGCGGCGAGACCTATGGCTGGAACTCGAGCTCGACCTATGTGCAGAACCCGCCCTATTTCGAGGGCCTGACCATGGAGCCCAAGCCGGTCACCAATGTCGAAAAGGCAAAGGTGCTGGCGCTGTTCCTCGACTCGATCACCACCGACCACATCTCCCCGGCTGGTTCGTTCAAGGCCACGACGCCTGCCGGCAAGTATCTCGAAGAGCGGCAAGTTGCGCCCCGGGATTTCAATTCGTATGGCGCCCGTCGCGGCAATCATGAAGTGATGATGCGCGGCACCTTCGCCAATATCCGCATCAAGAACCAGATGCTGGCTGGCGTCGAAGGCGGCTATACCAAGGGCCCCGATGGCTCGCAGATGGCGATCTACGATGCCGCCATGGCCTATCAGGCTGCCGGCACGCCGCTGGTGATCTTTGCCGGCAAGGAATATGGCACCGGCTCCTCGCGTGACTGGGCCGCCAAGGGCACGAACCTGCTCGGCGTGCGCGCCGTGATCGCCCAGTCGTTCGAGCGCATCCACCGTTCGAACCTGGTCGGCATGGGCGTCATCCCGCTGCAGTTCAAGGACGGCGAAAGCTGGCAGACGCTGGGCCTCGACGGCACCGAAACCATCGATATCGAGGGCGTTACCTCGATCGCGCCGCGCGCCATGGTCACGGTCAAGATCACCCGCGCCGATGGCTCGGTCGTCAATGTCGAAACCCGCTGCCGCATCGATACGGCCAACGAGCTCGACTACTACAAGAATGGCGGCATCCTGCATTACGTGCTTCGCAGCCTCGTCGCGGCGTAAGGTTCCGACATTTCCAGTTGCAATGGCGGCCTCCGGGCCGCCATTTTTGTCTGGAGACGGGGAGGAGCCAATGAGTGAGGACATCTGGGGCGGCGCTGCGCTCTTCATCACCGAACGGCTGATCCTGCGGTCGTTTCGGCTCGACGACCTGCCGCCCTATCAGGCGCTGGGTGATGATCCGCTGGTCATGCAGTATTTGGGAGGCCTGTGGAGTCATGCGCGCACCGAGGCAGCGGCGCGCGGGGCCAATGGAAGCCTTGTCGAGCACGGCTATGGCATGCTGGCGGTCGAGCGCCGGGGCGATGGCCGGTTTCTGGGCATTGCCGGTCTTTCGGTCGAGCAGTGGTATCCCAATGACCTGCAAGTGGGCTGGCGCTTCTTTCCGCAATTCTGGGGGCTGGGCTATGCCACCGAGGCGGCCACGGCCTGGCTCGACCATGGCTTCGGGCCGCTGCGGCGCCGGCGCATCATTTCCATGGCCGACACGCCCAACCATCGCTCCATCGCGGTTATGCGGCGGCTGGGCATGAGTTTCGATCACGAGGCCCGGCTGCGTGATGGTGACGAGGAGTTCGATGCCAGCATCTACGTCATGTCAGCCGCGGGCTGGCGCGCCCGGCGGGGTGAGGCATAGCGGCCCCGCACCGGCAGAATCTCTCCCTCTCACCCTCTTTTGACTGGCGGGTGTCCGGCGGGCCAGCTTACAACCTTGCCCATGACTTCAAGACCCCTCTTTGGCGCCGTTATCGGCATCGTCACGCTCGCGGCCATGGTTCAACCGACCAGTGCCGAAAGCATGCGTGCGCGCCCTCGGGCGGTGGTGGAATTGTTCACCAGCCAGGGCTGCGCGCAGTGCCCGCCGGCCGATGCGCTGCTCACCGGCCTTGCCGAGGAGGGCGACGTGGTGGCGCTCGCCTATCATGTCGATTACTGGGACTATGTGGGCTGGGAAGACACCTTCGGCAGCCAGGAATTCTCCGATCGCCAGCGCGCCTATGCCAAGAGCTGGGGCTCGTCGCGCATCTATACGCCACAGATCGTGGTCAATGGCGCCAGGGCCGTCGTCGGCTCGCGGCGCAACGAGGTGCATAGCGCGCTGAACGGGGCTGCCTTGCCCCTGGCGGTGGACATCACCCGCGATGGCGACATGCTCAAGGTGAGCATTCCGCCCAATACCAGCCTCGAAGACGCGGTGGTCTGGATGGTGACCTATCTCGACCGGGCCGATGTCGCCATCGACACCGGCGAGAATGCCGGCAAGTCCATGGTCTATACCCAGGTGGTGACCAACCGGCAGGCGTTGGGCATGTGGGAAGGGGCCACCGGCGCCAGCCTCAAGCTGCCGCTGCCCGAACTGCTGGACGACGGCAGCACCGGTATTGCCGTCATCGTGCAGCAGGAAAGCAACGGCCTGCCGGGGCCGATTCTGGGTGCTGCGACCTACGAGCGCTGAACAAGAAAAACCCGTCCCTGGGGGCAGGGACGGGTAAAGGTTCTGACTGGTCAACTCAAAATAAGGGCGGCTGACACCCAGGCTTCTGGGTTTGGGGGCTCGGTCGGCCCGGATGTCAGCCACTGGAGGCAATTGTTGTAGGCTGACCCCGCATTTAGGCGGGGGCAGGGACAAACTGTGACCAAAATGGGGAATTTGCGCCCAATGTCGCGCTTGCATCGGCTCGCAAATCTGGCAATCATGACAGTGCGTTGACGATTGAGGTTTCTCCGGAGTCGATCCACTGGTGCAGGGCCGCCCACCACACGACAAAGCCGCCACTCTTTCGCTGGTTCATGCCGGCGAAGGCCCGGTCCAGTTGGCGCCCAGCAGAATGCCCGTCGCCGTCGCTTTTGACCGCAAAGAACTCCAGCTCATCCTCAGCGTCTATGGCCGCAAGGTCGGGCAGGGTGAGTGGCGCGATTACGCCATGGACTTCCTGCGCGAGCGCGCGGTGTTCTCGGTCTATGCGCGCATGTCGGAGCGGCCGCTCTTCATCATCGAAAAGACGCCACGGCTGCGCAACCGGCAGGGGCAATATGCGGTGACCAACCAGCAGGGTCGTATCCTCAAGCGCGGGCATGACCTGGCTCTGGTGCTGCGCGTGCTCGATCCACAGCTCGCCGTGGTCGGGTGAGTATCCTCGTCCGCAAGGCCATCGCGGCCGACGTGCCTGAGATGAGCCGCGTACTCATCGCCTCGATTACCGAACTCTGCATTGCCGATCACGGCCAGTCGCCCGAGCGGCTCGCCACCTGGACCGCCAACAAGACGCCTGATGGTGTCAGCGCCATGCTGACCAATCCGAACCTGCGCATGCTGGTGGCCGAACTGGATGGCCGCGTTGCCGCAGTCGGCGCCGTGGTCCCCGGCAATGGAGAAGTGTCGCTCAACTATGTCGACCCCGCCACCCGCTTTCGCGGCGTCAGCAAGGCGCTGCTATCAGCGCTTGAAGCCGAGCTGCGAAGCCATGGCGTGGTCGAGGCACAGTTGACCAGCACAACCACGGCCCGCGGCTTCTACCATGCGGCGGGCTGGAGCGAGGACACGGCGCCCGTCGCCTGCATGGGCGGCGAAGGCCACCGCATGCGCAAGCGGCTGTAGCGGGCTACAACCCTGCCTTGATGGCGGCAATGAAGGCCTGCTTCTGTGCATTGTAGGCAGCGCGTCCCTCTGGCGTCGCGGCAATGGCCTGTTGCTTGAGCGCAAGGTAGCGGTCCCGCAATTGCCCGTCGCGGCGAAGGGCATCGCGAAACGCCAGGTTGGACGTCCAGCTTTCCCCGCCGAACTCGACCACATGCACCAGGTGAGTGCGTTCGCTCCGATCGCGACCACGCCCGAAGATGTGATGGCCGGGCACGCCCGCACTTTCAGCGTAGTCGTAACCCAGTTGCAGAAGCGGATCGTGGCAGGCCACCCAGTCGGACAGCGGCGACACGCCGACCAGTATGTCCAGGATGGGTTTGGCGGGAAGGCCCGGCGCCGCGGTCGAGCCGTAGTGCTCTATGGCTCGGGCCACTGGGCGCAACGCCTGCGCCAGCCTTGCTCTTTCGGCGTCGAACTCCGCGGGCCAGCGGGCGTCGTAGGCGACCAGAAGGTTGTGGTTGTGTCGGAGGCCGAGCGGAGCGCCGTGGTCCGGACCGGGCGCCACTTACAGCGCCTTTTGCAGATGCACGATGTCGTGCCAGCGGTCGAACTTGAAGCCCACGGCCTTGTAGTAGCCGACGCGCTCGAAGCCGAATTTCTCGTGGATGGCGATGGAATTGGCGGTCTCGGCGGTGATCACGGCCAGCATCTGCTTGAAGCCGAAGGCGGTCGATTGGGCCAGCAGTTCGGTCAGCAGCGCCTTGCCCAGGCCGCGCCCGGTCGCCTCGGGATCGAGATAGATCGAATCCTCGCAGGTGAAGCGATAGGCGGCGCGTGGTCGGTAGAAGCTGGCATAGGCATAGCCCAGGACCTTGCCGGCGTCCTCGGCCACGATCAGCGGATGGCCCAGGCGCTTGAGACCGGCATATTTCTCGGCGATCGCCTCTTCGCCGGGCACTTCGGTATCGAAGGTGATGGCGGTGTTGCGGACATAGTGGCTGTAGATGGCCGTGATGGCGGGCACATCGGACCAGGAAAACGGGCGCAGGACGAGGTCGGACACGGGCGATGGGCTCGACAAAAACAAAGGGACCGCAACCCTTTTAGGCTGCGGTCCCTGAAATCGTCCAACCAAATTGCTTGATCGTGCGATCAAGCTACCAGTTGCTTACTCGCGGTTGCCGAACAGGCGGAGCAGCATCAGGAACAGGTTGATGAAGTCGAGGTAGAGGTTCAGCGCGCCCATGATGGCGCCCTTGGCCAGAACGTCGGCGCCGTAGCTTTCCGAGTAGCCTTCCTTGATCTTCTGGGTGTCGTAGGCGGTAAGGCCCACAAAGATCAGCACGCCCACGGCCGAGATCGCAAATTCAAGCATCGAAGACTGCATGAAGATGTTGACGACCGAGGCGATGATCAGGCCGATCAGGCCCATCATCAGGAAGCTGCCCATCTGGGTCAGGTCACGCTTGGTGGTGTAGCCGTAAAGGCTCATGGCACCGAACGTGGCCGCCGTGATGAAGAACACCTTGGCGATCGAGGCGTCGGTATAGACCAGGAAGATCGAGCTCAGCGACACGCCCATGATGGCGGCGAAGGCCCAGAAGGTGGCCTGGGCGGCCGGCACGGAGAGCTTGTTGATGCCGAAGCTCAGCACCAGCACGAAGGCCAGCGGAGCGAGCATAACAACCCACTGCAGCGGGCTTGCATAAAGCAGCGCGCCCCACTGGGTCACGAGCTGGCCATTGGCCAACTCGCCCACGGCGGCATCCGGGTTGGTGGTGATGGCGGCCGTGGCGGCAAACCAGGCAGCCAGGCCGGTCACGACAAGACCAACACCCATGTAATTGTAAACGCGCAGCATGTAGCTGCGCAGGCCCTCGTCCACGGCCGCGGCCGAGCCGGCCCGCGCACCGAGGGTCTGACGGTCAAATTCAGCCATAGTCGGTTTCCTTTCCCAATTGACGCGGTCTTTTGCACCGCCGGTGGGCATTGGTTGCCACTTGATGATGCAATATGGATGCAGGGCCAGTTGTTTACAAGTGATCTCGCCCGCATGCGACGAATGGGCTGGCCGCGCGATTGGTCTGTGTTACGGTCGAGTTCGAATCGCGTGTTTCCTTATGAAGAGGAGGGCCCCATGCCCCGGCTCTTTACCGGCCTCGAAATACCGGCCGATGTTGGATTTGCGCTTTCTCTCAAGCGCGGCGGGCTGACTGGTGCCCGCTGGATCGATGCTGAAAACTATCACATTACGTTGAGGTTCATCGGCGACGTCGATCATCAGACGGCCGACGAAGTGGCCGACAGCCTCGACCGGCTTTCCAACTCGCTGCGCTTTTCGGTGCGGCTCACCCATCTGGGCACGTTTGGCGGCGACAAGCCGCGGGCGCTCTATGCCGGGGTCGAGCCCAGCGAGGTGCTCAATCGCCTGCAGGCGGCGCAGGAGCGGGTGTTGCAGCGCGCCGGCCTGCCGCCCGACGGGCGCAAATTCGTGCCGCATGTCTCGCTGGCGCGGCTGCGCGGCTCGAGCGCGGAGGAAGTGGCCCGCTTCATGGCCGAGGCCGGGCGGTTCGAGCCGCTGAGCTTTCCGGTCGGGCGCTTCGTGCTGTTTTCGAGCAAGGATTCGGTGGGTGGCGGGCCCTATGTGGTTGAGCAGAGCTATCCGCTCGCGGCCTGAACCGTGTCCCGCCATCAACACATTGTTAACCGCAGCGGCGCAAACGGAAGACAGGCGGGCACCGCCCGTCAAAATGCCGCCGCGATTGAGCAGCAGTTGAAGCAAATACGCGCAAACGTGGCGGCGTTTGACACCTTGGTAACCATGTTGGGCGACAGTTCGCGGGCAGCGCTCCCAGGATGGGACCTTCGAGACAAAGGATGAATTGGCGATGACGACGAAAACCGGTGGCCTTGTGACTGGGCTCGCGGTCGGCGCGATCATGGCTCTGGCTCCTGCCGCCCAGGCGCAGCAGGCGACCGAGCTGGGCACCTTCAATGCCTGGACCGCCTGGCAGGCGACCGACGCATCGGGCGTGATCTGCTATGTGTCGGCAACCCCGACCAGCAGCGAGCCGGCCGGTGCCAACCGCGACCCGATCCATTTCATGATCATTCACCGCAAGGGCATGGGCACCAAGAACGAGGTGCAGACCATTATCGGCTACCCGTTCAACGCTACCGACGCAAAGGCGAGCGCCAGCGTCGATGGCAAGTCCTACCCCATGGTCACCGAGGGCTCGGCCGCCTGGCTCGCCTCGACCGGCGATGAAGGCGGGTTCGTGCAGGCATTCAAGGCCGGCAGCAATCTCGTGGTCAAGGGTACCAGCCAGCGCGGCACCAATACCACCGACACCTATTCGCTCTCAGGCGCGACGGCGGCGATGAACGCCATCGACACCGCCTGCGCATGATTTTTGGGTTGCCCCATCGCGGCAATCAGCCATATCTGGGCGACGGGCCGCAGAGGCCCTTCGCCTTTTTTGCTTCTGCGAGGTCCTGATGTTCAAGTCCGCCGCGGCGCTCGCTCTGGTCGCCAGCCTGATCCTCACCGCCACAGCCAGTGCCCAGCAGGTGCGCATGCTGGGTGAGCATCGTGCCTGGTCGAGCTATGCGGCCAATGACGCGGCTGGGCCGGTCTGCTTTGCCATGACCAAGCCGGAACGCGTCAGCCCGACGCCCGACGGCTATAGCCAGGCCTATATCTACATCACCAATCGCCCGGCCGAAAACGTCACCACCGAGTTCAACCTGGTCGCGGGTTTCGCCTTCCAGCCCGACAGCAAGGCCACCATCGATGTGAGCGGGCAGGTGTTCAACCTGTTCACCCAGAACGACGCCGCCTGGCTCGACGATGCCGGCCAGGCCGCCGAACTGGCCAGCGCCATGCGCGCCGGCTCCAGCATGACCGTTGAAGGCACCAGCGCCGCCGGCATCAAGGTGACGCAGAACTATTCGCTATCCGGCGCAACGGCTGCGCAGCAGTCGATCGGCTCTGGTTGCTGAGCCGGACCATTAGTCGGTCTCCCTCCCCCTTGTGGGGAGGGTAGCCCCGAAGGGGTCGGGTGGGGGTATCTCCCCGTTAGCTCGGTGGGTGTGGCCCACCCCCACCCTTGATCCCTCCCCACAGGGGGGAGGGAGACGACTGCGCCGCCCGCGCTCTGCACTTGCTCTCCTCGCAAACCAGCCCCACGCGCCGGTGACTTTGCGTAACCATCAGCAATATGCTATTGGCCGCGCCAATCCTGCACCTCCCGGACCTTTCGCCACGCCATGAGCATTGCGCTGAACCTTGACCATTCGACTGCTGTGCGCCCTGCCGCATCCAGCAGGCCGTCGCTGATCGGGCTCAGCAAGCCGCAGCTCGCCGAGGCGCTGACCGGGGCCGGCATCGCGTCGGACAAGGAAGCGCGCATGCGCGCCAACCAGTTGTGGAACTGGCTCTATGTCAACGGCACCACCGATTTCGACAAGATGACCAACGTGGCCAAGCCGGTGCGGCAGAAGCTCAGTGACAGCTTCCTGCTCGATCGGCCCGAGATCGTCACCGAGCAGGTTTCCACCGACGGTACGCGCAAATGGCTGTTCCGCTTCCGCGACCCGGCCAATCCCAACTTCCCGCCGGTCGAGGTCGAAACCGTTTATATCCCCGAGCAGGATCGCGGCACGCTCTGCGTCTCCTCGCAGGTCGGCTGCACGCTCACCTGCTCGTTCTGCCATACTGGCACGCAGAAGCTGGTGCGCAACCTGACGGCGGGCGAAATCCTCGGCCAGATCCTGATGGCGCGCGAGCGCCTAGGCGATTTCCCCGGCGGCGTGCGTCCCAATGACGGCGGCCTTGTGCCGTCGGGCGAAACCCGCGCCATCACCAATATCGTGATGATGGGCATGGGCGAGCCGCTCTACAATTACGACAACGTCAAGCAGGCGCTGCTGATCGCCTCGGCCGGCGACGGCATGAGCCTTTCCAAGCGCCGCATCACGCTCTCGACCTCGGGCGTGGTGCCGTTCATCGAGCCGACCGGCCGCGAGATCGACGTCATGCTGGCGATCTCGCTGCATGCGACCAACAATGACCTGCGCGACGTGCTGGTGCCGATCAACAAGAAGTGGCCGCTCGAGGAACTGCTCGAAGCCTGCCGCAACTATCCAGGTCTTTCCAATGCCCGCCGCATCACCTTCGAATATGTGATGCTCGACGGCATCAACGACAGCGACGCCGAAGCCCGCGAACTGGTGAGGCTGCTGGCCGGCATTCCGGCCAAGATCAACCTCATCCCGTTCAATCCGTGGCCGGGTGCCAACTACGGCACCTCGCCGTCGAGCCGGATCGAGCGCTTCGCTGACATCGTCAACAAGGCCGGCTATGCGTCGCCGGTGCGGACTCCGCGTGGGCGGGATATCTTTGCGGCGTGTGGTCAGCTCAAGAGCGAGAGCGAGCGACTGAGCAAGAAAGACCGGGACGCGCTGGCGGGGGTTTAGCCTGTTCTACTGCTTTGCTGCGTCAATGATCAGAATGCCAATGATTACCGGCGCGTAGAGCGCAACCCAAAATCCTATAGAGATCCAGAACCGGACTTTGGCGCTCTCCCAGCCCGACCACGGCTTGGGCCCGCCCCACATCGTGCCTGCGCCCCACATTTTCTTGCCGAGGATACCGGGCGACATAATGAGCACCCAAAACGTCTGCAGGTAATCCTGCAGTGTGCGCAGAACGTATTTCACGAATTCCGGGATTGGTGGTTCTTCCACGCAGCTACTCCCCCGCCACCAATTCCATCCGCACACGGCCCTTGCCGTCTTCGGCTAATAGCTTGGCGAGTTCCGGCAGCAGCACCTTCAGCTCAGCCTCCAGCGCGTAGGGCGGGTTGACCACGATCATGCCTGACCCGTGCAGGCGTGGCGGGGTGGTGAAGGGGCGGACGTTGAGCTCGATGCGCAGGATTTTGCGGATGCCCGACCGTTCGAGCGCGTCGATGAATTCGGCGATCTCGTGCGGGTCCTTGACCGGATACCAGAAGGCATAGATGCCGCCGGGCCAGCGCTGATGCGCCTTCACGAGGCCGCCCACCATGCGCCCGAACTCGCCTGCCTTCTCGAAGGGCGGGTCGATCAGCACGAGGCCGCGCTTTTCCTTGGGTGGCAGGTGGGTGCCCAGGGCGGCCCAGCCGTCGAGATGGGTGGCGCGGACCTGGATGTCGCCGGCAAAATTCTCGCGCAGCTTCTCGGCATCGTCAGGATGCAGTTCGAGGGCAAACAGCCGGTCCTGCTCGCGCAGCAGGTGCCTGACGATGAGCGGCGAGCCGGGATAGAAGCGCAGGCCGCCATCCGGGTTCTGCGCCCGCACCGCGTCCAGATAAGGCGCGGCCAGTTCGGCAGCCGGGCCGGAAAGACCCTGCTCGACCAACTTGCCGATGCCCTCGACCCATTCGCCGGTTCGTCCGGCTTCGTCGCCCTGGAGATCGTACAGTCCGATGCCGGCATGGGTATCGAGCACGCGGAAGGCGGCGTCCTTGCGCTTGAGATACTCGACGATGCGCACGAGGATGACGTGCTTGACCACATCGGCGAAATTGCCGGCGTGGAAGGCGTGGCGGTAATTCACTACTTGCGCCCCTCGGCGAGGAGAATGGTGGCGGCGAAGGCCATGAAGACGGCGGCAAAGCTCCAGTTGAGCGCCTTGCCCACCCACGCCTTCTCGCGCAGCGTGGTGGTCAGCCATTCGGCAAACAGCACGATGGCGATGACCACGGGCAGCGAGACGATGACGAATTCGACGCCGAGGAACAGCAGCTTGCCCACCGCCGATGGATCGTCGGCCGAAACGAATTGCGGCAGGAAGGTCACGAAGAACAGGGCCACCTTGGGGTTGGTGAGGTTGATGCCCAGCCCCGTCATATAGCTCTGCCACCAGTTGGGCTGCTTGCCCGCCTGCTTGACCACGAGGATGCCGCCGCCACTCCGCACGGCCTGGATGGCCAGCCAGATCAGATAGAGCGCGCCGACGATCTTGAGCGCCCAGAAGGCGGCCGGCGCGGCCACGATCAGCACCGATATGCCGAAGGCGACCAGCGTGGTGTGCACCGCGATCCCCGTCAGCGCGCCGAGCACGGTGGCATAGCCGTGGCTGCGGCCCCAGTTCATGGTGCGCGACACGAACAAAGCCATGTCGGGTCCCGGCGTCACCGCCAGCACGAAGCCGGCCAGCGCGAAGGCGAGAATGACGGAGAGGTCGGGGATGAAGCTGGGCATGGCGTGTTCCAGGGATGCTTGCGCGTCACCCATAGCGCGCCCGGTCGTTGCAGGCGAGAGGGACGCTCAGCCCAGCGGCAGTTCATAACTGCGTTTGATGGTTTCCATCGGCACGTCGGTCTTGACGCTCTGCACGCTCGGGATGCGCATCAGGTAGTCGGACTGGAACCGCCAATAGGCGTGCAGGTCCGCGGTGACGATGCGCATGATGGCGTCGCATTCCCCTGTTGTGAGGTAGCATTCGGCGACTTCGGGGAATTTGCGTACCGTCTCGGCGAACTGGTTGGTGGTCTCGGCATCCTGGGTCTTGAACCAGATGCGGGCAAAGACCGTGAGGCCGAGGCCGATGGCGGGTCCATTGAGCACCGCGGTATATTGATCGATGATGCCCCGGTCCTCGAGCAGCTTGACGCGGCGCAGACAGGGCGAGGGGGACAGGCCGACCTCGTTGGCCAGCTCCACATTGGACATGCGGGCATTGCGCTGCAATGCTCTGAGGATACGGCGATCGATGGCGTCAAGCATTTCTGGCATGTCGTGCGTCAGTCAGACTAATTCGTAGCAGAATATGCCATAGCGTGCGCTAAAGTTGCGATAATCGCAAGTTCATTGCGCAAGGCTTGGCCTATCCTGTCGCCAATTCAATACCGGGAGCGGATTTATGGCGAAAGACATCAAGAAGGTCGTGCTGGCCTATTCGGGCGGGCTCGACACCTCCATCATCCTCAAATGGCTGCAGGAGACCTACAATTGCGAGGTGGTGACCTTCACCGCCGATCTGGGCCAGGGCGAGGAGCTTGAGCCGGCACGCAAGAAGGCCGAGATGTTCGGCATCAAGGATATCCGCATCGAGGATCTGCGCGAGGAATTCGTGCGCGATTTCGTGTTCCCGATGTTCCGCGCCAATGCCGCCTATGAAGGCGTCTACCTGCTCGGCACCTCGATCGCGCGGCCGCTGATCGCCAAGCGGCTGGTCGAGATCGCCCAGGAAACCGGCGCCGACGCGATTTCCCATGGCGCCACCGGCAAGGGCAATGACCAGGTGCGGTTCGAACTGACCGCCAATGCGCTCGACCCGTCGATCAAGGTCATCGCCCCCTGGCGCGAATGGGACCTGCGCAGCCGCACCCAGTTGCTGAGCTATGCCGAAGCCAACCAGATCCCGATCGCCAAGGACAAGCGCGGCGAAGCGCCGTTTTCGGTCGATGCCAACCTGCTCCACACCTCGTCCGAGGGCATGGTGCTGGAAGACCCGGCCGTGCCGGCGCCCGATTATGTCGCCCAGCGCACCGTCGATCCGGAGCAGGCTCCCAACGAAGCCGAGATCATCACCATCGGCTACGAGAAGGGCGATCCGGTCTCGGTCAATGGCGTTCGGCTGTCGCCGGCGGCGCTGCTCACCAAGCTCAACGAACTGGGCGGCAAGCATGGCGTGGGCCGGCTTGACCTGGTCGAAAACCGCTTTGTCGGCATGAAGTCGCGCGGGCTCTACGAGACCCCCGGCGGCACGATCATGCTGGTGGCGCATCGCGGCATCGAATCCATCACGCTCGACCGCGGCGAGGCTCACCTTAAGGACGAGCTGATGCCGAAGTATGCCGAGCTGATCTACAACGGCTTCTGGTTCGCCCCAGAGCGCGAAATGTTGCAGGCGCTGATCGACAAGAGCCAGGAATATGTCACCGGCGAAGTCACCGTGAAGCTCTACAAGGGCCAGGCCAGCGTCATCGCCCGCACCTCGCCCAACTCGCTCTATTCGATGGATCTCGTGACCTTCGAAGAAGGCGCCGTGGCCTATGACCACAAGGATGCCGAAGGCTTCATCCGCCTCAACGGCCTGCGCCTCAAAACCTACGCCGCCCGCAACAAGAAGGCGCGTGGCTAAGCCTATCTGCACCAGCGAACGGTCCGGACCATTCCTGAATGAATCCGGGCCGTTGAACACGGTCCTGCCTTCGAACTTAAACGATCGTTAACGAGAACGATCTAGCTTCCCCTCAGCGTCGTGCAGAAGCATTGTGACGGGAGAGTCGGCGGGTGCGAGCAGAAGACGCTGGCAGCTTGAGCGAAATGGCTGAGGCTTTGCTGCTCGACGCCGCGCTCGAGAATATTCCCTATGGCTTCTGCGTATGGTCCCCCCAGTTCCGGCTGGTGATGTGGAACAAGAACTACCGCGACATCTATGGCTTCTCCGCTGACGCGATCTATCGCGGCATGACGCTGGAAGAAGTGGTGCAGCTCAGCGGCCAGTTGGGTAATCATCCGGGCCAGGGCACCGACGACTTCTACGAAACCTATACCAGCGAACTGTTGGCCAATCGCAGCGGCGCCCGCACCAAGAGCCAGGAAATGGTGCATGGCGGCCGCACGATCGAGACCGCCCATGTCTATTCGCCGGCGCTCGGCTGGGTGGTGACGCATGAGGACGTGACTGACGAGCTGGCCCGCACCGAGGTGGTGCAGCGGCGCAAGCTCGAGCTCGAGCGGCAGAATATCCGCCTCGACGCGGCGGTGAACAATATCAGCCAGGGGCTCTGCATGATGGACGCCAAGGGGCGTCTGGTCATCTGCAACGAGCCCTATGCGCGCATCTACAATCTGCCGGCGAACCTGATCAAACCGGGCACGCTGCTCGAGGATATTCTCACCCACCTGTTCGATACCGGCATGGAAGCGGGCAGCACGCGCGACGAATATGTCGCCTGGCGCCGCGAAGTGATCGCCCGCCGCGAATACGGCAAGAACATCCACGAGCTCAACGGTCGCACCATCATGATGCAGCACCATCCGATGAAGGATGGCGGCTGGGTCTCCACGCACGAAGACATTACCGAGCAGCGGCAGAACGAAGCGCGCATCCGGCACCTGGCGCGGCATGACGCGCTGACCGATCTCCCCAACCGCATCGAATTCCTCGAGCAGATGGCCAAGACCGAGGCCGGCCTTTCCCGCGGCGAGATGGCGGCCGTGCTCTATATCGACCTCGATCACTTCAAGGCGGTCAACGATACGCTCGGCCATGCCGTAGGCGACGAAGTCATCAAGCAGGCTTCGGCACGGCTTTGGGGCACGACGCGCGAAACCGACGTGCTGGCGCGGCTGGGCGGCGACGAATTTGCGCTCCTGATGCGCCCCATCGACAGCGCCGCCGACGCCGCCAAGGTGGCCGACCGCATCATCAAGGCCATCGGCCAGCCGATGCTGATCGGCGGCCAGCAGGTCGAGATCGGCACCAGCGTCGGCATCGCGGTGGGTCCCGGCGACGGGGTCAAGACCGATACGCTGGTCAAGAATGCCGATCTGGCGCTCTACAAGGCCAAGAGCGAAGGCCGCTCGACCTACCATTTCTTCGAAGCGGGCATGGATGCGGACCTGCAGTCGCGCCGCTCGATCGAAGCGGGTCTGCGCCTCGCCCTGCAGCGCGCCGAACTGCGCCTCGTGTTCCAGCCGCTGCTCGGTCTCACCGAAAACCGCGTCACCTGCGTCGAGGCGCTGCTGCGCTGGGACCACGAGGGGCGCACCATTTCCCCGGTCGAGTTCATTCCGATTGCCGAAGAAACCGGGCTCATCGTCCCCATCGGGGAATGGGTTCTACGCGAAGCCTGCAAGATCGCGGCGACCTGGCCAGGTGACGTGCGCGTGGCGGTCAACCTCTCGCCGGTGCAGTTCAAGAGCCGCGACCTGCTGGGCCTCGTCAAATCGGCGCTATCGGAGGCGCGCATCCCTGCCACGCGGCTCGAGCTCGAAATCACCGAGTCGCTGCTGCTGGCCGAGAACGACACCAACCTCAAGGTGCTGCATGATCTGCGCGCCATGGGCGTGCGCATCTCGATGGACGATTTCGGCACCGGCTATTCTTCGCTGAGCTATCTCCGCTCCTTCCCCTTCGACAAGATCAAGATCGACCGCTCCTTCATGCGCGATCTCACCAGCCGCGGCGATAGCCAGGCCATCATCAAGGCGGTGATCGGGCTCGGGCAATCGCTGGGCATGTCGACAGCCGCCGAAGGCGTCGAAACCGAAGAACAGCTCGAGATGGTGCGGGCGCATGGCGCCTCGGAAGTGCAGGGCTTCCTGTTCTCGCCGCCGCTGCCACCGGCCGCGCTGGCCAATCTGCTGCATTCGGAAGCCGCCAAGCACCAGGTCGAGCGCAAGAAGGCGTCCTGAGCCTCGCGAACGAAAACGGGCGGCGATAGTTTCGCCCGGAATCCTGGCAAACCCCAGATGTGATCGAAACTCGCCCGCCCGGGCCGCGTAGCTGCTTGCAGTTGCACAGTCCACGGAGCTTTCGGTTATGAAAAACGAGTTCAGCCTGTCACGGCGCCACCTGCTGAAATGGACCGGCGCCGCCGGCACCGTTGCGGTAGCCGGCGCACTGCTGCCCAACTTCGGTATTTCCGCGGCGCTTGGCGCCGAGCTCGGCGATGGCGATATCGGCGTGCTCAATTACGCCTATGCGCTCGAACAGCTCGAAGCCGCTTTCTACACGCAGGTGCTCGACACTCCGTTTGGCAACATGCAGGTCAATGACGAGCGCATCCTGCGCCAGATCCGCGACCATGAAATTGCCCACCGCGATTTCCTCAAGGGCGCACTGGGCAGCAATGCCATCGGTGCCCTCGAAGTCGATTTCTCCGCCGTGGATTTCTCCGATCGCCGCAGCGTGCTGGGCACGGCCGACGTGTTCGAAAACCTCGGCGTCGCCGCCTATAACGGCGCCGGGCAGCTCATCTCCAATGCCGATTACCTGGTCGCGGCCGGCTCGATCGTCTCGATCGAGGCGCGTCATGCCGCCGCCATTGCCGACCTGCTCAAGCCGTTCAGTGCCGAAGCGGTCGGCCGCGGCAATGTCGACAGCAAGGGCCTCGATGGCGCGTTGCTGCCGTCCAAGGTGCTGAAGGCGGCCGCGCCCTTCATCGCCACCGAAGTCACCGCAGCGTCGCTGCCGTAAGGAGAGCCAAGATGAACACCGAAAACACCATTCTCTCCGCCATCGAGCCCGAACTGGCCGACACGATCGTGGCCGGCCGTCGCGACATGTTCGCGCGCTATGCCAAGGCCGCCGGCATCATGACCAGCGCGCCGCTGGTGCTGGCGCTGGCCTCCAACCAGGCCTTTGGCCAGAGCCTGCCCAAGGTGATCGAGGACACGCTCAATTTTGCGCTGACCCTCGAATATCTGGAGGCCGCCTTCTACGACCAGGGCAACAAGTCCGGCGTGATCCCGAGCCAGTACCGCACGGTGTTCCGCACCATCGGTCAGCACGAGAATGCGCATGTGAAGCTGCTCAAGAGTGTGCTGGGTTCGGCTGCCGTCGCGGCGCCGGGCGTCGATTTCACCGCCGGCGGCAAGTATGCCGACGTATTCGAGAATTTCGACACCTTCCTGACGCTGAGCCAGACCTTCGAGGATCTCGGCGTTGCCGCCTATAAGGGCCAGGCCGGCAACCTGATCGGTTCGGGCGAAGTGCTGACCGTGGCCCTGCAGATCCACTCGGTCGAGGCCCGCCACGCCTCCGAAGTCCGCCGTATCGGCCTCAAGTTCGGCTGGGATGGCGCCTTCGACAAACCGCTGAGCAAGAGCGCCGTGCTGGCCGCGGCCACGCCCTTCCTTGCCTGACTTGCGCGCCTGACCGCCCTCATCGGGCGTGCATGTCATCGCCGCGTTCCCTTGCCGGGAGCGCGGCGATTGCCTTTGCGATGCGGCTTTGCCAGACTTGGCCCATGCGCCAAGGTCTTTATGCCCAGCTTCGTGCCATAGCCCGTCGCGAAGGGCGCGATGCTGGCTCGGCCGAGGACATGGTGCAGGAAGCCTTGCTGGCCGCGGTCCTGGCCGGACGCACCGATTTCGACGCTCTCGATACTGCCCGCTGGTTGACCGGCACGGTGCGCAATCGTGCCCGCATGGCGACCCGTAGCGCCATGCGCCGGCACAGGCGCGAAACCGCCTGGCAGCACGAAGCGGCGCCGGCGCCGGCCAAGGCGGATCGATCCGAGGCGGCCACGCTGCTTGCTGCCCTCCCGCCGTCGCTCAGGGCCGTGGCCGCGCTTACCCTTTCGGGCCATACCAGGCGAGAGATTGCCTGGCTGCTCGATCTCACTGATGTGGCGCTGCGCCAGCGCATCACCGCGCTCAAGCGAAAGGTGGTGCAGGCGGGGCTGGCGGCGCCCGAAGACCTGCCCGGCCTCAGCCTCGATCTCGCCTATGGTCGCATTCGCGATGCGCTGCTGCCAAGCCTGTTGCGCCATGGCGGCCTTTTCGCCAGCCACGATCCGGACGGACATCTTTTCATCGTCGCGCGCTCACAAAAGCCGTTGCCGCGGCAACAGGCCGTGCACACCAGCAAGGAGGGCTCGCCATGAGCATCGGCTTCAAACCCAAAAGCGCCAGCATCGTCTACTATGTCAGCGACATCGCCCGCACCGAGACATTCTACAACCAGACCCTGGGCCTCGACCTCACCCGCATGGAAGGGGCCGAACCCTTCTGGCTGCAGGGCCGGCTCGAAGGCGGGCCCGAGCTGATTTTCTTCGAGATGGACGGCGTGCGCGGCAATACGCCAGCGCTGATCTTCACCGTCGATGGTGGCGGCATCGACGACATCGTGGCCGCCCTGGCCGAACAGGGCGTGGTCATCGTCACTCCGGTATCGGAGGCGCCGGGCGGCTGGAGCGCCGACTTTCTGGACCCGGATGGCTTTGGCCTCGGGCTCTGGCAATCGGAGGAGTTCCCGCGGTCATTGAAGTAGGCGCCGTTTGGGGGGTGAGGATTTTTTGCCACAGCCCCCGCGCCTTGTTCAACACGCGGCAGCATAACGATTTTTTTGTGTTGCGGTGGCGGGGTCGGCGATGGCAAAGAGCGGCGAACTTTCTGAATAGGACACTTTAATGATCATTCGTTCGCTGGCCGTTGCTGCCGTCGCCCTGCTCTCCACCACGGCCGCCTTTGCCGCCGACCTGATCATCCCGACCTCGCCCGAGCCCATCATGGAATCGGCTGGTTTCTCGTGGGACGGCCTCTATGCCGGCGTTCAGGCTGGTGGCCAGTTCTACCCCGGCAACACCTATGGCCTGGTTGGCGCCCACCTCGGCGTGAACTTCATCGTTGCCGATCCCGTGCTGATCGGTGTCGAAGGTTCGGCTGAGTGGATCTTCAACAACGCCGCCAGCTTCGGCGAATTCTTCATCAACGCCCGCCTTGGCGCCGTCGTCACCGACCAGGTCCTGGTCTATGCGCTGGCCGGTACGGGCGTTGAAGTCAACAGCGCTGGCAACACCTTCGGCACCTACCAGCTCGGCGGCGGCGTTGAACTGGCAGTGACCGATGCGATCTCGGTTCGTGGCCAGCTCGTTGGCGTCGGCTTCTACAACGACGGCAACAACGCCTTCTTCGACGGCGCCAAGGCGACCGTCGGCGTCAGCTACCACTTCTAATTTCGTATACGTTGTAGATGTCGGGAGCTGGGGGCACTCACCACTTCTATGGACGTCATCAACGGAAGGTGACGACGCGACCGTAGTCAAACTGAAGCGTCGTCATCTTGGAGCGGCAATCCGAAAGGGTTGCCGCTCTTTTCATGCCCTTCTCACCGCAGATTGCTCCCCTCTCGAATTTACCCTGCGGGACGGTTTTGAAGCCCCGCAACCCACCTCTGCGCCGCCTGCGCTTGTGGAAAACCCCTTCTTCCTGTAAGGCAGCGCCAAATGCGCCGATCCTCGTGTTTTACGAGGTGGGCGCCATGTTATTCCTGCATGGTTCAGCCGTTTGCCGCCGCCCTTCGCGGCCCAAGGTTTTGGGATCATGCCAAAGAGGCCTCATCCCCTATGTCCTTGCGCAATATCGCCATCATCGCCCACGTTGACCACGGCAAGACCACGCTGATCGACGTGCTGCTCAAGCAGTCCGGTTCGTTCCGTGAAAACGAACGCGTCGAAGAACGCGCCATGGACAGCAACGATATCGAGCGCGAGCGCGGCATCACCATCCTGGCCAAGGTGACTTCCCTCCTGTGGAAGGACACCCGCATCAATATCGTCGACACCCCCGGCCACGCCGACTTTGGCGGCGAAGTCGAGCGCATCCTCTCCATGGTCGATGGCGTGGTGATCCTGGTGGACGCCGCCGAAGGCCCGATGCCGCAGACCAAGTTCGTGCTCGGCAAGGCGCTCAAGCAGGGCCTCCGCCCGATCGTCGCCATCAACAAGATCGACAAGGCCGACGAGCGTCACCTCGAAGTGCTCGAAGAAATCTTCGACCTGTTCATCGCGCTCGACGCGACCCCCGAGCAGCTCGATTTCCCGGTCCTCTACGGTTCGGCCAAGCAGGGCTGGATGGCGATGGAGCCGGAAGGTCCGAAGAACGACCTGGGCCCGCTGCTCGACAAGGTCATCGAACACGTGCCGGAGCCAACCGTCGAAGAAGGTGCGTTCCGCATGCTGGTCACCACCATCGAGCGCAACCCGTTCCTGGGCCGTATCCTCACCGGCCGTATCACCTCGGGCACCGTCAAGGCGAACGATCCGATCCACACGCTCAACCGTGAAGGCAAGGAAGTCGAGAAGGGCCGCATCTCCAAGGTCCTGGCTTTCCGTGGCCTCGAGCGTACGCCGGTCGACGTCGGCGAAGCCGGCGACATCGTCGCCATTGCCGGTCTCGTGACCTCGACCGTGGCCGACACGCTCTGCGCCACTTCGGTCACCAAGGCCATTGAATCCAAGCCCATCGATCCCCCGACCCTGTCGGTGACCTTCCGCATCAATGATGGTCCGCTGGCCGGTCGTGAAGGCGACAAGGTGCAGTCGCGCGTCATCCGTGAGCGCCTGATGCGCGAAGCCGAAGGCAACGTGGCCATCCGCGTCACCCCCGGCGACGACAACGACAGCTATGACGTGGCTGGCCGTGGCGAATTGCAGCTCGCCGTGCTGATCGAAAACATGCGCCGCGAAGGCTTCGAGCTCACCATCGGTCGCCCGAAGGTGCTGTTCAAGGAAGAGAATGGTCAGCGCCTCGAGCCGATCGAAGAAGTCATCATCGACGTCGATGACGAGTTCACCGGCACGGTCGTGCAGAAGCTGACCGAGCGCAAGGGCGAGCTGACCGACATGCGTCCGTCCGGCGTCGGCCGTACCCGCATCCAGCTCCTGGTCCCGACCCGTTCGCTGATCGGCTACCAGCCGGAACTGCTGAGCGACACCCGCGGCACCGCCATCTTCAACCGCCTGTTCCACTCCTTCGTGCCGTTCAAGGGCGACCTGCCGGGTCGTCGCACGGGCGTGCTGATTTCCAACGCCACCGGCCAGTCGGTCGCGTTCGCGCTGTGGAACCTCGAAGAGCGTGGCCCGATGATGATCGACGCCGGCGTCGACGTCTATGAAGGCATGATCATCGGCGAGCATAGCCGCGACAACGACCTTGAAGTGAACCCGCTCAAGGGCAAGCAGCTCACCAACATCCGCACCACGTCCAAGGACGAAGCGGTGCGGCTGACCACGCCCAAGAAGCTGACGCTGGAGCAGTCGCTCGGCTACATCGCCGAAGACGAGTATGTGGAAGTGACCCCCAAGTCGATCCGCCTGCGCAAGATCTGGCTCGACCCCAATGATCGCAAGCGCATGAGCCGCGCCGCCAAGTCGGCTTAAGGCAGAGGCCGGCTTCGCCGGCCGGCCCCCCACCCACGGATGTCACCCCGGGTTTGACCCGGGGCCCATCCTGAGATCTCAAGATGGATCCCGGCTCAAGGCCGGGATGACACCGAGTGTTTTGCGAGGTAGGTGCCATGACCGACTGGATCATCCAGACCATTTCCGATCTGGGCTATCTCGGCATCTTCCTCGTCATGCTGGCGGAATCGATCTTTCCGCCCATCCCCAGCGAACTCATCATCCCGTTTGCCGGCTTTGCCGCGGCCAATGGCGATCTCAACCTGTTCGGCGTCATCGCCACCGCCACCTTCGGCGCGGTGGTCGGCATGCTGCCCTGGTATTTCGCCGGGCGGCTGTTCGGGCTGGAGCGCGTACGCTTTCTGGCCGACCGCTTCGGGCGGCTGATGGCCTTCAATGCCGACGAGATCGACACGGCGGTCGGCTGGTTCACCCGCTTCGGGCCGGTCATCGTGCTGTTTGGCCGGCTGATGCCGATCATCCGCACGCTCATCTCCATTCCCGCCGGTCTTGCCCGCATGAGCCTGCCGGTGTTCCTCGCCGCGTCCACGACCGGGGCGCTGATCTGGAACACCTTCCTCACCCTGGCCGGTTTCATCCTGCACGAGCACTATGAGACCATCGAGGTCGTGCTCGACCCGCTGAGCTACCTCGTGCTGGGCCTGGTTGTCTTGCTGTACCTGTTCAAGGTTGCCACCTGGAAGCCGAGCGTCGCGCGTGGCTAGTCGCAATTTGCGAGCCCGCTCGCATTCTGCAACGCAGGCTGGCCCGCAAAATGCGACTGTTCACAACACCTTAATCTCTGCGCCCCGGCTGGCGGGCAGCGGCCACTTGGCACGCTTCGTGCAATGGAGTGTCCGTCCGGAGAGTGTTGTTTTGCGTACCGGATCCAAAGTCATTGGGGCCTCGTTCCGTGCGACCGGAGCGGGGTCCTCATGTCTGGGCGCCACCCTTGCCGCAAGGGCTCGCAGCCATTAGATAATTCCCGACCAGTTCTTCGGAGACGCCCATGCGCGCCGTGCTCGACATCATCCTGCTGATCCTCGACCTCTATCGCTGGGTGCTCATCGCCATGATCATCATGAGCTGGCTGATCTCGTTCAACGTGATCAATACGCGCAACGCCTTCGTCGAGGGTCTGTGGCGCGTGCTCAATCAGCTCACCGAGCCGGTGCTCAGGCCCATCCGCCGCGTCATGCCCAATTTCTCCGGCCTCGATATCAGCCCGATCATCGCCTTCATCATCATCTTCTTCATCCAGTTGATCATCGGCTACTACATCTACCCGGCCGTGGCCCGCGCCGGCATCTAGCCCCTGGCGCCAACACCCCAATGCTACCGGCTCAGCCCCAGCGGGCTGAGCCTTTTCATTCGCGTCACCCCCAATGCCGGCCGCGATGCCATCGAGGGCGTCGATATCAGGGACGACGGTACGGCTGTGCTGCGGGTGCGGGTCAGCGCCGTGCCCGACAAGGGCAAGGCCAATGCGGCGGTGGTGGCGCTGCTGGCCAAGGCGCTGGGTGTGCCGAAATCGTCGGTGAGCGTCGTGAGCGGGGAGACGGCGCGGCTCAAGACCGTGGCCATAAGCGGGGACTCCGAGCGACTCGCGGGAACCCTGGATGACCTCGTTGCCGCCCCACTCACTGCGCGTCACCCTCGGGCCTGACCCGAGAGCTCTATACTTGCTGAGCGTGCGGTAAGTGCAGCCCCCTCGGGTCAAGCCCGAGGGTGACGATCCAGTTGGTTGGAGCTTGGGGACCCACGGCCGGCCCACCGCGACAAATCATCGCAATATCCATTGCTTAACCCCTCAATCTGGCTAATCTCGCCACTGGAAGGGGCTCTAGGAGGGCAGGGCGTGCGGGTTGGAGGACCGGCACCGCGTTTGCGTTGAGTCCCCGGAGGAAATTTCTAGAGGGACTATTCTGATGACTTTGGCACTCTGGCTGATCGTCCTGTGTGGCGCTCTGTCCATCGTTTATGGCGTGTTGACCACGCAGCAATTGCTCGCCGCCGATAGCGGATCGGCCCGCATGCAGGAAATCTCGGCAGCAGTCCGGGAAGGCGCATCGGCCTATCTCAAGCGGCAATATACCACTATCGGCATCGTCGGCGTGGTCATCCTGATCGCCGCCTTCTTCCTGCTCGGCATCTATGCCGCCATCGGCTTCCTCCTGGGCGCCGTGCTCAGTGGCGCCGCCGGCTTCATCGGCATGAACGTGTCGGTGCGCGCCAATGTCCGCGTCGCCCAGGCCGCCATTTCCTCGCTCGGCAAGGGGCTCGACCTCGCCTTCAAGTCGGGCGCCGTCACCGGCATGCTGGTTGCGGGCCTCGGCCTCCTCGGCGTTACGCTCTATTTCATCATCCTCACCCAGTTCCTCGGCTTTGAACCCACCAGCCGCACCGTCATCGATGCGCTGGTGGCGCTGAGCTTTGGCGCTTCGCTCATCTCCATTTTCGCCCGTCTGGGCGGCGGCATCTTCACCAAGGGTGCCGACGTTGGCGGCGACATGGTGGGCAAGGTCGAGGCCGGCATTCCGGAAGACGATCCGCGCAACCCGGCCACCATTGCCGATAACGTGGGCGACAATGTCGGCGACTGCGCCGGCATGGCCGCCGACCTGTTCGAGACCTATGTGGTGACCATCGTCGCCACCATGGTGCTGGCAGCCATCATCCTGCCCGACGCCTTCAAGCTCATCGGCATGGTGCTGCCGCTGGCCATTGGCGGCGCCTGCGTCGTCACCTCGATCATCGGCACCTATTTCGTGAAGCTCGGCGCCGACAACAACATCATGGGCGCGCTCTACAAGGGCATCATCGCCACCGGCGTCCTGTCGCTGGTCGCCCTGCTCCCCGTCCTGTGGCTGATGTTCGGCGACATGAACGTCGCCATCGAAGCCACCGACAAGACCTTCACCCCATGGGCGCTGTTCTGGTGCGGCGTGGTGGGCCTGGTGATCACCGGCCTCATCATCGTCATCACCGAATACTATACCGGCACCAACCGCCGCCCGGTGAACTCCATCGCCGAAGCCTCGGTTACCGGCCATGGCACTAACGTCATCCAGGGCCTCGCCGTGTCGCTGGAATCGACGGCGCTCCCGGCTCTGGTCATCATCGCCGGCATCATCGTCACCTATAACCTCGCCGGTCTCTTCGGCATCGCCTTCGCCGTCGCCACCATGCTGGCTCTCGCCGGTATCGTGGTTGCCCTCGACGCCTTCGGCCCGGTCACCGACAATGCCGGTGGCATCGCCGAAATGGCCGGCCTCGACAAGGAAGTGCGCCACAATACCGACGCGCTCGATGCCGTGGGCAACACCACCAAGGCCGTCACCAAGGGCTATGCCATCGGTTCGGCGGGCCTTGGCGCCCTGGTGCTGTTCGCTGCCTATACGCAGGACCTGATCTACTTCTCGAGCCTGCCCGATGCTCCGGCCATCTTCCAGGGCATGGGCAATCTAACCTTCTCGCTGGCCGACCCCTATGTCGTGGTGGGCCTGCTGTTCGGTGGCCTCCTGCCGTTCCTCTTCGGTGGCATGTCCATGACCGCCGTGGGCCGCGCCGCCCAGTCGGTGGTGGTGGAAGTCCGCCGCCAGTTCAAGGCTGATCCGGGCATCATGGCCGGCACGTCCAAGCCCGACTATGCCAAGGCGGTCGACATGCTGACCCAGGCCGCGATCAAGGAAATGATCGTGCCGAGCCTGCTCCCCGTGCTGTCGCCCATCGTGGTATTCTTCGTGATCTACTGGATCGCGGGCGCCGCGGCCGGCTTCTCGGCTCTGGGCGCCATGCTGATGGGCGTCATCGTCACCGGCCTCTTCGTCGCCATCTCCATGACCGCCGGCGGCGGCGCCTGGGACAATGCCAAGAAGAGCTTCGAAGACGGCTTCACCGACAGCCACGGCGTCACCCACCACAAGGGCGGCGACGCGCATAAAGCCTCCGTCACCGGCGACACCGTCGGCGACCCCTACAAGGACACGGCCGGCCCGGCTGTTAATCCGATGATCAAGATCACCAACATCGTGGCCCTGCTGCTGCTAGCCGTGCTGGCGCATCTGGGCTGACGCGAGGCATCCGCCTCGACCGAAACTGAAGAAGGCCCGGGAGCGATCCCGGGCCTTTAGTTTGGAGCCAGAATGGCGTTTGAACGAATTGAGGTTGAGTCGTCGTTCGCCGACTTCGCCAAGACATTTAGAGGTGGCGGTACCCTGGATAGCTTTGTCCCAAAGCTCGCGGCTGGGATATTGAACGCTGACTACTATTTCCCAGAGGACGACGTCATTGGCGAACTGAAGACATTAGACAGTGACGCGTATGACCCCGACATCTTTGGCGCGAGGATAATTCGTAGTGTTGAGCTTTCGGGCTATACCTTTGCCGACTATCTGAGATGGATCGCCAACAAAGAGCCATTTCCGAAAGAGGTCTCTTTGCGTCTCACAGGCATGATCGCAAGGCCCATTAGGGAGGCAATTAAGAAGGCCCAAAAACAGATCGCCTCTACAAGAAGAATTCTCAAAAATGAGAATGCGCTCGGTTTGATTTTGATCGCGAACAGCAAAAATTTTGGACCCAGTCCGGCCGAAATAATGAGCTTTGCGATAGCAGAGTTTGAGCGTGTCGCCGAAAGGGGCTTAGACGCAATTGTTTATTTCACGCCAAATGTCTTTCACAAGATAGGCGACGATCCGACGCCGAACGAGCTTTGGGTACCTGTGGCCAACTATGGCGGAGACAAGCTGCAGAACTTCATTGATCAGCTAGGCACCGGCTGGTTTGACTATTGCGAAAGCTTTAGACCAAGTTCGAAGCGCACCACCGGCTCCGACCTTTCAGTCTTGCTCAAAGCGCGCGTCACCGATGACCGTCCTAGTTAGGCACCCCACCACGGACCAAGTGGCACGCCTGTAGCGACTAGGAAATTGTCAATGCGCTGCAGCTGGTTCGCCCACAATTCACACAGTTCACAGGCAATATCCCCGCTAAACTTCGGTGATGCTTGCAGTGCACCAAGAATCGGCAGCCAATGCGAAGGGCGGCGGACTGCAATCCACCGCCCTTCGTTCGAAACCCGCCAGAACGGGTGTTCGGGTACACCTGAGCGTCTTCCTTTTGCGCTCAGACGTCAACCGTTCTGGCTCCAAACTGGAGCTTTAGAAATGGCTAGTGGCCATCAAGTAACGTGCATAATCCCCGATGCCGCAGATATGGATCGGAGAATCGACAGCATTGGTGGGGCTACGGGTGCTGAGGGCAGCAACGGTCCTTGGACACTGAGGCTCGACGCCGCAATTGCTGGTATCAAAGGTGGAAAGTGGTCCTTCTGGACCATGGCGAACGGTCGGCAAGTTGCTGTTATTGTTGCTGTTCGCAACGGCCGTGAGTACCTCAAAACAGAGGCTGACGGGCTAGAGCCAAATAATCTGTTGGCGCTGCCGCGCTGCAAGTGACCTTGGACGGACGGTCCGGCAAAAGCTTGATCGTCCGTTCGCCGGTGCCGCAAGGAGGATCACCTCCTAGGTAGATCTGCCGCCTCGCATTCTACCAGTCTCCAAACGCCGGAGACCGCCATCTCGGACGTTCCTGCCGTCCGGTTGTTGTCGTTGAAAAAACTTCGCGCAAAAATGTCGAACCGGTCCCGCACCGCTCGTCGCTTGGTCAGATGGCGGCCACGAGGGCGGCCTGACTTCAGGGAGAAACAAATGCGTAAAGTCTCAGCCGGCCTGTTCTATTCCGTCGATGGTGTCGCCGAGGCGCCCAATGAGTTCCAGTTCGACAGTTTCGACGATGAGCTGGGGGCGATGCTGGGCAGTGTCATGGGCGAGGTCGATACGGTGCTCATGGGTCGGCAGGGCTGGCAGGAATGGGCCGGGTACTGGCCCAATGCCGGCCAGGACATGGATTTTGCCGGCTTCATCAATGCCATGCCCAAGCATGTCGCCTCGCGGACGCTCAAAGCATCGGACATGGCGGCGTGGAGCAATTCCTCGCTGATCGAGGGCGATCTCGAAGCCTATGTGCGCGACCTCAAGCAGCAGCAGGGCGGCACGATCGCTGCCATGGCCGGCATGTCGCTGGTGCGGCAATTGCTGGTGGCGGGGCTGATGGATGAGCTGACGCTGATCGTCCATCCGGTCATTTCGGGCAAGGGGCGGCATCTGTTCGATGCCACGACGCCGACGACGCGCCTCAGCCTCATCCGCAGCGAGATCACGTCCAAGGGCAATGCCGTGCTGACCTATGGCAAGCGGGACGTGTGACTGCGCTCAGCTAGGCGTCCTGCGCCTCGAGCACGCCGATAATGCGGCGGATCAGCGTGAAGAACTGCTGGCGCTCCTCTTGCGTCAGTTGTTCCAGCACCAGCGCATTGATGGTGGCGGTGGCTTCGGCCACCGCCGGCAGCTTGCCGAGCGCCAACGGCGTCAGCGCCACCAATGTGCTGCGGCCGTCTTCGGGGTTGGGCCGGCGGATCACCAGTCCGTCGCGCTCCATGCGGGTCAGCGTCGCGGTCATGGTGGCCTGCTCCACCGCGGCGCGCTCGGCCAGGGCCTTTTGCGTCAGTGCGGCGCCGTCCTCCAGTGCCAGCAGTACCGGCATGTGGCCGGGGCTGAGGCCGAGCGGCGCCAGATGCCGCTCCAGTTCGCGCACCAGCAGGCGCCCCGCCAGATTGGTGAGGTAGCCGACGGAAGTCTGGCGGTTCAGGGCCATTTACATAGCTTGCTAAGTAAATACATAGTATGCTATCTATATGGCCTCAGCCACTGTTCCGCAAGGAGCCTGCCATGTCGCTCAAGAGCAGTCCAAGCCGCTATGGTTCGGTCGCCATCGCCATCCACTGGGTGACGGCAATCGCCATCATCGCCATGCTGGGGACGGGCCTAGTGGCTGCCAACAGCGCCGATCCGCAAACCGAAGTCACGCTGCTGCGCGGCCACGCGATCATGGGGAGCCTGGTTGGCGTGCTCACGCTGTTCCGCATCGTCTGGTGGCTGTTTTTCGATCGGCGCCCGAGTGATGCCGCCGGCATGTCGCGCGGGCAGGCGCTGGCCGCCCATGTCGTGCATTACGGCCTCTACGCCGTGATCCTCGTGATGGTATCGAGCGGGATTGCCACCATTGTGCTCAGCGGCGCCGGTGCGCAACTGCTCGGCGCTGCGCCTCCGCCACTGCCCGATTTCACCCTGGCACCGCCCTTTACCGTGCATGGTCTTCTGGCGCGCGGGCTCATCGTCCTGCTTATCGGCCATATCGGCGCGGCGCTCTGGCATCAGTTCGTCAGGCGCGATCATCTCCTGGCGCGGATGGGCGTGAGCCGCTAGGCGCTGCGCCGCCAAAGCGTCCAATAGAGCAGGCCCGCGCCGGCCAGCGCGCTTACGATGCCGATATAGAGCCACTGGCTCTGCCCCGACATGACGCTGCCGCCCACGATGTTGGCGCCCTGCAGAATCCACAGCAGGCCGATGAGCAGCAGCACGGTGCCGATAATGGTCCTGGCGATTTTCACCTGCAGCCTCCGCGATTGCCTGGCAAAGGTGCGCTGTGTCGGGCACATCAGGCAAGTCACGAAAGCGGGTGGCTTATAGTGCCGCCAATGTCGCGAAGGCGTGCCGCTGTCCTGCGGCCAGCGCTTGCTCGATCGCCTCGACACAGGCTTCCGGCGTCATCACGCTCGTATCGACCTCAAGGTCATAGATGCCGGGCACATGCACCGCGTCCTGCCAGCGCTGCACCGGCGCCGGCACCGTGTCGCCGGAGGCATAAAACCCATCCTGCGGATCGGCATTGCGCCGCGCCATGATGGTCTCGATCGGGCAGTGGACGCCGACGAAGAGCACGTCGAGCCCAGCAAGGCGTCGGGCGCAGGCGGGCAGGATGCCGAGCGGGGTCGAATAGGCATCGTGGTGACCGAGGTCAGCCACCACGTCTAAACCGGCTTGCGCATGGGCGGCGATGGCGTCGTAGAGCGCGCCAAACAGCGCCACCACGATTGGCTCGAGGTCCGGACGCTCCCCGCCCGGCCGCAAACCGATCCCCGGCCGCAACTGCGGCGGCAGCATGCGGTTCTGGGCATCGACACCCAGATTGATCCAGCTGCCGGGCAGGCTTTGCTGCATGGCCGCCGCGATCGAGGATTTGCCCGAGCGCGGCGTGCCGTTGAGGATGACGATGCGGCCGGTCACCGGCTTGGTCATCGGCCTACTTGGCGTTCTTGGCCATTTCGATGGAATCGAGGATCACCTTCTTGGCGTCCTCGTAGCCGCCGACATGGCTGATCTTGGCCCACTTGCCGGGCTCGAGATCCTTGTAGTGGGTGAAGAAGTGCTTCACGCGCTCGACCTGGATGGCCTGCATGTCGCCGATATCCTTGATGGCGTCATACATCTTGGTGAGCTTGGAAACCGGCACGGCGAGGATCTTTTCGTCCTGGCCGCCATCGTCTTCCATGAACAGCACGCCGAAGGGGCGGCAGCGGACGACCGCGCCGGGCACCAGGGGTCGCGAATTCATGACGATGACGTCGAGCGGATCGCCGTCGCCGCACAGGGTGTGGGGCACGAAGCCGTAATTGCCCGGATAGCGCATCGGCGTATAGAGGAAGCGGTCGACGAACAGCGCGCCCGAGGCCTTGTCGATTTCGTACTTGATCGGCTCGCCGCCCATGGGCACTTCGATGATGACGTTGAGGTCGTCGGGCGGGTTCTTGCCGGTGGGGATGGCGTCGATGTTCATTTTGGCTTCAGCTCTCGTTCATCGGGGAGGCGACAAAGTGGCTGGGTTGTGCCTAACCGAGGCCGCAAAGGCAAGCCAGTTTGGCGCAACCCTGCTTATCCCCGCTGCTCCGCGAAGGAAACCGATGAAACAGCTCCTCGTCGTCACGCTCGCTCTTGCCGCCCTCGCCACCCCGGCTTACGCCGCTTTCAACAGCGCCTATACCGATATCAACCTCGACGAATGCCTCGTGCTCGATGCCGACGATTTCGGCGCAAGCTGGTCCTGCCCGGGCTACAAGGGCTATCCGCTGATGGTGACCGAAGGCGACCTGCGCTTCTCGCTGATCTACGGCTTTGGCGCGAAAATGTCCGAGGGCCAGACGCTGCCGCCGTTCAACCATCTGGGGGCAAAGCTCGAATGGCGGCTGAGCAACGATCTGGGCCGCTGGATGCCCATCGCCACCATCGTGCGCTATCACACGGCCGATCCCGAAACCGGCGAGGACAAGGGGCAGGTGCTGGTGGTGACGCAACTGGTCGAGGGCAATAGCTGCCACATCGCCTATATCGATGCGCTGGCCAACAAGGATGCCAACGAGCTGGCGCGCGAGGCGGCCGATGCATCGGGCGATTTCGATTGCGCCAATGACGAGGTGGAAACCATCGGCAAGTTCGAGGCTTATTAGCCTGCCATTCGAGCACAGCTCTCATGGCCTTGCTCGCTCAAATCGCTCCACCGGAGCGATTTGTCCCTTGGACCGCTCTCAAGCCTTTTCGGCCTTGCCGACCTGGTTGCGCAGGATGGTGCGGTCGCGGCTGGAGACGCCGATCAGCTCGGCAATGCGCCAGACCATGTTGTCTTCGAGCTCGTGGTTCTTCTTGTCGGAAAACACCACCATCCACATCATGCGCACGATCTCGATGCGGTCTTCCATATCGAGCTGGGTGATGGACTGGGTGAATTTGAAGAAATCCACGGCCTCGGCGTCGCGCAGCGCAGCTTCCTTGATCAGCTTGTCGACGGACGCTTCGTCCATGTCATAGTGATCGATCAGCGCGCCCTTGATGGCGCTGCGTTCCTCGTCCTTCATCTGGCCGTCGACGGCAGCCAGATGCACCAGCAGCACAGCGACGGACAGCCTGGGATCGTTGCTCGACAGGGCCGTTTCCGGCTTGTTGAACAGGCGGGTAATGGCCTCGAACATGGCGGCAAGCCTCCGGGGAGCGGCAGGATCAGCGATAGGGTGTGCACGCCGGGAGGCAGGCAAAGCAGAGTTAACAGGCCGGCAAATTTCCTCAATGGGCGACGAGTGGGCTCACGCGCTCTTGACCCGGCTTGATGCGGAACCGCCACACTCGATGTGAACGGACGTGACGAAAGGGACTCGACTCCGGCGAGATTCGGAGTCTAAATGTTCCTGTTTTGTTCACTTAAGGATTGGCGCGATGCCTTCGCCCGACCAACAACAGCGCCTTGCCGCGCTGCGGGAAACCATTGCCGATATCGAGCGCAAGCCGGCGCTGGCCGAGGCGCGGGCAAGGGTTGAGCATCAGCCGGGTGAATTCCCCGTGTTGGCTGGCGGGCTGTTGCAGGAAATGTTCACCGACGAGCGCCGCAATGCCGGAGCGCTGCTCGGCTTTGCCCTGGCGCAGGCCAAGGGGTTGCTCACTGCGCAGCGGCTGGCGGTCATCTATCTGCAACTGGCTGACGAGGCTCAGAAGCTGGGTATGCCCTATGGACCGGGCCTTCTGAGCTTCGGCTTTGAGCCCGAGGCTCTGGTGCTGGTGCGTGCCGCCAACATGGCTGAACTGCTCTGGGCCGCCGAGGAAGCCATTGCCTGCCGGGCGGTGGCGGCCGTGGTGGCCGATATCGGCAGCCATGCCAAAATCCTCGATTTCACTGCCAGCCGCCGCCTCAGCCTGCGGGCCGCCGCCACCCAGGGTTCGATTTTCCTGTTGCGCTACGGGCAGGGGCGGGAAGCGAGTGCCGCGCATCTGCGCTGGCGCCTGTCACCCGCCCGAAGTGCGCATGGGCGCTACGACGCCAAGGCTCCCGGACCCCTGCGCTGGCGGGTGGAACTCGAAAAGGGGGCGATCATGAAGAACCAGACCGAGTTTCTGCTGGGTTGGACGGAAAATGGATTCGCAACATTCACTACTCAGCGCCGCAGTACAGACCGGCTCGGCGGGGGCGAGACGCTTCCTCGTGCTGTTCCTGCCCAACTGGCCGACGGACTACCTAAAACGGCGTGATGCCCAGCTCCAGGCGCCTTTGGTGCTCTACGAGCGCATAAAGGGCGGGTTGCGGCTGGCGGCGGTTGATGCCGAAGCGGCACGGCGCGGCCTGAGCGTCGGACAAAACCTGGCCGATGCGCGGGCCATGGTGCCCGAGCTCACCGTGCGCGAAATGGATCGGCCACTGCTCGAAGCCGTCTTCGCCGATTTTGCCGACTGGCATTCCAATGCCAGCCCGCTGGTAGCGGTAATGACCGATGTCACCGGCTTTGGCGACCTCGTGCTCGACATTACCGGAGTCGCCCATCTCTTTGGCGGCGAGCGACCCATGCTGCGCCTGTTGCTGACGCGGTTGCGCGACCTCGGCTATACCGTGGCGGGTGCCATCGCCCCCACGATCGGCGCAGCCTGGGCGGTCAGCCATTTCGCCCGCAGCCAGGTGGTCGAACGGACCGATCTTGAAACTGTCCTCAATGCGTTGCCGGTCAATGCGCTGCGGCTGGCGCCGGCCCAGGTGGCCGGACTTACCCAGATGGGGCTCAAGACGATCGGCCAGTTGCGCTCGCGCGAGCGAAAACCGCTGCAGGCGCGGTTTGGCGTGTCGCTGTTGTCCCGGCTCGACCAGGCCTATGGGGCGATCGAAGAGCGGATGACGCCGCGCCTGCCATTGGCCGAACGCTATGCCGAACGGCGCTTCGCCGATCCGATCGGACTGATGGATGATGTGCTCATGACCTGTCATGACCTGGCCATCCAGCTCGGCATTCGCCTCGAGGCCGAGGGTCAGGGCGGTCAGGCCTTTCATCTTTTCCTCTACCGGGTCGATCACAAGGTGATGGCACTCTCGGTCAATTCGGCCCGGCTGACGCGCGACCCCGAACATATCGCCAAGCTCTTTTCCAACCGCTCGGAACGGCTGGAAGGCGAGTATGATGCCGGCTTCGGCATCGACATGATCCGGCTGGCGGTGAGTTCGGTGGCCGAGCTCGATGCGGTGCAGCTCGGCGCCTTCTCGCATCAAGGCGTGGCCGAGGATCTCGATCAGCTCAATGACCGCATGAGCAGCCGGCTGGGCGCCATGGCGGTGCTGAAGACGCAACTGGTCGAAAGCCACATTCCCGAGCGAGCGGCGCGCCTGGTGCCAGCCCTGGCGGCCAGCAATGATGGGCGCCCCGTCGGCTGGCCGATCCCACCGCGCCCTTTGCGCCTCCTGCCGGTACCGGAGATGGTCGCCATCAATGCCGAAGTGCCAGAGGGCCTGCCGGCCTCGATGATCTGGCGGCGCGAGAGCTACAAGATCGAGAAAGCCTCCGGCCCCGAGCGTATCGGCGCCGAATGGTGGCGCACCGGCCAACGGCTGCAACTGGTGCCACCCCTCCCGCCGCAGAAGGGCGAGGAGCAGCCTTATATTCCCAAGCTCGAGCTGTTCGAGCCCGATGGCGTGACGCGGGACTACTACATCGTCGAAGACGCCAACGGCCGCCGCTTCTGGATCTATCAGCAAGGGTTTCATCAGCCCGGTGAACCGGCAATCTGGTACCTGCACGGATTCTTTCCATGAGCCAGGTCGTTGTTTTCGATCCATCGGCAAGGAGCCGAGGGCGGGTGCAGCGGCAGCAGGAAATCCCTTTTGCCGAACTGATCACCACCAGCAATTTCTCCTTCCTCAGGGGTGGATCACATCCGGAAGAGCTGGTTTCTGCTGCCATGCATATTGGCATGACGGCACTGGGTCTCTGCGATCACAACAGCTTTGCCGGCGTGGTGCGTGCCTATGTGGTCGTCCGCGATCGGGACAAGGAGCGCTTTCCCAATTTCCGCTACCTGGTTGGCGTCCGTCTCTGCTTTGCCGATGGAACGCCTGATATCATCGCCTATCCTACCAATCGCGTGGCCTATGGCCGGCTGTGTAAACTTCTGACGGTGGGCAATCAGCGCGGTGAAAAGGGTAAGCCAGTGCTCTACTTCACCGATCTCTTCGGTTCGGGCCATCCGGCTTCGAGCAGTGAGCAAGGTCCGCCGGAAAACTATGCGCAGGACCAATTGTTCATCCTCATACCCGATGAGACCGATTGGGGTTTGACGGCACAGACCCTCGATGCGCTGTCGCGGCTGGCGCCCAATCGTATCTGGATTGCAGGCTCACCGCGCTTTGACGGGCAGGACCGCGCTCGCCTCAACCGGATTGAGACACTGGCCAAGGTTCACCGTGCCCGGATGATCGCGACCAATGATGCCCTTTATCACGAGCCTGATCGTCGCATGGTACAGGACGTGGTCACCTGCATTCGTGAGCATCTGACACTGGAAACCGCCGGCTGGCGCCTTGCCGCTAATGCCGAGCGGCATCTCAAGCCCGCCGAGGAGATGGCTAGGCTATTTCGGGCACATCCCGATGCGTTGGCGGAGACGCAGCGCTTTGTAGACAGCATCGATTTCAGCCTCGACCAGCTCAAATATAATTATCCCGAGGAAACCATCGGCGATGGCGAAACGGCGCAGCAAACACTGGAAAGACTGACCTGGGAGGGAGCCGCCAAACGCTATCCAAACGGTCTGTCAGAAAAGCTCAAGCGTAGCCTGTGGTCCGAGCTCTGCCTCATCGGCTACAAGGGTTACGCCGCCTATTTCCTGACGGTGCATGACATCGTCATGTTTGCCCGCAACACGCGCAGGATCATGTGCCAGGGCCGGGGTTCGGCAGCCAATTCCACGGTCTGCTTCTGCCTTGAAATCACCGAGGTCGACCCGGAAAACGCTAATCTGGTCTTCGGCCGTTTCATCTCCACCGAGCGCGACGAGCCGCCCGATATCGACGTCGATTTCGAGCATGAGCGGCGCGAGGAGGTGATGCAGTATGTCTACCAGAAATATGGCGGCAAGCGCACCGGGCTAACCGCCAACGTCATTTCCTACCGATCCAAAAGCGCGATCCGAGAAAGCGCCAAGGTTTTTGGCGTGTCTGACGATACGGTGGCAGCGCTCAACCAGTTGCACTGGGGCTGGGGCTCCAAGCTGGGTCTGGCCGAAATGACCAAGATCGGCCTCAGTCCGGATGATCCAACGTTGGCGCAGATGTTCGAGGTCATTAAGGTCTTGCGCGGCTTTCCGCGCCATCTCAGCCGGCATGTGGGTGGCTTCGTCATCACGCGGGACAGTCTGGAAAGCCTGGTTCCGATAGGCAAGACGGCGATGGACAGCCGTATGATCATCGAGTGGAACAAGGACGACATAGACGCCTTGGCAATTCTCAAGGTCGACGTGCTGGCGCTGGGCATGCTGAGCTGCCTGCGGCGGGGCTTTGAGCTGATGCAGGTGCACTACGGCAAAAAGCCCGTGCTGACCGAGCTGTTGGCCGAAGAGGGAGGCAAAGGCCAGTTCGCCAAGGAGCGGGTCTATGCCATGACCCATCGTGCCGACACGATCGGGGTATTCCAGATCGAGAGCCGAGCGCAGATGTCGATGCTGCCGCGCCTCCAGCCGAGGGAGTTCTATGATCTGGTCATCGAGGTCGCCATCGTTCGTCCGGGGCCGATCCAGGGGGGCATGGTCCACCCTTACCTCAAGCGCCGGGACGGCACGGAGAAATGGGAGGCCAAGCCGGGCGACAGGCTGGACGAGGTGTTGGACCGCACCAAGGGCATTCCGCTGTTTCAGGAGCAGGCCATGCAGATGGCCATTCACGGAGCCGGTTTTTCGGAGAGCGAAGCCGATCAGTTGCGACGTGCCATGGCGGCATGGCGCCGAACCGGAAAGATCGAAATCTTCGAGACCCGCTTTATCGAAGGAATGAAGGGTAACGGATACCCGGATGAATTCGCCCAGCGCTGCTTTGCCCAGATCAAGGGCTTTGCCGAATACGGCTTTCCGGAGAGCCATGCGGCGTCATTCGCGCTCCTGGTCTATGCCTCGTGCTGGCTCAAGTGCCATTACCCTGACGTCTTCGCCTGCGCACTGCTCAATAGCCAGCCCATGGGCTTTTATGCGCCCAGCCAGATCATCCGCGATGCCATCGAGCATGGGGTCGACGTGCTTTCGGTCGATGTGAACCTGTCCGACCTCGAATGCGTGCTGGAGAAAAGCCTTGGGGAGGATGGAGCGCCGCGTTTGGCCAGCAAACACCTCTGGCCTCAACATGCCGACATGGTTGGCGACATTCACTCGGACAAGGCGATCCGGCTCGGCTTCTCGCAAGCCGTCGGCCTGGCGGAGGCCGACGTCAATGTCATCGTGGCCCGGCGCGGCGCCGGCTACGACTCGGTGCGCGATCTCTGGCTGCGGACAGGGGTGAGCATTGCCACGCTCGAAAAGCTGGCTCGGGCCGATGCCTTTGCCTCGCTTGGCCTTTCCCGGCGTGAAGCGCTCTGGGCGGTCAAGGGGCTGATCGGCACGCATGGGGCCGATACGCTGCCGCTGTTCGAGGCTTCGGGCAGGGTCGAGACGGAGGCCGATATCGAAGCCGGCCTGCCCAAGATGCTGCCGGGCGAGGAGGTCATCCATGACTATTCGACGCTGTCCTTCTCGCTCAAGGGGCACCCCCTGCAGTTCATCCGGCCAATACTCGATGCGCGCCGGGTGACGCGGTCCGATCAACTGGGGCAGGTTAAGCCGGGCAGCCGCATCGAGGTGGCAGGGCTGGTTTTGGTGCGGCAGCGTCCAGGCACGGCGAGCGGGGTGATCTTCGCCACGCTGGAGGACGAAACAGGCATTGCCAATATCGTCATCTGGCCCAAGGTGTTCGAGGCCAATCGCAAGACCGTGCTGGGGAGCCGCATGCTGGCGGTGCGCGGCCAGTTGCAGCGCGAGGGCTTGGTGATCCACATCATCGCCGAGCAGATGACTGATATGACCAGCCACCTGCTCGATCTTGCCCATGGCCAGGATATCGGCGACCGGGTGCTGGCGCGGGGCGATGAAGGCCGTTCCGGATCACCGCCGGGGCGCGACCGGCAGGCCATGCTTGAAATCGAACGCGCGCGGCGCGCCGCCTATGCCGCCCTGCCCGGTGGGCGCAATTTCCACTAGGCGAGGAGCTTGTCGATCGCGCCGGCCAGCGTGATGTCCTTGTCGCTGAGGCCGCCGGCGTCGTGGGTGGAGAGGCGGATGGTGACGGTGTTGTAGCTGTTGGACCAGTCGGGGTGGTGGCCGGCCTTCTCGGCGGCCAGCGCCACGCGGGTCATGAAGGCGAAGGCCTCGGAAAAGGTCTTGAACTTGAACACCCTGACAATGGCGTTGTCGGCCGCGTCATAGGTCCAGCCGCCCAGGCTGCGCAGAGCCTGCTCGCGTTGGGCGTCGTTCAGCTTTTCAACCATGCATCACCTGTTGTTTGTCGTGCATTTCGCCGCAAAACCACGCCGCTGCAGCCAGTCTTAACGCCTTGGCAAGCAGTTTGGTCGCAGCCTGTGGCCAGCTTGGATCGGTGCGACAAAAATAAGTAATTTCACCGACCATTCAGATCCGCGAGCGGGAGGACGTGCGCGTGGTTTGGACCAGACGATTTAGCGTGCTTGCCCTCGCCAGCGCCCTGTCGGTCCCCGCCAGCGCTGCCGATCTCGTCATCTACCACAACTGGGCCTCGCCGGCCGAGCTTTCGGCGCTCAACGTGCTGCGCGATGCGCTCGAGGCGCGTGGCCATAGCTGGATGCCGCTGGCCATTCCGCATGATGCCAATGGCGATATCGATGTGGTCCAGCTCATAGCGGCCGGCACCACGCCCAACGTATTCCTGCAGATGCAGCCCGATATTTACCGCACGCTCGATAGCGAGGGAAAGGTGCTGCATCTGGACGAGCAGTTTGCCAGCAGTGGCGCGCTGGCGCAGTTGCCGCAGGTGGTGCGCGACGCCATCACCATCGATGGCGCCATCGTCAAGGTTCCCACCGCCATCCATGCCGATGCGATGCTCTACTACAATCGCAGCGTCGCCGCCGCAGCGGGTATCGATCCGGAAGAATGGACGTCGCTCGAGGATATGTGGGCCGATTTCGACGTGGTGCGGGCCGCCGGTTTCCAGCCCATCGCCATCGGCGCGCAGCCCTGGCAGGTGGGTTATCTGACCCATTCCCTGGTGGCGAGCCTGGGCGCCCCCGGCGTCTATGCCGGGCTTTACGGCGAAACCATCGATCCGGCGGTGCTCTATGACGCGAGCCTGCTCGATGTCTTTGCCTGGCTGCGGCGCTTCCAGCAGGAGGCGGACGAAGGGGCCGTGCAGAGGGACTGGAACATGGCCACCAGCATGGTGATCAACGGCACGGCTTTGCTGCAGGTGCAGGGCGACTGGATGAAGGGCGAGTGGAAGGCGGCCGGCAAGAGCGACACCGCCGATTTCGGCTGCCGCTTCGTGCCAGGCGCCGCGCATGTGCCTGTTACCGTCGATAGTTGGGGGCTGCTGGGTGGCGTGTCGCCCGAGATGGAGACGGCCGAGCGGGCCTTTGCCGATTTGGTGGTCGATGCCGAGGTGCAGGCGCGCTTTGCCGCCGCCAAGGGCTCGACGCCCGTCCGGCTCGATGCGCGTGGCGATATCGACTCCTGCTCGAAAAAGGCACTCGAGGCGCTTGATCGGAGTGGCTTTGCCCTGCCCACGCCCCATCTGACCGCTTCGCCCGCCTGGGTCGCCGCTGTCTGGGTCGTTGCCAATGAATTCTGGAACGACGAGACCATGATGCCGGCCGATGCGGTTGCCGCGCTCAAGGCGGCGCAGACCGCCTTCTAGCCCGGAAATACAGGCCAAGCCGT
The DNA here is from genome assembly GCA_966212275.1 of uncultured Devosia sp. Taxonomy (GTDB): domain Bacteria; phylum Pseudomonadota; class Alphaproteobacteria; order Rhizobiales; family Devosiaceae; genus Devosia. The sequence continues at coordinate 93,820 of CBIHQV010000005.1, forward strand.
TAAGCGGCTATTCACCCTGCCATTGGGAATTTCCCTGATCCGATGGGCGGCAAGGCCTCTCTGCAAGGCGTTCTTAAGGCCTTGGGGGGCTTCTGTGGGTGCTAACCAGGGGAAATTGTGTTTACCTCAGCCCGAAAAACCATGCCAGCGCACGATTATGTGTCTGTCATCCGCTCGGTCTATGGTGATCGGCGGGCGATGCTGGCCGGCTCGGCCGCCAGCGCCATCACGGCATGGTTGACGGCCTACAAAACCAATTCGCTCCCCCTCTATCTGGTCACTGCCGCCTTTATCGTCATCGGCCTCATCCGCTATCTCAACATGCGGGCGTTTTGGCGCGCCACGGTTGAAAATGAGGACGCGGCCGCTGCCGAAGTCTGGGAAACCCGGGCGATCATCTATGGCGGCCTGCTGGCCGCGGTCTATGGCGCCTGGTGCCTGATTTCGATGGGCATCGTCCAGGATCCCTTCGCCGAACTGGCCAGCGCGTCGATCTCCATTGCCGTCATGGTCGGCATCGTGGGGCGCAATTTCGGCCTCGACCGGCTGGTGGCCATCCAGATGCTGCTGGTCATCGCGCCGCTTTCGGCAGGCTTTGCCCTGCATGGCGACATCTATCACGTTACCCTAGCCGGACTGCTCGGGGTCATGCTGGCCAGCTTCCGCAAACTTGCGGCCGATGTGCGCACGATCCTGCTCAGCGCCGTGCATGGCCGGGTCGAGGCCTCGCGCCTTGCCGCCGAACTCGACATGGCCATGGCGACGCTCGAACACGGGCTCTGCCTGCTCGACGAAGAGGGCACGGTTTCGGTGGCCAATGAGCGCGCCAAGCGCCTCTTTGCCGGCATGGGCGTCGAGACTCTCGTGGGTCTGCCATTGCGGACAGCGCTCGAAACACTCACCGATATCGGCGTGTTGCCGCGTACCGCTACCGACCGCCTGTTCGACATCGTCGGGCAGGGCCAATCGGGCAAGGTGCTGCTGTGCCTTGCCGACTCGCGCTATTTCGAGGTGACCGTGAGCACGCGCCAGGGGCGCTCGGTGCTCCTGTTCGAAGATATAAGCACGCGCGTCGCCACCGAAGAACGCATCAGCTTCATGGCGCGCCACGATGTGCTGACGGGCCTGCCGAACCGCACCTATTTCGGCGAATTGACCAGCGAGGACCTCGATGCGCGCCGGGCGCAGAAGACCGGCACGCCGCGCGTCGTCTCGCTGATGATCATCGATATCGACGACTTCAAGCACGTCAATGACAGCTTCGGCCATCTGGTGGGCGACGAATTGCTGATGCAGGTGGCGCGGCGCCTGCGCCGGGCGCTGCCCAATGACGCGGTTCTGGCGCGGCTGGGCGGCGACGAATTCGTGGTCTATCGCCGCGACGTTATCGACCAGCAGCGCGCCGAGGACGACACCAAGCCGCTGCTCGACGCCTTCATCGCTCCGTTCATCCTTGAAGGCCTCAACCTCCAGGTCAATGTCAGTATCGGCCAGGTCACCAGCACCGATCCGCAGGACCAGATCGACGATCTGATGACCAAGGCAGACCTGGCGCTGTACTCGGCCAAGGGCGACGGCAAGGCCAAGAGCCACGTCTTCCATGCGCAGATGAACATCGACTACCATTATCGCCAGCGCCTCAAGGCCGACCTGCGCCAGGCGCTGCAGACGGGCGGGCTGGCGCTGGCCTTCCAGCCGCTGCTCGATATCGCCACCCGCAAAGTGGTGACCTGCGAGGCCCTGGCGCGCTGGAACCACCCCGAGCTGGGCGTTATTCCGCCGTCGGTCTTCATTCCGCTGGCCGAGGAAACCGGGCTCATCTCAAACATCACCGCCTGGGTGGTGGCCGAAGCAGTCAGCCAATGCCAGAGCTGGCCGGGCAATGTCGGTGTCGCGGTCAATGTCTCGGCGCGCGACTTCCGCGGCATGGATGTGGAAGCGGTGGTCAATGCCGCGCTTGCGAGCGCTGGCCTCTCGCCCAAGCGGCTCGAGGTCGAGGTCACCGAAACGGCGCTGATCGAGGAGCCGGAAATCGCCAAGTCGGTGCTGGCCGCGCTTGCCGCAAAGGGCGTCGGCATCGCGCTGGACGATTTCGGCACGGGCTATTCTTCGCTCAGCTACCTCTCGGCGCTGCCTTTCTCCAAGCTCAAGATCGACCGTTCGTTCGTGCAGGATATCGAGCATGACGAGCGCTCGCTGCGCCTGCTCTCCAACGTCGCCAGCCTTGGGCGGGATCTCGACCTGACTGTGGTCGCCGAGGGCGTCGAGACGTCGGGGCAGTTCGACCTGATGCTGGCCAAGACGCAGATCCAGCAGGTGCAGGGCTATCTGTTCAGCCGGCCGCTTCCGGCGCGCGATATCGCCGAACTGATCGTGCATCTTAATCACGAGATCGTGGCCCAGCCAAAACGCAGCAATGGTTAACCTGCGTTAACCAACTGAAAAATCAAACGATTATGCGTGTTAACCGTCATTGGCGTGGCGGTGCCACCACTTTTCACACTTGGGATTATACCTAACAAAAGCTTAATGTCCCGGCAGTTGCGGGAGTTAGTGCATGAGTTCGGCATCCCAAAGGACGGCGCAAGGCGCGTCCTCGCGTTTTGCGTTGAGCCTGATCGACATTCTCGACCGCCTGCACTACCGGCGAGTTTCCGCCGACGAACAGTTCGATGCCGTTTACCGGCTTCGCTACGAGGCCTATCGGCGGGAAGAGTTCATTCCCATCAATTCCCAGCAGATGACCCGCGACGTCTATGACGACGCGGAGAACTGCCACTGCTTCGGCGTCTATATCGATGACAAGCTGGTGAGCTCGATCCGGCTGCATATCGCCACCGCGGAGAACCCGACCTCGCCGAGCGCCTCGATCTGGCCGGACGTGCTGGGCGACATCATCGCCAAGGGCGGCAGCTATATCGATCCGAGCCGCTTCACCGCCGATCATGACGCGTCACTGGCTTTCCCGGCGCTACCCTATCTCACGCTGCGCACGGCGGTGATGGCCTGTGCGCATTTCAACTCGACCTACTGCATTTCCTCGGTGCGGCCCGAACACGTGGCGTTCTACCGCCGGGTATTCGGTTCCGAGCAACTGGCCGGCGAGGGCTATTGGGGCGAGCTGACCTTCCCGGTGTGCCTGTTTGCGTCCTACATTCCGGTGATGCTGCCGCGCGTGCTGCAGCGCTATCCGTTCTTCGATTCGACGGCGGAGGAGCGGCAGGCGCTGTTCGATACCAGCACGCGGACGAGCCAGCCCATCATCCGGCCAACAGCGCGCCTCGCCCAGTCGCTGCGACAGAGCGAACCGGAAACGGCCTGACCAAATCTGGCGGAGAATGGTGCCGCATAGGTGACTCGAACACCTGACCCCATCATTACGAATGATGTGCTCTACCAACTGAGCTAATGCGGCAACGGCTGGCCTTTTACGTTGGGTTGGCGGCCGGTGCAAGAGGCAAGGAAACTTCGGCCGGCAATTGCGGCACGGCCGGTTCGCTGGCGGCCCGCGCGGTGACGGTCATCGGCACTTTCCACTCAAAGGCGTCGAGCTTGCCCGATACCGGTGACATGGGCTCCCACTCGTCGCTGACCAAGCCATCGGCGGTCCAGGCCGGGTCGCGCGGCGCACGCACGGCGCGGGCGAGCCATTCGCGGGCCTTGCCCTGGTCGCCGCTCTGGCCTTCCTCGATCTCGGCCATCAGGCTCGCGACGCCCTGGGTCGCCTCGGGGCCGATAAAGGGCGCCAGCGCATTGCGGGCCAGAGGCCAGTCATAGGCATCGATGGCCGATCGGGCCAGAGCCATGCCGGCGGCACGGTGGGGTGGCGGGGTCTCGATGATTTCGCCCAGGCGCTTGAGCCGTTCGACGGCCGAGGCGCCCGGCTGGGCATGGGCATAGAGCGCAGCGATATCGGGATGGCCGGTGGCGCGCCAGATGCGGCGGAGGAGGCTCATGGCCTTGCGCGTTTCGCCACGGTTGATGTGGATGCGGGCAGCGATCAGCGCGGCGGGCACGAAATCGGGCAGGAGCTTGAGCGCGGTCAAGGCGTGGTCGAGCGCCGCCAGCGGATTGCTGGTTTCGGCTTCGCGGGCGCGGGCGGTTTCGATCACCGCCTGGCGCCGACGTTTGCGGGCCCGCTCCTCGCGGCTGGTGGCTTGCTCGGCATTGACCATGGCCACGGCATCGGCCCATTGGCCGCGTCGCGTCAGGTCATCGAACACAGCATCGGCGGCCCAGCCGCTTTGCGGCGCAAGGGCCAGGGCCTTGCGGGCAAAGGTCAAGGCCGCTTCCGGACGATGTTGCGCCCGGGCCTGGTCATAGAGCCCGGTCAGCGCGGCGACGGCGGTCTTCTCGCTGGCAATGAGGGCGCGGTAATGCTCGCGCGCCGCGGGCATGTCGCCCAGAGCGAGGTCAGCGCGGGCTTCGAGGAGGCGGGCGGCGGCATTGGCGGGTAGGCGGGCCTGCGCTTCGCGGGCCAGCATACGGGCCCGGGCCGGATCGCCGGCCTGAAGCGCCACGATGGCGTCCGAGAGCGCTTCGACGCCCTGTTCGCGCCGACGTTCGCGGCCGCGGCGCGCCATGTTGCGCGGGGCAGAGAGGATGCGGCGGATAATGGCCCAAAGCCCGATGACGACAATAGCGACGATGATGAACATGAAGATCGCCGCGCCCAGCCGGGGCTGCATGCGATAGCCAGCGGCTTCCAGCGTCAGCGTGCCGGGCAGCGAGATGAGCCAGGCGGCGAGCGCCGCGATGACCAGGCTGCCGACGATCCAGGAGGCGAGGCGGATCATTGGGCGACCTCGCCGGTGAGGGCGCTGGCCCGCAGGGTATCAAGGAAGCGCGCGGCTTCGGCCTGTTCGGCCACCAGCGCGGGAACATCCTCCCCGGCGGCAAGCATGGGGGCGGGGAGGCCGGCGAGCAGGGTCTCAGCAGTGACGAAGTCGCGCCGGGCAATGGCGCCTTCGAGCCGCGACATCAGCGCTTCGGGCGTATCGCCCTCGATCTCGCCTGTGGGCCGCAGGGCTATGGCCGAGCGGAACCAGTCGAGCGCGCCGTCCTGCCACTGGGCTTCGGCATTGGCCGGGCGTCCGGCCAACATGGCAGGCAGCACGGCATCGAAGCGGCTGGCGATGATATCGGGCCGGGCGAGGCCGGTTTCGGCCTTGTTGGCGATGGCGGTGGGGATGTCGGCATTCGGTACGGCGGCGCGCAGGGCGCCCAGTTCGGTGGCAAAGGGGCGGCCGGTGGCAAGCGCCGTTTCGAAGCCGGAGAGGATCAGCGGCAGTTGCAGCACTGCGCCGATGTCGCTGGGCTGGTCGGCCAGCGTTGCCGTGGTTTCGGTCATTGTCGTGTCGAGGGTGCGGAGGCCCGCTTCGGCGGTGCCCAAGCGCGCCGCGACCTCGTCGAGCCGGGTGCCCAAGGCTGCCAGTTCGGTGCGCAGGGCGTCGGTCGCGCCGGTATCGGCAGCGGGGGCAGGGGTGGCGGCCAGTGTGTCGAGGCGTGTGGTCAGCGCCGCAAGGTCTGCCTCGATGCCGCTGAGATCGACCGGCTCGGCCGGAGCAGCCGTGGCCGCTGGAGCGGCAGGCGCAGCCGTCTCCAGCGCACCGATGCGCTGGTTGAGCGCGGCGAGTTCGGACTGGGTGGTCTGGGTCACGGTCTCGAGTTCGGGGATGGCGGTAGCAAATTGCGCGAGGCGGGGATCGGCAACCGCGGCCGGGGCAGGTGTCGTCGGCCAAAGGCCGAACCAGGCGAGGCCATAGGCGGCTGCCAGGCCCAATATGCCGCCGACGATTGCAGCGCCAAAGGCAAAGGCGCCGGAGGCCGGCGCGGCCTCGGCGGGTCTTGGGCGAGCAGGCGGCTCCTTGGCGGCCGCAGGCTTGGTGTCCGGCTTGTCAGCCCCGGCCTCACGCGCCTTGAGATCGAGCACCGGCGGCCTTACCGGGCCGGTCTTGGTTTCGCCTGGCTTGTTGTCACCTGGCTTGGAATCGTCGCCCTTGGTATCCGCCATTGCAGGGTGTCCTCTTCTTGGGTGCCGATCATGGCCCAGTTTGCTCGCGGGCAAAAGCCAGCGCGAGCGACATCATGGCGTCTTCGTCCGGCCGGTCCGCGAGGCTGATGCGGCTGAAGCGTGCCTCGAGCAGCGGCTCGGCCACGGCTTCGGAGAGGCACAGCATGGCCAGGTTGCTCCGCTTTTCGCGCGGCAGGTCAGCGGCCAGGGTGGCGAAGATTTCCGCCGAGCGGCGCGAATAGGCCAGCACCGCGCCGATCTCGCCGCCCAGTTCCGCCGATACCTCGCCGGGCAGGGCATCGGCGGCCACCATGTCGTAGATCTTTGCCGTCGCCACCATCACGCCCAGCGGCGCCAGCGCCTTGGCGAGGTCGGCGCTCTGGTGCTTGCCGGTGGGGTAGAAGATCGGCCCGCGCATGCGGGCAATGGTCATGGCGTTGATCAGGTCCTGCAGGGCTCCGGCTGCGCTGCTGACCCGTTCGAAGCCGGCCTCGCTTGCCTCGCGCGCGGTGCGGTCGCCCACGGCGAAGACCGGCAGGTGCTGGTACTGTTCGAGCACGCCGCGATCGGCCAGCGAGCGCACGGCATTGGCTGATGTCAGCACCATGGCGGTAAAGCCATCGGACGGCGGCAGGCTGCCATCGAGGGTCTGGCGCACCATGAGCGGCGCGGCCGTGGCGGCGATGCCCAAAGCGTCCAGCCGCGACAGCGTCGCCTGGGCGTCCGGCTCGGGCCGCGTCACCAGCATCCTCACGACGTGGCGGCCCATTGCGCCAGCCATTCGGTGCCAGCCTGAGCGACCAGGTCCTCGCCCACTTGCCGGCCCAGGAGCACGGGGTCGGTGCCGGTGGCCGCGCTGTCGAAGGCCGTCTTGCCGTCAAGGCTCAGGATCTGCCCCTTGAGCACGAGCGTCGTGCCGCCGAGGCGGCTGAGCGCGCCCACCGGCGTGCGGCAGGAGCCGTCGAGCACGGCGAGCATGGCGCGTTCGGCCGTTACCGCGATGCTCGTCGGGGCATGGTCGAGCGTCGCCACGATGCCGGCCATGCGGGCATCGTCGCTGCGCACGGCAATGCCGATGGCGCCCTGGGCGGGGGCGGGCATGAAGATTTCGGGATCGAGCAGGGCCGTGGCGCGATGGCCTTCGCCCAGCCGGTTGAGCCCGGCCACGGCCAGCATGGTGGCATCGGCCACTCCATCGAGCAGCTTTTGTAGCCTGGTGCCGACATTGCCGCGGAACGGCACGATTTCGAGGTCCGGCCGCACCCGCAGGACTTGCGCAGCGCGGCGGATCGAGGAGGTGCCGAATTTGGCGCGCTCGGCCAGGTGATCGAGGCTCTGCACCTTCACCGACATGAAAGCGTCGCGCACATCCTCGCGTTCGAGGAAGGCAACGAGCCGGATACCCTCGGGCAGGCGCGTCGCCACGTCCTTGCTCGAATGGACGCCTATATCGACGCGTCCGGCCAGCATCGCCTCGTCGATTTCCTTGGTGAACAGGCCCTTGCCGCCGATCTCGGTCAGGCTGGCATTGCTGGCCTGGCTGCGATCGCCGCCGGTGGAAATGACGTCGATGAAAATGTCATCCTCGGCCACGCCATGGGCCTCGGACAACAGGCGTCGCACCAGCCGTGCCTGGGCCAGTGCCAGCGGGCTGCCGCGCGTTCCGATCCGGGCGAAGGGTGTCGGCGATTGCAATCTGTTTTCGTCCTATAGTAGGCAGTGCGGGCTACTATCGTGGAGTAACCAGTTCGTCGTGACCGGGCAAGCGCCAGCCATCATCCTCGGCATAGAGACCAGCTGCGACGAAACCGCGGCAGCTTTGGTCCTGCGCGACGAATTCGGCAACGGGGCAATTCGTTCCAATGTGGTGCGCAGCCAGCTCGATGAACATGCCGCTTTCGGCGGCGTGGTGCCGGAACTGGCGGCGCGTGCACATGTGACCTATCTCGACCACATCATCGCCCAAGCCTGCCGCGAAGCGGGCGTGACGCTCGATGAGGTCGACGCTATCGCGGCCACGGCCGGCCCGGGGCTGATCGGGGGCGTCTTGGTGGGGCTCACCACCGCCAAGGCGCTGGCTGCAGCACTCGGCAAGCCGCTGATCGCGGTCAATCACCTCGAAGCCCATGCGCTGACGGCGCGGCTCACCGACGGGGTGCAGTTTCCCTATCTGATGCTGCTGGTATCGGGCGGGCACAGCCAGTTCGTGCTGGTGCGCGGGGTCGGCGACTACGAGCGCTGGGGCACCACCATCGACGATGCCCTGGGCGAAGCCTTCGACAAGGTGGCAAAGCTCCTGACCCTCGGTCATCCCGGCGGCCCCGCCGTGGAGCAGATCGCCAAATCCGGCGATGCCAAGCGCTTCAAGTTCCCGCGCCCGCTGCTGCGCGAGGCGCGGCTCGATTTTTCCTTTTCCGGCCTCAAGACCGCGGTGCGGCTGCAGGCCGAGGCGCTGGCGCCGCTCAGCAACCAGGATGTCGCCGATATCGCTGCCAGCTTCCAGGCGGCGGTGGCCGAGATCGTGGCCGTGCGTTCGCGGCAGGCGCTGGCGCGGTTCGCCGTGGAGTTTCCGAGGCAGGAGATGCGCCTCGTGGTAGCCGGTGGCGTTGCCGCCAACCAGACAATCGGTGGGGCGTTGCGGACCGTCTGCGCCGAGGCCGGGGCTACGCTCATCGTGCCGCCTATCGCGCTCTGCACCGACAATGGCGCCATGGTGGCCTGGGCCGGGGCCGAGCGCTTCGCCCTGGGCGTGCATGACGGCTTGGCCTTTACCGCACGCCCGCGCTGGCCGCTCGACCTCGAAGACATGAAGGTTGCCCCCAATGCGGCTTGAAAGCGTCAGTGTCATCGGTGGCGGCGCCTGGGGCACTGCCCTTGCGCAAGCTGCGGCCATGGCCGGCCGAACCGTATCGCTGGTGGCACGCGATCAGGCCCAGGTCGACGAAATCAATTCCAGCCGCACCAATGCCCGCTATCTCGGTCAGCAGGCGCTGCATGCTGCCATCATGGCGACGACCCAGGCGACGGCAGCCGATATCGTCATCCTCGCTGTACCGGCGCAATCGAGCCGCTCTGCCTTGGGCGCGCTCGACCCGGCGCTGCTGGCGGGCAAGCCGGTGGTGCTGTCGGCCAAGGGCCTCGAAACCGGCACGCTCGACCGGCAGAGCGAAATCCTGGCCGACATGGCGCCGCAAGCCATTCCCTTCGTGCTGTCGGGTCCCAGCTTTGCCGCCGATGTGGCGGCCGGGCGGCCAACGGCGGTGACGCTGGCGGGCGACGACGCCACCCAGACCTCGGCTTTGGCCGCCGCCTTGGCCGGCCCCAGCTTTCGCCCCTATGCCGCTGATGACCGTATCGGCGTCGAGATCGCCGGGGCGCTCAAGAATGTCTATGCGCTGGCTTCGGGCGCCATCGATGGCGCCGGGCTCGGCGCCTCGGCCCGCTCGGCGCTGATCGCCCGCGCCTTTGCCGAAATGGCGCGCATGGTCTCGGCCATGGGCGGTTCGGCCGCGACGCTGACCGGCCTTGCGGGGCTGGGCGATCTCACGCTCACCTGCACCTCGGTACAGTCGCGCAATTACCAGTTCGGCATGGCGTTGGGCCGCGGCCAGTCGGTCGAGGCGATCATATCGGGTGGCGCGGGGCTCGCGGAGGGCGTCGCCACGACCCCGGTTGCCGAGGCGCTGGCCAAGAGCCTCGATGTCGATGCGCCGCTGATCGCGGCCGTGCATGCCGTCCTGAGCGGCCAAGCCGATATCACCACAGTCGTTGCGGGGCTGATGTCCCGCCCACTGAAACGGGAGGACTGATCCAGTGCCGCTATTTGCCATGATCGCCAAGGACAAGCCGGGTACCGGCGAACAGCGCACCGCCACAAGGCCGGTGCATCTGGAGCATCTGAAATCCATGGGCGACAAGCTCGTGCTGGCCGGTGCCCTGATGGGCGATGACGGCAATCCCGAAGGCTCGCTCTTGGTGCTTGAGGCCGACAATCTCGAAGCCGCCAAGGCGACGCTGCTGGCCGATCCCTTCATCGCCGAGGGCATTTTCGGCTCGGTGGAGGTCAAGCCCTGGCGCGTCGCGTTCAACCATAGCGGCCGGGAGTTCTGACCATGGCCTACTGGCTGATGAAATCGGAGCCGGATGTCTTCTCGTTCGACGACATGGTGGCCAAGACCAAGCGCGGCGAACCCGAGCAGTGGCATGGCGTGCGCAACTACACGGCGCGCAACAATATGGTGGCCATGCAACTGGGCGATCTGGCCTTCTTCTACCACTCCAATATCGGCAAGGAGATCGTGGGCATCATCAAGGTGATCGCCCTGGCGCATCCCGACAGCACCGCCGAGCCCAATGACAATGGCAAGATCGTCTGGCAATGCGTCGATGTCGAAGCGGTCAAGCCGCTGCCCAAGCCGGTGACGCTGGCGACCGTCAAGGCGACGCCCGAACTGGCCGAGCTGGAGCTCGTCAAATATTCGCGCCTCTCGGTGTCCAAGGTCAGCCCGGCCGAGTGGGACTTCATCTGCAAGATGGGTGGACTCTAGGCGCGATTCAGCGATCGCGATAAACTCCCACGGGGACAAACCTCGGGGGAGATCAACATGTCGCATTTTGCCGTCAATTGGCTGGCCGTGATCCTGGCCACCATCGTGAGCTGGGGCTTTGGCGCCGGCTGGTACATGGTGCTGGCCAAGCAGTGGACCGCCGCCATCGGCAAGGCGCCGGAAGACATCAACAAGGCCGACTACACGCCCTATCTGTGGTCGGTGCTGTGCTTGCTCATCATGGCCTATTTCGTCGCCCTCTTGACGCCGGCCCTGACCGGCTCGCTCAGCGTCACCAATGGGCTGATCGTGGGCGCCCATATGTGGCTGGGCTTCATCATCACCGCGATGGTGCTCAACCACCGCTACGAGGGCGCGCCCTGGTCGCGCACATTCATCGATGGCGGGTATTTGCTGGCCGTGCTGCTGATCGATGGGGCGATTGTGGGGGTGTTTGGGTAGGCTCCGACCTGCCCTACCCACGATGTCATCCCGGCCTTGAGCCGGGATCCATCTTGAGATCTCGGGATGGACCTCGGGTCAAGCCCGGGGTCTCACCGCGTTTGTGAAAGGCTGTCGATCCAGAGGCCCTAGCTCTCCACCACGATGGGCGGCACGTGGTGCGGCTCGGCGGGCGGGGCGTATTTGTTGAGCAGGCTGACCTGGCTGATCGAGAAGATCACCGTCAGCGGCATCACGCCGAAGGTCTTGAACGACACCCAGAGGTCGGTTGCCGCCTTGGCATCGGTGGGCAGATAGGCATTGGCGCCGCGCCAGACGACTTCGTTGATGACGGCGAGGACCACGAAGAACAGGCCCCAGTTGAGAGTCAGCTTGCTCCAGCCCTCGGGGCGGAGCTTGTAGACGTCGCCGAAGACATATTTCAGCAGAGACTGGCCAAACAGCAGGCCGCCGAGCAGCACCGCGGCAAAGAGGCCATTGGTGATGGTCGGCTTGATCTTGATGAAGGTATCGTCCTGCAGCCACAGTGTCAGCCCGCCCATGACCAGGACGACGACGCCGGTGACCAGCGGCATAACGGCGACCTTCTTAAGGATCAGCCAGCTCAGCAGCAGCGAGACCACCATGGCGCCCATGAACCAGGCGGTGGCGACAAAGATGTCGGCCCGCGCATTGGCGACGAAGAAGACCACCAGCGGACCCAGTTCGAGCGACATCTTGATGAGCTGCGGGCGCAGTTCATCCCAGTTGATCTCGGCTTCGGCTTTTTCGGTCATGACACTCTCTACGCGGGCACTGCGGGCAATGTGAGGGCAAGCGCCCTTTCATGCAAGGTCGAGATAGGCCGCAACCGTGGTAACATTGGGGCTAGTCAGTTCCGGCGATGGCTCGGGCGAAATCGCTGGCGGTGAAGGGTTCGAGGTCCCCCACGCTCTCGCCCACGCCGATGAAGTGCACCGGCAGGCCGAATTTGCGGGCAATGGCAACCAGGATGCCGCCACGGGCGGTGCCGTCGAGCTTGGTCATGACCAGCCCGGTCACGCCGGCACGCTGGCCGAAGATTTCCACCTGCCGCAGCGCATTCTGCCCTGTCGTGGCGTCGAGCGTCAGCAGCGTGGCATGGGGCGCCGATGGGTCGACCTTCTTGATGACGCGTATGACCTTTTCGAGCTCATTCATCAGCTCGTCGCGGTTCTGCAGCCGCCCCGCCGTATCGATAATCAGCACATCGCGGCCCTGGGCGCGCGCCTCGGTGACCGCGTCGAAAGCCAGGCCCGCGGCATCTGCGCCCGCCGGGCGGGTGATGACAGGCGCATTGGTGCGCTGGCCCCAGATCTGCAACTGCTCGATCGCTGCCGCGCGGAACGTGTCGCCGGCCGCCAGCATCACCGAGCGGCCCTCGGCGGCAAATTTTTGCGCCAGCTTGCCGATGGTGGTGGTCTTGCCCGAGCCATTGACCCCGATCATCAGGATGACGAAGGGCTTTTGTGCGCTGTCGACCACCAGTGGGCGCGCCACCGGTCCCAGCACCTTTTCGACTTCGGCTGCCAGAACGGCGCGCACGTCTTCGCCGGTCACGTCGCGGTCGAAGCGGTCGCGGCGCAGCGTTTCGGTGATGGCCGTGGCCGTCTCGATGCCGAGATCGGCCTGGATCAGCACATCCTCCAGTTCGTCGAGCGTCGCCGCATCGAGCTTGCGCTTGGTGAAGACCGAGGTGATCGAGCCACTGAGCTGGTCGGACGAACGCTTGAGCCCCGAGGCAAGCCGGGCGAACCAGCCCTGGCGCGGGGCCTCGACGGGCACTTCGACAATGGCTGGCGGATCGAGCGGCACGAAGGCCGTCGGTGCTTCAACCGGCTCGGCGGCTGTCTGCTCCTCGATCTCCTCGACATAGTCGGGCGTGGTTTCGGGCGGTCCGGGCAGCGGCACCTGTTCCGGCACGGGGGTCGGGTCAGGCTGCGGCTCGGGCGTTGGCGCGACGGGTTCGGGCGCCGGCACCGGCGTTTCGGGCCTGGTCTCGGGCGGCGCCGGTGGTGGCGCTGGCTGCTCGCCACCGAACAGGCGCTTGAAAAATCCCGGCTTCTTGTCGGTCATATCGGTCTTTCGCTTAGGCCGCTTCGCGCAGCGCTTCGCCGACGAGACCGTCAGCGGCAGTGTCGGTAATGCGAACGGCCAGCAACTCGCCCGGTTGCGAACCTGGCACGGCGACCGGCACGAACTGTTCGGTGCGGCCGATGCCGTTGCGCTCAATCAGCACGTTTTCGATTTTGCCGACGCGGCTGGCCATGAGTTTTGCGAGCTGCAGGCTGCCGGCCTGCCGCAGGGTTTCTGCCCGATTTCTTGCAGTTCGCTTGTCGACCTGCGGCATGCGCGCGGCGGGCGTGCCTTCGCGCGGCGAATAGGGGAAGACGTGGAGATATGTCAGGTCCGCTTCGGTGACGATACGCAATGTGTTCTCGAACATCGCATCGTCCTCGGTGGGGAAGCCGGCGATGATATCGGCGCCAAACACCATGTCGGGACGGAGCGAGCGCAGTTTGCTCACGATGGCCAGAGCATCGTCGCGCGAATGGCGGCGCTTCATGCGCTTGAGGATCATGTCGTCGCCCGACTGCAGGGAAAGATGCAGATGCGGCATCAGCCGCTTGTCGCTGGCGACGGCGTCATAGAGCGCCTCGTCGGCCTCGATGGAGTCGATCGAGGAAATGCGCAGCCGCGGCAGGTCGGGGACGTGGCGCAGGATGGATTGGGTGAGCTTGCCCAGCGTCGGGGCGCCGGGCAGGTCGGGGCCATAGGAGGTGATGTCGACGCCCGTGAGAACCACTTCGCGATAGCCGTTGGCGACGAGCTTTTTGACCTGCTCGACCACCATGCCCATGGGGACCGAGCGCGACGGGCCGCGGCCGAACGGGATGATGCAGAAGGTGCAGCGGTGGTCGCAGCCATTCTGCACCTGCACGAAGGCGCGGGCGCGCCCGTCCATGCCGTCGATCAGGTGACCGGCGGTTTCCCGCACGCTCATGATGTCGTTGACCTGCACCTTGTCGTTGAGCGGCGTGCCGAACACCATCGGCGCGTAGCTCGCGGCCTTCATCTTGTCGGCATTGCCGATGACGAGGTCGACCTCGCTCATGTCGCCAAAGGTGCGGCCCTCGGTCTGGGCAGCGCAGCCGGTCACGATGATGCGGGCTGCCGGATTGTCACGACGTGCCTTGCGCACGGCTTGCTTCGCCTGTTTCACGGCTTCGGCGGTCACGGCGCAGGTGTTGATGATGATGGCGTTGTCGAGCCCGGCCTTTTCGGCCTCGGCCTTCATCACCTCGGCTTCATAGGCGTTGAGCCGGCAGCCGAATGTCAGGGTTTCGACGGCCATCAGGCCGCCACCTCGTTGCGTGCCCAGACGCCGCTGGCCGGATCGAGCGTGCCGGTCCATTCCAGTTCCGCCGGACCAGTCAGGACGACATGGTCATCGTCGCGCCATTCCACGAACAGGTCGCCGCCGGGCAGGGTGACGGTGGCCGATCGAGCTGTGCGACGGGTGCGGGCGCCGTTGACGACAACAGCGCAGGCGGCGGTGCCGCAGGCTTCGGTGAGGCCAGCGCCGCGTTCCCAGGTGCGGAGGATAATCTTGTCCGGGGCTACGACCTGGGCAATCGAGATATTGGCGCGTTCGGGGAAGATCGGGTGATTTTCCAGCATCGGCCCGAAGCGGTCGAGCGCGTATCCCCACACGTCCTGATGCACCCAGAAGGTGGCGTGCGGATTACCCATCGAGCAGACGGACGGCGAGTGCAACACAGGCGCATCGATCGGCCCGATCTGCAGCTCGATCTTGCGGGTATCGGCAAATTCCTCGGCCAGGGGAATGTCGAACCAGGCGAATTTGGGCGTGCCCATATCGACAGTGACCATGCCATCGTCGCGCTCTTCGCCGAAGAGGATGCCGGCCACGGTTTCGAAGGTGAAGGCCTGCCGGCCCTGCTCCGCCGTCAGTACCTGCACCACGCAGCGCATGCCGTTGCCGCAGGCCTGGGCCTTGCTGCCGTCGGAATTGATGATCTCGATATAGTTGGCAGTGCCCGGCGTCCGGCTGTCATGGATGGCCATGATCTGGTCGAACTTGGTGCCAGCGGTGGCATTGATGGCGATGGCAGCCGTGGGCGTGATGCGATCGGCGCGGCCGCGCATATCGGCCACGATGATCTGGTTGCCCAGCCCGTTCATCTTGAGAAACGGCACGCCGCTCACAATCCGCCTCGTTCAATCCATGATGCTCGCGCCCTATATGGCGGAACTGACATGAAAATGCCAGTGGCCCCCGGTTGCGGGCTGCCATGCCGGTCCTGCACGGCGTCCTCTGGACGTTGACGAGACCTCGTGATGTGCTCGACCCACGACAGGTTCAGGAACAGGTCCATGGCCATCGCGCCTCGACATAGCGCCGCCGTTTCGGCCCTTACCCTCAAAGGCGATGAAGCCGTGCTGGAAATCGGCTGTGGCCACGGCGTCGCCGTGCGCCTGGTGCTCGACGAACTGACGGCCGGCTCGATCACCGCGCTCGATCGTTCGCAGAAGATGGTCGACGTGGTGGCGGCTTCTGCCCCGGAAGCACTGGCGGCTGGTACGCTGCGCCTGCGCGCCGAAGCGCTGGAAGACGCCGACTTCGCCGACGAGCGCTTCGACGCGATCTTGGCGGTCAACGTCGATTTCAACCTGCGGCTGGGTACGCGCTGGCCCGGCCTGCTCAAGGCCCTGCTCAAGCCCGGCGGCCGGCTCGTTCTCGCCTTCGATCCGCCGCCCGACAGCAGCAAGGGCCACGCCTTTGCCGGCAAATCGCTGGACCGGCTCGCAGCGGCGGGATTCGCGGCGACGCTGTTGCCGGCGCATGGCAGGGTGACGATTATCAGCGCCGATCTTGCTTGAGCCGCCGCCTTTCCTTGACTCCTCTGCCCGTTTCCCCTAAACGCACGCCATTCATCAGGCCTTGTTCCTGACCAGCCGACCGGGACCCTCGTGGTATAAACCGATCCCGGAGGCCACCATCCGCCAGCGCGTTGCGCCCGCGGGTGGGTTTGGCGTTTGGACTGATGGATCCTATCTCTCCTCGGATCACCCGAAGAGAATAAAGGACCAGTACATGTTCGAGAGCCTTTCCGACCGGCTTGGCAAAATCTTCGAAGGTCTTCGTGGACGCGGCGCGCTGAACGCTGCCGATGTCGACGCAGCCATGCGCGAAATCCGCCGCGCGCTGATCGAAGCCGACGTGTCGCTCGAAGTGGTCCGGGCCTTTGTCGAGCAGGTCAAGGAACGTGCCGTTGGCGCCGAGGTCACCCGTTCGGTGACGCCGGGCCAGCAGGTGGTCAAGATCGTCCATGACGAGCTGGTCGCGGTGCTGGGCGACACGGCGAGCCCGATCGACCTCAATGCCAAGGCGCCGGTGACGCTGCTGATGGTGGGCCTCCAGGGCTCGGGCAAGACCACGACCACCGCCAAGATCGCCAAGCGCCTGACCGACCGGCAGAAGAAAAAGGTCCTTCTTGCCTCGCTCGATACCCGCCGCCCGGCTGCCATGGAGCAGTTGCGCGTGCTGGGCGAGCAGGTCGGCGTCGATACGCTGCCCATCGTCACGACCGAAACTCCGGTCCAGATCGCCCGCCGCGCCGAGCGCGAAGGCCGCCTGGGCGGTTACGATGTCCTCATTCTCGATACGGCTGGTCGCACCCATATCGACGAAGAGCTGATGGCCGAAACGGCCGAGATCAAGGCCATCGCCAACCCGCATGAAATCCTCTTGGTCGTCGATGCGCTGACCGGCCAGGACGCGATCAATGTCGCCCGTTCTTTCGATAGCCGCCTCGATGTTACCGGCATCGTGCTGACGCGCGTCGATGGCGATGGTCGCGGCGGTGCGGCGCTGTCGATGCGCGCCGCCACCGGCAAGCCAATCAAGCTGATCGGCGTCGGCGAAAAGATGGATGCGCTCGAGGATTTCCATCCTTCCCGCATCGCCGACCGCATCCTGGGCATGGGCGATATCGTCTCGCTGGTCGAAAAGGCCGCCGAGCACGTCTCGGTCGAAGACGCCCAGAAGATGGCCAAGAAGCTCAAGAAGGGCTCCTTCGACCTCGAAGATCTGCGCAGCCAGTTGCTGCAGATGAAGAAGATGGGCGGCATGGGCGGGCTCATGTCGATGATGCCCGGCGTTGGCCAGCTCAAGAAGGCCATGGCCAATTCAAACGTCGACGAGAAGGTGTTCGATCGCCAGATCGCCATCATCAATTCGATGACCAAGAAGGAGCGGGCCGAGCCCGACCTGCTCAATGCTTCGCGCCGCAAGCGTATCGCTGCCGGCGCGGGCGTCGAGGTCAGCGAGATCAATAAACTCGCCAAGCAGCACCGCCAGATGGCCGACATGATGAAGAAGGTCGGCAAGGGTGGCATGGGTGCGCTGGGCGGCATGTTCGGCGGCAAGATGGGTCAGATGATGGGCGGCATGCCCGATCTCTCCAAGATGGACCCGGCCCAGCTCGAGCAGATGGCGCGGCAAGCCGGCATCGACCCCAGCGCGCTCAAGGGCCTGCCGTCTGCCGAGCTGCCCGCAGCCAAGGCGCTGCCGTCAGATGTCGGTGCGCTGCTCAAGACTTCCGGTTCACCGCTGCTGCCCGGTCTGGGCGGTGGTGGCGCCCCCCGTTTCCCTGGCCTTCCCGGCCTGGGCAAGAAGAAATAGTCGTTTCAACCAAACCCCAGGATACCAAAAATGGCCCTCAAGCTCCGTCTCGCCCGCGCTGGCACCAAGAAGCGCCCGTTCTACCACATCGTCGTTGCCGACGCCCGTTCGCCGCGCGATGGCCGCTTCATCGAGAAGCTGGGTACCTTCAACCCGCTGCTGGCCAAGGACGCTGAAAACCGCGTCGTGCTCGACACCGAACGCGCCAAGCATTGGGTTTCGGTTGGCGCCCAGCCGACCGACCGCGTGCTGCGTTTCCTCGACGTTGCAGGTCTCGTGACCCGCGAAGCCCGCAGCAACCCCAATAAGGCAAAGCCGGGCGAGAAGGCCGTGGCCCGCGCCGACGAGAAGGCCGCCAAGGCCGCTGCCATCGAAGAAGCCAAGAACGCGCCGAAGGAAGCTCCGGCCGCTGAGGAAGCTGCCTCCGAGTAATCGGTTAGCGCTCTGGAATAAGAAAGCCCCGGTGCGAAAGCGCCGGGGCTTTTGTTTGTCTCTAGGCTCGCCGCACATTCGATGTCATCCCGGCGAAGGCCGGGATCCATCCCGAGGTCTTGCCGCAGCGCAAGGTGGTCCAGGATGGACCCCGGCCTTCGCCGGGGTGACACCGTAGATGGGGAGGCAGCGGGACTAAGCCTTGAGCTTGCCCAAGATCGCCGCGCCCATCTCCTCGGTTCCAACCGTCTTGCGGTTGTCCTGGGCAATGTCGCCCGTGCGCAGGCCGTCGCTGAGCACGGCAGAGATCGCGTTCTCGATCTTGGTGGCCAGCTCGATCATGCCGAAGCTGTAGCGCAGGGCCATGGCCACCGAGGCGATCATGGCGATGGGGTTGGCGATGCCCTTGCCGGCAATGTCGGGGGCCGAGCCGTGCACGGGCTCGTAGAAGGCCTTGCGCTTGCCGGTGACCGGATCGGGCGCACCGAGCGATGCCGAAGGCAGCATGCCGAGCGAGCCGGTGAGCATGGCGGCGACGTCGGAGAGGATGTCGCCGAAAAGATTGTCGGTCACCATCACGTCGAACTGCTTGGGGTTGCGCACGAGCTGCATGGCGGCGTTATCGGCCAGGATGTGGTGCAGTTCGACATCGGCATAGTCCTTGCCGACGCCCTTGACCACTTCGTCCCACAGCACGCCCGACTTCATGACGTTCTTCTTGTCGGCCGAGTGCACCTTGTTGTTGCGGGTGCGGGCCAGATCGAAGGCGACGCGGGCGATGCGGTCGATTTCATAGGTCTCGTAGACCTGGGTATCGATGGCGCGCTTCTGGCCGTTTTCGAGATCGGTGATGGTCTTGGGCTCGCCGAAATAAACGCCGCCGGTGAGCTCGCGCACGATGAGGATATCGAGGCCCTCGACCAGCTCGCGCTTGAGCGAGGAGGCATCGGCCAAAGCCGGGTAGCAGATGGCGGGGCGCAGGTTGGCGAACACGGCCATTTCCTTGCGCAGGCGCAGGAGAGCGGCTTCCGGACGGTGCTCATAGGGCACGTTGTCCCACTTGGGACCACCCACGGCGCCGAAGATCACCGCATCGGCAGCCTTGGCCTTTTCGGTGTCCTCGTCGGTGATGGCCACCTGGTGCTTGTCATAGGCCGAACCGCCGGCGAGGCCGCGATCGGTCGAGAAATCGGTGAGCTGCTCGGCATTGGTCCAGGCGATCAGCTTTTCGACCTCGACCATGATCTCGGTGCCGATGCCGTCGCCGGGCAGCAGGAATAGGGAATGGGTGGCCATGTCGGTCCTCGCCGTACTGGTGGTTACGCTTGGCGGGCACATAGCGTCATTTCTCGCCGCCTTGCAAGGCCGCCGGTGGGCTGAACCGCCCCTGAATATGCGGATCAGAAGGCGTTCAAGGCTGTCGGGGCAAAAGGCATGCCATCAGTGCCGGCATGGAGCCGGCCCAAACGAGGAGACCCAAGATGAACAGAACAATCCGTATCGCCGCCCTTGCCACCATGACGCTGGTAGGCGTTGCCCAGGCCCATGCCGGGGTCAGCACGCTGGCCGAGTGTTATGACCTGGTAATTGCCGACTGCAACAAGGGCGATCACGCCCAGAGCTGCGCCGGTTCGGGCATGGATCAGTGCGACAAGGTGTTTCCGACCCCGATGGTGCTGCAGCCTGGCCTGGTCTTCGGCATTGGCAATGCTCAGCCGCCGGTCGCCAGCAACAATCTCAAGCAGCTCGGCATCGCGACCCACCGCTGACAAGCAGCTTGCGTGAGGCGGTGGCAGCCACAGGCCGCTACCACCTCACGCAAAGCCGTTGGCGTCGAAGAAGACCCAGAAGGTCATAAAGCTGGTGAGGGTCTGGGCGATGCCCACCCAGAAGATCGAGCCGGTGCGCCAGGCGATCCAGCTCCATAGCAGGCCAAGAACGGCAGCACCGCCCAAGAGGGCCATCCATCCCCCATCAAAGACCAGGCCGTGGCTGAGCAGCAGCGGCGCGCGCCAGGCGGCATAGAGCAGCCAGCCCAGGGCAAAGCCCAGTCGCGGCCGGTCGGCAAAGCGGGTCAGGAAGCCGCCGCGCCAGGCGATCTCTTCGAAAGGTCCATTGGTGAGGGCAACAAGCGCCGCCAGCATCGCCGCATGGGTGGTGAGCATGCTGGTATCGGGCACGATGACGACGAGCCCCATCACGCCCACCTGCAGCAGCAGGAGACCCGGAACCCACCAGTCGCTCCAGGCCAGCCTCTCGCTGAACAGATGGGGACCGCGCCGATTGCGGACGTGAAAGAAGATGACCGGTAGGCAGAAGCCGAGCCAATAAAGGCAGAGCGACAGGAGGTAACCCTGCGGTCCCAGCATTCCGGTCAGCGCCGGAACGGCCAAAGCCAGCGCGACGATCAGCGCCAGCGCGTGCAGGACAAGGGCGATCTGGGGCCAGGTCATCGATGCTCGGAATATAGTCAGGACTGCCGACTATTGACCCTGAAGCCGCCGATTTCGCAATGGCTCAATAGGCTTATGCGGCGCGCTCTGGCGCCGCAGGCAGTGGCGGCGGCGGGTTAGGCCCGCCACCCCAGGATGTCAGCTGGCTTCGCGGCGCTCGACCAGCTCGAAATCGTCCGCTGTCATATCGACCTTGAGGGCCAGTTGCTGGCGGTCGAGTTCGGCAAGCCAGGCCGTCCACGAGCATGGGCTCATGCCGTCATCCTGGCTTTCCATCCGCCGCTTGGTGCGTTTCTGGAAGCTCAGTTTGAGCTGCGCCCGTTCCTCCCCGAACTGGTTGCGCACTCTGGCAATCGCCGGAATACCGTGCCGGTCGCTCACCCAGTTCTGGATGTCCCGGTGGCGTGTAAGCGTATGTAGCTGGGTCATGTGGCCTCCCCTCCAATTATGGTTCTTAACCTCGTCAAACGGTCCGGTCCTCCACCGGTTCCTCCGTCTGCCGATCAATTGTTTGCTAGTTGGGTGACAAGCTTGAGACGCGTCATCTCCTCTGGGTTGAAGTAATAGAGCCGGTCCGGCGGGGTCTGGAGAGCATGCAGCCACAGCGCCGGGTCGACCCCGGTCTTGGTCAGATGGGCGATGATCTCGGCGGTGGTGGATTGGGCGTCGCTCATGGCCGTGCCGGCCACGCGCAACGCGCTCTGGGGATCGCCCGACAGGGCCGCGGCATAGATCTGATGCACGCCGATGGCGGCCTCGGGGCTGGCAATGCGCTCGGCGCCGGAGGCGAAAATGATGGGGCAGGACGAGGCACAGAGCGAGCCCGCGGCGACCTTGGTGGCAAGGCCCTTTTCATGGATCAGACTGCCTATGGCGAGCGCATCCACGACCGATCCTCCGGGCGAGTCGAGGACTACAGTTTGTACGTATTCGCCCCGTGCTTCAATCTCGGCGGCGAAACGCTCGGCCGAACCGAGGTCAATCGAGCCCGTCAGGCGGAGTTCTCCACCGGTCCCCAGGGCGATTTCGAGCGGCTGCTCAAGCACTTGGGGGCTAGTTGTTATATTTGGCGCAATTCCGTCCGCCGGACCCTCCGGATCGAAGGGCGGAAGGATGGGTCGCATGGGCATTGCAAGGGCCGCGCCCTCATTGGCCGTCAGCTCGCGGAAGTCGACATAGAGCACCGAGGCGGTGCCGATCAGCAGCGCGAAAAACGCCACGCGCAGGATGTTGCCGTCCTCGATATCGGCAATGCGCTGGATCAGCCCGCGATAGAACGGACCCCCTGTGCTGTCGGCGCGGGCATTGGCCTCGGTCTTCATGCCGGGCGCGGGCTATCGGTACGCTTGCGCTGCGCCGCGTCGATGGGCGTGACGGTGGCGTCGTCGGGGGCGATCTCGGCCACGGCAGCCGGGTCAGTGGGGTCAGCCACGGGCTCGGCCGGCAGGGGTTTGGGTTGGCCGGTGGCCACATCGATGCCGGCGGCCTCCATCTGGCGGAACAGCGCCATGGCGCGCAGCATTTCGGCGGCGGTGATGTTCTCGGCCTCCTGCAGGGATTCGGAATCCTTGCGCATGGCGTCGTTGACGATCATCAGCACCAGCACGAGCACCACAGGCAGCAGGTCGATGGAAAAAGCGCCGGCCCAGCTCGGGATGAAATCCTGCCAATAGCGCAAAACGGCTTCGGCGCTGCTGAGCGGCACATAGCGGCGCTGCTCGACGGTGGGGGTGGCCAGGATTTCGTCGGCAGCCGCGGTCAGGGCGGCAGACTGGGCCGCCACCGAAGCGCGCACGGTTTCCATCACCTGGTCCTGGCGGTTGGCCAGCTCGACCGAGGTGCCATCAGCCACCGGAGCAATGAAGCCAGCCGAAAGATCGGCTGAAGCGCGTTTCACCGATGCGGCGACGCCGGTCTGCTGCAAAGCGGCGATCACAGCCGAAAGCTGCACAGCCTCGGTCTGGAAACCATCGGCGCGCGGCTCGATCGCTCCGGGTGTCGAGACCAGTTCGCGCATGGTAGCGAGCCGGGCCGAGCCCTCTTCGAACAGTCGGGCGACCTCGTCGCGGCTGCCGGTAATGGTGGCGGCGAGCTGGTTCATCTGCGTGCCCATCTGGGTCAGCAGTTGCACCACGCTGCCCGAGCCGGTGGTGCCGGTCAGGGCGCCCGATTCACGCTCGTCGGCGGCAAGGCCAGTAAAGCGTTCGGCGGCGCGCTGCACGTCGGGCAGCAGGCTCTGGCTGGCCAGCGCATTGGCATGGGCCAGGTCGAGATCCTCGGCATAGCCCTGCAGCGTCACCGCCATATGCTGTTCGGTGGCGGCCGAGCCGGCCAGAGCCGCGGCATTGAGCCAGGCGCTCATCGCCACGATCATGGCGCAGCCGATGGCCATGGTTAGGAAGAGCCCGATGCGCTGCACGCCCGATGTGACCAGGGGCACGAAGCGCAGCATGAAGCTCCAGAAGGCGTAGATGGCGACCGAGACGGCGACCGAATAGATGATGGCGGCAAAGAACACGAAGGTCGCCGAGCCATCGAGAATGCCGCGCACGCCGAGATAGGTGTAGACGCCCGAGGCCAAAGCCAGCACGGCCAGGGCAAAGCGGGTCATCGTCTCGACGCCCTTGACGGTCTCGTGGAGGCGATAGGCGTTCGGCTTGAGCTGCATGTGTCAGGTGCCCCGGTGTTAAGGGCACGTTAACACAGCGATGGCGGCGGAAAGTTGGCGGGTTGGGCGAGGGTTAATGACGGTCGCGTGAGGGCGGAATCCGCGTTGGTGCCCCGGGTTTTATCCGTTGAGCTTGGCCAGCAGTTTTTCCACCCGCTTGCGCTTGCTCTCCTGCATCATCGATCCGATCCGGTCCTTGAGTATGTCGAGGAATCCCGGGCGGGCCGCCGGCGTCAGCACCGGGGCGATCTCCTCGGCATAGGTGGGAAACTGGTTGGGCGCCGCAGTCCGCAAGCGCTCGACCAGGATGGGCACGGCCAAATCGCCATAGCCGGCCCGCGCCAGCTTTACCAGGATCGAGTTGCAGTGATCCTTGGCGATGACCGAACCCTTGTCGGCGGCGGCGATGATGGCCGGCAGTTCGGCTACCAGCGTTGCGGCCCGGCGCTCGGCCACTGTGTCGATCGCGGTCATGGCGCCCCAGACCTTGCGGTTGTTGGAGCTGCGCAGCGCCTCGACGAAGACCGGGCATTGCGCTGCGATCAGCTCGGGATTGCGGGCGCCGATCTCGTAGAGCACCTTGATGGCGTCATTGGCCTGGCGGGTCGGCCCGGAGCGCACGGCGTCGGCGAGCTCGGCCACTGCGGTGAGATCGCCGCGGGCGGCAATGTCCTCGGCCAGCGCCACATTGGGTTGTTCGTCACGGCGATCGAGCGCGCCGGCAAGCTTGTCGAGAACGGTCATTGGTGGCCTCGCGTCATCACGGAGGCAGCCTAACCCACCAGGTCATTCCGGCGAAGGCCGGAATCCATCTCGAGATGACTGAACCTGCCGTGTCGGCGGAAGAACCTCAGGATGGATCCCGGCCTTCACCGGGATGACACCGCGGCGGCGGGTACTCAAACCAGACTCTTAAGCCTCGATCGCCACGTCCAGCGCCAGGCTCACCATTTCCTTGAGCGAGGTCTGGCGCTCGTTGGCGTCGATCTCTTCCTTGGTGATCAGGCAATCGGTCATGGTGCAGATGGTCAGCGCCTTGACGCCGAAGCGGGCGGCCAGAGTGTAGAGCGCGGCGGCTTCCATCTCCACGCCGATGACGCCATGGGCCGGCAGCTTGTCGTAACCGGCCATGCCATCGGCATGGTAGAAGATGTCGGAGCTCAGCATATTGCCGGCATGAAAGCGCATGCCCGCGGCCTCGGCCTTTTCGGCGGCCGAACGCAGCAGGCCGAAATCGGCGATGGGGGCGAAGTTATAGGGCCCGAAGCGATCGCGCACGATGGCGCTGTCGGTCGAAGCGGCCTGCGCCAGCACCAGGTCGCGCACCTTGACCTTGGCATTGAGCCCGCCGCAGGTGCCCACGCGGATCAGCGTCTTGAGGCCATAAACGTTGATCAGCTCATGCACATAGATGGCGAGCGAGGGCTGGCCCATGCCGGTGGCCTGCACCGAAACGGGCTTGCCCTTCCAGTTGCCGGTATAGCCCAGGCAATTGCGCACCGAATTGACCAGCCGCGGGCCCTCGAGGAAGGTCTCGGCGATCCACTTGGCGCGCAGCGGGTCGCCCGGCAGCAGCACGGCTTCCGCGTAATCGCCTGCCTTGGCATGGTTGTGAGGGGTCATGGCTCTGATCCTTGAATTTTTGTCCGGTTGGTCAAATCAATGCCATTGCACGGCGCGCACTGCAACCATGAGGCGGCTGGCGTCTTGACCTCGACACATGCCGGGTCCATTTACGCTGCCGGAATTGGGAGAATGCCAATGGTCGCCAAGATTTTCATCGATGGGGAAGCCGGAACCACGGGTCTGCAGATCCGCGAGCGCCTGGCCGGCCGTCGCGACCTCGAAGTGCTCTCCATTGCCGCCGACAAGCGCAAGGACCAGGACGAGCGCAAGCGCCTGCTCAATGCGGCCGATGTCGCCATCCTCTGCCTGCCCGACGATGCGGCCAAGGAAAGCGTCAGCCTCATCGACAACGACACCACGCGGGTGATCGATGCCTCGACGGCGTTCCGGGTCGACCCCAACTGGGCCTATGGCTTTGCCGAAATGGACAAGGGCCAGTCAAACGCCATCGCCAATGCGCGTTTCGTCGCCAATCCGGGCTGCTATCCGCAGGGGCCGATCGCTACTTTGCGCCCGCTGATCGAGGCTGGGCTGCTGCCGGCCGATTTCCCGGTCACGGTCAACGCCATTTCCGGCTATTCGGGCGGCGGCAAGCAGATGATCGGCGAATATGAAGCGGCCGGCGCCTCGGCCAGCGAGTTCATGCCCTATGGTCTCACCTTCCAGCACAAGCATGTGCCGGAAATGACCAAATATACCAAGCTCTCGGGTGCTCCGCTGTTCGTGCCGGCGGTTGGCGACTATGCCCAGGGCATGGTGACCTTCGTGCCGCTGCAGCTCGGCCAGCTCGGCAAGGTGCCATCAGGCGCCGAAATCCATGCTGCCATTGCCGACCATTTCGCCGCCATCAAGGACAGCTTCGTCACCGTGGCGCCGTTCGAGGCTTTGGCTAAGACCCCCGAGCTCGATCCGCAGATCTACAACAATACCAACACCATGAAGCTGCATGTCTTCGCCAATGATGCGCGGGCGCAGGTGCTGCTGGTGGCGGTCTACGACAATCTGGGCAAGGGCGCTTCGGGCGCCGCGGTGCAAAATCTCAACCTGATGCTGGGCGTAAGCGCCCGCGAAAGTCTCGCTGCCTGACAAAATCAACGGAAGCGTACCCATTGGTACGCTTCCGGCTTGACCGCAACTCTGCTTTGCGCGAAGACGCTTGGCAAAGCGAGGTTTCCTCATGGACAAGTTCACTAGCCTGACCGGTGTCGCGGCGCCCCTGCCGATCATCAATATCGACACCGACATGATCATCCCCAAGCAGTATCTCAAGACGATCAAGCGCACCGGTCTCGGCACCGCGCTGTTCTCCGAGATGCGCTACAACGAGGATGGCACCGAGAACCCCGATTTTGTGTTGAACAAGCCCGGCTACCGCCAGGCCACCATCATCGTGGCCGGCGACAATTTCGGTTGCGGTTCCTCGCGCGAACATGCCCCCTGGGCGCTGCTCGATTTCGGCATCCGCTGCGTTATCTCCACCAGCTTTGCCGACATCTTCTATAATAACTGCTTCAAGAACGGCATTCTGCCGCTGGTCGTCTCGCCTGAACAGCTCAAGCTGCTGCTCGACGATGCCGAGCGCGGCTCCAATGCCACGCTGACCGTCGATCTCGAAGCCCAGACCATCAAGGGTCCTGATGGCGGCACGCTGCATTTCGATATCGACCCGAGCCGCAAGCAGATCCTGCTCGAAGGCCTCGACGACATCGCCGGCACGCTCAAATCCGATCCCTCGATCACCACGTTCGAGAACAAGATGGCGGCCAACCGCCCCTGGCTCTGAGCCGATGACCGAGATCGTCTACGAAGCCGAGCTGCGGCCCGAAAGCCGCCAGGCGGTGGTAGACGGTCTCGTCGCCTTCAACCGGGCGCAGACGCCGGATTTTGTCGGCCAGTTCGGCACGATCGGCCTGCTGCTCAAGCACCCGGCGACGGGTGCCGTCGATGGCGGGCTCACCGCCCGCATCGGCTTTGGCTGGATGTTCGTCGAGCTGCTCTTCGTGCCCGAACGGCTGCGCGGCCAGGGTATCGGCCGACAGTTGATGGAGCAGGCCGAAGTGGTGGCCCGCGAGAAGGGGTGCCTCGGCATCCATCTTGATACCTTCACCTTCCAGGCGCCCGGCTTCTATCAAAAGCTCGGCTATTCAATACTGGGCGAAATCGCCAATTATCCGCCCGGCTCGAGCCGGTTCTTCCTCCACAAACACTTGAGTTGATTATGGTCCAGCGCGTTTCCACCGGTTCGCCCTTCGAGGCGACCTTCGGCTATTCCCGTGCGGTTCGGCACGAAGACACCGTCTATGTCTCGGGCACGACCGGCTATGACTATGCCACCATGACCATGCCCGACGATGTCGGCCAGCAGGCCGCCAATGCGCTGGCGACCATCGACAAGGCGCTGAAAGAAGCCGGCTCGTCGATCCAGGACACTGTGCGCGTGGTCTATTACGTCGGCGACCGCAATGACGTGAATGCGGTCGTTGCCGCTGTCGGTCCGGTGTTCAAAGACATCCGCCCGGCCGCGTCCATGCTGATCGTGCAGATGATCGAAGCCGGCATGAAGATCGAGATCGAAGTCACCGCTCGTATCGGCGCCGCCAATTCCTGATCAGTCGCGCTGCGACAGCGGCTGGCGCTCGCTGTCATTGTCGGCGACGGGCCTGGCCGGCTCCTCGCCCGCTAGGCAGACGCGATCGCGCCCGCTTTTCTTGGCCTCGTAGAGGGCCGCATCGGCGCGGCGCAGCAAATCTGACAGGCTGTCGCCCGCGCCAAGCTGGGCGACGCCGAAGCTGGCGCTGAGCCGCCGTTCTGGCCTGAGGCTCGGGATGGCGAGCCTTGCAAAGACCTTGCGCGCGCCCTCGGCATAAAGTCCGGCCGCGGCCAGGTCGGCGCCGGCAATGAACACCGCGAATTCCTCGCCGCCCATGCGGGCTATGACGGTGCGCTCGTCGGCGGCGCCTAGCGCATCGGCAAAGGCGGCGATCACTCGGTCGCCGGCCTCGTGGCCATAGCTGTCATTGATGGCCTTGAAGTGGTCGAGGTCGGCCACGACAACGGCGGCCGGCCCGCCGGTCCGCTGCGCTGCTGCCAGCAGCCGATCAGCCCGGCCCTCGAAGCCGCGCCGGTTGAGCAGGCCTGACAGCGTATCGGTTTCCGAGCGGGCGGTGATCTCGGCCATGCTGTCGCGAACGATGATCAGCAGCATGATCAGGCCATTGGCGATCAGCAGCATAGCCCCCACGCTCTGCGAGATCGCCGCATAGGTCGAGGTGATGTAGTCCCGGGCGCTGGCGCCCGATCCGAACAAGGCGGCCAAAGCGGGCTTCAAGAGAAAATGCAGTCCGCCGGCGGCAAACAGCGCCATCAAGGCGACGTCGAGCGCCTTGCGCTGGCGATAGCGCAGGACCACGGCCACGCCCACCACCTGCACCGCGAAGTAGGGCGCCTGGTAGAGAATGCCCCGCAGCAGCGAACTGCGCGGCATGTCGAGAATCAGTACGTTGACGAAGAGCGACACCACGATGATGACGCCCAGCGTCCGCCAGGGCGGGGTCAGCCGGTAGTGTCGCGACAGCCCAACTATGCAGAGGCTGACCGCGAACAGGAACACGGCAAAGATCGCCAGTTGCACCGGGCGCGGATCGACTTGCCCCGGCAGCATGAATTCGAGGATCGGATTGACGATGCCGAGGCCATAGGCCAGCGCCAGCCAGCGCGCGCCGACAGCCGAGCGGGCATAGGCGGCCACCACGCCAAAGGCGGTGGCGAAGATGGCGGCGATGAACAGATTGATCGCCAGGACAAAGGCTGCAGCGCTCATGGCACGATCCGAAGCGTCAACTGCCCGCAGGGTAAAGGCCCTGCGGCAACGGCCAGTTAACAGAACCGAAATTTATCGGGCGGGCACCGGGTCGCGATGTCGCAGGCCCTAGCCCCTGGGCTGCACGCCAAACGCCTCGGCAATCAGTGCATAACTCCGCCGCCGCAGGGCATAGTCATGCACCGTGGTGGTGATCATCACCTCGTCAGCGGCGCAGCTTTCGGCCTTTTCGGCAATTGCATCGCGTACCGTCTGCGGCGAGCCCACGATCCACAGCGTCGACTGGTGGTCGATGACGCTCTGCTGCTGCGGCGTCAGCACGCGGGCATGGGCCTCCTCGGGCGCCATCAGCTTTCGCTGCTCACCCGAGGTGAACAGGGCCCAGCTCACCGCCTGCGAGCGCGACAGATATTGCGCTTCCTCGTCCGTTGGGGCGCAGATGGCCGATACGCAGAGCATGGTCTTGGGCCTAGGGAAGGCCCCGGTCGCCTTGAAGGCGTAGCGATAGGCCTCGAAAGCCGGGGCAGGGGGCGTGTGGCTGAAATGGGCGGCAAAGGCATAGCCGATGCCGAGCTGCCCCGCCGCCTGGGCACTGGCGCCGGACGAGCCGAGCAGCCACATGGGCGGCAGGCGGATGCCGCCGGGCGAGACCGGCACGCGCGAAAACGGGTGATCGGGCGGAAAGCCATCCTCGTCAAAGGCCATGAGCTCGGCGAGATAGGCCGAAAATTCCTCGCCGCCTCCGCTGCGCAGGGCGCGCATGGCATAGCCGTCGCCGCCCGGCGCGCGGCCCAGCCCCAGGTCGATGCGGCCGGGAAACAGGCCCTCGAGCGTGCGATAGGCTTCGGCGATGCGGAGCGGGGCATGGTTGAGCAGCATGACGCCGCCAGAACCGACGCGAATATCCCGGGTATTGGCAGCGGCGCTGCCGATCAGGATTTCAGGCACGGACGAAGCGATGGACGGCATGCCGTGATGCTCGGCATACCAGAGCCGCGTATAGCCCAGCCGGTCGGCTTCCCGCGCCAGAAGGATGGTTTCGGCCATCGCCTCCGCCGTACTGGTGCCCTCGGCAATGGGGGCGAGATCCTGCAGCGACAGGGCGAAGGGAGCGGTCACGGGCAATATTCCTTTGTCGTCAATCACCCGCCTTCTATCGGCAAATTGCGATGAAAGCGAGATGCCAGATACGACCGTTAGCAACTCGTTCATCGCAATTTTAGTCAAATCTTGCGCATCGCCTCCGCGAGCCGCTCAATCGAAGATTGATGGTCCGGAGCAGTCGCATGCGCAGCATTCTTTCCCGCCTGAGTCTTGCCCTGGCTTTGCTGTTGCTGGCCATGCCGGCGGCGCATGCCCAGTTCGACGTGCTGCCCGAAATCCGCGCCGGCCTCGGCATGCGCGGCGTGGGTAGCGGCGGCAATCTGCTCGACCCCAACCGCATCGGCGATGCCAATGTCGAATTGCTGTTCGCCGTGCCCGATCTCACTGCCTGGTCGGTCATCGGCGAGCTGCGGCCGCATCTGGGCGCGACCATGAGCTTTCGCGGCGGCGACAGCTATGGCTATGCGGGCCTGAGCTGGACGCTGCAGGCGCCCGTGCTGCCTGTCTTCGTCGAAGCCAGCGCCGGTGGTGTGCTGCGCTCGGGCATGTTCAACGCGCCGCAAAATGATCCCGCCCGCAACCTCGGCTGCGGCGTCGGCCTGCGCGTCGCGGGCAGCGTCGGCATCAACCTGCCCCTGGGTGCATCGGTGATCGGCACGGTGGAGCACCTGCCCGATTTCGGGGCCTGTGGAGCGCCACGGGCGAATACGAATGTGGGTATGCGGCTGGGGTTTCGGTTTTAGCTCTTCACCTCTCCGCCAAAGGGAGAGGTGAAGAAGGCTAAGCCGCCTGCCCGGCCGCAAACCCACTCGCCCAGGCCCACTGGAAATTGTAGCCGCCCAGCCAGCCGGTCACATCCACCACCTCGCCGACAAAGTACAGCCCCGGCACATTGCGCGCTGCCATGGTCTTGGCGTCGAGATCGCGCGTATCGACGCCGCCCAGCGTCACTTCGGCGGTGCGATAGCCCTCCGAGCCCACCGGTTTCAGCATCCAGGCCTTGAGCATGGCTTCCACCGCCGCCAGCTTCTTGTCGGAGAAATCGCCGACCATGCCGGGCAGGTCGAGTTCGTCGCCGAGCAGTTGCGCCAGCTTCTTGGGCAGCATGCCGCCCAGCACCGTCTGCACCTGCACCTTGGGCGTGGCCTTGCGGGCAGCGCGTAAAGCCTCGGCGGCATCCTGGTGCGGCAGCAGGTCGACGGAAATACTGTCGCCCTCGCGCCAATAGGACGAAATCTGCAGGATGGCCGGGCCGGAAAGGCCCCGATGGGTGAACAGCAGCGCTTCCTCGAATGCTGTCTTGCCGTGGCTCACAATGGCGTCGGCGGCGATGCCGGACAGTTCCTTGAGCTTGTCCAGCGCGCCGGTTTCGAAAGTCAGCGGCACGAGGCCCGGGCGGGTGTCGGTGAGCCTCAGCCCAAACTGCGTCGCGAGCTGATAGCCCAGCCCCGTCGCGCCCATCTTGGGAATGGACTTGCCGCCAGTGGCGACGACGAGGCTGTCGCAGGTGATCGAAGAGGTGGTCAGTTGCAGCGCGAAACCGTCGCCGCTCTCGTCGCGGGTGACGCTTTCGACGCCGGTTTCCAACACCAGCGTCACGCCCGCCTTGCGCATTTCGCCCAGGAGCATCGTGTTGATCTGCGTCGCCGGCCCGTCGCAGAACAGTTGGCCCAGCGTCTTTTCGTGGAAGGCGATGCCGTGGGCCTGGACGAGGCCGATGAACATTTCGGGCGTGTAGCGGCTGAGGGCCGAGAGCGCGAAGCGCGGGTTCTGGCTCAGGAAGCGGTCGCGGCCCTTGTCGGTGGTGGCGTTAATATTGGTGAAGTTGCAGCGCCCGCCGCCGGAAATGCGGATCTTCTCGCCGGCATATTTGGCGTGGTCCACCACCAGCACCTGCCGCCCGCGCTTGCCGGCCTCAATGGCGGCCATCATGCCGGCAGCACCGGCGCCCAGGATCACGACATCATAATGGGGCATGGCAACTCACCGCGTCATTCCCGCGACGGCGGGAAGGGAAGGGTGGCTCTTAGTCGAAGTGCCACACCGTGCCAATGGTGACCTTGGAGGTCGAGGGTCCGGTGACCCCGGTGAGGCCCGGCGCGCCGTCGAGGCGACCCAGCAGCAATGCCTCGCCGCGCAGCGACGCATTGCCCCAGAGCGCATATTCGACGCCGCCGCCAAAGGCATAGGCGCCCTGGCCTTCGACAAGGCCCAGTCCGCCCGCGGCATAGGCCTGCACGCCCTCGATCGGCACCACGCCGAGCCGTGCCAAAGCCAAAGCATCAAAGCCCGCATCGCCCGAGGTATCGTAGTTGACGCCGAGCTGCAGCTCGACGCCGGCGCGGAACATGTCGTTGAGCGCGTGATTGTAGCCGGCAAAGCCGCCCATCTCGAAGCGGCTCAAATGCCAGCCCCAGCCATAATCGTCGAAGAAGTTGAACTGCGGGTCGGTGAGGCCGCCGATATTGATGCCGGCATAATAGCCGGCAAAATCGGTCACGGGCCCGGTGTTGAACGTGGTCGCTGCCGGACCGCCATCGAGCTGCCAGATGGCGCCCGAGGTGATGCGGATGGCCGAGACGGCCGGAATGTTGTTACCGTTGGGGACCGGGCCAAGCTGGCCGATGCCGGCCGCCTCGAGCCGCAGGGCCATGTTTGGCGTCACCATCACTTCGGCGCCGATGCCGGCCTCGAAGGCCCAGCTCTCGCCCATGCGCCCGGCGCCGCCCAGAAGATAGACGAGCGTATTGTCGCCGGCGGCAAAGCCCAAGCGCGCCAAAGCCATCAGCCGCAGATAGGCCGAGCCGAAATCGGTGGCGACGGTGCCCTGCAATTCGCCACCGATGATGACGCCCGGCGCGACGGGCTGGTTCCAGCCGACGACGCCGCCGATTTCGCCGCGGATATCGGCGCCAACGGTGTTGAAGTTGTTCTTGCGGGCCGAGATGGGGCCGATCAGCACGCCGGCATAGAGGCCTTCAAAGGCGCTCGGGGCGGTGAATTCGGGGGTCAGTGCCGGGTTGAAGTAGAGCGCATTGTCCTGCGCCATGGCGTGTCCCGCCAACAGCGCCATCCCCAGCAAAGCCCCAGCCGCTATACGCATTACCCGCTCCCCAGCCCGCTCGCCATTCCGCGCGCGAGGTCTTCACGCCACGATAATTTAGTCCGTTAATGCTGTCTTAACACGGCTCTTGTGGCAATTGGGCACCACTTGATGCCGCCACATGGCAATTTCATTGACTATTTCCTATTTGGGCGTATGACTTCGCCTGCTTTTCAACCAAGCAGTCAACCGATGCGCAGCTTTTTCGACATTGCGGGTCTCGCAACCACTCTGGCTCCGGCCGGTGGCGTCGCTGCATCTATGACTAAAACCACCAAAACCGCCTGACGCTTTTCCCCGGGTCGTCTCCCGACGGGGAGAGGCTCAAAGCACTGGCCGCGATGGCAAGATCATCGCGCGGGGGCGGAAACTGGTAAGGGACTGGAGTTCCAAGAAATGGGTTATCGCGTCGCTGTCGTCGGTGCCACGGGCAATGTTGGCCGTGAAGTTCTCAATATTCTGGCCGAGCGCAAGTTCCCGGCCGATGAGGTGATCGCGCTCGCCTCCTCGCGCTCGATCGGTCGCGAAATCTCGTATGGCGACAAGATCCTCAAGGCCAAGAATCTCGAGGATTTCGACTTCAAGGGCGTCGATTTCGCCATCATGTCGGCCGGCGGCGCCATCTCCAAGGACTGGGCGCCGCGTATCGCCGCGTCGGGCTGCATCGTCATCGATAATTCGAGCTTCTGGCGCTACGATTCCAACGTCCCGCTGATCGTGCCGGAAGTGAACGCCCACGTGCTCGATGCGTGGCTGGCCAATCCGACCCGCCTCAACATCATCGCCAATCCCAATTGCTCGACCGCCCAGCTCGTGGTGGCGCTCAAGCCCCTGCACGACTTTGCCAAGATCAAGCGCATCGTCGTCTCGACCTACCAGTCGGTATCCGGCGCCGGCAAGGAAGGCGTCGACGAGCTGTGGAACCAGACCAAGGGCATTTTCGTCAACGATACGGCGACCCCGGGCAAGTTCCCCAAGCAGATCGCCTTCAACGTCATTCCCCATATCGACGTCTTCATGGAAGACGGCTCGACCAAGGAAGAGTGGAAGGTGATGGCCGAGACCAAGAAGATCCTCGATCCCAAGATCAAGGTCACCTGCACCGCCGTGCGCGTGCCGGTCTTCGTGGGTCATTCGGAAGCGGTCAATATCGAGTTCGAAAGCCCGATCTCGCCCGATGAAGCGCGCGACATCCTGCGCGAGGCGCCCGGCATTTCGGTGATCGACAAGCGCGAACCGGGCGGCTACGCCACCCCGGTCGAGAGCGTGGGCGAATACGACACCTTCGTCAGCCGCATCCGCGAGGACGCGACGATCGAGAACGGCCTCAATATCTGGGTGGTCAGCGACAATCTGCGCAAGGGCGCGGCGCTCAACACCATCCAGATCGCCGAAGAACTGATCGCCCGCGGGCTGACCGCGCGCAAGGCCGCCTGAGGCCGGGCGGGTGATGCCGAGAGACATCACCCTCCGCACTGCCAATGCCGATGACATCGCCGATGTGGCCGGGCTGTTTGCCCGGTCACGCGCCGTCGCCATGCCCTTCCTGCCCGTGCTGCACAGTCCGGCCGAAGATGTCGCCTTCTTTGCCGGCCGCCGCGAGGCCGGGCTGATGACGCTGGCCGAGCGGGCCGGCGCGTTGCTGGGCTTCATGGTCGAGACGTCAGGCTGGATCGAGCATCTCTATCTCGAACCCGATCTGCGCGGGCAGGGCATTGGCAGCCTGCTTGTCAACGCCGCCAAACAGCGGCAGAAGCGGCTCCAGCTCTGGTGCTTTGCTGACAACCACGCTGGCAGAAGCTTCTATGTCAGGCACGGCTTTGCCGAAACCGGCCGGACCGATGGCGACAACGAAGAGCGGCAGCCAGACATCCTGTTCGGCTGGTCGCGCCCGGACTGAACCTACGGAATTCGATCGTGCCCTTCCGCGACATTGCCCTGGCCCTTGGCGTCGTCCTCATCTGGGGGCTCAATTTCGTCGCCATCAAATGGGGCGTCGATGAAATCTCGCCGTTCCTGTTGACCGGATTGCGCTATCTCGGCTGCGCCCTGCCGGCGGTGTTCTTCATCCGCAAGCCCAATGTGGGCTGGCCCGTCCTCATCGCCTATGGCCTCACCGTGGGCGTGCTGCAGTTCAGCTTTCTCTTCACCGCTATTCGGCTGGGCATGCCGGCGGGGCTCGCCAGCCTCGTCATGCAGATGCAGGTGTTTTTCACCATGGTGCTGGCCGTGGCTCTGCTTGGCGATCGGCCGACGCCACTGCAGCTCGGCGGCGCCGCCATTGCGCTCCTCGGCCTCGGCACCATCGGCGCCGAGCATGTGGGCGGCGCGGTGCTGATGCCGCTGCTGCTGACCCTGGTCGCGGCCTTCTTCTGGGCCATTTCCAACATCGTCACCAAGCGGGCCGGCAAGATCGACATGTTCGCCTTCGTGGTCTGGGGAAGTCTGGTGCCGCCGCTGCCGATGCTGGCACTCTCGCTGGTGGTCGATGGACCGCAGGCGCTGCTCGACCTTACCAGCGTCAGTCCGCAGGCGATCTTCTCGGTGCTGTTCATCGCCTATGGCTCGACGCTGATGGGCTATGGCGCCTGGGCGGTGCTGCTCGGTCGCCATCCGGCGAGCCTCATCGCCCCCTTTTCGCTGCTGGTGCCGGTGGTCGGCTTTGCCGCCGCCTTCGTGTTCCTGGGCGAACAGGTGAGCGGGCTCGAAATCGCGGGTAGTCTGCTGATCTTTGTCGGCCTCGTCCTCAACGTCTTCGGCCCGCGTCTCCTCGCGCGGCTTCGGGCCGCCTGATGCCGCTCCGCCACGTCGCCCTGGCGCTGCTGGTCGTTGCCATCTGGGGTTTCAATTTCGTCATCATCAAGCTCAGCGTCGAGGCGCTGCCGCCGATACTGGCCGCCGGGCTGCGCTTCGTCGCGGCAGCCCTGCCGGCCGTGTTGTTCATCCGGCCGCCCAAGGCGCCGTGGTGGCTGGTGGTGGGGTTCGGGCTCAGCCTTGGCTTCGCGCTTTATGGCTTTCTCAATCTGGCGCTCGCCTGGGGCATGTCGGCCGGGCTGAGCTCGCTAGTGCTGCAGACCCAGGCCTTTTTCACCATGGCCCTGGCCTTCGTGCTGCTGGGCGAACGTCCAAGCCGCTTCCAGATCATCGGCGCCGTCATCGCCTTTGCCGGCATCGGCGTCATCGCCATCGAGCGTCTGGCCGCCACGGCGCTGCTGCCGCTCGGTATGACGCTGCTGGGCGCGCTGAGCTGGGGCCTCGCCAATGTGCTGACCAAGAAGGCCGGCCGCGTCAATGCTCTGGCCTTTACGGTCTGGGGCTCGCTGGCGGCGCCACTGCCGCTGATCGGCCTGTCGCTGCTGGTCGAGGGTCCGCAAGTGGTGCTGGACGCGCTTGCCGGTTTCGGCTGGGAGGAGGCCGGGCTCATCGCCTTCCTCGCCTATCCGGCGACGCTGCTGGGTGGCGGCATCTGGAGCTGGCTATTGGGTCGTCACCCGGCTTCGACAGTGGCGCCGTTTACCCTGCTGGTGCCGATCACCGGCTTGCTCTCGGGCTATCTCGTGCTGGGTGAAACCATCACGCCGATCGAGATCGGCGGCGCCGTGCTGGTCATATCGGGCCTCGTCGTCACCGTCTGGCGCGGACGGCCGGTCGTGCCGGCCATCCACTGAATTCGACTACTGCGCGGGCGCTTCTGGCGTCGCCGGCAGAGCGGCAGGCTGCAGCGTATTGAGTTCATCTGCGCTCAGGCCGCCGCTG
The DNA here is from genome assembly GCA_966212275.1 of uncultured Devosia sp. Lineage (GTDB taxonomy): Bacteria > Pseudomonadota > Alphaproteobacteria > Rhizobiales > Devosiaceae > Devosia. The sequence goes on from CBIHQV010000005.1 coordinate 130,531, forward strand.
GTATCGGCGTCGGCGGCGTCGAATTCGGCCTGCTGCAGGTCGGTCCAGACCAATTGCAGCTCGGCAAAGCTCAGTTCGCCATTGGCGTCGGTATCGACATCGGCAAAGCTGGTCGGCGTCTGGGCGAAGGCGGCGCTGGCCGACAGGCCGAGGACGGCAAGGCTCAAGGCAAGTTTGTGCATCAGATGCTCCGATAATCAGGGGCCGCCGGATGCGGCCGGACAAGAAAAGCCACCCCAGGAGGTATGGGGTGGCTTCATTTTGACGCCCGGGGCTGGGCGTTAAGGCTTAGCTGGCCGGGGCAACCGGAGCAGCGGCCAGGGTCGCAAATTCTTCGGCCGACAGCTCGCCATTGGCGTCGGTATCCGCAGCCGTGAAGGCCTCTTCGGTCAGGTCAGGCAGCACGACCTGGGCTTCGGCAAGCGAGACACCGCCGCTCGCGTCGGCATCGACGGTCGCGAAATCGGGGGCAGCAGCCTGGGCGAACGCAGCGGTCGAAAGGCCGAGGACGACGAGGGACGACAGGATGATCTTCTTCATGGGAGGTTAGCTCCAATGTTGGGGAGAAAAGCGGTGACCGGTTAGCCGGCCTCCGACGAGCCACTCTCCTGCGGCCCGTGGGACAGACAATGATTTGGCAATGTGTCTCGTCCGGGCCCGAAAATCGGCGAGCGCTGGGAGATAATTAGGCGAAAAGCAGGCAGTATGATTGCTGTCGCCGATCAATGTATCTGGAAAGACCTAAGCGATATTAACTGTCATCGACTATAGACTATTTTGTCCGCAAGACTTGAACGAGCTGCGACATTCAGTACGCTGACAAGTCAGCTTCCATATATTGTTCGTCAATTTTCAGGTAACGCGGATGTGAGCGCAGCCGCGAGCACTTCACGGGCGCGTTATCGCAAGTGGATCGGCTGGAAAGATCAGAAGTCGGGACGGACGAAATCGCCGCTTTCGCCGTCCATCACCCAGAGCTCGCCGGTCGAGATGTCGAACCAGGCACCATGCACCGCCAGTTTGCCCGCCGCTTCGAGGTCGGCGACGTAGGGAAAGGTGCGCAGGTTTTGGATGGAGTTGCGAATCGAGATGCGTTCGAGCGCGGTCTGGCGCTCGCCCGAGGTGAGCAGGCTATTCTGGCCGAGCTGGTTGGGCAGGTCGCCCAGCATGCTCATCCACTTGCCGATGAAGTCACCCGTATCAAGCGGGCTCTGGTCGGACGCGAGCGCCGCCTTGATGCCGCCGCAGCGGCCGTGGCCCATGATGACGATATTGGCGATACCCAGCGCCTTGACGGCGAATTCGATGCCCGCCGAGGTGCCGTGCTGGCCGCCATCGGGCTGGTAGGTCGGCACCAGGTTGGCGACGTTGCGCAGCACGAACAGTTCGCCCGGGCCGGCATCGAAGATCATCTCGGGCGCCGCGCGGCTGTCGCAGCAGGCAATGATCATGGTGGATGGGTTCTGGCCCTCGCTGGCGAGGTCCCGAATCCGGTCCTTCTCGCGGGCATAGCGGCCGGCCATGAAATTGGCGTGGCCCTTCAGCAGATGGTCAGGAAACCGATGCATGGCCACTCGATTAGCGATAAGCTCGACCAAGATCAACTGCGGCCGTACACGCGCCGCGCATTGGGGCTATGCATGCTTATCTACCGCTTCCTCACCGGCGAGGACGATGCCAGCTTTTGCCACAAGGTGACCAAGGCTCTCAGCGAGGGCTGGCAGCTCCACGGCTCGCCCACCTATGCCTATGACGCGGTGGCCAAGAAAATGAAGGCCGGCCAGGCCGTGACCCGCGTCGCCAAGGACCAGCCCTACGATCCGGACAAGAAGCTGGTGGATTTCTGAGAGCAGCTCCCACGCACCGGATGGTAGCTCTCCCTTGAAGGGGAGTGTTCACCCCTGAGTTGTGATTTACCCACCGGGATGACATCGCGGGACATTGGGACCCGCGAGGGTGAGGGTATGGTAGTGCGGCTTTCCCTAATACTCACCCGCAGCCAGCTTCAGCACCAGCGCCTGCAGCATCATGATCGTCTTGGCATCCATGATGGTGCCCGCCGCGACCATGGCCAGGGCTTCGTCCAGCCCCAGCTCGAACACCTCGATGTCCTCGCCCTCGGCGCTGAGGCCGCCGCCTTCGGCCTTGCGTTGGCCGGGCGTGTAGCGGCCCAGATAGCAGGCGCATTTCTCGGTCAGCGAGCCGCCGCTCATATAGGCGTTGAAGAGATAGACCAGCGCCTCCGGCTCATAGCCGGTTTCCTCCATGGCCTCGCGCCGCGCCGCCACGTCAGGCGCCTCGTCGCCATCGAGCAATCCTGCCGGCGCCTCGATCAGCCAGGCGACGTCGCCATTGAGATGGGGCGGCAGGCGGAACTGCCGGGTCAGGATCACCGTGCGCTCCACCGGGGCGAACATCAGCACGGCGGCGGCATTGCCGTGGTGGTAGACCTCGCGCAGCACGGTCTGTCGCGTGCCGTCCTGGCGGATATGGTCGACCTCGTAGCGGTCGAGCTGCCCCCAGCCCTTGGCCAGCGACGTGATGGACTTGACGGTGACGGGTTCGCTCATGGGGGCTCCTTGTCGAGCCTGTCTTCTGCCCCAAAGCCGTGTCGTCGGCCACAAGCATTTCCGAATGCCAGCTAGGCGACGGGCCGCGCCTAGTGGCCCAGATGGATGGTCCGCAAAGCCGCCATTTGCGCCTCGACAGCCCCAGGGCCGGCGCGATCGCGCGCCTCGCCGGTGGCCGCCAAGATGGGATCGACCGGCATATAGGTGCGGCTCCAGCGGCTGATCTGGGCAATGATGGGCAAGAGGTCGATGCCCTTTTGCGTCAGCGAATAGATGGCCTTGAGCTTGTGACCGGGGTCCTCGGCCCGGGTCAGGATGCCCCTTTCCACCAGCATGGCCAGGCGGTCGGCCAGGATATTGCTCGAAATCCCCTCGTCGGAGGCAAGGAACTCGCGATAGTGGCGCTTGCCGGCAAACATGATGTCGCGGATGACCAGAAGCGTCCATTTGTCCCCGAACACTTCGAGGCCAAGGTTGATCGGGCAGCCGGAACGGAAATCAGGTGACGTCATGGGTTGACTCTAACGCTTATGCTTGCGAAAAGCAATCACTTGCATTTCGCAATCGTAAGGAGGATGCGATGACCACATTCGTGATTGTGCATGGTGCCTGGGCCGGCGCATGGGGTTGGGACAAGGTGGCGGAGCGGCTGCGGGCGGCTGGCCATCGCGTGCATGTGCCGACGCTGAGCGGGCTGGGCGAACGTGCGCATCTGGCGGCCTTTCCCATCACGCTCACCCATCACATCGACGACATCGTCAACGAGATGGTCTGGCACGAGCTCAGTGATGTGGTGCTGGTCGCCCATTCCTATGGCGGGTTCGTTGCCACCGGCGTCGTCGAGCGTGCCCGCGAGCGCATCGCCTCCATCGTCTATCTCGATGCCTTCATCCCCGATAATGGCCAGTCCTTCGCCGATATCATGGGTGAAATGCCCGAAGGCCTCACCGTGTCGGTGCCCGAGATTGGCGAGAACGAATATCCCACCGAGGCCGAGAGCCAGCGGGTCGCGGCCCTCGCCACGCCACAGCCCACCGGCACGTTTACCGAGCCCGTCCGGCATACCGGCGCCTATCGCGGCATTGCCCGCAAGACCTATATCCTCGCCACCGGCTGGGACGGTTTCGGCTCCATCGCCGCCCCCTTGCGCGACGATCCGGCCTGGAGCGTGCACGAGCTGAACTGCGGCCACGACGTGCCGCTGCTGATGCCGGATGAACTGGCGGACCTGCTGGAGCGGGCGTGAGCGGCCGCTGACTTGCAACCACCGCAGCGACGCACTCGTTAGGAGAGGGCCACATCGGCAGCACGCGCCGATCCTCAATGAAGGGCAGTCGCATGACCCGAAACGCGCAGATAGCAGATACTGTCCTCGCCCCTCTCCTGAGCCGGCGGCTCTTCATCGGCACCGGATTGGCAAGCGTATTCGTGGCAGCGAGCGGGCGCCTGGCGCTGGCGCAGGAGGCGGAAATGACGCATGGCACAGTGACTTCGAAAGACGGCACCAGCATTGCCTTCGATCGCTACGGGACCGGCCCGGCGCTGATCCTGGTCGGTGGGGCGCTCAGCGAGCGCTCGGCCTGGGCGCCAACGGCCAAGCTGCTGGCCCCACACTTCACAGTCGTCGCCTATGATCGTCGGGGCCGGGGCGATAGCGGCGATACCGCGCCCTATGCCGTCGACCGCGAGATCGAGGACATCGACGCGCTGATCGAGGATGTCGGCGGCACCGCCTTCGTGCATGGCCATTCCTCGGGCGCGGTGCTGTCGCTCGAAGCCACGGTCCGGCTGCCCGACAAGGTGCTGAAGCTCTCGCTCTACGAGCCGCCCTTCATCATCGATGACAGCCGCCCGCCGCCGCCCGAGGGTTTTGCGGAGCATATCGCCGAACTGATCGCCGCCGATTCCCGCGGCGAGGCGGTGGAATACTGGATGACCGACGTGGTGGGCGCCCCGCCCGAAATGGTCACCCAGATGAAGGCCGCGCCCATGTGGCCGGCGCTCGACGCGGTGGCACACACCTTGCCCTATGACATTGCCATTCTCGGCGAGAACATGTCGGGCAAGCCGCTCCCGGCCGAGCGCTGGGCCGCCATGACCGCGCCCGTGCTGGTGATGGATGGCGGGGCAAGCCCAGCCTGGATCCGCCAGACCGCCGAGGCGCTGGCCGATGCGCTGCCCTATGGGGAGCACAAGAGCCTGCCGGGCCAGACCCATTCGGCCGCCCCGGAAGTCCTCGCGCCGGAGCTGGAGCAGTTCTTCGCCGCGTGATGGCCGCTACTTCAGTGGCAGAAACAGCTCGACGACCACTTCATGCGCCGAGAGGCCAGGAATGGGTGCGAGCTGGCGGCGGCAATAGATGGGGAAGTCGCGCGCTTCCTCGCCGCTGGCCGGCAGCCAGTCGCGATAGAGGTAGAGCGCGGCGGGCTCAAGATTGTTGCTGTTGCCCGGATAGCGCAGCACGGCGCAGCGACCGCCGGGGATCGTGCCGGCAATGACCTGCTGCTCGTTGGGCCCGACCGGCTGGGTCGTCTCGACGCACAGGTCCATGGCGTAGTCGGCGGCGATCGCGGGCTCGCGTTCGGATCGGAAGACCATGTAGCTGGGGGCGATTTCGGGGCCTTGGCCGGCCGCCTGGCGCCAGGCCATGAAGCGTTGCCGCGTATCGGGGATCGTCGTCCGGTCGCCGCGATGTTCGATCATCGCCACCGGCGTCTGGGGCACATCGCGGATGGTCACGTCACTGGGTTCAAAGGTAATCTGCATCAGCCTGCTCCTGGCTTTGTCGAGCGGCCCGAAGGCCATGAGCCACGCCGCCCAATCGGGCGATTTCCGGAACGCGGACGGCGATTGCCCAACCCGCTGCCGGAAGGCACGGGCGAAGGCATCGGGCGCGTCGTAGCCGGCCTCCATCGCTATGTCGGTGACGCTCACGGCGTCCGTCGCGGTCAACCGCTCCGCAGCACGCTTGAGGCGCGCCAACTGCACATAGCGATGCACGGACAATTCGAACGTCGCCGCGAATTGCCGGTGGAAATGGAACTTCGAGAAGGCGGCAACCCGACTTGTCGTGTCGAGGTCCAGTTCGCCGTCGAGATGCTGGTCGATATGATCCAGTACTCGTCGCATCCGGGCCTGGTAGTTCTCAAGTGCCGCCGTCATCGTCATTCCCTGTGGTGACGCCATCTAGCCGCGACGCCCCACGATCCGCTCGACCGATCTTGCGGTTTGACGGACCACCGAAAATCGCCGTCGAGGCGTCCCCACTTCTAGTAGCCTCGCTCGCTCTCATCCTACCCCGCCAATCCGCCGCCCCTCGCACACGCGGTGCGATATACGAACAAAGTGCGGAATGCGCCAAAAGTCTCAGCTGGGCGCTTTGATTTTGTAATCTTTGAGCGCTAGAAGTCTCGAACCATTCCAAACTGCCAGCGGCAAAGCCGCGCGCCAGCGAGGCCTCATGACGGTTCGATCCCGCCCGCTTTCTCCCCATCTCCAGATCTACCGCTGGACCATTACCATGGCCATGTCGATCGTCCATCGCGCCACCGGCATCGCCAATTATGCCGGCACGGGCCTGCTGGTGATCTGGCTGGCCGCCGCGGCCGCCGGCCAGGAACCGCTCAATGCGGTCAACGCGGTCTATGGTAGCTGGTTCGGCCAGTTGGTGCTGTTCGGCTATACTTGGAGCCTCATCCACCACATGCTGGGTGGCCTCCGCCATTTCGTCTGGGATTTCATCATCGGCATGGAGCCGGGGCAGCGCGAGGCGCTGGCCTGGGCCAATCTTGCCGGTTCCATCGTCCTGACCCTGGTGGTCTGGACCGTTTTCGTCTGGATGGCATGATGCGCGAAACCGTTATCACCCGCGACATGATCGCCAATCCCAAGACCAAGTATGGCCGGGCCAAGGCGTCGACCCGCCACTTCCTCACCCAGCGTCTGACCGGGGCGATCAATATCGTCTTTATCGGCTTCCTGCTGTTCATCGTGGTGCGGCTGGCCGGGCAGGATCGGCCCGACATGATCGCCGTGCTCGGCAATGGCTGGATCGGCCTGCCGCTGGCGGCTCTGCTGGTGGTGGTCACCATCCATATGCGCAACGGCATGCGCGATACGCTGGAAGACTATTTCCACGACGATCTCTATCGCCTGCTCATGCTGCTCAACACGCTGTTCTGCATCCTTATTGCGGTGGCCGGTGTCGCCGCGCTGCTCAAGCTCGTCTTCTGGGGTTAACCGCCATGGCCAATTACGAACTCATCGACCACGAATTCGACGTGGTGGTGGTTGGCGCCGGTGGCGCGGGTCTGCGGGCTACCCTTGGCATGGCCGAGCAGGGCTTCAACACCGCCTGCATCACCAAGGTCTTCCCCACCCGCTCGCACACCGTCGCGGCGCAGGGCGGCATTGCGGCCTCGCTACAGAACATGGGGCCCGATAGCTGGCAGTGGCACATGTACGACACCGTTAAGGGGTCGGACTGGCTCGGCGACAACGACGCCATGGAATACCTGGCGCGCGAAGCGCCGGCCGCCATCTATGAGCTCGAGCACTACGGCGTGCCGTTCTCGCGCACCCAGGATGGCAAGATCTACCAGCGCCCGTTCGGCGGCCATATGACCGAATTCGGCGAAGGCCCGCCGGTGCAGCGCACCTGCGCCGCCGCCGACCGCACCGGCCACGCCATCCTTCACACGCTCTATGGCCAGAGCCTGCGCCACAATGCGCAGTTCTATATCGAATATTTCGCCCTCGACCTGATCATGGGCGAGAATGGCGAGTGCCAGGGCATCATCGCCTGGAAGCTCGACGACGGCACGCTGCACCGCTTCCGCGCCAAGCTGGTCGTGCTCGCCACCGGCGGCTATGGCCGCTCGTATTTCTCGGCGACTTCGGCCCATACCTGCACCGGCGACGGCAATGGCATGGTGGCCCGCGCCGGGCTGCCGCTGCAGGACATGGAATTTGTCCAGTTTCATCCGACGGGTATCTATGGCGCCGGCGTGCTGATCACCGAGGGCGCGCGTGGCGAGGGCGGCTACCTCACCAATTCGGAAGGCGAGCGCTTCATGGAGCGCTATGCGCCGAACGCCAAGGACCTGGCGTCACGCGACGTCGTTTCCCGCTGCATGACGCTCGAAATCCGCGAGGGCAGGGGTGTCGGTCCCAAGAAGGACCACATCTACCTCCACCTCGATCATCTCGACCCCAAGGTGCTGCATGAGCGCCTGCCGGGTATTACCGAATCGGCAAAAATCTTCGCCGGCGTCGACCTGACTCGCGAGCCGATCCCGGTGCTGCCGACGGTGCACTACAATATGGGCGGCATCCCCGCGAACTATCACGGCGAGGTGCTGGACCCGACGCCTGACAATCCTGATCGCGTCGTGCCGGGCCTGATGGCGGTGGGCGAAGCCGCCTGCGCCTCGGTGCATGGCGCCAATCGCCTCGGCTCCAATTCGCTGACCGATCTCGTGGTGTTCGGTCGCGCCGCCGCCATCCGCGCCGGCAAGGTCATCGACAAGGCCAGCCCGATCCCCGGCATCAATGCGGCGCAGGATGCCAAAATCCTCGCCCGCCTCGATCGCCTGCGCAATGCCAGCGGCTCGAAGCCCACGGCCGAACTGCGCGACGCCATGCAGCACACCATGCAGGAAGACGCCGCTGTGTTCCGCACGTCGGACTCGCTGCGGTCGGGCGTGCGCCGCATGAGCGAGATCTATGGCCAGCTCAAGGATATCAGCGTCACCGATCGCAGCCTGATCTGGAATTCGGACCTGGTCGAAACGCTCGAACTGGAAAACCTCATGGCCAATGCCATGGTGACCGTGGTCTCGGCCGAAGCCCGCCACGAAAGCCGCGGCGCCCATGCGCATGAGGATTTCCCGAGCCGCGACGACGAAAACTGGCGCAAGCACACGCTGAGCTGGATCGACACCGATACCGGCGCCGTCCGCCTCGGCTACCGCCCTGTGCATATCGACCCGCTGACCCCCGAAAGCGAAGGCGGCATCAACCTCAAGAAAATCGCGCCCAAGGCACGCGTGTATTGATGCGTTTCGCCCTCGTTATCCTTGGCCTCTGTCTTGCTAGCACGCTGGGCGTCGCTGCGCAGGATGTCAGGCCTGCCAGCGAGGCAGATTTCAGCGCTTTGTTGCTGGGTTGCTGGGAAGAGGGCTGGCATGCCCAATTCGTCGACGGCACTGAGGGCTCTGGTAGTTCGTCGATTTGCTTTAGAGGCGAAGGTCGCCTGTCGTTCACCTACGAGTCCTTCACTGCTCAGGAGAACGTAAATACGCAGGGCGACGGGACCTATGACATCAAGGACAACCGGCTTCGGTTGATCAATGGGGGCCCCTCGGTTGCTTGGCCCTTCCAAGAGAACGAAATTCTCTGTGACGGCATAGTTGAGCCTAGCAAAAAGCTTCAACTAGAAAACTGTGTGGGCACCTCTGCCACCTTGATCGAGTACAACTTCTCGGTTGCCAAGACTGCCATTGCCATCGACCTGCCCGGGTGCTGGAACATGCGCGATCCGGAATGGGAAAGGGTCCGTCGAGCCGACGACCCAAACTACCAGTCGTTAACAACGCTGTGTTTTGAGCAAGACCAGCCTGGTCAAGTTATTGAAAGGACCAGTGAATTTTCCAGCCATCCAAACGCTGCGGGAAATCTGGTAAGCATGGGTGGTGAGGTATTCGACCGAAGTGGCACATATGAGGTCACGGGCGACCGACTACACATGGCTATTTCGGCCGATCAGAAGTCATGCCTTTTCTCAATCGAGGCGGATGTGCTGGCAATGACGAATTGCCTCGTGGAAAATCTGAATAGTTCTCCGGAGATCGAGGACACATACTACGACAAGGCACCGGAGTAGATGGGCATTTCTTCCTCAAATTCCGGCTATTCGGGCACGCCCCTCGGCAAAAAGCTCGGCCTCAAGGACGGGCAACGCGCTCTGTTCATCGACCTGCCCGCTGATCTGGCCGATCTGACCACATCGCGTCAGTTCACGGAATCCACCCGCATAACCATCGGCCAGCTCGGCGATGCGGCTCCAGGCTACAATTTCATCCACCTCTTCACCACGGCCCGTGCCGTGCTCGAATCCCTCGCCCAGCCGCTGATGAACCTGATCGCGCGCGATGGGATGATCTGGGTGAGCTGGCCCAAGAAGGCCGCCAAGGTCGCCACCGACATTACCGAGGATGTGATCCGCGATGTCGTGCTGCCGATCGGGCTGGTGGATATCAAAGTCTGCGCTGTCGATGAAATCTGGTCGGGCCTCAAGCTCGTGATCCGGAAGGAACTGAGATGAAATTTGTTGCCGGTTTGGCCGTTCTGGCCGTCATGACCGTCCCCGCCTTTGCCGCGCCGACTTCGGAGCAAAAGGCGGAGTTCGCCGCCGTCTGCATGAGCATCGCCCAGGACGAAACTTTGTGCACCTGCAAGGCCGATGCAGCGATGACGCTGATCGACGAGGATTTCATGGCCATGGTGATCGCGGCCATGCAGGGCGGCTCGGTGCCGCAGGACCAGTACCGCGCCTACAATGCCTACGTCGCCAAATCCAACCAGATCTGCAAGCCGAACTATTGATGGCCTCGCGCCATCCACACATACGGTGTCACCCCGGCGAAGGCCGGGGTCCATCCTGAGATCGAAAGATGGATTCCGGGCTTCGCCGGAATGACATCGCGGATGTTGAGAGTTTCGCGCCGGGTTGAGCGGCGCGTGTCAAAGAAGGAAACCGACCGATGGTCGAACTGATGCTCCCCAAGGCCGATCGCCCGACCAAGGGCAAGACCTGGCCCAAGCCCGCCGGCGCCAAGCGGCTGCGCGAGTATCACATCTATCGCTACGATCCGGACCAGAGCGCCAATCCGCGCATCGATACCTATTTCGTCGATCTCGACGATTGCGGCCCGATGATCCTGGATGGCCTGCTCTGGATCAAGAACAAGGTCGATGCGACGCTGACCCTGCGCCGCTCCTGCCGCGAGGGCATTTGCGGCTCGTGCTCGATGAATATCAACGGGCTCAACACCCTGGCCTGCACCAAGGGCATGGATGACAGCTCCGGCCCCATCAAGATCTATCCGCTGCCGCATATGCCCGTGGTCAAGGATCTGGTGCCCGATCTCACCACCTTCTACGCCCAGCATCGCGCCATCGAGCCCTGGCTCAAGACCACGTCGCCGACCCCGGCCAAGGAATGGACGCAGTCGGTGCCGCAGCGCGCCAAGCTCGACGGGCTCTATGAGTGTATCCTGTGCGCCTGCTGCTCGACCTCGTGCCCGAGCTATTGGTGGAATGGCGAAAAGTATCTCGGCCCCGCCGCCCTGCTGCAGGCCTATCGCTGGCTGATCGACTCGCGCGACGAAACCACGCAGGAACGCCTCGACGACCTCGAGGACCCGTTCAAGCTCTATCGCTGCCACACCATCATGAACTGCGCCAAGGTGTGTCCGAAGGGCCTGAACCCGGCCAAGGCCATCGCCGAAATCAAGAAGATGATGGTCGAACGCCAGGCGGCGTAGGGTTTCAGAGGACACCCAGGTCCTCCCACCCACCGGGTCCACCCTCCCCCATGTGGGGAGGGAAGCGAGATAGGACTTAGCTTGCTAAGTCCGTGATCGAGCAGGGTGGGGGTGTTGCGCTATCCGCAAACTCGACACGTATTCGACCCTCAGCACCCCCACCCTTGATCCCTCCCCACAAGGGGGAGGGAGACGACTGCGCGGGCGGTGTGCCGTTCCCCCCCAAACAAAAACGGCGGAGCTTTCGCCCCGCCGCTGAACTCAAAGCTCCTGCCGACCGCTCAGCTTTCGCTGATCAGGATGATCTGGCCGGCCTCATAGGCGGCCTTGCAGTCGGCTTCGTCGTGCATCTCGTCGCCTTCGAGCAGCACCGAGGCAGCGCCCGGGCCTTCGAAGCGCGGGTCGTCGCAGCGCTCGTCATTGGCATAGTCCGAGGTGTTGTCGCCGAAGTCGACATGGCTGCTGTCATAGGGCGCGCCGGCGATATAGGCGGGCGAATAGACCTTGCGGATGGTCACGCGGCCTTCTTCTTCCAGCGCCTTGCAGTCGGTGGCGTCGCCATAGAGGTCGTCGGTCAGCAGCTTCTTGTCGGTGCCTTCGCCCATGAAGCGCAGGTCATCGCATTCGCCGTCATTGGCCCACTTGCTCCAGTCGCTGCCATAGTCGAAGGCAACCGGCGTCGTGGTGGTGGCGCCGCCATTATAGGTGGCGGTGCCAGCTTCCACCGCGGCGCGGCAGTCGGTGGCGTCATGGGCAATGTCGGCATCGAGCAGTTCGCCGGCGACGCCGGTGCCTGAGAAGCGCGGATCGTCGCATTCGCCGTCCTTGGCCCACTGGCTGGTGTCGTCGCCATAGTCGATATCGGCGACATCGGTGCCGCCAACAAAGGTCACGGTGCCGGCGTCATAGGCGGCCTTGCAGTCATCGGCATCCTTAAGGATGTCGGCGGCCAGCGTTTCCTCGGCCGAACCGGAACCCGAGAAACGCGGGTCGTCGCATTCGCCGTCATTGGCCCATTCACTGGAATTGTCGCCGAAGTCGATTGCGGCGGTGGTGACGGCAGGCGTATCGCCGCCCTCGACCAACGTCACGGTGCCGGCATCGAAGGCAGCCTTACAGTCAGTGGCGTCCTTGCGGATATCGGCATCGAGCGTTTCGGCGGCCGAACCGGTGCCGGTAAAGCGCGGATCGTCGCATTCGCCGTCATTGGCCCATTCGCTGCTGTCATCGCCAAAATCGATGTCCTGAACGGTGGCGACGGGCAGATCGCCGCCATCTTCGACCAGGGTCACGGTGCCAGCCTCATAGGCGGCCTTGCAGTCGGTGGCGTCTTTGCGGATATCGGCAGCGAGCGTCTCGACGGCCGAGCCGGTGCCGGTGAAGCGCGGATCGTCGCATTCGCCGTCCTTGGACCATTCGCTGCTGTCGTCGCCGAAGTCGATCTCGACAGCCGCGACGGGCAGATCGCCGCCCTCAACCAGGGTCACGGTGCCGGCTTCGAACGCAGCCTTGCAGTCGGTGGCATCCTTGAGAATATCGTCGTCGACCAGCTCGCTGGCCGAGCCGCTGCCGGTAAAGCGCGGATCGTCGCATTCCCCGTCCTTGGACCACTGGCTGCTGTCATCGCCGAAGTCGATATCGGCGGTGCCGGTGGTCGCGACAGGCGTGTTCTTCTTGTTGTCGAGCTTCTGCGCCATGGCCGGCGCTGCCAGTCCGGCGGCCAGCACCAGAGCCAGTGAGGCTCCTCCCAGAAGCTTTTGGAATGCGTTCATCGGTTGTCCCTTCCCAGATGTAAGCCGCAAGTCATCGCCCGACATTACAGCGGGTTTGCGGCGGTCAAAAGCCATTTAGAGAGAATCATTTGAATGCATTCCGAGCCCGTCGTTCAGCTCTGGTAAATAGTACCGAGCCCAATAGTACGAGGCCGGTGCCGACCCCGTGGTAGACCGTAAATGGTTCGGCCAGAACGATAACGGCGATGACAATTGTCACCACCGGCCCGAAGGCGGCGGTGGAAGACGTTGCCCGGGCGCCGATGCGCGCCATGCCCGCATTCATGAGGAAGCTCGGCAGCACTGTGCCGAGCACGCCCAGTGCCAATCCGCAGGCCCAGATTTCAGGCGTCAGTGTCAGGTAGCTGGCCGGGCCCGAAATCACCAGATTCTGCAGAATCGCGCAGACCGCCGCGGTCGACATGCCGATGCAGGTGAAGAGCCCCGCGCCGATCACCAGCATCTGTCGCTTGGCCAGGTGCTGATAGAGCGCGAAGGTGATGGCCGAGCCCAGCACCAGGATGGTGCCCAGCACCAGCCCATCCGGATCGACGGCCAGGTTCCAGCCGAAGATGACGAGCAGCCCGGAATAGCTCACCAACATGGACGGGACCACGGCCCAGACCATGCGATCGCCGAAGAACCAGACGCCGAACAGCAGTACGAAGAAGGGATAGGTGAACAGCACCAGCCGCTCATATTGCGCGGTGACATGGCTCAGCCCCAGAAAATCGAGATAGCTCGAGAGGTAATAGCCCAGGATGCCGATGGCCATGCTTGATAGCACCACCTTGGGGCTGAGCGCGGCAACCGCCTTGTCCGCCCGCCGCAAGATGGTGAGGAGAATGACCAGGTAGACCGGCAGCGCCACCAGCATGCGCAGGCTGAGCAGCATCTCGGTGGAGGCGCCCATGCCATAGGCCAGCTTGATGAAGATGCCCTTGGTGGAAAAGAGCACTGCCCCGGCCACGGCATAGGCATAGCCGATCGGGTCGCTGGGGGATGATGCGGTGGTGGTGGCGTTGGTCATGGGCGGTCCTGAAGGAGCCCGCCATGCCAGTCACCGGAGCGCCAGAAAGGCGGGCCGGTGAGACGAAGGGCTGGACGTCAGCGCTCGTTCCGGTCCCTGATGGAGCCAGAAAGCCAAATCGAACGGAGAATGATGGCAGACGAGTGCATGGGCGCAGTCGTAGCGTCGGCATCGCCCGGCTGGCAAGACCGGTTCGGTCGAATCCGTTCGATCAGCGTTCCAGCAGAGTTTTGTAGACTTCGACGTGGTCTGAAAAAAGCTCATCATACAACGGGTTCGGTACGCCCAGGATGGTGACTTCTATTTCTCCGGACCCGATGAAGTCGTCTTCGATGCCCACGCCTTCCGACGGAATCGTCCTTCCGGCCAGCCGCGCCGACAATTTATTATTGTCGGCAATGTCGCCTCGTCGATAGGCTGACGTCGGTATGAATTTGCCAAAAGCGACGCCCATAGGTGGATCGCCAAACTCGAACGATGTCGTTCCAATGATGAGGTCATCGTAGAGAATTTCGAAGCGGTCAATTGAACTCATGCGGCTCATTTCGTCTCAGTCGGTCTCGAGTACGTCGACCCCGGCGGCCCCAACGGTGCCAGATTACCCGCGCGGATGGGCCTTGCGATAGCTCTCGAGCAACCGATCGGTATCGACGGCGGTGTAGATCTGCGTGGTCGAGAGGCTGGCATGGCCCAGCAGTTCCTGGATGGCGCGCAGATCGCCGCCCCGGCCGAGCAGATGGGTGGCAAAGGAATGCCGCAGGGCATGCGGCGTCGCCGAAGGCGGCAGGCCCAGCGCGCTGCGCAATTGCACCATCCGCATCTGGATCAGCCGCGGTGACAGTACCCCGCCCTTGACCCCGCGAAACAGCGGCTCCTCGGGCCAGGACTTGAACGGGCACAGCTCGAGATAGAGGTCGATCGACTTCCGCACCGCCTCGATCAGCGGCACCAGTCGCACCTTGCCGCCCTTGCCGGTCACCCGCAAAACCTGGGCTTCGAGATCGCCCGAAGTCAGCGCCAGCGCTTCGGAAATACGCAGGCCCGCGCCGTAGCAGAGCGACAGCACCGCCATGTCGCGCGCCGCCACCCAGGGGCGCTCTTCCATTTCCTCCGTTGTGGCAATGGTTTGCCGCGCCTCGATCACCGTCAGCGCCTTGGGCAGGCTCTTGGGCAGCTTGGGCGTGCGGATGACGTTGAGTGCTTCGGTCGCCACCACGCCCTCGCGCTCGAGAAAGCGAAAGAAGCTCTTGAGCGCCGACAGCACCCGCGCCAGCGAACGCGAGCCCAGGCTCTCGCTTCGCCTTTGCGCCATGAAGGCGCGGATATCGGCGCCGCGCAATTCCTTGAGCGTCGCCAGGGTCACCGGTCCGCCGGCATGGCCGGCCAGAAAGCTCAGGAACTGATCGACATCGCGGCCATAGGCTTCGAGCGTATTGGCCGCCAGCCGGCGCACCGAGCCGAGCTCACGCTGCCAGGCGGCGAGCTGCTCGCGCACGAATTCGTCGGTGGCAAAGGCGGAATCGACCATGAACACAGTCTCAACGAGCGTGGTAAACCCAACCTTAACCCCGCGCTGGCAATGCTCCCAGTTCAAGGGAGGCAAGGCCATGCGTCTACGAGAAATCCTGCACCGCATTGCCGTGGGCATGCCGGCGCTCATCGCCGCGGGCAGCACGGTTCACGCCGCCGACTACTGGGAGCAGGACGGCATCGTGGTCCCCGGCCCATCAGTCGCCTATGCGAGCCCCGACGACACCGTGAGCATCAATGCCGGTATCGGCGCCATGTATCTGCAGGGCGACGAGAAGGTGCTCAACGGCAATTACACCGTCAGCCACCTGATCTGGCAAACGGCAACGCCGGTGCTGCGTGGCAGTATCGCGGCGGATTTCGGCGGCGGTCTCAGCGCCAGCCTCGAAGGCAGCATCGCAGGCTTCGGCGACAGCTATATGGAAGACTACGACTGGCTACGCGGGACCGATGTCTTCGACAACTGGAGCCATCGCAGCCAGCATCCGGACACCCATCTCGATCATTATTTCACCGGCGCGGCGGCGCTGGGCTACGAGCTGGTCAAGGACGACAGCGCCGTGGTGCGCCTCCATGGCGGCCTCAAATATAGCGACGTGCAGTGGACCGCCTATGGGGGCACCTACGTCTATTCCGGCGTCGGCTTCCGCGACACACCGGGCACCATCCCCGATGGCACCGCGGGCATCACCTATCGCCAGCAATTGCCCGAACTGTTCCTGGGCGTGGACGGCGAGGAATATTATGGCAATTTCCGCGTCGGCGGGTTGCTGCGCGGCGGCATTACGGTCATGGCCGTGGCGACGGACGATCACTGGCTACGCAATCTGCGCTTTGTCGACTCGCTCTATATCGCCCCGACTTTCACGGCGGGCATAGATGTCGGCTACGCGCTGGGCGAAAATGCCGAGGTGACGCTGGCGGCTCGCTACAATCACATCTTCGAGCAGCGCGGCGACACCAAGACCTACAACATTGCCACCGGCGCGCAGACCGGCACATTCACCAATGCCGCCGCCGGGGCATTGCGCAGCGCCGAAGTCACCGCCGGTCTCAAGGCCTGGTTCTGACCTCGGCCAATCAACGCGCGCGCGGGCTGAAATCGGCGCGCTGGCTCGGCGGCAGGCCGAGATCGTCATAGAGCCGGGCCGGCAATTCCTGCGGCCGCTTCTGGTGCTCGAGGGCCTGCTGCAGCAGCGCGAAGATGCTCGCACGTTCCACCATGTCGAGCAGTGAACGGCTGGCGGGCGAGCGGTCGATCATCTGGGTCATTTGGTCCTCCTGTGCTTGGGAAAACACCATGCGCCCACCCGCTGACAGCCTCTGTCAGCAGCCTGGCCCTTTGGCAGAATCACTTGCGCTCCCTATGTTCCGATGCGAACAGAACGGGCACA
>CBIHQV010000006.1:0-138073 GCA_966212275.1 uncultured Devosia sp.
CCGTCGAGGCCGATGAACAGACCGAATTCGGTCTTGTTCTTGACTTCGCCTTCGATGACTGAGCCGACCGGGAACTTCTCGGCGAAGCTTTCCCATGGGTTTGCCAGGGTCTGCTTGAGGCCGAGCGAGATACGGCGCTTGTCGGGATCCACTTCCAGCACGACGACTTCGACTTCCTGCGAGGTCGAAACGATCTTGCCGGGGTGGACGTTCTTCTTGGTCCAGCTCATTTCCGAGACGTGGATCAGGCCTTCGATGCCCGGCTCCAGTTCCACGAACGCACCGTAGTCGGTGATGTTGGTGACGCGGCCGGTGAACTTGGCCTCGATCGGATACTTGGCTTCGATGCCATCCCACGGATCGGCCTGAAGCTGCTTCATGCCGAGCGAGATACGGTGAGACTCGTGGTTGATGCGAACGATCTGGACCTTGATGGTCTCGCCGATCGTGAGCACTTCGGACGGGTGGTTCACACGACGCCATGCGATGTCGGTGACGTGCAGCAGGCCGTCAATGCCGCCGAGATCAACGAACGCACCGTAATCGGTGATGTTCTTGACCACGCCGTCGACAACCTGGCCCTCTTCGAGCTGCTGGACGATTTCCGAACGCTGTTCGGCGCGCGACTCTTCGAGGATGGCACGACGCGACACGACGATATTGCCGCGACGCTTGTCCATCTTCAGGATCTGGAACGGCTGCGGCACGTTCATGAGCGGGGCGATATCGCGGATCGGACGGATGTCCACCTGCGAACGCGGCAGGAAGGCGATGGCGCCCTCGAGGTCGACGGTGAAACCACCCTTGACCTGGTTGAAGATGGTGCCTTCAACGCGCTCATTGGCGTTGTACATCTCTTCGAGCTTGACCCAGCTCTCTTCGCGGCGAGCCTTCTCGCGCGACAGCACGGCTTCACCGGCAGCGTTCTCGACGCGGTCGACATAGACCTCGACGATCGAGCCCACCTTGATGGTGCCGTCACGGCCGGCCTGGCCGAATTCCTTGAGCGCGATACGGCCTTCGGTCTTGAGACCGACGTCGATGATCGCCAGGTCCTTTTCGATCGCGACGACCGTGCCCTTGACAACGGCGCCTTCCAGCGGCTCGTTGTCGATGAAGCTGTCCATCAGCAGCGATTCAAAATCTTCTTTCGTCACAGTTTGCTGTGCCAAATATCTTCTCCGTTGCACCGGTGGTTGGGGTTGAAGACCGAAAGCCCGCCATTTCCCAAACGGAAATGCCGGCGCGCGAGCGCCCGATCGAACGTTGATTTGAGATTGTCCCGGCAGGCTACGCTTTGTGATCGCCGGGGCCGAAACACCCAAGGTTGGATTAAGGTCTTACGACCCTGCCTTGGACGCCATGGTCCCATCGACAATCGCGATGGCTGCGCGGAGTGCGGCCTCTATATCGAGAAGCGTCGTGTCGAGCAAGTGCGCGTCATCGGCTTTGTAGAAACCGCCATGCGGGTTGAGCATGTCGCGCGCATCCCGCTCTTCTATCTGGTGATAGAGCGCATAGCGATCAACCACCTGGCCGCGCGCCTCGAACTGGCGGGCCCGGCGCTCCATGCGCGCCTTGCTGTCGGCCTGGATGAAGAGTTTCACGTCGGCTTCGGGGGCAATCTTGGTGCCGATATCGCGGCCATCGAGCACGGCGCCGCCCTCTTGGGTGGCGAATTGGCGCTGATAGTCGAAGAGGGCCTCGCGCACCCCGGCTATGACCGCGACCTTGGAGGCGAGCGTGCCGATCTTGGTCGAGAGCAGGTATTCGGGCTCGATATCGCTCTCGTCGAGCGTCTGCGCCGCGGCGATGGCGCGCTGCTCGAATTCGGGCGAATTCTCGAACTGCTCCGCCGCCCGGCCGACGGCGCGGTAGAGGAGGCCCGTATCGAGGTAGGGCAGGCGATAGTGGCGGGCGAGGCCGGAGGCAAGGGTGCCCTTGCCCGAGGCGGCGGGTCCATCGACGGCGATGATCATCCCTAGCGTCCTTTCACCGGTTCGAACCGCGCGCCCGCGGCGGTCATGGCTGCCATGAAGCCCGGGAAGCTTGTCGCAATGGCGCTGGTATCATCGAGCGTAACACGCTTGTGGCTGTTGAGGCCCAGTATCAGGAAGCTCATGGCGACGCGGTCGTCGCCGCGGCTCAGCACCATGCCGCCACCCTCGGCCTTGCCGGAACCGCCGATGGTGAGGCTGTCCTCGCCCTCCGACACCGTGACCTTGCAGGCGGCGAGGCCCGCTGCTGTGGCAGCCAGGCGGTCGCTGCCCTGTTGGCGCAATGCGCCCAAGCCCTCGATCACCGTCTCGCCCTGGGCATAGGCGGCGGCGATGGCCAGGACAGGAATGTCGTCGAGCATGGCGGCGGCATGCGCGGCGCTGATGCGGATGCCCTTGAGCCGCGAGGAGCGCACGCGCAGGTCGGCGATATGCTCGCCGCCGGTCTCATGCTGGTTGAGAAACTGGATGTCGCCGCCCATTTCGAGCAGCGTATCGATGAGGCCGGTGCGCGTGGGATTGACCAGCACATTCTCGATCAGCAGGTCCGAGCCCGGCACGATCAGCGCTGCTACCAGCGGATAGGCCGCCGCAGTCGGATCGCCCGGCACGGTGACGCGGCGGGGCTGCAATTCGGTGAGGCCGGTCACGCTGATCGTCGCGCCGCCGGCATCGTCATGCGTCACCGTCACAGCGGCGCCAAAGTCGGCCAGCAGTTTTTCGGTGTGATCGCCCGTCGCCACCGGCTCGACGATCGTCGTCGTACCCGCGATCTGGGCGCCGGCCAGCAGCAGCGCCGATTTCACCGCCTCGGACGGCAGCGCCATGACGTGGCGCATCGGCAAAGGCAGAAGCGGGCCCTTGAGCGATATCGGGAGGCCACCATCCGGGGACGCGCTCGCCGTCACGCCGATCACGGCCAGCGCATCGAGCAACGGCTGCATCGCCTGGCGCGCCGAGGCCGATCCGCCGGTGAAGCGCGTCACAAAGGGATAGGGGGCGAGGAGCCCCATCAGCAGCGGCGCATTCTCGGCCGATTGACCCAGTTCGAGCGGACCATGCGGCTCGAGCAGGCCCCCAACGCCCAGGCCATGCACATGCCAGGCGCCGTCGCGCTGTTCGATGCGAATGCCGAGTTGGCGCAGCACCGAGGCAGTCGCCAGGACGTCCTCGGTTTCGAGCAGGCCCTCGATGCTGCTGCGGCCCACGGCCAGCGACGCCAGAATCAGCGCGCGGTGGGAAATGGCCCTGTCGCCCGGCGGCGTGAAGCGCCCCGATAGCGGGTTGGCGCCGTGGCTGGCCAGCGGCGCGGTGGGGGCGGGAATCTGTTGGACGATCTCGTTCATGGGCGAGCCGGCTGTAGCACGGCCCTTCGCTTCAAGGCCACTACCCCCGGCAAGCGGGAACCAGCTCTCCACATTTTCGGTTTGACAGGGGCGGTGTTTGTCCATAACCGGACTGACCGAACCGGGGCCAGAAGCCCCGCAAAACCTTACGACGAGGAACATCGATGGCCAGTTCCGAACGCGGCACCAAACGCACCGATCCCGAGACCGGGAAGAAGTTCTACGACCTCGGCAACGATCCGATCGTCTCGCCCTATACCGGCAAGAGCTACCCGCGCTCCTATTTCGAGCAGGTCCTCGCCGGCAAGCCCTCCCCCGCCGCCGCCCGCAAGGTCGACGACGAGGCGGATGAAGAGGAAGTCGAAGAGGAGGTCGAGGACGTCGCGGCCCCCGAGATCGTTTCGCTCGAGGATGCCGACGCCGAAGAAGCCGGCGACGAGGAAATCCCCGAAACCGACGATGTCGAGGTCGATGAAGAGCTCGGCGACGACGACGCGGACGTCTTCCTCGAAGAGGACGAAGACGAGGACGACGAACTCGGCTTTGACGTCGGTGGCGACGAAGACCGTTGATTTGAAAGACGTTTTTGGCCGGCTGACCCTGTCAGCCGGCTGAACAAAAAAGTGTCATTTAGGCACTTGCATGGGGACGGATCATCCAATAGGTTCCGCCTCGCTTCGGACGGGTTAGCCCTCCGGAACACCCAATGGAATGGGGCCATAGCTCAGCTGGGAGAGCGCTTGCATGGCATGCAAGAGGTCAGCGGTTCGATCCCGCTTGGCTCCACCAATTCCTCTTTCACTACTGCCCTCAGACCTTGGCTAACGCAGGCTGGCCACCAGCTTGTCGAGCACCTGCGTCAGGCCGCCCTTGGACTGTTGCACCGTGGCTTCCGAGGCGTAGCCAAATTCGCTCCAGCGCAACTCGGTCTTGCCGTCGGGCAGCGGCAGCACTTCGACGACATGGGGCACGATATCGGGAACGTCGGCGGGCAGGCCCATGGTCCCGGGGTCAATTGGCGTGCCGTGCTCGTCGACCCAACCCTGGTCGAAGACCAGCTTTTGTCCTGGCACGATCTCGCTATACGTCCAGCTATTGCACATGGTCGGGAAGCCCGGACCCGTCATGCAGACCAGGCTCGCGCCACCTACCCTGACATCGGTCTTGACCACGGGCGCAGTAAATCCCGCCGGCCCCCACCATTGCTTGATGGCGTCCGCTTCGGTCAGGGCGCGCCACACCTGCTCGGGCGGCGCGTCCACGATCCGGGTCAGTGTCAGATCAAGAGCCATTGCATCCCCCATTGTCAGAGCCATCAGGCCGGCGCCCAGCGCCATTGCGTAATCGATCCGCATCACTACCTCCTGTACATATACAAAAGGTTATATAGCGTATTGGTTATGCAATCAAGGGTGCTGCTCGGTCGACTGTGCCGGCCGTGCAGCCGGGGTTCTGATGCAGGCTAGCAGACGCCGTGGCCCCATCCGTCGTGGCTGTCATAGTGGACGCTGACGCTGGGCAGCGGAACTGGGAGTGTTACGTCGTCGTCAAGATGAACCGTGATACGCGGGGCCACCTGCAGGTCGACGCACCAGTTGTTGTCGTGCAGCTCCCACCGTACGTTCTTGGCGAATTTCAGCCCGGCCTCGGCGAGATACTTGTTCAGGTCGACGGCCCTGGCGCGCTCGGAATCGGACGTGTGAAATGTCTCCAGAGACTTACCTTACGCGCCAATCAGACCAAACCCGGCAACCCCTATCGGCCGCAGAACTGTTCCTCGATCCCGCAGGCGCCTGCGTTGAGACCCTCGCAGACGCCCAACGCCGCTGCAGCGGCACGCGGCTTGGTACCAGCCTTGGCCACACCCCACTGGCTCCCGGTGGTGGCAATGGCGACGCAGCCGCTTTCGCCGGTTATTACTATTTTGCAGCTCTGGTAGTTCGCCCGGCACGCGCCCAGAACCACCTCTCCCGCCATTTCAACGGATCTGAAGCGCTGGACGAACGGCTTGTCGTGGTTCGACTGTGCGACCGCCCAGTCTGCCAGTGCCGGCTGTGATGCGAGAAGCGACAGGCACGAGGCCGCGATGAATAATAGACGCATGAATTGTCCCCCAATACGGGGACGATTGCATGGCTCAATGCGGGCAGCAAGCACGCGGCCCTAGGCTTTCGGCAGAATTGCCCCTATCCAAATGCTGATGGTCTTTGGGGGGTATATCGTGTTCAGACAATTTTCGGCGGCGGTCTTGCTTACTTGTTGCCCCTTCGTCGCCACGGCGGTCGGGAGCGGCACGATCGGATATGACGAAACCAAGGCGATTTTCGCCGACCAAACTGTGATGTCACACGACTCGGCGCATGGGACCCAGGTGGAATACCTTTCTCGTGCGGGTAAAACCTATCTTCTCTACCCCGGCAATACGACGGTGGTGAAAGGTGAGTGGCGACTGAACCGAACCGACCAACCCGACGTCTTCAGTATGTGCTTCCGCTACCCCAGTAACTCGTACAATCCTGCAACTGGCCAGACTGGCGGTGCGTGGGAATGTCAGCCTGCCGGATTCTACCTCAACGGACTGTCGGAAATGCAGCAAGGGGACGGGTTTGGGCTTTCGAGAAGCTCCACTGTGCCCTTCGTCCTAAGCCACAAGAAGACGACACTGTCCCAGCTTGCCGGCGAGTGGGCATGGAACCGGTAGTGTCGTGTTGAGTTCCTGGCCTCAAAGTAGCAGGACCTGGAACGTCGCGCCCTGTGCCAGCACCGCAGACCGGCCCTGCCAAAGCTCGCCATGACAAGCCATCACAACGGGAGCAAGCAACTTCGGTCGCAAATCGCGGCCTGTTGCATGCACAATAAAATCATGATTATCTAAAAGACCTAACACATGGAGGCCGATGCTATGTCTATGAGAGTAATCGAGCGTGCTTTCCTCGGGTCCATCCTCAACAATCTTGGCGTGACCAATATCTCCGAGGATGAAATCAATGCGGCTGTGAAGCAAGCCTTCGCCGACGTGAAGCGCGAGCAGGGCCTCAACCCCGACGAAACCAAGCTGCACCTGGAGCTGGTCCCCATCTCCCGGCAATGGGTGGACGGCACGTTCGACGGCAGGTGAGCGACGACAGGCTCACTGACCTCGACGTTTCATCCCTTGCCGACCTCGTCAGGTCGGAAGTTCCCGAATGTACCGCCGCCGCCTGGGTGGGTAGCTCGGTTTGGGCAGATCACAGCCTGACACGCGACATCGATATCACGGCGTTTTCGCCTGATCAGCCGATCCACGAGGAACGGCTGATTTCCAAAGTGTACAAAGGTCGTCGGCTGGACATCGTGGTGCATAACCGCGAGGTCTTTGCCGCGTCCTGCCGTGACGACACCCTGTTTCTGCTGACCATGCGCGAACTCTGGAAGCTCGCCGACGGCCGGGTTCTTTTCGACGACCTGGACGATATCAACAATACTCTGGCGCTCGCATTAAGCCGGCCCGTGCCGCTTCACCTGCTGCGCCCGCTTGTCGGCGAGACCGGGCACGCAACTGCCGGTCCGCGCGCTTGGCTGGATTGGTATCTGTCGATCGACAAGCTGATATTTTGCTGGCTCCACCTCAAGCGAGAGCATCGATACGGCAAGCCGAAATGGTTTGTTCGGCATGTGAAAAGCTCCGGGTTTTCCGAGCTGACAGCGCTGCTCGACCGCGATGCGCACCAGCTCCTGGCGAAAGGCATTGCAGGCTCTTTGCCACGCATGATCGAACTGGCGGCCCGGAACCAGCGCCTGAGCGCCGGCATACAGCCGCGCGAAGCGCTGGACGATGCGCGGCTGCTGCTGGCCGCGGGGCATGATGTCGATGCCGTCTATCCGTTTCGCCAGGCGGTGCTGACGATAGCCCGAATGAGTTCATCGGCCGACGTCGCCGACCCGATCGACCGCGTTCTCGCTGGCCTTGTCTCCCTGGCCCATGAGGATGCCGAACTCGCCATGGCGGCGTCGAATGCCTTGTTGCTGAGTACGGAATTCCCAGCAGCGCTCTGGGCCGACTTCGAAGCGGTAAGGCGCCTCGTCGTCGCGGCACTGCAAAGCGAAGCTGTCTAGCCCGTCACATTCACCGTGACATTGCGACCATCCAGCGGCGCGATCGCCGTCCACAGCTTGAGCATTTCCGCCCGGTCTATGACGATGCAGCCATCCGACCAGGTGGAATCACGGCCCTCGTGAATGAAGATGGTGCGGTTCGATCCGACCCCGCACGTCAGTGTCGCGGCAGGCTAGCAGACGCCGTGGCCCCATCCGTCGTGGCTGTCATAGTGGACGCTGACGCTGGGCAGCGGAACTGGGAGTGTTACGTCGTCGTCAAGATGAACCGTGATACGCGGGGCCACCTGCAGGTCGACGCACCAGTTGTTGTCGTGCAGCTCCCACCGTACGTTCTTGGCGAATTTCAGCCCGGCCTCGGCGAGATACTTGTTCAGGTCGACGGCCGCCCTGGCGCGCTCGGAATCGGACGTGTGAAACGTCTCCAGGGCCTTGTCGACGATTGGCGAGTTTAGATATTCCAGAACTTCGCCCACGGCGTCGGCAGAGAATTGAAGTGTCTGCTTCACGACAGGCTGGCTGTTGGTCGTCGCGCCCTTGGCCAGTTCGCTTTGCTGCTCGGTCAGTTGATCGACAAATGATTTCTTGTTCGCTGCGTAATTGTCCCGTGCCGACATCGCCGTTCCCTCCAGAATGTCTTGCAACTGGCATTGAGAATATCACGCCATATTCGGCTTTGTCGCAGCGGCATTTATCGTTGCTAGTGCGTACGTAGTTGAAGACATTCCGGCTTCAACCTCCTGTTGCGACTCAGGCAGGCCCTATTGCAACTGTGGCTTATGCAGGAACGCATCGCGGTCTGCTGTCTTGATCCGCACCCAGTTTTCTCGTCCGTCGCGCAGGACGCGCATCGAGAATTCGCTGCCGGCCGGGGCCTTGCTCCAGAGCTTGCGGTAGAAGTCCGCCAGCCCGGCCACTTCGTCGCCGTCGAGTTCGCTGATGATGTCGCCGCTTTTGATGCCGGCCTGCTCGGCGGGGCCGCCGCCGGCTACGCTCATCACCACGACTTCGTTGCTCTGCTCGGCCGAGAACACGCCCAGCCATGGCCGGGCTTCGCGCCTGGGCCGCCCGGCAGCGATCAGGTCATCGAGGATGGGCTTGAGCAGGTCGATCGGCACGATCATGTTAATGTCGGTGGTCTTGCGGTTCTGCTGCATCTGCAGGCGGAGCGAGCCGAGGCCGATCAGCCGGTTGTCGCTATCGACCAGTGCCGCACCACCCCATGAGGGGTGGAATGGTGCGGTGAAGAGGGCTTCATCGAGCAGGTATTCCCAATAGCCGGCAAATTCCTGGCGCGCGACGATCTCGGTCGTCACGTCATGGCCCTGCCCATCGATGATGGTGGCCACGTCGCCCAGCCGCGCGGCTTTCGAACTGCCCAGCTTGAGCGCCGGCAGGTCGAGCTTGCCCATGGCCTGCACGAGGCCGAAGCCGGTCTGCTGGTCATAGCCGACGACATGGGCCGGCACGACGCGCTCGTCATGGGTGGTGAGCCAGACCTCTTCGGCCTCGGTGATGAGGTAGCCGATCGTGACCACCAGCCCGTCGTCGCCGATCACCACGCCGCTGCCTTCGCGCACCGTCCCCAGTGCCGAGGCGGTGAAGGCATCGTCGGGGATCTGGGCGCGCAGGGAGACGATCGATTTACGTGCGCTGTCCGCCATTTTTGCTCTCCTGCTGCTGGGTGTGATCCTAAACATAGGGCGACATCGCGATGACGCAAGGCAGCCGACACCCTCGCACCATGCTGCCATCAATTGACGCTGGGACAGACGAGGGTTCTTCTGACCCTGCTCACAGATTCGGATGTACCGTGCCCAAAGCCCCGCTCGCCATCAGCCAGTCTCGCGCCCGCCACCTGTGGATCGCGGCGCAGCGCCTCGATACGTCGGCGCCCTTCGGGGATGGTCCGGCCGCCACGCTCGCGGCGATCAGCCATCTGGGCTATGTGCAGATCGACACCATCAATGTCATCGAGCGCTGCCACCACCACATTCTGTGGTCGCGCATTCCCGGCTATCGGCGCGGCGATCTGGCGCATAACCAGTCCGTCGACAAATCGGTGTTCGAATACTGGACCCATGCGCTGAGCTATGTCCCGGTCGCCGACCTGCCCTATTTCGTGCCGGCGATGAAGCGCCATCGGGACGAGCCCAACCGCTGGTTTGGCTCGGTGACACCGGACGAAGTCAAAAAGATGCTGCAGCGTCTGCGCAGGGAAGGCCCGCTTTCCATTCGCGACATCGACGACGACGACCTCGTCGACAAGACCCATCTGTGGGCCAGCCGCAAGCCGAGCAAACGGGTGCTCGAGATCATGTTTTATCAGGGGCTAGTGGCCGTCGGCACGCGCCAGGGTATGCTCAAGACCTATGACCTGACGGGGCGCCATTTCGGCTGGACCGGCCAGCCGAAAACGGCCACCGAGCGGCAGGTCACCGCCTATAAGCTCGATCGTGCCCTGCGCAGCCAGGGCGTGGTGAGCCTTGATTCCATCTGCCACCTCGATGCGCCGAGCAAAAAGGCGATCAAGGAGCTGATCGACAGTCGCGTGCGCCGCAAGCTGCTCGTGCCCGTCGCGATCGAAGGCGCCGAGAAGGTGCAGCATTGGGCCGAGCCTGCCACGCTCGATGCCGCGGCCAGCGAGCCGCCGCATCTGGTTCACATCCTCTCGCCGTTCGATCCGCTGATCATCCAGCGCAAGCGGCTCAAGCTCCTGTTCGGTTACGACCACATCTTCGAGGCCTATGTGCCCGCGGCCAAGCGGCAGCTCGGCTATTTTGCCCTGCCGGTACTGATGGGCGACCGCATCGTCGCCGCGCTCGATCTCAAGACCGACCGCACCGCGAAAAAGCTGCTGATCCAGCAGGAAACCTGGCTCGAAGACGTCGGCGCCGAGGGCAAGGTGGCGGTGGATGCGGCGCTGGAACGGTTCGAGCGCTTCCAGCTCGGGGACTGACCGATTACTGCGCTGTCCAGCCGCCATCCACCATCAGCACGGCGCCGTTGACCATGCCGCCGGCGCCCGAGGCGAGATAGATCACCGCCCCCGCCACGTCGGCGATGGTGCCGACCCGGCCGATCGGCAGGCGGTCGAGCACGCTTTTGAGATAGTCCGGCTGGTCGAGCCGTTCGGCCGTGCCGGGCGTATAGATGAAGGTGGGCGCCACGGCATTGACGGTGACGCCGCGATGGCCCCATTCGAGCGCCAGCACGCGGGTAAATTGATCCACCCCGCCCTTGGTGGCGCAATAGACGGCATGGTCGCGAATGCCGACACTGCCGGCCTGCGAGCTGATATTTACGATGCGGCCCGCGCCTTGCGCCAGCATGATGCGCCCGGCCGCCTGCGCCACGAAGAAGCTGCCCTTGAGGTTGACCGCCATCATGGTGTCCCAGTCGACCTCGGTCACGTCCTCGGCCTTGTGGTTGTCGCCCAGCCCCGCATTGTTGACGAGGATATCGACCGAACCGAAATGCGCCTTGATGGCAGCGAAGGTGGCGCCGATAGAGGGGACATCGCGCACATCGAGCGCAAAGGCGGCCGCCTCACCGCCCTCGGCTTCGATCTCCCGCACCAATTGGTCGAGCCGCGCCTTGTCGCGTGAGGCGACGGCGACGCGCGCGCCGGCCGCGGCAACCGCCTTGGCCAGGCCATAGCCGATGCCCATGCTGGCGCCGGTGACCACGGCGACCTTGCCGGAAAGGCTGAAATCGGGATGGCTCATGACGCGCTCGTGGTTGATGTGGGAAGCGCAGACTAATGCGAACCGGCTCGGCCCAAAAGGGTCACTCGTGACCGTGCGCCGAACGCCTTCGCCCAGCGCCGCCCTTCCAAACCCCTGTCGCGCGCGCTAAAAGCCATGCCGCGAAGTGGGGACCACCATGGCGACTTATACCGACATTGCCCGGCGGGTGTATAACCACACCTGGAAGCTCGATCCCATCGTGCGGAGCCTGCTCGATACGGACTTCTACAAGCTCCTGATGCTGCAGATGATCTGGGGGCTCTACCCAAAGGTCACCGCCACCTTCTCGCTGATCAATCGCACCACCTCGGTCCGGCTGGCCGACGAGATCGATATCGAGGAGCTGCGCGCCCAGCTCGACCATGCCCGCACCCTGCGTTTCACCAAGAAGGAAATGATCTGGCTGGCTGGTAACAGCTTTTACGGCAGCAAGCAGATCTTCGAGCCGGCCTTCCTAAAATGGCTGGCCGATTTCCGCCTGCCCGAATATCGGCTGGAGCGGCGCGACGGCCAGTTCGTGCTGGAATTTCCCGGCCTCTGGCTCGAAACCTCGATGTGGGAAATCCCCGCCCTCGCCATCATCAACGAGCTGCGCTCGCGCGCCGCGATGAAGCATTACGGGCCCTTCACGCTCGACGTGCTCTATGCCCGCGCCAAGGCCCGGATGTGGGAAAAGGTCGAACGGCTGCAGAAGCTGCCGGACCTGCGCATTTCTGATTTCGGCACCCGCCGCCGT
Source organism: uncultured Devosia sp. (assembly GCA_966212275.1). GTDB lineage: Bacteria > Pseudomonadota > Alphaproteobacteria > Rhizobiales > Devosiaceae > Devosia. The sequence continues at coordinate 11,924 of CBIHQV010000006.1, forward strand.
CATTCCTTCCTGTGGCAGCGCTGGTGCGTCGAGGCGCTCAAGGAGGGCATTGGCGACAATTTCACCGGCACCAGCAACGTCAAGCTGGCGATGGACAATGACCTCGAGGCCTTGGGCACCAATGCCCATGAGCTGCCCATGGTGCTTGCTGCACTCGCCACGACAGACGAGGCGCTGATGGCCGCGCCCTATCAGGTACTGCAGGACTGGGAGAGCTACTATGGCGGCAATCTCAAGATCGTCTTGCCCGATGCCTTCGGCACCGACAGCTTCCTGCGCAATGCCCCTGACTGGGTCGCCGACTGGACCGGCTTCCGCCCCGACAGTGCCCCGGCCATCGAGGGCGGCGAGCGCATCATCCGCTGGTGGAAGGAGCGCGGCCGCGATCCGCGCGAAAAGCTGCTGATTTTCTCGGACGGGCTCGACGTCGACATGATCGAGGAAGCGTATCTGCATTTCGACGGCAAGGTGCGAATGGCCTTTGGTTGGGGCACCAATCTGACCAACGATTTCGAAGGTTGTGCGCCCGAGCCCAATCCCGGGCTGTCGCCGATTTCCATCGTCGCCAAGGTCAGCCAGGCCGATGGCCGCCCCGCGGTAAAACTGAGCGACAATCCGGCCAAGGCCACCGGTACGCCGGAGGAAATCGCCCGTTATGTCAGCATTTTCGGCGATGCCGGGCGGGTCAGTCATCCCGTAAAAGTGTAGGGAACTCTTGGTCTCCGCCGGCATTACCGATTGTGGAGAAACCCGCGCACCCGGTCGGCGTTAACGCCTTGGGAACCATGCCGCACTAGCCTTTGGGGTGGGGGCTCCACCAGGGGCCGGTATGGAATTGCAGCTTATTGATATCACCGTGCGTGACAAGCAGGCGCATCCGCGCCTCGCCGGACGCATGACCGGTCACGTTCGTGCCGTGCTTCAAGAGACGATCGGAACGCAGGAACAGCTACACGACCTGGCCATCTCGGTCTGGGCCGACGTGCCCCCGGGCACCAGCGATGCCGATATCGATATGGCGCTCATGCTCAAGGCTGCCGACATCATTGCGCGGCTCAAGGCCAACCTGCCTTCGACCTAGCTCAGGACACTTTTACCGGCAGCTTCTGGCCGCGGTTGAGCGCCACCAGCATGGCGCGCACATCGTCCTCGGCCGCCTTGGTCACCAGCTTGCGGTTGTCGGTCTCGCTCAGTGGTCGCGGCCGGCCAAAGGCCACGGTGACCTCCTTGGTCGGGCCGCCCAGGATTTCGCTGATATTCTGGCGCGCCGACTTGGACTTGATCCAGGCGATCAGCGAGCGCTCCGTGCGGCCGACCGGCAGCCCCTGGAGCCGGGTATAGGCGATGGTCAGCGGCTGGATCACCACATCGCTGGCGCCGGCATCGATCATGGCATGCTGCGCCGCGCCCACCAGGGCCGAACGGAACGGCAGCACATGGGTGCCGATATCGGACTGGCCCTCGGCAAATAGCAGCACCGCATTGCCGTTGGCCATATGCGCGCCCATTTCGGAAGCAGTGCGGCCGGTGTCGCTGCGGCGGGTGCGGTCGACGAAAATGGTCTTTTGCAGCCGCGCCATCATGCCCACGAAAAACCAGTCGGCAACCTCGCGCTTGGCGACGAAGGTCACGTCGGCCACCGAGCCGACGGCGATGATATCGGTCCAGGAAATGTGGTTGGAGACCAAAAGGGTCGCCCGCCCGGTCGCCGGCTCGCCGATGACAGTGACGCGCAGACCCAGGAAAATGCAGCCGACGCGATGGAATAGGCGCGGCAGCACGTTCCAGAACGGCAGGTTCAGCGCATTGATCATTGCCTGTGCCGGGATGATCACGATCATCACCGGGATGAACACGAAAATGAAGAACAGGACGCGGAAGATCATTTCTTTTGTCTGTCGGAGCCTTCGATCGGGACAGCGTAGAGTTCGAGGCGGTGGTCGACCAGCCGGTAGCCGAGCCGCTTGGCGATGACTTCCTGGATGGCCTCGATTTCCTCGTTGCGGAACTCGATGACGGTGCCGCTGCGGATATCGATCAGATGGTCGTGATGCTCGTCGGGAATGAGCTCGAAGCGGGCGCGGCCATCCTTGAAATCGTGCTTGGTCACCAGCCCCGCCTCTTCGAAGAGGTTGACGGTGCGATAGACGGTCGAGAGCGAGATACGGTCGTCAATCGCCGAGGCGCGCCGATAGAGCTCTTCCACGTCAGGGTGATCGGAGGCGGCCTCGATCACGCGGGCGATGACGCGCCGCTGATCGGTCATGCGCATGCCCTTGGAGACGCAAGCCTCCTCCAGCGTCGGGTCAGTCTGGCTTCTGCTCACGCTTGCGCTCCCAGCCGGTCCATATCGACCGGGTTACCCAAGATCGCGCGCCATGACAAGCGCGGTGGCCTGCGACCCATCGGCCTTGGGATAATAGCCCTTGCGCGAGGAAATGGTGGCAAAACCCTCGCGCTGGTAGAGCTTGATGGCGGGCGCATTCTCTTCGCTGACCTCGAGGAACATGCGGCGTGCCGGCGTCATCAGCAGGTCGTCGAACACCGCCTTGAGCAGCGCCTGGCCGATGCGCTTGCCGCGCCATTTAGGGTCGACGGCGATGGTCAGCAATTCGGCCTCGTCCTCGACCACGCGGATCAGCGCGAAGCCGGCAATGCGGCGCCGCGCGTCGCAGGCGACATAGACCGGCGTATTGGCATCGGTGAGAAAGCTCTCGAACTCGCCTGAGGGCCAGCCGCGATAAAAGCCCTGCGCATGGATGCGCGCCAGCTCCCGGGCATCGGCCAGCTTGCCGGGTTCGATATGCAGCCCCGAGGGAGCCATCCACAGCTTGATCATGCATCCCGCCTTTCGATCCGCGCCGCCGTCTGGGGCTTGGCATCGGCATCGCGGATATAGTTCGGCTCGGGCGGATTGCCAGCCGGATCGAGCGTCGCGCCATAGCGGGCCAGGGCGGCGATATCGACGAAGGGCGAGGTGATCAGCGCCACGCCGGGCACCAGCGCCGCCTGGGCGATCGCCATGGGCAAGAGGTCGCCCGCGGTCATCGGCTGCGCCGGCCCGGCAAAGGCCTGGAAATAGGCCTCGCCGCGTCGCGCATCGAGCAAGACCGTGGCTGGTCCCGTGGCGCCCAGCGACAAAGCCACCAGGCTCGACACGCCGACAACAGGAATGCCCCGCGCCAGCCCGATGCCGCGTGCGGCGCTGAGGCCGATCCTGAGGCCGGTGAAAGAGCCGGGCCCGGTGGTCGTCACCACGCGGTCGAGGTCGGCATAGCCAAGCCCGTTACGATCGAGCAGCGCGGCGATCCGCTCGAAGATCAGCTCGGCATGGCCGGTGGCGACCTCGTCCACCGAGACATCGACGCGCCCATCGCCCAGCAACAGAGCCAGTTGCAAACGGGGCGCAGCGGTGTCGATGGCGAGGGTAATGGTCATGCCACCGCTCTAGCGCCGGGCGGCGGCGGTGTCGAGCCATGGCGCCACGCCTTGACGCCCTACCCCTCCCCAGCGACCTTGCCGCCATGCGTCCTGATTCGCCGAAAGCACTGACATGACCTGGCTGGCCGAAACCGCCATGCTGAGCCATGGCTGGCGGCGCTTCCTGCTGCTGGTGCTGGCGGGGGCCGTTGCCGGTCTCTCCATTCCGCCGCTCTTTGTCGTCCCGGCTCTGTTCGTGGCCTTTCCCGTCTGGGTCTGGTGCCTTGATGGCGCGGAAAAGCCGCGCGGCTGGCGGCGGCTGATCGGCCCTGCTTTCACCATCGGCTTTGCCTTCGGCTGGGGCTATTTCACCGTCGCCTTCCATTGGCTGGGCGCCGCCTTCTTCGTCGATGGCGGTATCATGCTGGTGGTCATGCCCTTCGCCATCCTGGCGCTGGCGGCGATGATCGCCTTTTTCTGGGGCGTTGCCAGCGCCCTGGCGCACCTGCTCTGGTCGCACGGCCCCTGGCGCATCGTGACCCTCGCAACCTTCCTCACCATCGCCGAATGGGCGCGCGGCCATGTGCTGACCGGCTTTCCGTTCGACCTGCTCGGCTATGCGCTGACCCCGACCGACGAGATGATGCAGATCACCTCGGTGATCGGGGTCTATGGGCTCACCTATGTCGCGGCGCTCCTCGCCATGACCCCGGCGCTGATCTGGCCGGCCGATGACCGCAGCCTTTCCCGCCGGCTGCTGCCGCTGTTTATCGCCTTGCTGGTGATCGCCGGCCAGCTCGCCTATGGCTACAATCGCCTCACCGGCACCACGTCGACCGAGCGCACCGACATCGCGCTGCGCCTCGTGCAACCGCTGGTCTATGAGCATGCCGATTTCGGCAATGTCGATCCGGTAGCGCTGATCGATCGCCTGCTGATGCTCTCGGACATGCGCATGGACCCCGCCGATCAGGGGCTCGCCGACGTCACCCACCTGGTCTGGCCCGAATCCTCGCTGCCCTTCTTCCTCGCCACCTATCCCGAAGCCTTGGCCCGCATCGCCCGGCTGCTGCCCGATACGACGACGCTCCTCACCGGCGCGCCGCGCCAGCAATATGAGCCCGGCGCCACCGAACCATCAGGCCCGCCCTTCAATTCGGTGCTGGCCATCGATACCAGCGGCGAGGTCATTGCCTCTTACGACAAGGCGCATCTGGTGCCGTTCGGCGAATTCCTGCCATTCGGCGAATTCTTCGCCAAGCTGGGCATCAAGCAGTTCGTGCCGGGCGCCGAAGGCTGGGCGCATGGCGATGCCCGCCGACGCCTGATGAGCCTGCCGGCCACGCCGCCATTTCTGGCCCTCATCTGCTATGAAGTGCTGTTCTCGGGCGATCTGGGCGATACGGCCGGGGCACAGTTTCTTTTCAACATCACCAATGATGCCTGGTTCGATGGCTCCATCGGTCCGGCCCAGCATGCCCACCACGCCCGCGTTCGCGCCGTCGAGGAAGGCATGAGCCTGGTGCGATCGGCGAATTCCGGCCTGACCTTCGCCACCGATCCGCTCGGCCGCATCACCGCCGAGATCGCGCCGCAGCCGATGGCGGCGCTCGATGTGCGTCCGCATGAGCGGTTGGCATCGACGGTGTTTTCCCGGCTGCGTCACTGGCCGCTGCTGATTGCACTGGTGGCGGGCCTGCTCATTTCGCTGGTGGCCGCCCGCGCCGACCGCCGCAAGCCGCTCTAGCCGGCCGCCTTCCCATCGCCCCGTTGCTGTGTCATCACGGGGTAAATCCAACTGCGAGTGATCCATGACCATCCGACTGCATCGCGGCGACCTGCCTGACCTCAGCCGCTACGGCCGCGAGGTGGCTGTTGATACCGAGACGATGGGCCTTGATCCGCATCGGGACCGGCTCTGCGTCATCCAGCTCTCGCCCGGCGATGGCAGCGCCGATATCGTGCAGATCCCGCAGGGCGCCAACGAGGCGCCCAATCTGGTCAAGCTGCTCGCCGACCCCGCCGTCACCAAGATTTTCCACTATGCGCGCTTTGACGTCGCCGCCCTCAAGCAGCGCTTCGGCGTGGTGACAGGCCCGGTCTATTGCACCAAGATCGCCTCGCGCCTGGTTCGCACCTATACCGACCGGCACGGCCTCAAGGACCTGGTGCGCGAGCTGCTCAATGTCGACCTTAGCAAGCAGCAGCAGAGCTCGGACTGGGGCGCCGACAAGCTGAGCGATGCCCAGCTCGATTACGCCGCGTCGGACGTGCTTTACCTCCACGATCTCAAGCGCCATCTCGACCGTATGCTCAAGCGCGAGAACCGCATGGAGCTGGCGCAGCAATGCTTCGATTTCCTCAAGACCCGGTGCGAGCTCGATCTGCTCGGCTGGCAGGAAACCGACATCTTCGCCCATAGCTGAAGGCCCGGCTCATGAACCTGCATGCCGATGCGGCGCAGCGACTGGCCATCTATCGGGGCCTCGAAGCCCGCAACCGCATCGTGGCCATCCTGCGGATCGGTGTGCCGGTGCTGGGGGTCGTGGCCCTCTCTGCGCTGCTGCTGCAGATCTACGCCTCTAGCCGCACCGCCCGCTTCGGCATCAGCCAGATCGTGGTGTCGCCCGATAGCGTCACGGTGGAAACGCCCGAATATTCGGGCGTACTCGACGATGGCACCGCCTATCGTGTCGCTGCCACCTCGGCCCGGGCCGCTGTCGACGCCACCGATCGCATCGGCCTCAACGACGCGGCGCTGACCATGGTCAAGCCCGATGGCGTGACTATTCTCGTCGAAGCGCCATCGGCCGTGCTCGATACGACAGGCCAGATCGTCGAGATCCCCGGGGTGGCCAAGGTCAGCAACTCCGAGGGCACGACCGGCGTTCTGCACGACACCGTGTTCGATTACGTCGCCCAGCGCCTTACCGGCACCGGCGCGGTCGAAGTCGACTATGCCGATGGCACGCACCTTCTGGCCGAGGGCGTCACCTATGACGCCACCGCGATGGTCTGGACATTCACGCGTGCCACCGTCACCTTGCCCGATACGCCCGGAGCCACCGAACCCGCGATGCCTACACCATGATCAAGCGTTTCGCGCTGGCCGCCGCCCTGCTGCTTATGGCGCAGCCCAGCTTCGCCCAGCAGCAGGTACAGATCACATCCGACCTGTTCACCGTCGACGAGAAGACCCAGGAAGCTGTGTTCACCGGCAACGTCGTGGTCATCCACCCCACGGTCAAAGTCTGGGCCGACAAGGTCATCGCCGTCTATGGCGAGGCCGGGCCCAGCGACATCGAAAGCTTCATCGCCTCAGGCACGGTCAAGCTCGAAACCGACGAACAGACCGCCACCGGCGACAAGGCGGTGTTTACCCCCGGCGACCAGTTGCTGCGCCTCACCGGCAATGTGCAGGTCATCAATTCCGGCGGCACCATCCAGGCCGGCGAGCTGGTGGTGAACCTTGAAACCAACGTCTCGACCTTTACCAGCAGCGGCAGCGGCGGGCGCGTAACCGGCGTGTTCACCAGCCAATGACGGACGCTTCGGGCAAGCCGCGCATCGACCAGACCGGGTGGCTGGTCGCCCACAGCCTGGCCAAGAGCTTCGGCAAGCGCGTCGTGGTGCGCGATGTGTCCATTGCGGTGCGGCGCGGCGAGGCCGTGGGCCTGCTCGGCCCCAATGGCGCCGGCAAGACCACCGTCTTCACCATGATCATGGGGCTGGTTAAGCCCGACGCCGGGTCCATCAGCCTTGATGGCCGCGAGATCACCCGCCTGCCGCTGTTCCAGCGCGGCCAGCTCGGCATCGGCTACCTGCCGCAGGAGCCCTCGATCTTTCGTGGCCTCAGCGTGCGCGGCAATATCATGGCGGTGCTGGAAAACCACGTGAAGGGCAAGGCGGAACGCCACGCGCGGCTCGAAGCCCTGCTCGACGAATTTTCCATCCGCCACCTGGCCAAGGCCAATGCACTGGCTTTGTCGGGCGGCGAGCGGCGTCGCGTCGAGATCGCCCGGGCGCTGGCCGCCGATCCGATCTTCATGCTGCTCGATGAGCCCTTTGCCGGCGTCGATCCGATCGCCGTCAACGAGGTCAAGGGCCTGGTGCGCCAGCTTACCCGGCGGGGCATTGGCGTCTTGATCACCGACCACGCGGTGCGCGAGACGCTGGGCCTGGTCGACCGCGCCTATGTCATCCATGGCGGCAAGGTGATGATCCAGGGGCGCCCCGAAACCATCAGCGCCGATCCCGATGCACGGCGCGTGTATCTGGGCGAGGGGTTCGAGCTTTAGGCCGTCCCCCGGCAGCTCGTATCCCACTAACCAAGACTCCTCCGGCACTTGGCACAGAACTTGCCCTAGGCGCCAAATTGAGTCATGGTCCGCTCCGCAAACCGCCGGAAACGGTTCCCAATGCCGCAAGGGTCTTGAGTTAATGGCACTTTCGCCGCGTCTGGAATTTCGTCAGGCCCAGAGCCTGACACTGACGCCGCAACTGATGCAGTCGATCCGGCTGCTGCAGCTCAGCCACCTTGAACTCAACGACTTCGTCGATGCCGAACTGCTGCGCAACCCGCTGCTCGAGCGCGAGGATGGCGGCGAACCCGGCGAGGCCGAGCCGGCCGAAATTCCCGAGCGCTCCACCGAAATCAGCGCCTATGAGGACACCGTCGATCGGGGCGACCGCATCCAGGATGCCGATTCCATCGCCGATGGCTATGACACCGCGGTCGAAAACGTGTTTCCCGACCAGGGCGCGCAGGACCAGCTCAATCCGGCGAGCCGGCTCGATCGCAATGGTTCGAGCGAGGCCGGCGAAGCGCCGGATATCGACCAGTTCGTCGCCTCGCGCCCGCTTCTGAGCGAACACCTCGAAAACCAGTCCAACATGATCCTGCGCACGCCGGCGGATCGCCTGATCGCCCGGCACCTGATCGATGGGCTCAACGAAGCGGGCTATCTCACCACCGACCTCGACGCGCTGGCCGAGCAGCTCGGAGCCGAGCGCGCCGATATCGATGCGGTGCTCGAGGCGCTGCAGGGCTGCGACCCGATCGGCGTCTTTGCCCGCTCGGTGCCCGAATGCCTCGCCATCCAGCTCCGCGACAAGGATCGCCTCGATCCGATGATGATGGCGCTGCTCGACAATATCGGCATGCTGGCTGAGCACAATATGGCGGGCCTCATGAAGGCGGTCGGCTGCGATCGCGAAGACCTGATGGACATGCTGGCCGAAATCCGCCAGCTCGACCCCAAGCCAGGCCTCGCCTTCGATAGCGGCCCCGTCGAATCTGTGGTGCCGGACGTCTTCGTGCGCCGGGGGCCCGATGGCGCCTGGCAGATCGAGCTCAATAGCGAAACCCTGCCTCGGGTGCTGGTCAATCGCGTCTACTATGCCACGGTGACCAAGAAGACCCGCGATTCGGCCGAGAAGTCATTCCTCTCCGATTGCCTCGCCACCGCCAACTGGCTCACCAAGAGCCTCGACCAGCGCGCGCAGACCATCATCAAGGTGGCCGCCGAAATCGTGCGGCAGCAGGATGGTTTCCTGACCCATGGCATTGCCCATCTCAAGCCCATGACGCTCAAGATGGTGGCCGAAACCATCGACATGCATGAATCGACGGTAAGCCGCGTCACCTCCAACAAGTATATGGCGACGCCGCGCGGCCTCTACGAGATGAAGTATTTCTTCACCACCGCCATCGCCTCGAGCGACGGGGGCGGCGACCATTCTGCCGAGGCGGTGCGCCACCGCATCCGCCAGCTCATCGATGCCGAGGCCATCAGCGACATCCTCTCTGACGACACCATCGCCGAGGTGCTCAAGAAAGAGCAGGGCATCGACGTCGCCCGCCGCACCGTGGCCAAGTACCGCGAGGGCATGAACATCCCCTCCTCGGTCATCAGGCGGCGGCAGAAGAAGAACTTGGAGACGGCCGCAGGCAAATTAGCTCCGGTGGGGCGAATTTAGTCGAGAACGCCATGAGAGCTGCGCTCGAATGGCGGGAAGGTGGGTTTAGTTCACCCACTGGCCGTCACCCTCGGGCTTGACCCGAGGGTTCTTCACTAACGGAACGCTCCGCAAGTGCAACGCCTTCGGGTCAAGCCCGAGGGTGACGATCGCGTATGTGAGGAAGCGTTATAGACGGCCTCCGGCACAGCAAATCACATGCCTGCCTTAACCGCCCGCGAAGGCTAAGGCCATTGTGTGGCGATGTCCAAGACATAAACGAACCCGGGAGGGGTCTTGCGCATTGCGTCACCGGCGCGGGCGGGTCTAGCATCGACCATGCGGGCTACCCACATGCGGTGGGTAGGCAGCAGACGTGATCCCGAAACCGGGAACCGGCTTTCGAGATCCTCGCGTCGACTGGAGCGTTTCCAGCAAAGGTGGCTGCCGCTTTTGCGGTTTGGAAACGCGGCCAACTGGCATGGAACCTGTTCGCTCAGCGGACAGGTTGCCGCAACGACAGAAGGAAGAGGAAGCCATGACTTTACGCGTTTCGGGAAAGAACATGGACGTTGGCGACGCCCTGCGCGGCAAGGCGCAGGATCATTTCGCAGCCGTGGTCGGCAAATATTTCGACGGCGGCTATGACGGTCATCTCACCCTTACCCCCGATGGCATCGGTTTCCGGGCCGATTGCGTAGTCCACCTCGATTCCGGCGCCACCCTGCAGGCCAGTGCCCAGGGCGGCGACGCCACCAGTGCCTATGAAATCATGGCGCTCAATATCGAAAAGCGCCTGCGCCGCTACAATCGCCGGCTCAAGCAGCGCCCGCGCGGTGCCAATGGCAGCGCCGATGGGCTGACCGCCCAATACACCGTCTTCGGCACTTCCGAGGATCTCGAAGAGCTCGATGACGATTACGCGCCGCCGGTCATCGCCGAAACCACCAAGAACCTGCGCCAGTTGAGCGTGGAAGAGGCGGTGATGGAACTGGACCTGACCGGTAGCCAGGTTGTGATGTTCCGCCATGCTGGACATGGCGGGCTGAATGTGGTCTATCGCCGCTCCGACGGCAATATAGGCTGGATTGATCCGGCCCTCGGGACCAATTAAACAGCTTCCCGCGCCAACATCACCTGAACTATCCTAGGGTAGACTTAATGGAATTGGCCGATATCCTGGCTAAGCGCGCGGTGCTTTGTTGCACCGGCGTAAAAACAAAACGCCAGTTGTTTGAAGACCTTGCCGAACGGGCAGCAGAGATCACCGGGCACGATGCGGGCGAGATCGCCGAGGCGATCATCAATCGCGAAGAGCTCGGCTCGACCGGACTGGGTAATGGCATCGCCATTCCCCATGGCAAGATCGCCGGCCTCAAGGGCGTCACCGCGCTCGTCGCCCGGCTGGACCAGCCGATCGACTTCGATTCGGTCGACGACCAGCCGGTCGATATCGTGGTGATGCTGCTGGCGCCTGCGGGCGCCGGCGCCGACCACCTCAAGGCGCTGTCGCGCGTGGCGCGGCTGCTGCGCACCGAGAGCGTGATCGAGGAGCTGCGGGCCGCTACCGACACCGGCCAGCTCCACGCCATCTTTACGGCCCCGGTCGCGACCCATTACGCTGCCTGATCGGACCCTCCGAAAACAAAAAGGCCCACGTCCAAGCGTGGGCCTTTTGCTATTGCGGGGGTAGCCGCGCGCTAGTGCAGCGTCGCGAGCCCCAGATTCTTGTCGCCGAGCCATTCGACCACCGCATCCTCGGTGTCGGTGACCAGCAGCGGCGTGCCGTCGGCGCTCATCACCAACTGGTATTCCGTGGCCGCTTCGAATTCGGCATCGTGGATCATCATCGAAAGGACAGCCCCGCGCACCGGGCGGACATAGGCAACCGCATCGCCACCCAGCGCGGCGAACTGCGCGCGCGTCAGGGACTTGAGGGGATGGATCAGCGCCTCGGCTGCGGCCTCGTCATTGCGTTTTTCAAACATTTTGTCGGCCCTTTCCTCATATTGAGCGAATGTCGATACGTCGGGCGATCTTCTGCGTCCGGGGACGCTCTAGAGCAACAACGAGCATACCATGCCCTAAAGTTGCATCATTGACGATCATACCATCGGCCAGAAGAAAGCTCCGCTGGAACTGCCGCGCCGCGATACCGCGGTGCAGGAACTGTCGTCCCGGCTCATCCTTCTGCTTGCCGCGGACCACAATCTGGTTGTCCTCGGCCAGCACTTCGAGTTCGTGGGCGCCAAAGCCGGCTACGGCAATCGACACCAAAAACCGTTCCGTGCCGTCGGCATCGGTGGTGCGCTCGATATTGTAGGGCGGGTAGCCGTCAGCGGACTTGGCCAGCCGATCGACACGCTCCTCGAAGGCATCGAAGCCGAGGAGAAAGGGAGCGGAAAACACTGAAATACGCGACATCCACGCCGTCCTTGATTATCAAGCAACGTATCGGCGCGGACCCGTCAAAGCTTGGCATCGCGCGCCTGAACAGAGATATGGGACAAGCCAGTGTCCCGTTCAAGAGCGCTGGGAAACGCCATGGATCAGACCGTCGCCGTCATCACGCCCGCCTGGAAGGCGCAGGAAACCATTGTCACCACCGTAAAGAGTGTGCTGACCCAGACCCATGCGGCCTGGGAACTCTGGCTCATCGCCGATGACGGCTTCGACTATGCCGATTTCCTCGCTGCCGCCGGCATCAGCGACCCACGCATCCGCTTTCTCTCCAGCGGCGGCAATGGCCGCGGCGCTTCCAATACGCGCAATGTGGCGCTCGAGCAGATCACGGCGCCCTATGCCGCCATTCTCGATGCCGATGATCGCCTCAAGCCGCGCAAGCTGGAGCTGGCGGTGTCGGCGCTCGCCGACCATGGCATCGTCTCGACCGCGCTCGATGTCATGACCGATGACTTCCGGCATCTCCGCAATGTCGGGGATGGCCCGGACCGCGTGCTCACACCAGGCACGCATAAATGGGTCAGCCTCTCGATGGATTCGATGATCGTCTGGGATCGCCGCCGCGCCGATGGGCGCTACGACCCCACAATGAGCAACATGACCGATCTCGAATTCCTGCTGCAGCTCTACCGCACCGCCCCGACCTCGCTGCATCTGGGCACGCCGCTGCATGATTACATCAAGCGGTCGAGTTCGATGAGCAATGGCAAGAATGTTGCCGCCGGCATGATTGCGTCCAAGACCGAAATCCTGCGTCGCCTCGAAAGCGGTCATTACGGGCTGCCGCAGGCCGAGGTCGATGGCGTCGTCGGCTTCCTCCGCATCTCGCTCGAGGCCGAAGCCCGCTACGAGGCAGCGCTGGCGGCCAGACCGGGCCTGCTGTTCGAGGATCACCTCGCACCCATGCTGGCAGCCGCTCGATCTTAAACCGCTTGCAAATTGCAATCGGTCATGCGAACGTCCTCGTCAGGCAACGAGGAGAACTTGTCATGCTCAAGCGCGACGGTGTCATCTGGCACACCACGATCAGCCTCGACGGCTTTGCCGCCGACGTGAATGACGGCTTCGATTTCATGATGGGTGGCGATGACGGTCCGCCCTCCGATAATGCGCTCGTCGACGAGGTCATGGCCAATCTGGGCTGCACCCTGGGCGGCCGCCGCGGCTACGACATTTCGCGCAATTGGGCCGAAGAGCCGAAAGCCTACGGCCTCGACAATATCCCCGAATATGTGGTGACCCGCCGGCCGTTTCCCGATGATCCGAAATACGCGTTCGCCGATGGCAATGACCTGCCCGGCGCGGTGGCAAAGGCCAAGGCGACGGCCAATGGCAAGATGGTCGTCATCCTGGGGCCGACCCTGGGCTCGGCCCTGCTGCGCGCAGGTCTGGTCGACCAGATCTTCCTGCAGGTTGTCCCGGTGATGATCGGTGCCGGCGTCAAGATCTTCGCCGATACCGGCGAGCCGCCGGTCCAGCTCGAACTCGTCCATTCCAGCCAGTCGGGCCAGGGCATCAACCTCGTCTACCAGCCGCGCCGGAATTAGCGGCGGGGGACTTGCCTCAACCCCGGATTCCCCCTATAGACCCCACTTCTCCGGACCGCCCGGCCAAAAGGCATGCCGTGGCGGTTCTTGAATGCGATGGGCCCAAATCCATCCACTTACTCTAAGGACCCGCAAAATGCCCAAGATGAAGACGAAGTCTGGCGCCAAAAAGCGCTTCAGCTTCACAGCGACCGGTCGTGTCAAGGCAGGCGTCGCCGGCAAGCGCCACCGCCTGATCAACCACAACGCCAAGTACATCCGCACCAACCGCGGCACCAAGATCCTGTCCAAGGGCGACGAGGGTCTGGTCAAGTGGTACATGCCGTACAACCGCTAACGCTGAAAGGAAGCTGACACATGTCACGCGTTAAAAGAGGCGTTACCAATCACGCCCGTCACAAGAAGGTCTTGAAGGCTGCGGAGGGCTATTATGGCCGCCGCAAGTCGACGATCCGTATCGCCAAGCAGGCCGTCGAAAAGGCCGGCCAGTACGCTTACCGCGATCGTCGCGTCAAGAAGCGCAATTTCCGCGCCCTCTGGATCCAGCGTATCAACGCCGCCGTGCGCGATTACGGACTGACCTATGGCCGATTTATCGACGGCCTCAGCAAGGCTGAGGTTGCCGTTGACCGCAAGGTGCTGAGCGATCTCGCGATCACCCAGCCTGAAGCGTTCGGCGTGCTGGTCGCAAAGGCCAAGGCTGCTCTGGCGTATCTCGAAGGCGTCGACAAGACGACCCACGACCGCGTCACCGCCTAACACTCCCCAGCTTCGCTGAGGTCAAAATAGCGCCTTGCGCCGCCTGTGAAGGCTGGCGCGGGGCGTTTTTGTTTGGTCTATAGCCCGCAGCAATTTTGGAAGCCTCCTGATGTCCCTCGATACCCAGATCGCCACCCTCCGCGCCGAACTCTCGGCTGCCATTGCCGCTGCCGGCGACGAAGCCGCGCTCGACGCCGTGCGCGTCGCGGCCCTGGGCAAGAAGGGCAGCGTCTCGGCGCTCCTTGCCTCGCTCGGCTCCATGGCGCCCGACGAGCGCAAGAGCGCCGGCCCGGCCATCAATGGCCTCAAGACCGAGATTTCCGGTCTGATCGAAGCGCGCAGCACGGCGCTCAAATCCGCCGCACTCGACGCCCGCCTCAAGGCCGAAACGGTCGACATCACCCTGCCGCTGCCCACCGCCCCCACGGCGCGCGGCCGCATCCACCCGATATCCCAGACCATCGACGAGATCACCGCGATCTTCTCGGATATGGGTTTCTCGATCGCCGAAGGTCCCGATATCGAGACCGACTATTTCAACTTCACCGCGCTCAACTTCCCCGAAGGCCACCCGGCCCGCGAGATGCACGACACGTTCTTCATGAAACCCGGCGCCGACGGGGTGAAGAAGGTGCTGCGCACCCATACCTCGCCGGTGCAGATGCGCGTCATGCAGAAGACCAATGAGAAGCCGGCTGCCGGCTACATGACCCCGGCAATGGATCCGCCGATCCGCGTGGTCATTCCCGGCCGCACCTATCGCAATGACAGCGACCAGACTCACACGCCGATGTTCCATCAGGTCGAGGGTCTCGTCATCGACAAGTCGAGCCATATCGGCCAGTTGCGCTGGGTGCTCGAGGAGTTCCTCAAGGCCTATTTCGAGGTGCCCAACGTCACGCTGCGTTTCCGCCCTAGCTTCTTCCCGTTCACCGAGCCCTCGATGGAAGTCGACGTGCAGTGCGATCGCTCGGGCAACGAGGTCAAGATCGGCGAAGGCAGCGACTGGCTCGAAATCCTGGGCTGCGGCATGGTCCATCCCAATGTGATCCGCAATGCCGGGCTCGACCCCGACGTCTATCAGGGCTTTGCCTGGGGCATGGGGATCGATCGCATTGCCATGCTGAAATACGGCATGCCGGACCTTCGCGCCTTCTTCGACGCCGACCAGCGCTGGCTTGACCACTACGGCTTCCGCCCGCTCGACCTGCCGACCCTGTTCGGGGGGCTGAGCAGCTAACGATGGACGAGGACGAGGCAAAGCGCCGGATGCTGGACCCCGACCTTGCGCAAAAGCGCAAGGCGGCCGTCACGCTGCTCGACGCCGCGATCGACCAGGTCGCGACAGCGCATGCCCATGCCCATGCCCGCCAGGGCGGCGGCTGGGAACGCCAGTCGTCCTGGTGCTGGAGCCGTGTCCATCTGCAGAAGAGTCGGGCCGGCTTTGCCTGCTACATCAATATCGATTACGCCGCCCAGCTTGCCGGTCAGCGCGGCGCGCTGCGCAGCACGCGAATCGGCGCCTTCGCCGCCTCGGTCGAGGATCACAACCGCCTCGACAGCCTCTATTATGTCGATCTGGGTCCTGTCTCGACCCTGCGCGACGAGGTCATAGGCCTGCTGCAGCGGCGCGCCATGCCATGGCTTGATCGCTGCCACAGCCTGCTGGGTGGGCGCGAGCGCAACCACACTCCGTTCGGATTGATGCCGCAATGACCCTCCCGCCCCAATATGCCAGTTCCATCCAGTTCAGCTTCGGCGACTCGCCGGAGCTGGCCGATCAGTTGCTGGCGCTGGTCCTCTCGGGCAAGAAGACCGCCACTTGCGGCGCGCTGCGCGATTACGGTCCCGGCAAGGAGCCGCTGCCGCAGGTTGGCCGCCGCGATGTGGTGCGCAATGGCGCGGGCGAACCGGCCTGCGTCATCGAGACCCGCGCCGTCGAGATCAAGCGTTTCGACGACATCACCCCTGGTTTCACCGATCGGGAAGGCGAGGGCGATTACGCCGCCTGGCGCGCCGCGCATGAGGCGTTCTTCGAGCGCAATGGTGGCTTCTCGCCCGATATGGAAGTGGTCTGCGAGACCTTTCGCCTGCTCGATATCCTGCCGGGCGGGCGGGCGCTCTACAACCAGGTGGCCTCGCCCATCTTCATCGTCACCGATATCGAGTCGGACGGCCCCACGCCGCTGCACAATTCCATGCTGAGCTTCGCCTCGGTTGCCATCGAGGCCGATGGCACGTTGCATGGCGAGTTCGAGGCGCAGTTGCTGCAGCGGCCGCATCGCGTCACCAACGAAACCACCATGGCCTGGTGGGAAACCCAGCCCGAGGCCTGGGCCGCCGCCACCACCAATGCCGAAGAGCCCTCGGTGGTGATGCCGCGCTTTGCCGATTGGGTGGAATCGTTGCCCGGCCACAAGGTCTTCGTTGCCGCGCCGATGATCTTCGACGGGCTGTGGATGGATCACTATCTCGATGAATTCGCCGGCACGCGCGTGCTGGGCGGCCCGTTCAAGACGCGCCAGATTTTCCGTGGCGGCGGCGTCTGCCTCTACACCATGGCCGGCACCCTGCGCGGCGCGCCCTATCTCGATTGGGGCATGAGCAAGCTGCCGGCCGAGTTCTACGGCCACATCGCACATACCCACAAAGCCATCGACGACGCCCGCGGCTTCGCCAATGTCCTCGTCGAACTGTTCAAAATCTCCCGTGCTTTGCCCGCTATCACCGGCTCTGCCAGCGACTTCCGTTAAAGGCCCAGACACATGAAATTCACCCTCGACTGGCTCAAGGAGCATCTCGATACCGACGCGTCGGCGACCGAGATCGGCGAGACGCTGACCAAGGTCGGCCTCGAGCTCGAAGGCATGGAAGACCAGGGCAAGGCTCTCTCCGCCTTCGTCACGGCGCATATCGTTTCGGCCGAGCAGCATCCCAATGCCGACAAGCTGCGCGTCTGCAAGGTCGATGCCGGCACCGGCGAATTGATCGACGTGGTCTGCGGCGCCCCCAATGCGCGCACCGGCCTCAAGTCCGTCTTCGCCTTCCCCGGCACCTATATTCCGGGCAAGGACATGACCATCGGCAAGGGCAATATCCGTGGGCAGGTCAGCAACGGCATGCTCTGCTCCAATGCCGAGCTGGAACTCAGCAACGATCACGACGGCATCATCGAGCTGCCCGAGGATGCCCCCGTCGGCATCAAATATGTCGACTATGCCGGCATTGGCGGCGTGGTCTTCGATATCTCGATCACCCCCAACCGTGGCGACGCCACCGGCGTCTATGGCATTGCGCGCGATCTCGCCGCTTTCGGCCTCGGCACGCTGAAGCCGACCGACATGGCGCCTGTGGCCTCCAAGGGCAAAAGCCCCATCGCGCCGCTGCCGCAGCAGTTCTCTGCCGATGAGCCCAAGGCGATCCGCAAGTTCGCCGGCCGCTACCTCAAGGGCATCAAGAACGGTCCGTCCCCGGCCTGGCTGCAGCAGCGCCTGCGCGCCGTGGGCCTCCGCCCCATCAACACCATCGTCGACATCACTAATCTCGTGTCGCTCGGCTGGGGCCGGCCGCTCCATGCCTATGATGCCGACAAGCTCAATGGCCAGCCGGTGCTGCGCAATGCCCGCAACGAGGCCTTCGACGCGCTCGACAACAAGATCTATACGCTCGACGAGACCATGACCGTCATCGCCGACGATACCGGGCCACTCTGCCTCGGCGGTATCATGGGCGGCATCCGCTCGGGCGTTACCGACACGACCACCAATGTCTTCATGGAATGCGCGAGCTGGGACCCCGAGCTCATCGCCCGCACCGGCCGCAAGACCGGCATCGTCTCGGACGCCCGCTATCGCCTCGAGCGCAATGTCGATCCGGCGCTCACCGAGCCGGGGATCGAGCTGGCCACGCGCCTCGTGCTCGAGCTCTGCGGCGGCGAAGCGCTGGAGCCGGCCATTTCGGGCGAGGATGTGTTCCTCAACACGGTCGTGGAATTCCCGCTGTCGGAAGTCCGCCGCCTCACCGGTCTCGATGTCGAGCCGATGATCGTCACCGCCATCCTTTCCCGCCTCGGCTTCGAGATCTCGGGCAAAGGCGATACCTTCACCGTGAAGGTCCCGTCCTGGCGCCCTGACGTGACGCAGAAGGCCGACCTTGTCGAAGAGGTCATGCGCATGGTTGGCGTCGACAATGTCCCGGTCGAGCCGCTGCCGCGCCTCAACCATGTCGCCCCGCGCATGCTGACCAATATCCAGAACCGCCGCCGCATCGCCCGCCGCGCCCTGGCGGCGCGCGGTCTCGACGAGGCCGTGACCTGGAGCTTCATCAGCCACGCCGAGGCCACCCGTTTTGGCGGCGGCCAGGAAAGCCTGCAGCTCGCCAATGCCATTGCCTCCGATATGACCGACATGCGGCCCTCGCTGTTGCCGGGCCTGCTCGCCGCAGCGCGCCGCAATGCCAACAGGGGCACCGACGATCTCGCCATCTTCGAAGTCGGCCAGGTGTTCCTTTCGGACGCCCCCGAAGGCCAGCATACCTATGCCACCGGCATCCGCACCGGCACCGCCCGGCTGGGTGGTTCGGGTCGACACTGGTCCGGCAAGCCGCAGCCGGTCGGCGTGTTCGATGCCAAGGCCGATCTCGGCGCCGTGCTCGATGCGCTGGGCTACGACATCGACAAGGTCCAGCTCTTTGCCGAGCCGGCGCCCTGGAGCCATCCCGGCCGCGGCGGCCGCGTCGCGCAGGGTCCCAAGACGCTGGGCTGGTTCGGTGAACTCCATCCGGCCTGGGCGGCTGAACTCGATATCGATTTCCCGGTCGCCGCCTTCGAGCTCGATCTCGATGCCCTGCCCGAGCCGCGCAAGAAGCCGACCAAGACCAAGCCGGCGCTCGACCTTTCGGCACTGATGCCGCTGACGCGTGACTTCGCCTTCGTCGTCGACAAGGCGGTCACGGCAGGCGCCATCCTCAAGGCCGCGCGCGGCGCCGACAAGGCGCTGATCCGTGACGTCAATGTCTTCGACGTGTTCGAGGGCAGCCATGTCGGCGAGGGCAAGAAGTCGGTCGCCATCGAAGTGACCATCCAGCCCGCCGACAAGACGCTGACCGACGAAGATATCGACAAGATCTCCGCCGCCGTCATCGCCGCCGTCACCAAGACCTCAGGCGGCGTGCTGCGGACCTAGGGCCAATCTTACCCTCTCCCCCTGAGGGAGAGGGACGTTTCTTCCGCGTTCAGCGGAGGAACTGGGTGAGGGGTGCCGCGCCCTGACACCGGGGTACGGCCGCTAAGCCCGCCTGCCAACCACGCTGATCGGATGGAATGGCCCCGCGCCCGGCGCCTGACGATCGGCCAATGCCGTCTCGGCGGCGATGATGGTGCAGACCAGCCCGTCGGCCGCATAGTCGAAGCTGACCGTGGCGCCAAGATCGGCCGCCAGCGCCCGCTCGATCATGCGCGAGCCAAAGCCCTTACTGGTCGGCATGGTCACGGTCGGCCCGCCGCTTTCCCGCCAGGTGATGACCAATTGGCTCCCATCGGTCAGCGCCCAGCCGATGGCGACGTGGCCAGCCTCGTTGCGCAGGGCGCCATATTTGGCGGCATTGGTGCAGAGTTCATGCAGGGCCATGGCCAGCGACAAAGCCGCCTTGGCGTGGAGCTGCAGCGCCGGCCCGGCCAGCGCGAAACGTGGCTGCTCGTGGCCGCTGAACGGCCCGATGGCGGTATCGATGACGGCCCGGATATCGGCGCTTTCGCTGTTCTGGGCAGTCAGCAGCTTATGAGCATCGGCCATGACGGCGAGGCGACTATAAAAGCTCTGCAGCGGCCCCTCGGCGAGGTTGGCCTCCTTGAAGCTCTGCCGCGCCAGCGCCTGCACGGTGGCCAGGAGATTCTTGATACGGTGATCGAGCTCGCGGGCCAAGAGGTCGCGATGCTGCTCGGCCTCGGTCTGGGCCGCCTGGCGTTCGGCCAGCTCGTCCAGCAGGTCGTCGATCGCCCGCCCGACCTGGTGGAACTCGGCCTTGCCGGGCGACATGCCGGTGCGCGCCGTATGATCGCCGCCGCGCCAGGCGCGGATGGTGTTGAGCAGCCGCAGCACCGGCCGGCGGATGAATTGGCGGCCAAAGCTCAGCGCCAGCAGCAGCGCTACGAGACCACCGAAACCGGCCAGCAGCACGCCGCGCAATGTCGCCTCGTTGATCGGCGCCATGCTGTCGGCCAGCGGCAACCCGGCGCTCACATAGAGACCCAGACGCTGGCTGGCCGGCTGATAGCCCACGATGCGCTCGACCCCGTCTGAGCTCATCACCTGCAGCGTGCCGGGCTCGCTGCCCTGGAGGCGTGGCAGGAAGCTTTCGGCGATCTGCGTGCCGACATAGCGCTCCGATAGCGGCTCGCGCGCCAGGTAGGTGCCATTGCGGTCGGCAATGGTCATGGCGCTGCCGCTGAGATACGGCCGGTCCTTGAGCACGCTGCCCAGATAGTCGAGCCCCACCGCCGCCAACACAAAGCCCTGCAACGAGCCATCGGGCGCCGTGCGCTGGGTGCCCAGCAGCAGGCCCGGCCCGCGGGACGTCTCGGTATACTCGCCCACCTGGAAGAATTCGGTCTGCAGCGCCGCCCGCATGGTGGCGCTTTCGGCGGGCCGCAGGTCATCGGGATCGCGGCTATTGGAGCACAGGCTGCGCCCTTCGACATCGGTGATGTTGATGACGAGGACCTGCGGCAGCAGCGCGCCGAGCCGATCCATATAGCCCTGGCATTCCGGGCCACCGGCCTGCACCACCGGCGCATTGGCCGCGGCGATCATCAGCGCGCCGGCGCCGGTCAGGATGCGCTGCATCTCCAGCGCCGCCAGCTCGCTCATGCGCAAGGCATAGGCATGCACTTCGGCTTCGCGCGTCTTGCGCAGGGCAAATTCGTTGAAACCGAGAATGGCAAGCGCCGGCAGCAGAGCCACCGCGGTCAGCAGCAGCAATCTCTGGCTAAGCGTCAGGCTTGGCGCTTTCATGCCCCCTCCGACACGGGGGCATCCGGCCGCTTACCCCCACGCGCGAAGCTATCCGTATTGCAACATCGCGCGCCAGTGCAATTTTGAGCGGAGTTGCGCTGAGAGCTAACGCCAACCCATGGCAAACGCGCAAAATTGCGCCGGAGCCGTTAACCCCACATGCGCGGCGGCTTCCCATTATCCTTGAGGGGAGGGTTGTGGACACACCATGACCTCATTGCCGGATCATCGCTACGAAGCCGCGCGCGACCACCTGCTGCAAGCTCTGGCCATCATCCCGCCCGGGGGCGGGGATGTCATACGCCTCCTCGTGGAAGAGGCCGCCCGCCGCTGCGAGGCCAAAGCCTATGAGCAGGTGCAGGATTTGATCCCGCTGGCATCCAATCCGAGTGATCGGCCGGTGCTGGATTAAAGCAGCTCGGGCTCGCGCTTGAGGCTGATGCCGAAGCGCTGCTCGACCGTCGCCACCACATGGTCGGCCAGTGCCATCAGCTCGGTGCGCGTCGCCCCCCCGTGATTGACCAGCACCAGCGCATGCCGGTCCGACACCCCGACCGGGCCGCTGCGATAGCCTTTGAGCCCGGCCTGTTCGATGAGCCAGCCGGCAGAGAGCTTGATCGCGCCATCGGCCTGAGGAAAGGCCGGCGCGGTAGGGTTGGCTATGGCGAAGGCGTGACCCACGGCCGCCGAAACGATGGGATTGTGGAAGAACGAGCCGGCATTGCCCAGCACCCGCCAATCGGGCAGCTTGGAGGTCCGCAGCTTGACCACCGCATCCATCACCACGGCGGGATGATCGACCGGTCCGAGCGCGGATAGTTCGCGATAGCCCAGCTCCGGCTTGCCGTTGCGCATCAGGTTGAGCCGCACCCGCGTCACCACATAGCGGCCCGGCTGTTCCTTGAACACGCTGTGCCGATAGGCAAAGCGGCAGGCGGCGCCATCGAGCGTCACCACGCTATTGGTGGTCCGGTCATAGGCATCGAGCGAGTGGAAGCGGTCGCAGAGCTCCACCCCATAGGCACCGATATTCTGGATCGGGGCTGCGCCGACAGTGCCGGGAATGAGGGCCAGGTTTTCGAGGCCCCACAGACCCTGCTGCACCGTCCAGGTCACCAGCTCGTGCCAGTTCTCGCCGGCCTCGGCCTCGAGCAGCACGGCACCTTCTTCGCCCTCGGTCAGCGCCTTGCCGCGTGTCGCCATCAGCGCGGTGATGCCGGCATAGTCCTCGCCCAGGATGACATTGCTGCCGCCGCCGAGCAGGCGCACCGGCAGGCCGTCGCGCTCGGCATCGGCGAACAAAGCCGGCAGTTCCGCCGCATCCTCGATGCGGCGCGCATAGTGCGAGCGCGCCTTGAGACCCAGCGTATTGTGGCCGGTCAGGTCATAGTTCAGCAAGGGTGAGGTCATGGGCGATCAGCTGGCAGGGAACTGTGCAGCACTTAGCGCTGTTGCGCCCGCAGCCGCAAGCATGTCGGCCTTGGCGACGCTTTCGAACCGCGACGCGGGCTCGCGCTGCGCCGCCGATTTGCTATTGCGAATGATTTGCAACTGCACTATTGAATTCTCGTCCTGATTTGGAGTGACCGATGCATCGACGCGCATTTTCCGCACTTGCCTTCTCCGCAGCCCTCGTCGCGTCTCTGCCCGTCGCCGCTCAGGATCGTCTCAAAGCCGTCACCACCTTCACCATCATCGCCGACATGGCGCAGAATGTGGCGGGCGATGTCGCCGACGTCGTGTCGATCACCAAGCCCGGCGCCGAGATCCACAATTACCAGCCGACGCCCGGCGATCTCATTGCGGCACAGGACGCCGACCTGATCCTCTGGAACGGGCTCAATCTCGAGCAGTGGTTCGAACAGTTTCTCGCCAATCTGGGCGATGTGCCCTCTGTGGTCGTCACCGACGGCATCGAGCCTATGGGCATTGGCGAAGGCCCCTATGCCGGCAAGCCGAACCCCCATGCCTGGATGTCGCCGACCGACGCGCTGATCTATGTCGAGAATATCCGCAAGGCCTTCGTCGCCGCCGACCCGGCCAATGAGGCGACCTACAATGCCAATGCCGCGGCCTATTCGGCCGAGATCACCGCGACGGTCGAGCCGATCCGCACCGCGCTCGCCGCCATTCCGGAGGAGCGCCGGTGGCTCGCCACCTCGGAGGGCGCCTTCAGCTACCTGACGCGCGATTTCGGGCTCAAGGAACTCTATCTCTGGCCCATCAATGCCGACCAGCAGGGCACGCCGCAGCAGGTGCGCCACGTCATCGACGAAGTGCGCGCCAACAACGTGCCGGCGATCTTCTCGGAATCGACCATTTCGTCCAAGCCGGCCGAGCAGGTCGCGCGCGAAACCGGCATCAAGTATGGCGGCGTGCTCTACGTGGATTCGCTCTCGGAACCCGATGGCCCGACGCCGACTTACCTCGACCTGCTCTCGGTCACCACAAGCACCATCGTACAAGGTCTCACCCCATGAACGATACGTCGGCGCCCGGCCTTGCCGTCAGCGACATTACCGTCGCCTATCGCAACGGCACCACCGCCATCAAGCATGCCAGCTTCACCATTCCGCGCGGCTCGATCACCGCGCTGGTGGGCGTCAACGGCTCGGGCAAGTCGACGCTGTTCAAGGCCATCATGGGCTTCGTGCCGCTGGCCGGCGGCTCGGTCGATATCCTGGGCGTGGCCGGCAAGCAGGCGCTCAAGCGCAATCTCGTCGCCTATGTGCCGCAGTCCGAAGATGTCGACTGGAACTTCCCGGTGCTGGTCGAAGACGTCGTCATGATGGGCCGCTATGGCCATATGGGCCTGCTGCGCCGCCCGCGTCACATCGACAAACTGATGGTCACCCAGGCCCTCGAGCGCGTCAACATGATCGAATTCCGCCATCGCCAGATCGGCGAGCTGTCCGGCGGCCAGAAAAAGCGCGTCTTCCTCGCCCGTGCTTTGGCGCAGGAGGGGCAGGTCATCCTGCTCGACGAGCCGTTTACCGGTGTCGACGTCAAGACCGAGGATGCCATCGTCACCCTGCTGCGCGCGCTGCGCGACGAGGGCAAGGTTATGCTGGTCTCGACCCACAACCTCGGCTCCGTCCCCGAATTCTGCGACCGCACCGTGCTGGTCAAGGGCACGGTCCTCGCCTCGGGCCCGACGGCGGAGATTTTCACCCGCGAATGGCTCGAAATCACCTTTGGCGGCGCGCTGCGCCACTTCGTGCTGGCCGGTTCGGGCCTCCATGACGATGATGATCCGCGCCACATCTCGGTGCTGACTGACGATGAGCGGCCGCTCGTCATGTATGGCGAGAAGGGCAAGATGAAAACCAAGCAGTCCGACCCGGTCGACAGCAAATGATCGACATCCTGCTGCAGCCCTTCACCTATGGCTACATGATCAACGCCATCTGGGTCTCGGCCCTGGTGGGCGGCGTCTGCGCCTTCCTCTCGGCCTATCTCATGCTCAAGGGCTGGTCGCTGATCGGCGACGCGCTCAGCCACTCCATCGTCCCCGGCGTTGCCGGCGCTTATATGCTGGGCCTGCCCTTTTCCATCGGCGCCTTTTTCTCGGGCGGTCTCGCGGCCGGCGCCATGCTGTTCCTCACCCAGCGCACCAAGCTCAAGGAAGATGCGGTCATCGGGCTGATCTTCACGGCCTTTTTCGGCCTCGGCCTGTTCATGATTTCGCTGTCGCCGACCTCGGTCAACATCCAGACCATCGTCATGGGCAATATCCTGGCCGTGACGCCCGAGGATACGCTGCAGCTCGTCATCATCGCCGTGGTGACGCTGGCCGTCATGCTTTTCATCTGGAAGGACCTCATGGTCACCTTCTTCGACGAGAGCCATGCCCGCTCCATCGGGCTCAATCCACCGCTGCTGCGGGTGGTGTTCTTCACCCTGCTGGCCGCCTGCACCGTGGCCGCCATGCAGACCGTCGGCGCCTTCCTCGTCATCGCCATGGTGGTGACCCCCGGCGCTACCGCCTACCTGCTGACCGACCGCTTCCCGCGCCTCATCCTCATCGCCATCGCCGTCGGTGCCCTTTCCAGCCTGGTTGGCGCCTATATCTCCTTCTTCCTCGATGGCGCGACTGGCGGCGTCATCGTGGTGCTGCAGACCGCCGTCTTCCTCCTCGCCTTCGTCTTTGCCCCCAAGCATGGCCTCCTCGCCAATAGGCGCCGCGCGGCCGAGGAGATCGCCTCGTGACCGAATTCCTGACTTACGCCCTCTGGCCGTTCCAGTTCCCGTTCATGACCTCGGCCATGGCCATCGCGGTCATGGTGACGATCCCCACCGCTTTGCTCTCCTGCTTCCTCGTGCTCAAGGGCTGGTCGCTGATGGGTGACGCCATCTCCCATGCCGTGCTGCCGGGCGTCGTCCTCGCCTATATCGTCGGCATCCCGCTTGGCATCGGAGCCTTCGCCGCCGGCATGACCTGTGCGCTCTCGGTCGGCTATCTCAAGGAAAACAGCCGCATCAAGGAAGACACGGTCATGGGCGTGGTGTTTGCCGGGCTCTTTGGCCTGGGCATCGTGCTCTACACCTCGATCCAGACCGATGTGCATCTCGACCACATCCTGTTCGGCGACATCCTTGGGGTCTCCACCGCCGACCTGATCCAGACCGGCCTCATCGCCCTTTTCGTCACCGCCATCGTCCTCGCCAAATGGCGAGATCTGCTGCTCTTCACCTTCGATCCGCAGCAGGCCGGCGCCATCGGGCTGCCGGTGCGCTGGCTGCATTATGGCCTGCTGGCCCTGCTGTCGCTGACCATCGTGGCGGCGCTCACCGCCGTCGGCATCGTGCTGGTCATTGCCCTTCTCGTCGCCCCCGGCGCCATCGCCTTCCTCATCAGCAAGCGCTTTGCCCCCATGATGCTGATCGCGGTGACCGTCTCGGTGCTGAGCTCGCTGGTCGGCATTTATCTGAGCTTCTTCATCGACTCCGCCCCTGCCCCGACCATCGTCCTGCTGATGAGCGCGACCTTTATCGTGGCCTTTATCGTGACGACAACGCGCCGGCCGGCGGCCGTGGCGACCTAGCGGCCCTTCCGCATCGCAATTGCCGATGCTAGGCTTGGATTCTTCTTTGAATATCCAAGCGCCATAAGCCAAACCGATGGACCTCGATCAGCTTCGCACCTTCGACCGCATCGTGCGGGAGCAGAGTTTTACCCGGGCGGCAGCCTATCTCAACATTACCCAGGCAACGGCATCGATGCGCATCCGCGCGCTCGAAAGCCTGCTCGGCGTAACGCTGTTCCAGCGCGGGCGTACCGTGACCCTGACCGATCAGGGCATGACCTTCCTGCCCTTTGCCCGTCGCATCATCGGCACGGCGCAGGAAGGCCGCGAGGCCCTGCGCCGGGTCGAACGCGGCCGCATCGCCATCGCTTCGCTTCGCAGCCTCGTCTCCCCGCTCATCACCGAGCCGCTGCTGCGCTTCCAGGAGAAGCATCCGGGCGTCGACGTGGTGGTCAATGAAGGCCGCCAGGCTCAGATCGCCGCCATGCTGCATGAGCGCGATGTGGAAATGGGCATTCTCTGCTGGCCCAATCTCGATCCGCTGGTGGTGGATCTGGTGCCGCTCCTCGTCATGCGCGAGCGCGTGCCGCTGGTGGTGGCGCCCGAAATCGCGGCGCAGCTCTCGGCTCAGCCCAGCATCGAGGAGGTGCTGGCTTTGGTGCCGCGCGTGATCTCGCTGCGCTGGTGGCAGGCGGAGCCCGAAACCGCCGCGGCCCTGGTGCGCATGGCCAAGACCAGTGTCGAACTGCCCACCGGCCCAGCACGACGGCTCGCCATCAAGGGCCAGGGCCTCGGCTTCTTCGTCAATTCGGCGGTGGCCGATGACGTCAAGGCCGGGCGGCTGGTCGAGATCGCGCCGACCAATTTCGAGCCGCTGCATCGCGACACCGCCATGGTGGTGCGCTCGGTCGTGGCTCTGGAGCGCGACATGCTGGCCGATTTCGTGCGCGAGATCGCCCGCGAATGCGAAAGCGTCGGGGTGATCCTCGACAATAGACTCGATACGCTGAGGGGCGCCGCCTGATGGGATATGACTTCGTGATTGCCGGCGGCGGCTCGGCCGCCTCGGTTGCGGCCATGCGGCTGGTCCGGGAATTCGGCTTTTCGGTGCTGCTGCTGGAGCGCGGGCCGGCCAGGACCAACCGCGTGATGGCCATGCCCGCCGGCTACATGAAATATCTGGCGCGCGACACCTTCCTTGAAATGCACAAGACGGTGCCGCAGCCGCAACTGGGCGGGCGGGCGCCGATCGTGCCGGTCGGCAAGGCATTGGGTGGCGGCAGCGCCGTCAATGCCATGGTCTATATGCGCGGGCAGGCCGAGGATTATGACGGCTGGGCAGCCGGACTGGGCAATGATGGCGCCTGGTCCTATCAGGACATGCTGCCGCACTTCACCGGCATCGAGGCCAATAGCCGGTTCAACGACCAGTTCCACGGCATATCGGGCAACCTGCGGGTCTCCGACCCCGGCGTGATCTCGCCGACGACCGAAGATTTCCTCTTGGCCGCGCAAGGGCTGGGGCACGCCTACAATCCCGATTTCAACGGCGCGCGGCAGAACGGCGTCGGCATCATGCAGCACACCTATGGGCAATGGGGTCGCTACAAGGAGCGCTCGGACGCCAAGAAGGCGTTTCTCGACGATCTTCAGGGTGACAAGCGGCTGACCATCATCACCGGGGCGCGGGTGGACCGCGTCATCGTGGAACAGGGCCGCGCCGTGGGCGTCGTCTATGACAAGGACGGCGCGTCCCACACAGCAAGGGCCGAGCGCGAAGTGCTGGTCGGTGCCGGCACCTATAACAGCGCCAAGCTGATGCTGCTGAGCGGCATCGGGCCGGCGGACCATCTGCGCGAGCACGGCATCGAGATCGTCGCCGACATTGCCGGGGTGGGGCAGAACCTGCAGGACCACCACGAAGTGCCTGTCATTGCCACGACCAAGGGCCCGTCCGGCTATTTCGGCCAGGACAAGGGCTGGAACATGGTGCGCAATGGCCTCCAATACCTGCTGTTCAACTCGGGGCCGGTGACCACGACCGGCATCGAGGCGTGCCTGTTCTTCGACCCCGATGGGGGCGAGCGGCCAACCATCCAGCTCTATTGCGCGCCCATCGTCTATCTCGACCGCGACGTCAGCGCCGCCAAGCCAACCTGGGGCGTCACCTTCACCTCGTGCCTGCTTCGGCCCAAGGCGCGCGGCACGGTGACCCTGCGCTCGGCCAATCCCGCCGACCAGCCGCTGGTCAACTGCAACTTCTTCGGTGATCCGGACGACCTGCGGCTCACCATGGCGGCGCTGAAGACGGCGCGGCAATTGCTGGCAACCGCGCCGTTCAAGGGCAAGATCGCAGAGGAACTGCTGCCGGGCGCAGCGGTGGTGGATGATCCGGATGCGCTCACACGCTATTGCGGTCAGACGGTCAAGACCAACTACCATCCGGTCGGCACGCTGCGCATGGGGCGCGAAGACGATCCGACGGCCGTGGTCGGGCCCGACCTCAAAGTGCGCGGCATCGACGGCTTGCGGGTGATCGACTGCTCGATCATGCCGGCCATCGTCTCGGGCAATACCAATGCCCCCGCCATGGCGATCGGCAGCAAGGCCGCGAGCCTGATCGCGGCGTCCTAACGCGGGGCCGCCGCGATGACCCGCTCCAATAGATCAAGCAGAGCGGCATCGTCGGCCAGCTCGGTGGCATAGCGGCGGGCGGCATAGAGGCCGATCAGTGCCAGATAGAGCGCCTTGCCAAGGCGCCGTGCACTGGCCGGGTCATAGCCGAGGGCAGTGAGCTCGGCCGCCAGATAGTCCGTGCGGGCCTGCTCGACCTGGACGAAGCGCGCAGCGACCGCCGTGTCCTGCGCCGCCCAGCTCCGCAATGCTGCTTCGGCATGGGCGACGTCGACGCCATGCGTCGTGGCTTCAAGCGCCGCACCTGTGACCCGGCGCAGGCGCTCGGCGGGGTCGGGGATAGCGGCGACCTCGGCGATGACGTCGGCCGTGCCCTCGCGCTCCCAGAGCTCCAGTATCGATTCCAGCAGGGCCGGCCGGTCGGCGAAATGCCAATAGAACGAGCCCTTGGAGGCGCCGAGCTGTTTGGCGAGACGCTCGACGCGCACCGCATCGATCCCGCCATCGGCCAGCGCTGCAATGCCGGCAATGGTCCAGTCGAGCGGGGTGAGGCTGGCTTTGTCGGTCACGAGGCAGTCCCGGATAGCGGCATGAGGCCGCATCCATACGCTACCGTATGGACTCCGCGCAAGACATGGGCAACATACGGCACCGTATGGTCGAGCGATTGGGAGATCGAGATGACGACGAATGTAGCTATCGGCACGCCACGCAGCGGCGGACGGAACTGGTTTCTGGCTGCCGCGGTCCTGGGCCTGGCCAGCACCGCCATCCATGTGTTGAGCGGCGGTCCCGAGGTCATGGATCCGCTCTACGCCTCGACCGTGCCGGTTGCCTCGGTCGCGGTGCTGGACGTGGTCTGGCAGCAGGTCACCGCCCTGTTGTTCGGCGGTGGCCTCGTCGCGGCGCTGGCGGCGTTCCGCCCGGCCTGGCGGCGACCGGTAGCGTGGCTCTTGGGCGGACATTATCTCGTGGTAGCGGCGATCTTCCTCGTCTGGGGCGCGCTTTGGTTCAGCAGCCCCTGGCCGATGCCGCAATGGCTGCTCTTTGCCGTCATGGCCGGGCTGATGTTCGCCGGGCTGCGCTTCACGGCTCGTGCCTGATGCGCAACGGCAATGCCTGACCCCGGTCAGGCATTGCCGATCAGGGTACCCGCGGCAAAGACCAGCGAACCGCCCAGCACCACCTGCAGCACCGCCCGCCAGAACGGGGTCTGCATGTAGCGGTTCTGGATGAAGGCGATGGCCCAGAGTTCGACGAGAACCACGGCGATGGCGATCGCTGTGGCGACGAAGAAGTCGTGAATGAGATAGGGCAGCGCATGCCCGAGGCCGCCAATGGCCGTCATGATACCGGCGGCGAGGCCGCGCTTGATGGGCGAGCCGCGCCCGGTCAGCTTGCCATCGTCGGAGGCGGCTTCGGTAAAGCCCATGGAAATGCCGGCGCCGATGGCGGCGGCGAGGCCGACAAGGAAGGTCTGGTGCGTGTCGCCGGTGGCGAAGGCGGCGGCAAAGACCGGGGCGAGGGTCGATACAGAGCCGTCCATCAGCCCGGCAAGGCCCGGCTGCACATAGGTCAGCACGAACTGGCGATGCGATTCGGTGGATTCGCTGTCGCGACCCTCGGAGCCCAGCACGGAGGCATCAATGCGGTCGGCGGCATCGGCATGCTTGCGCTCCTGCGCGGCCAGATCGCCGAGCAGCTTGCGGATGCCGGCATCGGTCGCCTGCTTGGCCGCTTCCATATAGAAGCGATAGGCCCCCTCCTCCATCTCCCAGACCTGCTGGCGCACCGCGTCCAGCGTCAGCGACTTCATCAGCCAAAGCGGCTTGCGGGCGACAAAGCCCCTGACATGCTCACGGCGGATCGGCACCAGGCGCTTGCCGAAGCGCTCGACATAGAGATCGAGCAGGCGGCGGCGATGCTCATCCTCCTCGGCCGCCATG
This sequence comes from uncultured Devosia sp., assembly GCA_966212275.1. Classification (GTDB taxonomy): domain Bacteria; phylum Pseudomonadota; class Alphaproteobacteria; order Rhizobiales; family Devosiaceae; genus Devosia. The sequence continues at coordinate 42,688 of CBIHQV010000006.1, forward strand.
GCTTCAAACAGCGCCGCCGAACCGGGATAGGTATCGGCCAGCCTTGTGGCGAATTCGGAATAGATGCGGCCATCCTCCTCCTCGGCGGCGACGGCCAGGGAGAGGATTTCGCGCTCCGAAAGCGATGAAAAGGCGCGGCGGGTGTCGGGGAGAGGCGAGAACATGGGTTTGCCACAGTCTGGAATGGTTCTAAACAATAATTAGAACGGTTCTAAGGTGATGGCAAGAGTTGGTGAAGCTGGAACGGCTTGGCCGAAACCGATGCAATTGCGCCCAGTTGGAACACCTTCGATCAACCCTGCGTCGCTACTGCTGCCGGGCAATCGGAGAATCGCATGACCACTTTTGGCAAGCGCACCCGGATCCCGGGCGTGACGACCGCGCAATCGGCAGTGCCCAGGCCTTGGCTGGCCTGGGTCCTGGCGGTGCTGCTCGTCTGCATGCTTGGCGCCGGCGCGCTCGTGGTGCTGCCGAGGCTGACTTAGCGACTAGACCAGCATCGATTGCTGGGCATTCACCCCGGCCATGGCGCCGGTATAGATGGCGATGGTCAGCGAATGCATGGGCGACACCAGGTCGCCGGCGGCATAGATGCCATCGCGCGAAGTCTTCTGCTTCTCGTCGACCTGAAGCGCGATGCCGAATGGCGTTTCGACGGTGTCGAGGCCCAGTTGCTCATGCAGGTCCGAGGATGGCTTGATGCGCGGATGAGCGAACAGCGCATCGAGCGCCGTGATCGTGCCGTCAGCCGTGGTGACCGACGACAATTGGCCGCCATCATGCTGAATGGCGCTGACCTTGCCTTCCACCAGCGTCACGCCGCGCTTGTCGAGCTTGCTCCGCTCGGCATCTGGAATGTCATTGCCATCGGTGAACAGCGTCAGCTTGTCGGTCCAGTCGCCATAGAGCATGGGGGCATGCAGCGACATGGGTGTCGAATAGACCAGGCCCCAACGCTGCCCGGCATACTCGTAGCCGTGGCAATAGGGGCAATGCACCACCGATTTGCCCCAGCACTCGGCAAAGCCTGAGATGGCCGGGAACTGGTCGGCAATGCCATAGCTCAGCAGCAGGCGGCGCGCCCTCAGCGTCTCGCCTTCGCCGGTCACCACCGAGAAGGCGTCGGGCTCCCCGCTGGCGCTTTCGGCGCGCGCCTTGACGAAGCGCACCGTGTCATAGGGCGCCAGTTGGGCGCGGGCCTCAGCCAGGATTTCGCTGGGCGGCTTGCCGTCGTGGCCGAGCAGGCCATGGGCATTGCTGGCATAGCGATTGCGCGGCAGACCGGTGTCGAGAATGGTGACCCGGCGCCGGGCGCGGCCGAGATTGAGCGCAGCGGCGAGGCCGGCAAAGCTGCCGCCGACGATGATGACGTCATCCATGATGGATGGCTCCGTGATGGGGATGGAGGGGATTGGGCTGCGCCTGGCGGGCAATGTCGTCGAGCGACACACGCTCCAGCCTGGCGGCGAGCAGGGCTTCGGCATCGGCGAGGAAATCGCCCATCACCGTGTTGACCGACCGAACGATGCCGCATTCGATATCCCCAGGGTCGCTCTCGGTGCGGATGAGCAGGTTCTCGCCCATGGCGGCATAGACCTGGCGCAGGCTGATCTCGGCCGCCGGGCGCAAGAGCCGCCAGCCGCCATCATGCCCCTTGCTGGCCGCGACGATGCCGGCCTCGCGCAATTCACCCAGCACGCGACGGACGACGACCGGGTTGGTCATCAGGCACTGGGCCAGGGTGGTCGAGGTAATGGCTTCACCCGGCTGCTTGTGCAGATGCACCAGGGCATGGAGGGCGAGCGAGAGGCGGCTGGAGCGTTTCATGTAACTTACATTGTTACATTATCGACGCTTGTCAACCCTGTCCCGTCATCGTGCTTTCGCCGCAATGGCGCAATGCTATGGTTGGTGGTCTGCGGAGACCGGAGAGACATTTCCATGAAGATGCTGCTTGCCGCCATGGCAATCACCCTGACGACGGGCTCAGCGGCGCTGGCCTTCGACACCGATGTCCAGGCCGTCATCGACCGCCACAAAGCCAACAAGCCCGTATCGATGACCGATATCGCCACGCTCATGCGATCGAGCGAACAGTGGTGCTACATCAACCAGGATCACACCTGCGCCTGGACCGATATCTATCTCGACGTCACCGACAAGGGCGTGACCTACGAGATCGGCAATGCCTGGGATGCCGAAACCAATATCGCCTTCACCGACGAGGGCGTGTTCAAAGACAACCGCTATATCTGCGAAACCGGCAAGGACTGGGTGCCCACCGTCCGCGCCACCCGCCGCAGCGACGACAGCCTGATCGAAGGGCGGCTGCTCTGGGAGCTCAAGACCGCCATCTCCGCCACCCGCGATGGCGATACGGTGGATTGCTTCGATTATCTCTATCTGCGGAGCAACGCAGACCAGCAGACCATCACCCTGTTGCAGCGGCAATATACCGACGACGCCCATGTCGAGGCGAACGATGTCGAGGTCTCGCTGCATTTCAACGCCGAGGACGCCGCGGGGCTGATCTGGCGCTGGTGAGGTGTATCAGTCGACACCCTCCCCCTTGCGGGGAGGGATCAAGGGTGGGGGGCGGTTGGCCCCCGATCGGGGCTCTCAACACCCCCTCCTAACCTCCCCCGTCAAGGGGGAGGTATCGCGCAGTGGGTGGGGGCCGCTCAGCCCTAAATCCGCCCACCCTTCAGCGACGTCGCCAGCGGCTCGGGCCGCTGCACGGGCGTCTGGATATCCACCGTCCGGCCCTCGGCCGAAGCCGTGGCGAAGGCTTCCATCACCTCAAGCACATGCAAAGCCAGGTCGCCATTGGCGCGGTGCGGGCGGTTGTCGAGAATGCCCTGCGCCATGTCGGCTACGCCGAGCGAGCGATAGTTGCCATCGGCATAGGGCTGGGTGACGTCGACGCTGGTCCATTCCTCGTCGCGGCCGCGCTTCTTGAGTTCGACATCGCCGCCGAAGAAGTTGGGATCGGGGACGATGAGGCTGGCCTCGGTGCCGTAGAGTTCGAGCGGCACATGCTTGTGGCCGGCCACGTCGAAGCTCATGCCGACCTGGACGATGGCCCCGTTGGCAAAGCCAAGCGAGCCGGTGACGTGGGTATCGACATGCACGTCCATGATCTGCCCCTTCTTGGGCTCGGACAGCACCGTGCGCTTGAGACGCAGGCGCGAGGCCATGGCCGACACGCGGGCCACAGGGCCCAGAAGGTTCACCAGATCGGTGATGTAATAGGGGCCCATATCGAGCACCGGGCCACCGCCGATATCGTAGTAGAAGGCCGGATCGGGATGCCATGCCTCGTGACCGGGCACCTGCATGAAGGCAGTGCCGCCGACGAGCTGGCCGAGCACACCGCTATCGACGACGGCGCGCGCCTGCTGGTGCGAACCGCCCAGGAACGTGTCGGGCGCCGAACCGATGCGCAGGCCCGCCTTGTTGGCGGCGTCGAGCAGCTTCCGGCCTTCGGCATAATTGATGCCGAGCGGCTTTTCCGAATAGACGTGCTTGCCGGCTGCCAGCGCGCGCAGACCCACATCGACGTGCGCGCGGGGAATGGTGAGGTTGACGATAAGCTGGATGTCGGAGCTACCAAGCATCTCGTCGATGCTCATCGACTTGAGGCCGAACTCTGCGGCACGCGCCTCAGACGCTTCCGGCCGCATGTCGGCCAGGCCCTTGATATCGAGGACGGGAAAGCCCGCCATGTTCTCGTGGCCGGTAATGGCCCGCAGATAGGCCGATGAAATATTGCCGGTGCCGATGAAGCCGACACCAAGTCGCCCCGTGGTCATTGGCGCGATCCTCCCTGAAATGTTAGCGGCAAACTAACGGGGAGAATCGCGCCGCGCCAGACGGTTCGGCTAATTTATTTGGATCACGGAGAATTTGCCGCAAGCCAGTCCGGATCGGGCTCGATCTGGGTGATAATGTCGAGCAGGATGCCGTTGGGGTCGGTCACGATGAAGTGGCGCTGCCCAAAGACTTCGTCGCGCAGCGGCTGAACGACCTCTACTCCAGCCGCCAGCAGGCGCTCATGCTCGGCGGCTGCGTCTGCCACCTCGAAGCTCAGCAACAAGCCCGATGTCGGCTTGCGGCCAGCCTCGGGAATGGTCTCGTGATCATGGGCGATGATGGCCAGCTCATAGACCTGGTCGGCCGGCGAGCGCAGATGCACATACCAGTCGCTCGAAAAGACGCGGGTGAAGCCGAGATGGCGTTCATAGAACTGGGCCGTGCCCTCGACATCGGTCACCAGCAGCAGTGGATAAAGTGCGAGCATCTTTAGCATTTGCGGGATTCTCCTTGCTAGTCAGGCATTATAAATACATACTGCCTGTATGATCATGTAACATACAGGACGCATGTATGCAAGTGCGCAAAACCCAGGAAGAGCGACGGACCCAGACTCGTCGCGCGCTCATCGCGGCGGCGCGACGCCTGTTTGCCGAAAAGGGCTATGCCGGCACCGGCACGCCGGAGATAGTGGCTGCGGCTGGGGTCACGCGCGGCGCGCTCTACCACCACTTCGCCGACAAGGAGGCTTTGTTTGCCGCCGTGGTGGAGGAGGAGCACCTGCTGATGGCCATGACCATCAATGCCGCCGGCGAGAATGACGAAGAGCCAGGGCCGATCAAGGCATTGATCGCCGGCTGCGACGCCTTTCTCGATGCCATGCAGGATCCCGGTCGCCGACAGATCCTGCTGATCGATGCGCCGGCCGTGCTGGGGCGGGCAGCGGTGGACGCCATCGATGCCCGCCATGGCCTCGAAACCCTCATCTGCGGGCTGCGCGACGCCATGGAGGCCGGCGCGATGAAGAAGCTGCCGGTCGAAACCCTGGCACGCGTCTTCGGCGCCATGTTCGACCGCGCGGCGCTGGCGGCGCCGGAGGAGCTGGGAGACTACCGTAAGGCCATCAAGGCGCTGATCCGCGGGTTGAAGGCGTAGCTCTTGTTCTTCCCCATCGGGGAGAAGGTGGCGCGCAGCGCCGGATGAGTCCCACCCACCCGCCGGATTCCTCCCCCTGAAGGGGGAGGTTAGGCGGGGGTATTCTTCCTTCCTGCCCCTTCCAGCGCCGCCACCCGCCCCGCCAGCTCCTGCACCGCCTTGATCAGCGGGGCGATGAAGGCGTCGTAGCGCAGGCCCTGCTCGCTCTGCGGATCATCGGCATCAGCCAAGACATGCCCGGCAAAGTCCCGCTCGCCAAGCACGGCCCACACCTCCTGCGCCAGCAGCCCATAATGCGTCCGCCGACCCGGCCGCGCCTCGCCCGCCTCGTTGCCGCCGACGGTCCAGCGATAGCGCACCGGATTGAGCGCCAGAATGAAATCGAGCCCCAGATCGCTGGGCGCGATATCGATCTTCCCTCTGGCGTCAGAGGTCTGGATCGTGCCCGTCGCGGCCCAGACGGCCGACCAGCGCGCGCCCGAAGCGCCCAGCGTCACCGCATTGTCGGTGGCCGGCCGGAAGCTGGCGGCAACCGTCGTCGCCCCGGTCGTGGCATTGACCGCAAGCGCATTGATCCAGCTCGAACCATCCGGGCTGACCTTGAGCCGCCAGTGGTCGTCGCCCGAAAGGCCCATTTCGGCGCGGCCAGACCAATTGGTCTGGTAGAGCAGGCTCGCCGTATCCCCCGCCGCATTCTTGTTGAGCTTGAGCTGGTGGCCATTGCCGGCATGGGTGAACAGCGTCGCCGCCCCGGCCACAGCCAGCCGGTTGGTGGTATCGGCACTGGTATTGACGCCCAGCTTGGGCAAGGCGGCACCGAGCGAAGCCAGAGGCGTCCAGGCCCCGGCATCGAACACCAGTTGTGTCTTGTCGGAGCGATCATAAACCTGCCAGCCGGGCGCGGGATCGAAGAAGCGCCAGGCGCCCGACTGGAAGGCGACGATCTCGCCGCCATGCCCGGACCAGGCGCCCGTGGCGCCTGGTGGCACGATCCAGGCTTCGCCCGCCAGCGGCGTCATCGGCGGCGTTGCCAGCACGCGGCTTTCCACCACCGGCTGCACCAGGGCGTCGAGCGCCTCGATGGCCTCGTTGTGGGTAATGTGCTTCTGCGCCTGGCTGGGCATGATGAAGGGCAAAGTGAGGCGAGCGGTATGGTCCATGAAAATCTCCTTTGCCGGAGACTCTAGGTCCACTGCCGCTGGCGGGATAAGTCCCGCCCTAGGAGCCTAGACGGCCTTGTTGCGCGCCCGCGACGCCTCGGCCAGCGCCCGCTTGGCGGCCTTGCGCTCGGCGGCGACGCTGGCCGCCGCGTCGCCGATATGGGCCACGCCATGCTTGCGGCCCAGTTCCATCTGCCGCTGCCGTTCGGCCGCGGCGGCATGCTTGTCGGCCTCGCCGACGCAATGGGGGCAACTGACGCCCTCGACATAATCGGGTGCCGCGCGGTCAGCCGCGGTCAGCGGATGCCGGCAGGCCCGGCACAGCGTCGCGTCGCCCTCGACCAGGCCGTGGCCGACCGACACGCGCTCGTCGAACACGAAGCATTCCCCGGCAAAGCGGCTTTCAGCCTTCGGCACCACTTCGAGATACTTGAGGATGCCGCCCTTGAGGTGGAACACTTCCTCAAAGCCCTGGCTCAAGAGGTAACTCGACGCCTTCTCACAGCGGATGCCGCCGGTGCAGAACATGGCGACCTTCTTGTCGCGCGCCGGATCGAGGTGCTCGGCCACATAGTCCTTGAACTCGGTGAAGCTCTTGGTCGCCGGGTCCAGCGCGCGCTGGAACGTGCCCAAACCCACCTCGTAATCGTTGCGCGTATCGACCAGCACCACGTCATTGCGCTCGATCAGCCCGTTCCAGTCCTCGGGCTCGACATAGGTGCCCACCGTCTTGGCCGGATTGGCTTCGGGCGCCCTCAGCGTCACGATTTCGGGCTTGAGCCGTACCTTCATGCGCAGGAACGGCATCTCCGCCGCTGTCGAATACTTGACCTCGGCGCCGGCGAGCCGCCCGGCAAAAACCGCGCCCGTGAACAGCCAGTCCGCCAGCGCGTGGATCGCGGCCGTCGTCCCCGCCACCGTGCCGTTGATGCCTTCGGGCGCCAGGATCAGCGTGCCCTTGATCTCGCGCCCGCAGCAGAAGGCGGCCAGCGCCGGCTGGATCGCCTCCGCGTCGGGCAGATCGGCAAATTTATAGATCGCCATCACCTTGTATGGTTGATGGCTCTGAGGCAGATTAGCGTTCATCTTGCGTTGCCGTTCGTTCATCGGCCCGCTCATACCATCGCCCGCCCACCGGGCCAAATCGAGAAATCGTTGGGAGACCATCATGACCTATCGGGCCGATACGGCGCGCTATGACACCATGCAATACCGCCGCTCGGGCAAATCGGGCCTCAAGCTCCCCGTGGTCAGCCTCGGTCTCTGGCAGAATTTTGGCGGCACGCGCGACTACCCCTCCGCCATGGAAATCCTCGGCTATGCCTTCGACCAGGGCATTACCCATTTCGATCTCGCCAACAATTACGGCCCGCCGGCCGGCTCGTCCGAAGAGCTGTTCGGCCAGGTCATGGCCCGCGATTTCCGCCCCTATCGCGATGAGCTGATCATCTCGACCAAGGCCGGCTACAATATGTGGCCCGGTCCGTACGGCGAATTCGGCAGCCGCAAATATGTGCTGGCGAGCCTCGATCAGTCGCTCGCGCGGATGGGGCTCGACTATGTCGATATCTTCTATTCCCACCGCTTCGACCCCGAGACGCCGCTCGAGGAGACCATGGGCGCGCTCGCCCATGCCGTTCGCTCCGGCAAGGCGCTCTATGTCGGCATTTCCAGCTACCCGGAAAAAGAAACCCGCGAGGCCCATCGCATCCTCAAGGAAATGGGCGTCGCCACCACCATCCATCAGCCCAGCTATTCGATGATCAATCGCTGGATCGAGAATGACGGCACGATCGATGCCTGTGGCGAACTGGGCATCGGCGTCATCGCCTTCTCGCCGCTCGCCCAGGGCGTCTTGTCGGGCAAGTACAATGCCGGCGGCACCGAAGGCACGCGTGGCGGCAATCCCAATGGCACGCTGCGCGCCAGCCACATCGAGCCCCGCGTGCTCGATGCCGTCGAAAAGCTCGGCGCCATCGCCCGCACCCGTGGCCAGTCGATGGTGCAGCTTGCTTTGTCCTGGGTGCTGCGTCGCCCTGAAATGACCTCGGCGCTGATCGGGGTGCGCAACCTCGACCAGCTCAAGGACAATCTGGGCGTCCTCAACAATCTGCCGCTCTCGGCCGAGGAGATCGCGGCCATCGACGACGCCACCAAGGGCGGCCAGATGGAGCTCCATCCCCGCCCCGCCGGCTGGCTGCGCTGAGATTGACGGCAAGGGGCGGTGCTCGCCGTCCCTTGCCTCCACTTGCCATAATTGCGGTAAACGGGCGTTAACCCCGCCTGCGACTGTGTTGCACCCACAGCTCCGAAATCGACGTTGGCCCTCCACACTTCGAAGGAGCGGACAATGCAAACCAAGAGCTATATCTCAGCGGCCGCACTTGCAGCCGCCTTGCTGATTACCCCCCAGGCAGCCCTCGCCCAGGCCCTCGGGCTTAGCCTCGATCTCGATATCCTCGGCATCGAAGCCGATGCCGATGTGAACGTGGGCGGCGACAGCCTGCTTGATGCCGACGTCAATGTCGGCACCGGCAATGCCGGCGGAGACGCCGCCACCTCTTCGAGCACGAACGACAGCCTCGTCGACATCGATATTGGCGGCGGCGGCTCTGCCACCGGCCCCAATGGCGGTACGCTGATCGACCTCGATATCGGCCGTACCCAGGAAGCAGTGCTTGATGCCGACCTCGATATCCTCAATGGCGGCACCAGCTCCGGCGGCAGTTACAGCCTCATCACCGGCGATGTCCGAATCGGCGCGCTGGAGGGCGATGCGCGCCGGGATGCCCTGCTCGGCCTCATCGACAATCCCAACATCGCCGATGTCGATCTCGACGCGGTGGTTGACGACCGGCGCGTCGCCATCGTCGCGGCCGCCGACCTGCTCGGTTCCGATGCCCTCGCCGACATCCGCGCCGCTATCGCGCTGGGTGGAGACGGCCGCACCGACCTGCTCAATGCGCTCTCCGCCAGCGTGGAACTGGGCGCTATCCTCGATACCAACGGCATCGACGCCAGCGACGTGCTGGCGGTGCAGATCGCCGACAATGGCGCGACCGAGGTGATCGTCCTCGGGGACACCGTCGAGGTGGCGCTGCTGGGTGACAATGGCAACCTCGCCGACGTCACCAGCGGCGATCTGGCGAACCTCGATATCGACCTGCTCTCCCGCGAGGAGCTGGCCGAGATCGATCTTGATCTCCTGCCCGATGATCTGCGCACCACCGCCCAGCTTCGCCTCCTCGGCAGCGACAGCGACGATGCCGACCTGACCCCCGGCGAACTGGCTGCTGTCGATCTCGACCTGCTATCGCAGGACGAGCTGGCAGAACTCGATGTGTCGCTCCTGCCGACGCCCCTCGCCGCGGCGGTGAACCTGCGCCTTCTGGGCGAGGATGGTGACCTCAGCAATGCCAGCGTCGGCGACCTCGCGGCCATCGACATCAGCCTGCTCCCCGGCGGTGGAGGCAACGGCGGCGGCGACGAAGGTAATGGCGGAGATGGCGGCGGCACTGCCACCCCAACCCCCGCTCCGACGCCTGCCCCCACTCCAACGCCCTCCACTGGCGGCAATGCCGGCGGTAATGGCGGCGGTGACGACGACGATAGCGGAAGTGATGACGGCGATACCGACATGGGCAATGCCGGCACCGGCGGCGCGTCCCCCGGCGCCGTCAACAACACCGCCGGTATCGGCCCCAACGGGGCCAATGCCGCCGCTCCGGTCATCGGCACCCTGCCGCAGACCCAGGTCGGCGCCAGCTTCGGCATCGCCGCGCTCGATTGCAATATCGGCGTGCTGGCCCTGGCCTCGGGCCTCGAAGCCACGCCGCAGGCGATCGCTACTGCCGATGCGCTCGAACTGGTCCGCATCGATGGCTGCCAGCGTAGCCTCGTCGACGGCGAAGTCGACAGCATCCGCGCTGCCATTGCCGGCAATCCGGCAATTTCGGATGTGCTCGACGAGGCGCAGATCCCGCTCGATGAGGTCATCGGCGCCACCATCCAGGGTGGCACGCTGACCCTCTTCATCGAACCGACGATTTCCTGATCGACGACGCGACCCCGGCCATCGGCCGGGGTCTTTCCTTCAGGCCGCCTTGGCCCTGAGCCGCTCGACCAGCCGGTCGATCGTCATCGCCATGCCCGGCTCGACGCCCATGTCCAGCCAGCCCCGCACTTCCGCCGCGCTCAACTGGTCCGGCAGCCGCAAGGCCACATCCATGCGCGTGCGCTCGCCCACCGGCGTCAGCTCCACCGTCACTTCGGGCCCGTCATTCTCATCGGTATCGGGCCAGCCGCCGCTGGCGCCCCAGGCAAAGACCAGCCTTCTATGGGGCACGATTTCCTTGTAGATGCCGCCCGTCACATATTGCCGCTCGGCATTTTCCACCATGTGCTGCCGCCATGCCCCGCCCACCCGCAGGTCGACGCTGGTGGGGTGATCGGGCCGCGTCTCGGGGTTGAAGAACCAGTCGAGATGTTTTGGATCGGTCCAGGCCTGCCACACCACTTCGGGCGGCGCGTCCAGCATGCGGGTCAGCACGAAGCCACGGTCCTGCTTGTAGGTCGGTGTCATTGCTCGTCTCCTGCCTTGGGGTCGTCCTTGGCCCGCTGGGCCATCATGGTCTTGAGCTGCGCTTCGAGCCGGTCGAAGCGTTCGCTGAAGAACTGGCGGTATTCCGCCAGCCAGCCATCCGCCGCCTCGAGCGGCAGCGTTTCGAGCCGGCAAGAGCGGAACTGCGCCTCGCGCGCCTTGGACACCAGCCCGGCCTCCTCCAGCACCTTCACGTGCCGCGATACCGAGGGCAGCGTCATGTCGAACGGCTCGGCCAGCTCGTTTATCGTCGCCGGTCCATGGGTCAGCCGCGCCAGGATCGCCCGCCGCGTCGGGTCGGCCAGTGCGGCAAAGGTCGTGCTCAGTAGATCAGTCATATTTGCGTACTTTGCTAATTACGTAATCAGCTAAATACGCTCGACGAAGGCGCGTGTCAATCCGCCTGCGAGTTTCGGCTATTCCGGAAACACCCGCGCCAGCCGCCGCGGCGAGATCACCGTCGGCCGGCGCCGTCGCTCGACGGCCTTGCAGGTCTTGATGATGGCGCGGATGCGCTTGACCACGCCGATGCCGATGCCCGGCAGCTCGAGCAAGGCCGGGCCTTCCAGCCCGTCCACCTCGCCCAGCGTCCGCAGGCCCGCCGTTTGCAGCAGCTTGCCGATGCCGTCCTGGTCGCGCAGGTCGATTACCGCGATCTGCTGCCATTTGACTGCGCCACGCAGCCACGCCCGATAACTATCTGCCATGGGCGCTTATAGCGGCTCGGCGCCGGCAAAGCCACGCCGTTACCGGCCGAGGAACCGCTCCATGCCAAACGGCTTGACGTCGATCGGCGGCTGCTCGCCGGTCATTGCCTGGGCCAGCAGTTCGCCGGTGGCCGGGCCCAGCGTGAAGCCGTGATGGGCGTGGCCGATGCCGACATAAAGCCCGTCATGCCGGGGCGCCTTGCCGATAATGGGCATCATGTCTGGCGTGCAGGGCCGCGCGCCCTTCCACGGCTCGGGGTCGAGCCGTTCGCCCAGCGGGAACAACTCCTTGGCCGCACTCTCTGCCCGCCCGAGCTGGATCGGCGTCGGCGCCGCATCGCGCATGGCAAACTCCGCCCCGGTGGTGAGGCGGATGCCGCGCGCCATCGGCGCCAGTACATAGCCCACTTCGGCGTCGAGGATGAGCTGGTTGAGTTTCGCCCCGCCCTCGGTGCCGTAATGCATGTGATAGCCGCGCTTGACGAAGAGCGGCAGGCGATAGCCCAGCTTGTCGAGCACGTCGGGCGCCCATGGCCCCAGCGCGATCACCGCCTGCTTGCCACTATGGCGCACACCGCCCACATCGGCCGTCCACACGCCGCCCTCCTGCGTCAGCCCGCTGGCCGCACCCGAAACGAAGGTGCCGCCCAGCCGCTGGAACAGCTTGAAATATTCGCCCACCAGCGCGCCCGGATCGCGCACCGTCCACGGATCGGTCCACAGGATCGCACCAGCCAATCCGCCCCTGAGGCTTGGCTCCATGGCCTTGAGTTCGGGCCATTCCACCACCTTGTGGGAAATGCCGAACTGCACCGCGTCCTCGCGCGCCTTCTCGGCCTCGTGCTGCAAGCCCTTGTCGCTGCGGAAGGCCAAGAGCCAGCCGCTCTTGCTCACCAGCGCCTCGGCATCAGGCCCGGCCTCGGCCATCAGGTCGGCATGGGTGATGATCGACCGCCCGATCAGCGGCGCATAGCTCTGCACCACCTTCTTGTAGCTCTCGGGCGAGGAGGCCCACCAATATTTGAGCAAAGCCGGCGCCAGCCGCGGCAGCGCCAGCGGCTCATAGCGGGCTGCGGTGCTCAGGTGTAGCCCCACCTGCATCAGCATGGCCAGATCGCGCGGAAACGGATGCGGCCGCACCCCTTCGCGCTGGATGATGCCGGCATTGCCGAAGCTGGTCTCGCGCCCCGGCTGGTTCTTGTCGATCAGCGTGACGCTGCGCCCGCGCCGCAGCAGGTGAATCCCCGTCGCCACCCCGACAATGCCGGCCCCCAGAATGATGACGTCGTCCATGCCTGCCTCGCTGCAATAATTGTGGCGATGCTAGCACAGCGGTTGGGGGAGTTTTCCGCAATTGTGGCGCGCGGTGGAGCCACTGGTGCAACGGCGTTCGACAAATCTGCCGCCTGACGCAACGTCATCCCGTCTCCGCAAACCCCGACATCGGAGTACCAACAAAATCTCACCTTCGCTGCTCCGCCACATTGTCGGATTTCTTCAATCCCCCAAACCTACCCCCCGCTAAAACTTGGTCATCAACCCAAGGAGTTCCGCCATGACCGCCACCGCAAAGATCCTCACCGCTTCGATCCTGGCCATCGCCGCTGCTCAGCCGGTCCTCGCCGCCGAAACCGTCGTCACGCTCGATCAGGGCGTTGTCGGCACCTTGTCCGTGCCCGAAGGCGGCGCCACTGGCCCGGCCGTGGTGATGCTGCACGGCTTTGCCAGCTCGCGCGACGAAATCGGCGGCATCTTCGCTGCCCAGGCCGCCGCTCTGGCCGAAGCCGGCATTGCCTCGCTCCGCATCGATTTCCGCGGCTATGGCGACAGCACCTCGGTCACCGAAGCCTCCATCACCATCGATCGCATGCTCGAGGATTCCGCCATTGCCCGCGCCCATCTGGCGTCGGTCGAAGGCGTCGATGCAACCCGTGTCGGCGTCATCGGCTACAGCTTCGGCGCCGCCATCGCCATGCTCGACCAGGAAAACTATCCTGCCATCGTCACCTGGGGCCAGATGGGCGATCTCAAGGGCGAGTTCCTCGAATTCCTCGGGCAGCCGGCCTTCGATACGGCGCGCGCCACCGGCAATTTCACCGTCGATCTGGGCTGGCGCGTCATTTCGCTCGATGCGCCCTTCTTCGACAGCGTCGAGAGCCACGATCTGGCGGCAGCCTTTGCCGGCTATGATGGCCCGTTCCTGACCATTGCCGGCGCCGACGATCCGGCCGTCAGCTATTTCGAGCAGTATCTCGGCCTGGCCAAGGGCCCGAAGTCCTCGCTGGTCATCCCGGGCACCGATCACATGCTGGGCGTCTATAGCGACCAGCCCGAAATCGGCGCCCAGGTCGTGGCCGAAACCGCCACCTGGCTGGGCGACAATCTCTAAGCTGGCCTCAAGCCTGCCGCGCCCCGCCGAAGACGACGACTTCGCCGTCTTCCTTGGTGAAGGGGCCAATATCGGGGTTCTCGAGAATATCGAGGACCCCTTCGCTCGGTCGGCACAGCCGCACGCCCAGCGGCGTTTCGACGAAGGGGCGGTTGAGCAGGATGGGATGGGCGGCGATGGCGTCGAGCAGGGCGTCATCGTCCAGCTTGGGGTCATCGAGCCCCAGAGCCGCGTAGGGCGTATCCTTCTGCCGAAGGGCCGCCCGCAGCGTCATCCCTGCCGCACCGACCAGTTCCATGATCCGCTCCCGGCTCGGCGGGGTCTTGAGATATTCGATCACCTCGGGCTCGACGCCCGATTGCCTGATCATCGCCAGCGTGTTGCGCGAGGTGCCGCAATCGGGATTGTGATAGATGGTGACGGTCATCAGCGGACCTCCTCATTGTCTGCAAAGAGCCACCCCGCCAGCACCGTGGCGGCCAGCGCCCCGGCGATCTGGGCGACGATGAAAGCCGGCGCATCCACCGGCCGAATGCCCGAAAAGCTGTCGGTCAGCGTGCGCGCCAGCGTCACCGCCGGATTGGCGAAGGATGTCGAGGCGGTGAACCAGTAGGCCGCCGTTATATAGAGCCCCACTAACCAGGGCAGCGAGGCCTTTGCAAACCGCGCGCCGGCCGCAATGGTCAGCAACAGACCAAACGTCGCCACCCCCTCGGCAAACCACTGCCCGCCACCGGTCCGCACGGTGCTCGACCAGGCCAGCAGCGGCTCATTGAACATGGCATGCGCCGCCACCGCACCGAGCGCACCGCCCAGCACCTGCGCCATTACAAAGGCCAGCGCCGTCGTGGCTCCGATCTGCCCGCGCAGCAGGCCGGCCAGCGTCACCGCCGGATTGAACTGCGCCCCCGAAATCGCGCCGAACACGCTGATCAACACCACCAGCATGGCGCCCGTTGCCAGCGTATTGCCGAGCAAGGCCAGGGCGACATCATCCGTCAGCCGCTCCGCCATGATGCCGGAACCGACCACTGCCATCACCAGGAGCCCAGTGCCCAGCGCCTCCGCAGTCAGTCGTCGCGGCAGGTTGAACGGTGCTGTGCGAGCGGCCGGAGCGGTGAGGGTAGTCTCGGTCATGCGACATCAGACGATTTGGTGGTGGTGCCATCCATGGCACCGATGCCTTCGAGCCGGGAATTGAGCGTCAGCCGGTCAATGCTGGTCAGTGGCAGGTTAACGAAGGCCCCGATGCGATTGCGCAGGAAGCGCAGCGTTTCGGCAAAGGCGGCGCGGCGCTGGAAGTCCGTACCCACTGCCGCCGCCGGATCCTCGAGGCCCCAATGCGCGGTCATGGGCTGGCCCGGCCAGATCGGGCAGGCCTCGCCCGCCGCGTTGTCGCAGACGGTGAAGATGAAATCCATCACCGGCGCCCCCGGCACGGCGAATTCGTCCCAACCCTTGGAGCGCAAGCCATCGGTGGCGATACCCGCCGTGGCCAGGGTTTCCAGTGCCAGCTCATGCACCTGGCCCTTGGGCGTCGAGCCCGCCGAGAACGCCCGGAAGCGGCCGCCGCCGACATGGTTGAGCAGGGCCTCGCCCAATATGGAGCGGGCAGAATTTCCGGTGCAGAGAAACAGCACATTATAGACGCGGTCAGACATGGCTTGCCTCCTTGGGGCTGCAGCAGGGTGTTAGGTCGGCGATGATGGGGGCGCAGAGTTCGGGCCTCCCGTCGCAGCAGTCGCGCACGAGGAAGGTCGCGATCTGGCGCACGCGCTGCAGTTCGGCGCGGTAGCTGATCGTGCGGCCGTTTCGCTCGGCAGCGATCAGCCCGGCGCGCACCAGGATCGCCAGATGCGTCGACATGGTGTTCTGCGGCACCTCAAGCCGCGTCGCGACCTGCCCCGCCGGCAGACCTTGCGGCTCATGCTGCATCAGCAGTCGAAACACCTCGAGCCGCGTCGGCTGCGACAGGGCGGCGAAAACGGTGATGGCGTCGATTGATTCCATATATCGAGATATATCGATCTATGGCGCGGCGTCAATGACAGCGCACGGCAATAGGGTGGTTGCGGATTGGTGGCTTCTGGGCTGGCAATAGTACGAAGCCGCCATCCCGTGATATCAGCAGCATTCAGAGTTAGCCTGTCGGAGGAAAGCACTGGCAATGCGCAGGACCGCTATTGAGCGTGACGTTCTGATCGACTCCTGCTGTAAGGAACTGAACGGTACTTGGAGCGGTCGCCTCACTCTCTCCAATGGGACGATTGGCGCGTCCTTGTTTCGATATGATCGAAGTGCGCCTTTCCGGGACTTGAGCGAGACCACGGGGCTGATCCTAGAGACCGGGGACATAGCAACGCTGCTCGGTTGCTTACCGACTTCTTCGGGCTCTCTCAGTCATCGTTTCAAGGCAGGCTACCTGCTTCTGGGGGGCCGGGAATGGCGTGAGGCTGACATGGTCTCAATGGTCGAGTTCTGTCTTCCCGGGGCAACGGGGTCGCTCTCCTACGGGGGCCACAGGGAATTCGATTTTGAAGGCGACAGTGACGCTGTGGTGTACGTTAATCGCACGCTTCCTGCACGAAGCGAAATCATACGCGTGCCTGGCGAGGGATACGAGGTTGTCGTCTCAAAAGCCCCCGCCATAGCGGCAGCCAGACTGGAGGACGTAGGCGACGATCCGACTTGGATATCCGTCCGCTATGACAACGCATGCGGCCTCGAGGCATCCCTTCAGATCCCATATCATATCCAAACATTGTTCGCCCTCTCCGAGGGTAGGTCGCTGAGAGAAGTGGGGCTGGCAGTAAAATCAGGAGGCGACGACAATGATGGCACGCCTGACTCCTTTGCTCTCTATCGAAGCTGGCGGCCCGCAGACTATGAACAGGCCGAGCGCATCGGCGTTGAGCAGATATTCCGTGTATTCAATCGTCCTGACAGGGACATCACCGAGAACGCTCTAACAATATGGCTTTCTCGCCGAAAGCAGTGGGAGGTCACGTACTGGCTTGCATCTCAATTCGTCAAAGGGGGAGAGATCACAGACCGCAGCAAGCTCATGAAAGCGATGGCCTGGTTCGAGTCAGTCCCCGACTACAAACTTGACAGCGGGATTACCGAATCTACGCTCAGGCGGTTTAGAAGAGACGTCCGCCAACGCGATTCCTTCAAAGCACTGGGCATCCCGGCTTCGCGTCTGTCTGAGGCGCTTAGCGCGCTATCTTACCTTACATTGGGGGAACGGTTCGAAAAGGCGATCAAGGATGTGCGGACCGCATTTGGGGACGACACTCTCGGGGCGGACATTGAACGAGACTGCGGGTTGGCCATCAAGTTAAGGAACGATGCCGCCCACGGTTCTCACAGCCCCATTGAAGAGAATTTTCGCGAGTTCGTCATCGCAACGTCGGCGGTGGAAACCCTTGCAATTTTGGCGACGCTCCGCGAGTTAGGGGTGAGTCGTGAGCGAATACGCGACGTTACGAACAGGCTCGCTCCCCACCCGTATGCGAGTTACCAAATGTGGGCGGACAGCCGTCCCGTGGCCGACCGGTAACGGCCGGAATCCAGAAGTCTCTGAACCGTGTAGAATGCCCGCAAACGCGGTCGCACCCGCCTAACCCCGGCTCTGATGCACATACCCCCGCGCGCTGGCCGGTACTTCCTGTCTCAACCATTCGCGGAAGGCGCGCAGCTTGCGGCTTTCCCGCCGGCCCTTGGCCGTCACCAGCCAATAGCCCTGCGGCCCCTCGATGGCATGCTCGAACGGCCGTACCAGCCGCCCGTCGCTGATTGCATCGGCGCTCATCATATCGGCGGCCATCAGCACGCCCTGCTCGGAAATGGCCGCGTCGAAGGCCAGTGACGCATCCGAATAGGTCGGTCCCGTCAGCTTGATATCGGGGTCCATCCCGACCTCGGCCCGCCAGGCGTCCCAGCTCAGCATCGTCGTCTGGTCGCGGATGACGGGCACCTTGGCCAGGTCCTCCGGGCGCTTCAGAAATTTTGCCACCGGCGGGGCGCAGACCGGCCGGTAGGCGCCGCCGCCCACCAGTTCCGCCGTCACCCCCGGCCACTGCCCCTGGCCATAGCGAATGCCGCAGTCGATATCGGGCCGGCTGATATCGAGCACCGCGCCGGTCACGTTGAGCCGCACCTCGATATCCGGATAGAGCGTGGTGAACTTGTTGATGCGCCAGATCAGCCAGCGCGAGGCAAAGACGCTGCCCACCGTGAGGTTCAACACGCCCTCGTCGCTGCCCCGCAGGCTACCGAGCCCGTCCTGCAAAGCCACGAAGCCCGAGGTCAGTTGCGGCAGCGCCGCCTTCAGCGCCGGCGTGGGCCGCAGCCCGGCCGGAGTGCGCTCGAACAGATCCATGCCCAACCGCTCCTCGGCCCGGCGCAGATGCTGGCTCACCGCGCCAATGGTGACACCCAGCTCGTCGGCGGCCGGGGCCAGCGCGCCGCGCCGGGCCACGATCTCGATGGCGCGCAGGGCATTGAGCGGAATGGGAAAGGGACTAGCCATATAGTTTTTCTACAATGACGCCGCGACCTTGTCCATTGCGACGGCAGCTCGCAAGGCGCAAAACTAGGGTCATAGCAACGAAGCGACCTGAAAGGAGGTCACAAAATGTCAAACATCCTCACCCTGCTGAACCGCCTCTTCACCGCCCTGCTGACAGTGGATCCGGCGCAACCCGATCCGGACAGCATGAGCCTGCATGAATGGGCCGATTTGCCTGCCCATCACCCATCTGCCGAGCGCGCGCCGCGCTGAAGCCATAATCGGGCCTTTGAAGGGGGGTAACGAACTCAGCCCTTCAAGGAGTCCCCGATGATCCGCCCCCTCGCCGCGCTCGCCGTCCTCGCTTTCCTATCAGGTGCCGCCGCCGCGCAGGAGGCAGCACCCGCCGCGGCGCCTGCCGCGCCCGATATCGTCGTCGACCCGGCCGCGACGCTCAATACCACGCCCAAGCAGGCCAATATGCTGACCGGCTTCTACGCCACCCAGGCCGTCATCGAACTCTGCGCGGTCGCCATCGAGCCCAATATCACCGAAGGCATGGCCGCTGATCGGGCCCGCCTCGAAACTGCCCTCGGGATGGATGCGACCGCTTCGGCCGCCGCCTATGCCCAGGTCAAGGCCGATGTCGAAAAGACCCAGCCCGATTGCGCCGATGGCAGCGCCGATCGCGCCGGCGTCGACGCCGTCACCGCCATCTACGCCGCCCTGCCACCTCCTGAGGCCCCTGCCGAACCCGCAGCCCCGCCGGCCGGCACGGTCACCACGCCCGCGGCTCCGGCAGCGCCTGTTGCTCCCGCAGCCCCGCCTGCACAGTAAACTACCGCGATCTGTTGGCACCCACCGACCCACCTCCCCCCCTCGACGGGGGAGGTTGGGCGGGGTGTCGGCTGGCCCCGATAGCGGGGCTATCACTCACAAATCCGCGCCGTACAGCTCTGCCCATGGCATCCCAGATCGAGATGCAGGTGGTCCTCATGCTCCGCATTGGCCTCGGGCCCCAGCACCGTGGTGAATCCACCGCAGGCCGCGTCATGCGCCAGCCGCAGCAGCCGCCCCTCGGGCGCTGTCGCCGGCAGCCAATTGCCCTCGACGCCGATGCTGCGCCCGTCTTCGAGCGCAAAGCCGGTCACATCGACCGCATTGGCAAAGCCATGCTCGGAGGTAAAACCATCCGCCCCATTATTGCGGTTGCGGCACATATAGCTGGTGCCTGTGCTGACCTCGGCCAGTCGGCTGCCCAGCATGGCCTCGGCATAGCCATCGACATCGGCCACCCAGTCGGGCAGCGCGCTCGCCATCTGGCAATTGGTGGTGATGGGGCTCGATAGCGGCACCAGCCGTCCGCGACTCATGACACCCGTGACCACAAGCGGCGACTGTTCCCCGCAGATCCCCGCGCTCAGCGGCGGCGCCATTTCCGCCACCACCAGCCCCTGCAGCACCGCCGGGCAAGCGGCCTGATAGACGCGATCGGCTTCAGGCTCCGCAACCGGCTCAGCCTCGGCCGCCGGTTCCTCGGCCTCCACCGCCGCCGGCTCCTCCACAGCCGCAGGCTCCTCCTCCCGCTCGACCTCCGGCGCAGCAGGCGTCACAGGCGCCGCCACCTCCGGACTATCGGGCAGGCTCGGCGGCCGGGGTCGCGGCACGGGTGGGGCCACCGGCGCCTGGCTTTTCGGCGCTGTCGGCTGCGCCTTGGGCCGCTGGGCCGGCGGATCGGTCAGGCCCTCGACGAAATCTTCGAGCGGACCAAGGAAATCCTGGCCGAAAGCCGCAATGGGGCTGCTGGCGAGGACAAGGGCGAGAGTGACGGCGGGGATGATACGCATGCCTCCCCAACGCATAACGCCCCCAAAAGCAACATGCCCCGTCGCCGGGGCATGTGTCGGATGGCTAGAGCGGCATGCTGCCCGGCGGGCCGGCGGGGCCCTGCGGACCAGCAGGACCTTGCGGGCCCTGCGGCCCCATGGGACCGGCCGGGCCAGAGCCGCTGCCCGGATTGATTGTCTGCGCCTGCACCTCGATGATGGGCTGGTAGGGCAGGTCGAGCTCGGACGCGGTGCAGGGCTTGGTCAGCGGACCGTCAAAGCCATTGGCCGCCATCTTGGGCGAATAGAGCCGGATGGCGCCGTTGCTGGTCTTGACGCACATGCGGGCATTGCCGCCGATGGTGTTGAGCGGGGTCTGCTGCGCCAGGGCGGCGCCCGGCAGAGCGGTGGCTGCGGCCAGCATGGCCACGGCGAAGATGGTGGACGGGCGCATGGGCGCTCCTTTGACGCTAAATGACGGCGCGGTTGTGCACCGCCCCCGTCGGGGCCGCAAAAGCTAAGTAAATTAAGGGTTAAGCCATGTCCTTAATCGGCACAGTTACCAAAGGCGCCCAATGCAGGCTTAACCGCCGCTAAACCATCTTTCTCGCTATGCCCGCTTCTGCTATCAGCGCCTCATGACAACGCCGCTTTCCCGCATCCGCAATTTCTCCATCGTCGCCCATATCGACCATGGCAAATCCACCCTGGCCGACCGGCTCATCCAGATGACCGGCGGGCTGGAGGCCCGTGAGATGAAGGAGCAGGTGCTCGACTCGATGGATATCGAGCGCGAGCGCGGCATCACCATCAAGGCGCAGACCGTCCGGCTGAACTACAAGGCCGAGGACGGGCACGATTACGTCCTGAACCTCATCGACACGCCCGGCCACGTCGATTTCGCCTATGAAGTCTCCCGCTCCATGGCCGCCGTCGAGGGCTCATTGCTGGTCGTTGACGCCTCCCAGGGCGTCGAAGCGCAGACCCTGGCCAATGTCTACCACGCGCTCGATGCCAATCACGAAATCGTCCCTGTCCTCAACAAGGTCGATCTGCCCGCCGCCGATGTCGAGCGGGTCAAGAGCCAGATCGAGGACGTCATCGGCATCGACTCGTCCGACGCGCTGGAGATCTCGGCCAAATCCGGCTTCGGCATCGACACCGTGCTCGAGGCCATCGTCACCCGCCTGCCCGCCCCCAAGGGCGACATCAGCGCGCCCCTCAAGGCGCTGCTGGTCGATAGCTGGTACGACACGTATCTCGGCGTCGTCGTTCTCGTCCGCGTCATCGATGGCGTGATGAAAAAGGGCCAGCGTATCCGCATGATGGCCTCGGGCGCCGTCTATGATCTCGATCGCGTCGCCGTGCAGACGCCCAAGCTGGTGGAAGTCAAGGAACTGGGCCCCGGCGAGCTCGGCGTCTTCACCGCCTCGATCAAGGAAGTCGCCGAAACCAATGTCGGCGATACCATCACCGATGATCGGAAGCCCACCGCGACGCCGCTGCCGGACTTCCGTCCGGCCCAGCCGGTCGTGTTCTGCGGCCTGTTCCCGGTCGATGCGTCCGATTTCGACGAGCTGCGCGCCGCCATGGGCAAGTTGCGCCTCAACGATGCCAGCTTCAGCTTCGAGATGGAAACCTCAGCCGCGCTCGGCTTCGGCTTCCGTTGCGGGTTCCTCGGCCTCCTGCATCTCGAAATCATCCAGGAGCGCCTCTCCCGCGAGTTCGATCTCGATCTCATCGCGACGGCGCCCTCGGTGGTCTACGAAGTCGTCATGCGCGATGGCAGCACCATCATGCTGCACAATCCGGCCGATCTGCCCGACGTGATGCAGATCGAGGAAATCCGCGAGCCCTGGATCAAGGCGACCATCCTCACACCCGACGAATATCTGGGCGCCATCCTCAAGCTCTGCCAGGATCGCCGCGGTATCCAGCGCAACCTGAGCTATGTCGGCAACCGCGCCATGGTGGAATACGATCTGCCGCTCAATGAAGTGGTGTTCGATTTCTACGATCGCCTGAAGTCCATCTCCAAGGGCTATGCCAGCTTCGACTATATCCTGGCCGATCACCGCGTCGGCGACCTGGTCAAGCTCACCATCCTGGTCAATGCCGAGCCCGTCGACGCGCTCTCGATGCTGGTGCACCGCACGGTCGCCGAGTCCCGCGGTCGCATCATGTGCGAAAAGCTCAAGGAACTGATCCCGCCGCACCTCTTCGTCATCCCGATCCAGGCCGCCATCGGCGGCAAGATCATCGCCCGCGAAACCGTCCGCGCCATGCGCAAGGACGTGACCGCCAAATGCTACGGCGGCGACGCCACGCGCAAACGCAAGCTGCTCGACAAGCAGAAAAAGGGCAAGGCGAAGATGCGGCAGTATGGGAGCGTCAACATTCCGCAAGAGGCGTTTATCAAGGCGCTGAAGATGGGGGATGACTGACCGCTACCTCGCCCGCCCGGCAGAGGTCGGCTCGCAGCGCCGGGTGAGGGAATACGATATCGCGACGCGGTTCCCATTATGTTCTGCGGATGTCAATCTGCTCTTAAGCTGTTTTCCCCATGATTTATCATGGGTAGTCAATCAGTTAACAGTTCGTTAGTCGATAGCTTCATCGCGCGTTGGCAGGGACGTGAGGGGGGCGCAGAGCGCGCCAACTACGCTCTTTTCCTGACTGAGCTCTGCGCGGTTTTGGCCGTCGACCCACCTCAGCCCGCTGCCGCCCATCATACAAACAACGATTACGTCTTTGAACGTGCCGTGTCGTTCAAAGAGGCTGGCAGTAAAATTGGGCACGGACGAATCGATCTCTATAAGCGCGGGCACTTTGTACTTGAGGCCAAGCAAAGTCGGCTAAAAGGCGGCGCTAAGGCGGTGGCCGGGCAAGAGGACCTGTTCGAAACACCTCGCAACCAATCGGGGCGACGTTCTGCCGATCGAAACTGGGACATCCTAATGCTTAACGCCCGCCGACAGGCGGAGGATTACGCACGAGCTCTACCGGAAAACCATGAATGGCCGCCGTTTATTGTTGTCTGCGACGTGGGACACGCGTTCGAAATTTTCGCGGATTTCACAGGTAAGGGCCGTAATTACACACAGTTTCCAGATCGACAAGGGTTTCGCATTTTCCTCGAAGATTTGCGGGATGACTCGATTCGAGAGCGCCTACGGTTGATCTGGACAGATCCTACGTCTCTTGATCCCACACGAAAGGCGGCCAAGGCGACAAGGGAGGTCGCGGACAGGCTTGCAACGGTAACACGCTTACTTGAGCGGCGCGGCCTCGATCCGGAGTTGGTAGCTCAGTTTCTTATGCGCTGCCTTTTCACGATGTTTGCCGAGGACGTCGATCTACTACCAAGGGGCAGCTTTCAGGATGTTCTTCGCAGGTGCGTAGCTGATCCAGCCAAGTTCGTACCGATGGTTTCGCAACTGTGGGCAGCAATGAATACGGGAGACTTTGCCTACGCGTTGGAGTCGAAGGTAAAGAGGTTCAATGGCGAGTTTTTTAGCAACCCTGTGGTGCTAAACCTAAATCGAGAGGAGATAGGAGAACTGCTCGTCGCAGCTAACAAGGAGTGGCGCGACGTAGAACCCGCCATATTTGGATCGCTCCTTGAAGGAGCCCTGGATTCAAAGGAGCGCTCGAAACTCGGCGCACATTACACGCCACGGGCATATGTCGAGCGCCTTGTCATTCCGACAATTATGGAGCCGTTGCGCTCTGATTGGCGAAACGCTGCTGTGGCCGCTGAAAAGCTAATGGCAGAGGGCAAGCGACAACACGCCATTCAGGCTATTAAGGACTTTCACGACCAATTATGCGTGACCAGAGTGCTCGATCCCGCGTGCGGCACAGGCAATTTTCTCTATGTGGCCATGGAGTTGATCAAGCAGTTGGAAGATGAGGTGCTCGAGGCCATCGCCTCCCTAGGTGGACAACAAAGTCTTGCTATCACCGGCCACACCGTTGATCCGCATCAATTCCTAGGAATCGAGATCAATCCTCGCGCCGCTGCTATTGCTGAACTCGTGCTATGGATCGGCTTTCTGCAAATTCACTACCGATCGACAAGCGAGCATCCTCAGGAGCCGATCCTAAGAGCTTTTCACAACATAGAATGCCGAGACGCGGTGCTTGTATGGGATGCATATCCACTGCCAACTGTTGTTGGCGGTGCAGAAACCTACCCCAACCCACGTCGTCCGGATTGGCCGCTGGCCGACTTTATCGTCGGCAATCCTCCCTTTCTTGGGAAAGGCGAGCCCATGCGTGCGGCGTTTGGCGACGCGTATCTCAACGCCCTCTGGAAGGCGAACCCGAAAGTCAACAAAAGCGCAGACTTCGTAATGTTTTGGTGGGAGAGGGCCGCGGACCTTCTCAAGCGCAAAGACGCGATCCTCAGACGGTTTGGATTTGTCACGACCAACTCCATTGACCAGTTCTTCAACCGACGAGTGCTCGCCAGAAATATGGAGGGCCCCAACGCAATTTCTATCGTTTGGGCCACCTCAGATCATCCCTGGACCAAGGCCACAAAAAATGCGGCGGCGGTTCGCATAGCCATGACCGTGGCGTCCTTGGAGCAACAGCCTGGTCGACTACTCCGGGTTGTTCATGAAGAAGGGCTGGATACGGACAACCCCACTATAGTTTTCGACGTGGAACAGGGTGAGATCAACTCAGACCTGACCGTTGGCGTAAGACTATCAGACGCAAAGCCTTTGAGGGCTAACGCCGGTATAGCGTCTATGGGTCCGGCTTTGGGAGGGCGCGGATTCGTCGTGAACGAGTCGCTTGCGCGTCACTTATCCAGTGATGTTCGACGGCCAGGACCGATCATACGGCCGCTGATAACGGGCAAGGATATTACCGAGAAAAATCGAGGTCGGTTCGTTATCGACGCTAGGGAATTTTCCGACGAGGATGAACTCAGAACTTCCGCGCCTCTGCTATATCAGCATCTGCTGGAAGCAGTTAAACCCGTTCGTTCTCAAAACAACGACGAAAAATTGCGGCGAGAATGGTGGTTGTATCGCCGATCGAACGCCGATTTTTCTGCCATGACTAGCGGTCTAGATAGATACATTGCGACCGTCGAGACCACAAAGCATCGAATTTTTGTTTCGGTGGATGGTGATACACTGGTTGAGCACGGTGTAGTCGGAATTGGGCATCACGATTACTGGATATTGGGCGTTCTTTCCTCTAAGGCCCATGTGGCTTGGACACTGGCTCAAGGGGGAACGTTGGAAAATCGGCCTCGCTACAACAAGCTAATATGCTTCGACAATTTTCCGTTCCCCGATCCAGATGAGACAGTTAAAGCGCGAGTTGCATTCCTTGCCGAGGCGCTCGACCTCCACCGCAAGCAGGTGCAGGCTCGCCATCCCGACATTTCCCTTACGGGCATGTATAACATCCGCGACAGAATACGATCCGGTGCGGAACTCACCGAAGCTGAGGTCGATCTTAAGGAGAGGGGGCTAGTCCTAATCCTTGATAAACTTCACGAGGACCTCGACGCCGCTGTGGACAATGCGTACGGGTGGAGCGAGGATACCACGTCGCAACAGCGTCTGGCATTTCTGGTCTCCCTTAACAAGCAGCGGACCACCGAAGAAGCGACCGGACAAGTTAGGTGGCTTCGCCCAGACTACCAAACGCAGCGCTTTGGCGGCACCGCGCAAAATTTGGTCGGCTCACAGTTTGACTTCATAGAGCGTGGAATCGACGCCAAGCCCAACTTCCCTTCCGACGAGCGAAGGCGTACTGCGGCCATTTTTGCATTCTTGGCAGAGGCAAACAGCCCGCTTACGCCCGCTGACATTGCTATGCGCTTCAAACACGGCAAGAAAGCTGAGAAGGACATTGCAGCGACTCTGCGGGCCTTTGTTCGATTTGGTGATCTGGCGTCTTTAGACGGCGGTCGGAGCTTTCAATTGCGACAGTTCGCCTAACAAACTATCCCCGCCCCTCCACCCCGCCTTATCCTCTCCTGTCCGGCATCCCGCCGGGACAGGAAGAACCATGACCACACAAACCAGCCAGCCGCCTTTCGCGCCCCGCGCTCAAGGCCAGCCTGCTCAGCAGGCTGCGCCCGAAAATCCGCCATCGCGTGAGGGCCATGCCATCAGGCCACTGGCCGAGCGGCACGAGGCGCTGTGGCTGAGCCTTGCCGCCCTGCACAAGGACACGCTGGCCCTCCGGCGCCAAGAAGCCCACCCCACCCATCCCATTGTCCCAGCGGCGCAATTCTGCTCTTGTGCCCGCACATCTGGGGGAAAACGACAATGCCTATGCGCCTCGCCGCCGCCGCTTTCATCACGCTGATCAGCCTGCCCGCCGCCTTCGCGCTCGATGGCCATCCCGCGGCCCAATGCGGCTTCAATGAAGACAAGTCGAACCTGGTGCTCACAGTCTCCAATGGCGGCGACGGCGCCTATGCCTGCACGGCATCGTGCCAATATACGGTCACCGGCGAGAGGCCGCTGCAGACCTTCAGCTGCAATTTCAGCCTGGGCGCCAATGCCGACGAAAAGATCGCCTGCGATCTCGATGGCAAGGGCCCCGGCCATTTCAACGAAGTTCGCCCGACCCGCTTCGTCTGCCAGCCGCGCTAGTCCGATGATCCCGTTTCGCACCTTGGCCCTTGCGCTGCTGCTGCTCGTCTCCGGCGCGAGCGCGAGCGCCGCCCAGCAACTGGGCGACTACACCAACATGATGGTCGACCGGGCGCATGGCACCCAGATCGAATACCTGACCACCGGCGGCAAGGCCTTTCTCTGGTATCCGGGCAACGATGTCATCCTCGAGGGCCGCTGGAAGCGCGAGGGCGACAATATGTGCTTCCGCTATGGCGAGAACACCTACAATCCCGCCACCGACCAACGGGGCGGCGGCTGGGAATGCATGCCGTTCGATGTCTATTGGTGGGTCGTCGAGGAGCGCATGCCAGGCGATATCTTCGGGCTGGCGACGCGGGGCGCCGCCCCCTTCAAGCTCGATCCCAAGCGGACCACACTCGAAAAGCTCCTGGCTCGCGTGTCCCCGCGCGCCGAAACCCCGGCGATCGAGATGGCTGTTACCGATGGAAGTGGCGCGGAGGTTTCGATGAGCTGCGCCTCGATCCTGGCCAATGCGGAACGGGACAAGGTCGGCATGGCCGAGGCGGTCAGCACCTACTTCAACGGCCGCTTCATGGGCAAGTTTTGCGTCGAGGTCGATTACGACAAAGCCTACGATCTGGCCCGCCGCGCCGGTATCAGCTTCGAGCCATGGGCCAATACCCTGCGCGAGCGCGCTGCCGCCGGCCACCCCTCGGCCAAGTCCGCGGTGGAGCGACTGGGGCTCTGATGCGACAAACCCGGCCCGACCCATAGGACCAGGCCGGCCGCCGCGGCCTAGCAATCAGCCGAGCTTTGCGTCCAGCGTGATGGTGAGGGCGCCGAGGGCGTTGGAGACCGGGCAGGCGGTCTTGGCCCGCTCGGCGATTTCGGCGAACTTGGCCGCGTCGAGGCCTGGCACCTGGCCGGTGACGGTGAGCGCGCTGCTTTTAATCCCGGTCCCCGGGATCAGCTCCACCACCGCCGACACCTGCAACTGGGTTGCCGCCGTGCCGTTTTCCGCCAGGAAATGGGCGAATTGCATGGCAAAGCACCCGGCATGCGCCGCCGCGATCAGTTCTTCAGGGTTGGTGCCCGATTGGCCGCTTTCATCGACAAAGCGCCCCTTGAACGTATAAGGCAGCGCCGAAAGCGCGCCGCTCTGGCTATCCAGCGTGCCATTGCCCTCGGTCAGTGAACCATTCCATTTCGCCGTCGCGCTGCGCTTCATCGTGCAATTCCCTTGGTTGCAGAAGGTATCGTTGCCGCCGCCGCGCCCGACATGATGCCAGGGCACAGCGCCTATCGCTCAGCCCAACACGCCATTGCGTCCTGATGATGAACGAGAGGGGCATGGTGGCAGGCGAAGGGGGCGATGTCATCATTTGACCGGTTTGGTTGTTCGCGGCCCCATAGTCTACGCAGGAATACGCACGCCTTGCCTTTTCCCGATGGCCTAAAATAAGCTGCCCGTACATTCGCGGGGGTAAGTTATGTCGCTCGAGGGGCAAGTCGATGGCAAGCCGATTGCGCTCAAGCTCCAATTACCCGCTCCTCCCATAGCGCGTTCCACTTGGGTTGACGGTTTTAAGACCGGACCGCTGTATCTGCTCTGCATTCTCATCGGCTGGCTAATCGCCACCGGCATAAGCTACTTCGGCAGCGACATTGAGCGCGCCGAATATAAGTTGGCCGTCGCGAACTATCGAAGCGTTCTGTCAAAAGACCTGGATGCCGTGAGAGCCCATATCGTAGTTGGCAACTACCCAATGGCGCAGGCCTTGCTTGATGACAGTCAGTCTGCGGCGGAGACTTTGGGACTGCCGCCAAGTGCCATGGTGAAGCTCCTCAGTGACCAGATTATTGAAAACACGCGCGAAACCGCCGGCTTGCCGCCGGTCGTCGACACCACCCAGCCGGCTGGGCCAGTACTCGGCCTGACGAAAGAAATCGTGCAAGATCAGTTCTTTAGCGCGGATCGGCGCAACGCGGCGCTTGCTATCGCTGCCGCATTCGAGTCAGCCGACCAACCTTCACGCGAGGCCACTGTTGACGTGCTGCTCGACGCAGTAATTCCTCAGGGAGAGGACGACCGACGGCGCTATCGGGTCAACATCTACATCGCGTTGGCCCTCTCGCTGTTGCCTCCCAAGTCGGTAACCCGTCCTGATGACATTGATCGCCTCATGGCCCTGCGCGACACGGCAGAATATGGGGCTGACAGTCAGTTTCGTCTCAATGTCGACACGGCCATAGCACGCCAAGCATCCCCGACTTAGTGATTGAAGCAATTCTCCCGGTGCCCAGCTAGAAACGCTGGACGTGGCCGATCGCGCGTCGCCAAGGGCACAATCAGCCGACCGCTCTTGTTGATTAGGCTCTCCACCCCACCGTGGTCATTCACCTGCCGCGAGATTATGATCTCAAGGTCATCGCTGAACCCGGTGAGCCCTCGATCAAACATCCCGTGCGCCGTCCCCTACAGCGCGATGCCATTGTTGATGATATCCGGTCCGCGATGCTCAACCGGCCGAATATGCGCCGCCGCGACCTCGGCACATCCGCCACTATTGATGAGCTTCAACCCGGTCACCCCACAGCGTTCGCCATAAGCGCGCAGCACGCCGGGGCGAGGGCCCTTCCTTGCCCGCCCATTCTGCATTACCGATAGCAGCGGCCGTCGCATACGGCCCGGGGGAGCCACTAAAATGCGTGCTATTGTCTCGTCGATCGCCCTTGCCGCCATGCTGGCCGGCGCCAGCCTTGCCGCCACCCTGCCGACCCTCGCCCAGGGCCAGCCGATCGATGGCTATTGCGCGCAGATTTCCGACAATGACAAATATGCCTCCGACGGCTACCCGCTCTCCGATGCCGGCTCCATCCTGCGGCAGGACCGCGCCAACTGGCACCGTTTCGGCACACCCGATGCCGATGACTATGGCGACAACACCTTCGACACCACCAGCGCGCGCGAGCGCATTCCGTCGATGTTCGACAACGGCAATATCGAGCCGGGGCTGGCCCGCCAGATCGTGCGCGGCTACCCCTATATCTGCGTCGACATCTACCGCAATTCGCTCACCGTCTATACCGGCGGCTGACCGGCTCGGGCTTGGCGGCTGAATAATCCCCGCTCGGGCCGATTTCGTGTATGCTGGGAACCAGCCAGGGCCGGATCGTCTAGTCCTCTAGTCGGAGCGGAGCCTACTTCCATGCACAAATACAAAATCG
This sequence comes from uncultured Devosia sp., assembly GCA_966212275.1. GTDB lineage: Bacteria > Pseudomonadota > Alphaproteobacteria > Rhizobiales > Devosiaceae > Devosia. The sequence goes on from CBIHQV010000006.1 coordinate 72,693, forward strand.
GCCAGACGCTCGATCTGCTGCCCAATCGCGGCAGTTCCAATCGCCGCGCCGGCGCCTGCCAGATCGTGGCGCTGCTGCCCTATGAGGGCCATGCCATCCAGTACAAGGTCCAGGCCAAGGCCGAGACCCATCTGCGCATCGTCTCGGAAAACGACCTGCAACTGTCAGCGGCCGAGTAGGCTTGCGGCAGCGCGCCGGGGCCATTACTTATCCCCCATCTCCTGGGGCCCGCTATCATGACCACGCTTGCCGTTTCACCCTGCCCTTGCTGGACGGGACCAGCCAGCCGCTTGCCGCTTACGCGGGCAAGGCAGTGCTGGTGGTCAATACGGCCAGCAAATGCGGCCACACCCATCAATATGAGGGGCTCGAGGCGCTGTGGCGCGAGCATGGGAATGAGGGGCTGGTCGTGCTGGGCTTTCCCTGCAACCAGTTTGGCGGGCAGGAGCCGGGCACGTCCGAGGAGATCGCGGAGTTCTGCACCCTCAATTTCGGAGTGAGCTTCCCGCTTTTTTCCCGGGTCGACGTCAACGGGCCTGATGAGAGCCCGCTCTACACCTGGCTCAAGGCCAGTGAGCCGGGCGATGTGTCGTGGAATTTCGCCAAATTCCTCATCGGCCGCGATGGGCAGGTCAAGGCGCGCTTTGCTCCCGACACCCAGCCAGCCGAGCTTGCGCCGGCCATCGCGGCAGCGCTGTAGCCCATCGGCAACAGCCTCAGAAGGCACTTATCCCCCTCCGGAACGAATGGGGCATAGTGCCGTTGTCAGCTCACGGGGCGGAAAGATCGTAGCTATTTCTCTGGCTGCGCATCCGCAATGAGTGGCCCCGCGCCACTCCGTGAAAGGACAAGAAAAATGAAGAAAATTCTCATGGCCTCCGTGGCCGCGCTTTCGCTCGCCGCTGCAATCCCGGCTTTCGCCCAGGACAAGGTCGTCGGCGTTGAATCGAGCTCCAATGCCAAGGCCGGCGCCGTGATCGGCGCGACCGGTGGCGGCACCACTGGCGCTGTCATCGGTGGCCTGCTCGGTGGCCCCATCGGCGCCGTGATCGGCGGCTTTGCCGGCGCCACCATCGGCGCTGAAGCCGGTATCGAGACGGCGTCGGTCGACTATGTCGTCGCCAACCCGGTCGAGCCGATCTACATCGAAGGCAATGCCGATATCGGCTTTGTCGTGCCGGCCGAAGTCAACGTATACCCGATCCAGAACGACCCGGCCTATGGCTATGTCTATGCCAATGACCGCGTCTGGATCGTCGATCTGCAGAGCCGCGCCCTGGTCTATTCGCCGGGCTACCTGGTGCCGCAGACCGCGGCTGACTTCGCCGTTGCGAATCCCGTGACCTCGTTCGAGGCCCAGGGGGATGTCGTGGTCGGCTATGTGCTGCCCGACGGCACCGAGATTTCGACCATTCCGGAATCGCGCTATGGCTATGTCTATCTCAACGATCGCCCGGCGCTGGTCGACAGCTCCAGCCGCACGGTGGTCTGGATCAACTGACCCTTTCCGCCGCTCACCAGCCGCCCGGTTCACCCCGGGCGGCTTTGCTTTGACCGGCCAGCGGGTTACGCGATATAGAATGTCCGGCAGGCGGAGGTGCACATGGCCGACATTCTCGAATATTGCCAGGGTCTCAAACAGGTGAGCTTCAAACCGGGCGCAGTAATGCTGCCGGAGGGCGAGCGACTGGGCAAACTCCTGGTCCTGATCGAGGGCCAGGTTGAGGTGGTGCGCGAGCGTACCCAGGTCACCCATGTCGACGAGCCCGGCTCGATCTTCGGCGAAATGGCCGTGTTGCTCGACATGCCGCATTCGGCCACCGTCAAGGCGCTCTCGGCGGCCACGGCTTACGAAATCCCCGATGCGCTGACGTTCCTCGACAGCCGCCCGGAATTCTCGCTCCATATCGCCACCATGCTGGCGCGCCGGCTTTATTACACCACGTCGTACCTCGTCGATCTGCAGCAGCAGGCAGCAGGCAAGCGGCAAGATCTCGACCTGGTCGACCAGATTCTCGCGAGCCTCGTCGATCCGGCCGACGTCACCAAGAAGCGTAAGAAGACCTGAGCCATGGGCGACAGCGTCAAGCCGAGCCTCACCATCACCTATTGCACCCAGTGCAACTGGCTGCTGCGCTCGGCCTGGATGGCCCAGGAGGTCCTCTCCACCTTCAGTTTTGAAATGGGCGCGGTGACACTAGTGCCTGGCACCGGGGGTATCTTCGAGATCAATCTCGATGGCGAACTGATCTGGGAGCGCAAGCGCGACGGCGGCTTCCCGGACGTGAAACAGCTCAAGCAGATGGTGCGCGACCGCATCGATCCCGACCGCGATCTTGGCCATATCGATGGCCACAAGGCGGCGATCTAGCCGGGGGCTTTCCTTCCGCTGCCATCCCCCTAAGCTTGCCCCTGCAAGCGGCCTACCGCACGGCCGCTCTTGAGGAGGGCTTCTGCGTCATGCCACATCGTTTCAAGATCAGTGCCGCCAAGAATGGCGAGTTCATCGCCAAGTTCGCCTACAATGCCGAAACCATGGTCTGGTCGGAGAACTACAAGTCCAAGGCCAGCGCCACCAACTGCATCGAATCGATCAAGAAGAACGCGCCCGGCGCGGCCGTGGTCGATCTGACCAAGGGCGAAGAGGGCAAGGGCTATCGCTTCGAACTCGTCGCCAGCAAGGACGGCCAGACCTATGTCCGCTTCGTCGCCGCCAATGGCGAGCCGATGGTGCGGTCCGAGACCTACAAGTCCAGATCCAGCGCGCGAAACTGCATCAAGTCGATCAAGGAACGCGCGGCCAAGGCCGAGACCGTCGACGAAGCATAGTAAGCCATTCCCAAGTGCTTTGTGCTTGGTCTAGTCTCCCGGCAAACATTGATCGGGAGATTGTCGCGTCATGCCTTCGTTCACCAAGCTGCTTGCCGCCGCCGCGGCCACGTTCGCCCTGGGCCTGGGTGCCGCCCATGCCCAGGACGCGCTGCCTGACCTTGCCGGCCGCAGCATCGTTGCCGTCACCGAAAACGCCTATGTGCCGCTCAACTTCGCCGACCCGAAGACCGGCGAAGGCATTGGGCTCGAATATGACCTCTTCAACGAGATCGCCAAGCGCCTCAATGCCAAGGTCGACTGGCAGCTCTCGAGCTGGGACGTGATGATCCAGGCGGTGCGCGACGGCCAGTTCGAAGTCGGCATGGATGGCATCACCATCAATGACGAGCGCAAGAGCCAGATCGACTTCTCGGACAGCTACCTCACCAGCCAGCAGTTGATGCTGGTGCGCGCCGACGAGAGCCGCTTCACCGATGCGGCCAGCTTTGCCGCCGACCCGGCCAATCTGGTTGGCGCCCAGGCCGGCACCACCAACTTCTACGTTGCCGTCTACAACGTGCTCGATGGCGACGAAGCCAATCCGCGCATCAAGCTGTTCGACACGTTCGGTACGTCCGTTGCCGCCCTGCAGGCCGGCGACGTCGATACCGTGCTGATGGATCAGACCTCGGCCAATGGCTATATCGGCGCCAATCCGGGTGCCTTCAAAGTCATCGGCGGCCCGCTCGGCACCGAGGATTTCGGCTTCATCTTCACCCCCGGCTCCGACCTCGTCGCTCCGGTCAACGCCGCCCTGGCGCAGATCAAGGCGGACGGCACCATGGATAAGCTGCAGCAGAAGTGGTTCTACGAGTACAACGCGGCTCAGTAAGCCAGGACTCGCAGTCGACACCCTCCCCCTTGCGGGGAGGGATCAAGGGTGGGGGCGTTTGGCCCAAATATTGTGGCTCTCAACACCCCCTCCCAACCTTCCCCGTCGAGGGGGAGGTGCCGCCCCGCGTTTGCGGCCAGCAGCGTGGATCACAAAGACCGATGACCTATACCCCCCGCAAACCCTCGCTCCTCTCCCGCATGCCGTGGTGGCTGCTCGCCATCGGGCTGCTCTTTGTCGTCGGTCTCTGGGCCATTACCAATGACGCCGGCTATTCTAGGATTTTCGGCGCCCTTTCGGGTGGCGTGCTCACCACCATCTGGGTGACGCTCGTCGCCTTCTTCGCCGCGACGGTGATTGGCCTGCTGGTCGCCCTGGCCCGCACGTCGGGCAACCGCCTGCTGCGCGAAGTCGCGACGTTCTATGTCGAGATCATCCGCGGCATTCCAGTGCTGGTTTTCCTGTTCTACGTGGCCTTTGTCGGCGCCCCTTTCATGGTCGGGGCGGTCAACTGGCTGCTGCAGCCGTTCGATACGGTCATCACCGTCCGGCAGTTCGATTTCGTCTGGCGGGCAATTGTCGCGCTCACGGTCTGCTATTCTGCCTTTATCGCCGAAATCTTCCGTGCGGGGATAGAATCGGTCGATCGCGGCCAGCTCGAAGCGGCGCGCTCGCTCGGCCTCTCCAGATGGAAATGCTTCCGCCTCGTCACCTTCCCGCAGGCTTTCCGCACCATCCTGCCGCCGCTGGCCAATGATTTCGTGTCGATGATCAAGGACTCGGCGCTCGTCTCTGCCCTGGGCGTCCAGGACATCACCCAGCTCGGCAAGGTCTATTCCTCGAGCACCTTCCTGTTCTTCGAAACCTACAATGTGGTGGCCTTCCTCTACCTCACCATGACCATCTCGCTGTCCTTGCTGGTGCGGGTGCTGGAACGGTATCTGCGCGAGAACGCGCGCTGACGCACCTCTCGCCTGAAGGGAAGGGGAACCGGGCGCAGCGCGCCACTTGCACTCACCCCCAGATATCCCATTTATGCTTCGCCAAAAGGGAGCCCGCCAATGAACCGCCTTGCCGCCCTCGCCATGACCGCCGCCGTCGCCGTCACGCTTGCCGCCTGCGGCGATAGCCGCGAGGTGGGTAATGTCGGGGTCGACTGGACCGGCAATGATATTTCCATCGACGCGGTGGCAGACCCCGAGGTCGATGGCGTCGTCTGCCACCTGGCCTATTTCAACCGCTCTTTCATCGATCGCATCAGCCAGGGCAACTGGTTCGAGGACCCGTCCTATTCGGCCCTCGATTGCTCGGTGACCGGCCCGATCACCATCGGCGATATCTCCACGCGCGCCGGCGGCGAGGAAATCTTCAAGGAAGGGCGCTCGCTGATCTGGAAGTCGCTGCGCGTTACCCGCGTCTATGACGCCGCCAACAATTCGCTGATCTACCTGGCCCATGCCCGCGAGATCCAGCAGGGCTCGGGCAAGATGAGCCTCTCGGTCATCCCGCTGGCCGACGCACAGGTCACCTGGACCAACGGCGCGCCGGCGCGCACGCAGTAGCGCAATCGCCGCTTTGCTGCGCCGCCTCGCCGGCTTGGAACGCCATGGCGCATTAACCTGCCAGAATATAAAAGCATTTCGCTCTCCTCCGCTGCTTTTGGCGGCGGGGAGGGCGATATTCTAGCCAGGCGATATGGGCCCCTGGGCCCGACAAGGAACAGGCAAAAATGGCAATTCTGATTGGCGATACCGCCCCCGATTTTACGGTCGACAGCACCGAAGGCCCGATCCACTTCTACGACTATATCGAAGGCTCCTGGGCGGTGCTGTTCAGCCACCCCAAGAATTTCACGCCGATCTGCACCACCGAGCTGGGCTACACCGCTAAGCTGAAGCCGGAATTTGAAAAGCGCGGGGTCAAGGTGCTGGGTCTTTCGGTCGACAAGCTCGAAGATCACGGCGCCTGGGCCAAGGACATCGAGGAAACCCAGGGCGCCGCCCTCAATTTCCCGCTGCTGGCCGACACCAACCGCGAAGTCGCTAAACTCTATGACATGATCCACCCGAATGCCGACAACACGCTGACCGTGCGTTCGGTCTTTGTCATCGGTCCGGACAAGAAGGTGAAGCTCAAGATCGAATATCCGGCCTCGACCGGCCGCAATTTCGATGAGGTCATCCGCGTTATCGACTCGCTGCAACTGACCGCGAAGTATTCGGTGGCCACCCCGGTCAACTGGAAGAACGGCGAGGATGTCATCATCGCCAGCTCCGTCTCGGCTGAAGCCGCCAAGGAGAAGTTCCCCAATGGCTGGAAGGAACCCAAGCCCTACCTTCGCATTGTTCCTCAACCCCGCGGCTAAAGCCGCAATTCGTTTTCTCCCTGACAAAACTGGGCGGTGGTTCATCCACCGCCCTTTTTCTTTGTCGAGAGGTACTCCTCTGCGACCTACCCGGCCGCAAAGCTCGAATTGGCGTCCTGCGGCCGCACCATGCCGACCATCCGCCACGCGGCGGCGAAGGCCAGGGCCGCCGTCACGGCGCCGAGCACGAAGACCGGAATTATCGCCAGCTTGACGTCGTCAGTCGCCACCGCCGTTGCCATGCCCGCCGAATTGGCGGCCACGCCGGCCAGGGCCGCGCCGATGGCATTGCCGGCCGATTGCGTGGTCGGCATCAGCGCCGAGGTGCGATCGCGCTCGGTGTCGCTGGCGGCTTCCATCATGGCGAGGTTGAGATAGCCGTTGGAGATGCCGAAGCCAGAGCCAATGACGAGTTGACCGACGATCACCACGCCCACCTGATCCACCTGCAGCCCGACCAGCACCAGCAGCAGGCCCGTGCCGATCATGGCCGGCCCCAGCCGGATCAGCGTCTTGCGCGTTTCCTTACTGCGCACATTGGCCACCAGGATCGCCGAAAAGCTCCAGGCTACCGCCAGTACCGCGGCAAGGGCACCCGCCGCGGTCGGGCCATAGCCCCACATTTCCTGCAATACCAGCACCAGATAGACCGCCGAACCGGCGCCGGCCACGTTGATCAGCAGCACCATCCAGAGCCCGGTGCCCACCACCGAGATCGGCCGGAAGGCATCGGGCGGCATCAGCCGATCACGACTGCGCCCATCGAGCCAGACGGCAGCAACCAGCAGCACGCCGGAGGCAATCAGCAGGCCCGCTGCTGGTAGAGGTGCGGCCAGACCGGCCAAAGCCACGAGCATGATGGCCGCGCCGATCACGAAGAGGCGCAGCCCGGGAAACGACACCGCTGCCGAATCCCCGGGCGAGTGCGCGGGCACCTTGACCATCACCATGGCGGCAAAAATCAGCACCAGCGGCACATTGACCAGGAACGCGGCGCGCCACGACACCAGCTCGGTCAGAAGCCCGGCCGCTGCCGGCCCACCGAAGGCGGCGATGGCCCAGATCATGGCCTGGAGGCCAAACACCTTGGGCACGAGCCGCGACGGGAACAGTTCCGGAATCAGCGCAAAGCAGATAGCCGAAACCACGCCCTCGCCCAGCCCCTGGAGGGCCCGCCCCACCAGCACCTGCTCCATCGAAGTTGCTGCGCCAGCGACCACCGTGCCCGCGAGGAAAATGCCGGCCGATGCCAGCAAGGCCGTGCGCGCGCCCAGCCGCTGCTTGAGCAGCGCGGCGCCTGATCCGCCCACGATGGCGAACACGAGAAAGAGGGTCAGCGCCCAGGAGATCAGCGCCACGCCACCCATTTCCTGCACTGCGGTGGGCAGCGAGATCGAGGCCAGAAATGCATTGAACGCCAAGAGCGCCACGCCCAGGCACAGGATCAGCGTGACCGTCGCGTATCGCGGCGTGAAAATCTCGGCCCACTGGCCCTCAACCTTATCGGACATCATCAACTCGCAAATAAACAAGAATATTCTTGGTATATTAGGTTGGAGCCGATGGCAATCCGGCATGTGCCGTTCGCCTCCACCCCATCTTAACCGCGCCCGGTCATCCTGCCGCCGTCCCAGCGCAGGATCGTTTCTTGACCACTTCTCCCGCCCATCGCGGCCCCGATCTTCGCCTTGTCGCGCTCGTTTTCGTCGCGGCGGCGACGATTCTGGTTGTCCGTACGCTGTTTGGCCGGGCCGGCATGCCGTTCTTTGCCGATACCGATGACGCCATGCGCATGGTTATGGTGCGGGACTTTCTCGGCGGCCAGCCGTGGTATGATCTCACCGCACATCGCCTCAATACGCCCTTCGGCGCCGAGTTGCACTGGTCGCGGCTGATCGACCTGCCGCTGGCGCTATTGTTGGGACTGTTCACGCCGTTGCTGGGGGGCGATCTGGCGCTGGTCGTTACCGGCTTTGTCTGGCCCATGATGCTGCTGGCGATGCTGCTGTGGCTGAGCGCCATGCTGGCGCAGCGTCTCGTCGGCCCGGATGGGGTGCTACCTGCGCTGGTGCTGCCGGTGCTGAGCCCGGCCATATCGGCCGAGTTTACGCCGGGCCGCGTCGATCACCATAATGTCGTCATCCTGCTGACCCTGGCCGTCGTCTGGACTGGCATCGAGGCCATCAGCCGCCCGCGCTTTGCCATTGCCTGCGGGGTCTTCGCCGCCACCGCGCTCGCCATCGCCACCGAATCGCTGCCCACCATCGCCGCCGCCATTCTCGTCATGGGTCTGGGCTTCGTCGCCGATGCGGCGCGCGCCCGCACCATGCGCAATTTCGGCCTCGCCTTTGCGGCCGGCGCTATCGTGCACCTGGCCATCTTCCGTCCGCCGGCGCGCTGGCTCGAGCCAGCCTGCGACGTGCTTTCCCCGGTCTATGTTGCCGTGGCGCTGGTGGTGGCGGCCGCGTTCACGCTGGCCAGCCTCGTGCCGCTGCGCGCCGCCTGGCAGCGCCTGGCTTTGCTCGGTGTGCTCGGGACTGCCGGCATGGCGGCGGTGGCGCTGGCCTATCCGCAATGCCTGGGCGGTCCCTATGGCGCGCTCGATCCGTGGCTGCAGGCCAACTGGGTCGCAAGCATCGTCGAGGCGCGCCCCTGGTTCACCACCGTCACCGAATTGCCCGCCTATGCCATCGCCGTCGGCGTGCCGGCGCTGCTGGCGACCGTGGTGGTCGTCGGCCGGTTGTGGACCGTGCCGCAGCAGCGCGCCGAATGGGCGGCTTTGCTGGTTTTCCTCGTCTGCACCGCGCTGGTCATGCTGGCGCAGGTGCGCGGCGCCCGTCTCGCAGTCATGCCCGCCATGCCGGCGGCGGCCTGGCTCATCTTCGTCGCCCGTCAGCGCTATGTCGCGACGCCGCGCCTCGGCGCCGTTGCGGGCCTGGTGCTGAGCTGGCTGGCTTTTGCCGGGGTCGTGATGTCCCTGCTGGTCACGGCGGTGGTCAATGTCGTGCCCGGTCGCCCGCAACAGATGGCCGAGGCGCGCGCCAGCAAGGAGCCGTGCCTCCTGCCCGAGGCGTTTGCAGACCTCGCCGCCCTGCCGCCGGAACGGGTTATGACGCCCATCGATCTGGGGGCGCATATGCTGCTCTATACGCCGCACGAAGTTGTGGCGGCGCCCTATCACCGCAATCAGCAGGGCGTACGCGACGCCTATCGCTTCATTAACGACCCCATCGCCACTGCGCGCGCCATAATCGACGCGCGCGGCATCGGCCTCCTCGTGCTCTGTCCGGCCATGGCCGAGCTCAAGGGCCTGCCCAGCCGCGCCCCGGACAGCTTCGCCAATCTCTATGCCGAGGGCAAACTGCCTACGTGGCTGAGGGATGTGAGCCTGCCTGGGGCGACGTTGCAGGTATTTGCGGTTGTGCCGGAATGATCGTCTAGGCCAGACCCAGCTCGGCTCGCGCCTTGCGCGGCAGCTTCGCCGCCACGATCCGATGCGCCTCTGCCACATAGGCGCGCAGTTCGCCACTTTCGAGCGGAGCACCTGGGGTTACCTGAACCCATTTGGCGCGACCCAGATAAGGCGCCGGCCGGATATTGGCCAACTCGGGCAGCATCTCGAAGGCCAGATCCGAGCATTTGAAGCTCAGCCCCGGCTCGCCTTGGGTGCCCCAGCCCGACAGCAGTGCGAATATCTTATCGCCCAGCTTGGCGACGCTGGCATCGCCCCATTGATGGACGATCGTCACCCCGGGCAGCGATTGCACATAGGCCTCAAAGCCGGGCTGGGTCAGCAGGTCGGGTAGGCCAGTGTCCACGTCAGGTCCTCGGGCGGAGCAAAGCAGCGGGTGTCAGGTGACATTCCAGCCAGCGCTTAGCCAACAAAAAAGTCGATCCGGCGGACCGGATCGACTCCCATGAGACGGCTATGCCTCTTATTCGGCGGCGACGCCCAGGCCGATCGGGCAGCTCACGCCTGTGCCCTGCAGCCCGCAATAGCCGCGCGGGTTCTTGGCCAGGTACTGCTGGTGATAGGTCTCGGCATAGAAGAACTCCCCGGCTGGGGCGATCTCGGTGGTGATGCGGCCCAGCCCCTGCTGGCTCAGCGCCTGCTGATAGGCGGCACGGCTCTTATCCACGATCTCGGCCTGCTCGGGCGTGGTGGTGTAGATGGCCGAGCGATACTGGGTGCCCACATCGTTGCCCTGGCGCATGCCCTGGGTCGGGTTGTGCTCTTCCCAGAAGGTCTTGAGCAGCGTGTCGAGGCTGACCTTGGCGGGGTCATAGACGACCTTGACCGCCTCGGTATGGCCAGTGCGGCCGGAGCAGACTTCCTCGTAGCTCGGGTTCGGCGTCGAACCGCCCTGATAGCCGACGGCGGTCACGATGACGCCCGGCAATTGCCAGAACAGCCGCTCGGCGCCCCAGAAGCAGCCGAGACCGAAATAGACGGTCTGGGCGCCATCGGGATAGGGGCCCTTGAGGGCCTGGCCGTTGACGAAGTGCTCATTGGCAACCGGCATGACCATGTCGCGGCCCGGCAGGGCCTCGCTGGCATCAGGAATGGCGGTGGGCTTGGATTTGAAGAACATGTCGCATCTTCCTTTCACCGCTCTATTCGCAGCACGATGGGGCGAAGTTACAGCGGTACTAGATCTGGTCGGCGCGTAGATAACGCTCGCGGCGCGGCTTTCGTCCCGCCAGTGCCAGGAGGATTCCCGGAATGCCGAATACGGCAAAGGCCGGATAACCAAGCACGGCCTTCAGCGCCGCATCGAGCAGATCGGCAAAGAACCGGCTCTCGAAGAACGCCTCGACGGCCACGAGGCTGGGCGGGTGGAGCTGCGTCCACAGGTCAGCCAGGCTGGTATAGATCAACGCATTGGCGCCAAGCGACTTGGTGCCGTCGATTACAAGCAGAACCAGCGCCAGGCCGATCAGCCAAGTGCCGGCAATTCGCAGAACAAGCCGCATTCACATTCCCTGTGCTCACGGGGATAGGCTGAGGCTGGCCTGACCTGTTCCGCCCCGTGCACGGCCTCTTTGTGCCACGCAGAGCGGCCTGCTCACAAGGTGGCAAGCGCACCGCACAAAAACAATCGTCATCGCTGTGTCGTGATCCCTTGCGCCCAAGGCGTTGATAAGTATATTGCGCCTCGCTCGCGCCGGCCAACCAGCCGGCCCCCCTGGCGTTTCCAGCCCAGGGACAAGGCGATGCGGAGAGATGGCCGAGTGGTCGAAGGCGCACGCCTGGAAAGTGTGTAGGCGGGGAACCGTCTCAAGGGTTCGAATCCCTTTCTCTCCGCCATAATTCTTTTGCTAAATCATTGGTTGGGCAGACGTATTCCTGACCTAGGATGCGCTACGCCATTCGCTCTTGCCGATCCAGCTTGCGATCTGGTCGGCTGGCATTGGGCGGGCGAAGGCGTAGCCTTGCAGGAAGTCGCAGCCGATATCCCTGAGGATACGGGCATGCTCCATGGTTTCGACGCCTTCGGCCACTACGCCGATGCCCAGCGATTTGCCGATGTCGACGATCGAGGCGACCAGCCGGCGATGGTCGGGCCCGCGAACCACCGGATCGACCAGTTGGCGATCGATCTTGAACCGGCGCGGATTGAGCTTGAGCAGGCTGACGATCGAGGCATGGCCGGTGCCGAAATCGTCGATATCGACGCTGACGCCGAGGTTTCGGAGGCCCGCAATATTGGCGCCGATGGTCTCGTCGAATTCATCGAGGAAGATGGATTCGAGGAATTCGAAGGAAATCGAGCCCGGCTTGATGTTGAGCTTGCTGAGGCCCGACAACAGATGCTCGTCGCTCAGGCGCTGGAAGGTCACGTTGACCGATGCCGAGGGAATGTCGAGCCCGGCTTCCTGCCAGCGGTCGAGATCGGCGATGGCCTGCTTGAGCACCAGATCGTCGATGATGCTGAGGACATCGAGGTTCTCGGCAATCTTGAGGAAGCGCACCGGGCCCAGTAGTCCGTCGGTGGGGTGGTTCCAGCGCAGCAGCGCTTCGACGCCCGCCACATCCAGCGTCCTGGCATCGACCAGCGGCTGATAGTGCGGCACGAATTCGCTCTGCTCGATGCCGCGCAGGATGTCGTCGGCGATGCGCTTGTTGGTGGTTATCTCTTCCTGCAGGGCCTCGGAGAAGAATTCGTGCCGGTTCCGGCCACGTCCCTTGGCCTGGTACAGCGCCACGTCGGCGTTGATCAGCACCCTCTGGGCGTCGAAGTCCGCCCTGTTCTCGACGGCAATGCCGATACTGGCGCCAAAGCGGCAGAGATGACCGTGATAGGGCACCGGCTGCCGGATACGGTCGATGATGGTGTTGGCCAAAGTCTGCAGCCGTTGGGTCTCGATATTGCCGGGGCAGGCGACGACGAATTCGTCGCCGCCGACGCGGGCGGCAAACTGCTCGGGGCCGATGCTGTCGCGCAGCAGATTGGCGACGTGGACTAGCATGGCGTCGCCCGCCAGGTGGCCCAGCGTGTCGTTGATCTGCTTGAAGCCGTCGAGATCGATGTGGAGCAGGGCCATGCCGCAGGCCGGCTGCCGTGCCTTAGCTGCATGTTCGGCCAGCACCTTATCGAGATAGCGCCGGTTGGGCAGCCCGGTCAGCGCGTCATGCAGCGACTGGGTCTCGATGCGTTCCTTGGCCAGCTCGAGGGCGACGTTGCGCGTCTCCGCCAGGTCCTTGGCCGCCTCGAGGCTCTGCCGCAAAGCGGCCTCCTCGGTCACGTCCCAGGTGAGCCCGATAAGCCTTGGCCGGCCATGGTCTTCCCGGAACGTGGCGCCGCGCGACCGCATCGTCCGGGTCTCGCCGTCGGGCCGCACCAGGCGGAATTCGAACTCGAAGCCTTCATCGGCATTGGCGAGGTCGCGCACCTGGCGCGCCTTGAACACATCGTCGGGATGCATGGTCCGTTCGAGGTCGGCCACGCGCACGGGCGCCTGTTCGCGGGGAATGCCGGCGATTTCGCACAGGCGGTCGTCCCAGAACACCGCGTCATCGTCGAGATACACTTCGAAGACGCCGACCCGCGAGGCCTCGAGCGCCAGATCGAGCCGGCGCGACAGGTCGATCACCTTCTGCTCGGCAAGCTTGCGCTCGGTAATGTCGGTATCGGTGCCGATCCGCCGTATCGGGGTGCCCTCGGCATCCCATTCCACGGCCGCGCCGACGCTGGATATCCAGATGTAGTGCCCGGCCTTGTGGAGCTCGCGATATTCGAAGACGTTGTATTCCTGCTTCTTGTCGCGCTGGGCCTCGATGACATCGAGGACATGCGTCCGATCGTCCGGGTGGAGCCGGGCAAGCCAGCCCTGATAGGTGAAGTCCAGGCGCTCGTCCGGGTCATAGCCGCGCATCAGTTTCCAGGTACGCGAGCCCTGGGTTTCCGGGTTGGCCTTGCTCCATTCCCAAACACCCTGGCCGGCGCTCGCCAGCGCATGGTTCCAGCGCTGCTGGCTTTGTTCGAGCTCGGTCTCGGCATGCTTGAGGGCGGTTATGTCGGTCGCCTCGGCCATCAGTTGAACGACGTTGCCGGCCTCATCGAGGATTGGCCCGATGCTGAGGTCGCTCACCTTGACGGTGCCGTCGGGGCCCGTATGGCCGATCTGGAGCTGGACATAGTCGCCGGCGGCGGCGCGCTCCACAGCGTCCTTGACCAGGCGGCGATCGGCATCGCTCAGCCACCAATGGCCCTGCCAGAAGTGGACTTCCCGCGCCTCTGCGCAGGTAAGGCCCGTAAGCGCCTTGCCGACGGGGTTGGCATCGATGAACCTGCCGTCGCGTTCGAGCCGGCACACCAGCCGGCGCGTGCTCTCGAACATGGTCCGGAATTTGGCTTCGCTCTGCTGCAAGGCGCGGTTGACCGCATTGCGCTCGGTAACGTCGCGCATGGTGCAATAGGCAAAGCGGCTGCCGCCGGTTTCGAAGAAGGAGAGGCTGATCTCGATCTCGACCAGTTCGCCGTCCTTGCGTCGCAAAGCCGTCTCGAACAGGGCCGTCTCGTCGTCGCCATTGCCCTTGAGCATGGCGAGGATGTCCTGCTTGCTCTTCCTCGCGTCCCAATCCCAGGGATGGGTGCCGACCACCTCGTTGACGGTGCTGAGGAGCATCTGCGCGAAAGCCTTGTTCGTCTGGACGACCGAAAAGTCTTCGAGATCGAGGATAGCCACCCCGTCGCGCGAGGAGTCGAGCGCCAGTTCGAACCGACGCGATAACTGGCGCTGCTCCATTTCGGCGCGCTTGCGGCCGGTAATGTCGGTATCGGTGCCGACAAAGCGCGTCGGTTTGCCGTCCGCGCCCCATTCGACGGGCGACCCCAGGCTCAGGATCCAGATGTAGTGCCCCGCCCTGTGTCGCTCGCGGTACTCGAAGGCGTTCGGCTTGACCTCGCTGGTGTCCTGCTTGCGCATTTCCTCGAGCACGCGCTCGCGATCGTCAGGGTGCACCCGCTCCAGCCAAGCCGCAAAGCCACTGTCGACCACCTCATCGGGCTCGTAGCCGCGCATGCGTTTCCACATGCGCGAGTAGTGCACGGTGTCGGCCCCTACATCGCAATCCCAGACGCCCTGCCCGGTGCTTTCAAGCGCAAAGTGCCAGCGCCCGGCGCCCTCTTCGAGTGTCTGCCAGCCCGGATTTTGACTGGCGTGCGGGGTTGCGGCCCGGCGCGGCGCCGTGGGCTTGGCGTGGGGAAGGCTCATTGCCCGCTCCTTGCTGCACATCGTCCCGGTCCCGAGACGGAGAACAAGGCGAGGGCAGACTGCCGCCGCTCAGACGGCCCCATGGCATTGGGTTCCGTTGTTCGAGTCTTCGGCGCCATCGTCATTGATCCCCCAGGATGGATCAATCAGATAGCCGCGGAATTTAATGGCGAGTTAAGCCGCGCATCCAATGTGCGATTATGGATAGGCGCGGGCCATTATCAGCCTCAAATGACCCCGGAAAAGCCCTGGCATTTACTCTTGAACGCGGCCGTGCATCGGCAAAACGGCGTTACCGCCGGATGCGAGTCTTGTCGGCGCCGAAGAGGTGGATGTCGCCGGGCGCGAAACCCAGCGTGACGGGTGAACCCACTGCAAATGTCCCCTGGCCCGGCAGCACGGCGGTGATTTCGGTGTCGTTCAAGCGCACGCGCACCACCGTCTCGCTGCCGAGCTGCTCGACAAGCTGCACAATGCCCGACAGCGGACCCTCGGGACTGACCGCCAGCGCATGCGGGCGAAGACCCAGAGTGACCTTGTCCCCCTTGGCGACGCTGCCGAACGGGGCGGAGATCGAGAGCGACGTGCCGTCGACCAGGATGCGCACCTGATCGTCGGCGATATCTTCGACATGACCGGCCAGCAGGTTCATCCGGGGCGAGCCGATGAAGCCGGCGACGAAGAGATTGGCGGGGCTGTTGTAGAGTTCAAGGGGCGAACCCACCTGCTGCACCACGCCGCCATCCAGCACGACGATCTTGTCGGCGAGCGTCATGGCCTCGACCTGATCATGGGTGACGTAGATCATCGTCGCGCCCAGATCATGGTGGAGCCGGGCGAGTTCGATCCGCATGTCGCCGCGCAGGGCCGCATCGAGATTGCTGAGCGGCTCGTCGAACAGGAAGACCTCGGGCTGGCGCACGATGGCGCGGCCGATGGCGACGCGCTGGCGCTGGCCGCCGGACAATTGGGCGGGCTTGCGATCGAGCAGATGCTCCATCTGCAACACCTTGGCGGCGTCGCGGATCTTGCGGTCGCGCACATCCTTGGGCGTGTTGGCGAGCTTCAGGCCAAAGCCGACATTGTCGTAGACACTCATATGCGGGTAGAGCGCATAGGACTGGAACACCATGGCGACGCCGCGGTCGCGCGGCTCGACATCGTTGACCAGCCGATCGCCGATGCGGATATCGCCTGCCGAGATATCCTCGAGGCCGGCAATCATGCGCAGCAGAGTGGATTTGCCGCAGCCGGACGGCCCGACGAAAACCACGAACTCGCCATGGCGGATATCGAGATCGACGCCTTTGATCACGGGCACGTCGCCATAATTCTTGTAGACCGAGCGCAGGGTGAGTTCTGCCATGGTTAGTCTCCGGATTAGCCCTTGACCGCGCCCTGCATCAGGGCAGCGACGAACTGGCGCTGGAATACGAGGAAGAGGGCCACTGTCGGCGTAAGGATGAGCAGCGAGCCGGCGCAGAGCAGTGGAATGTCGGTGCCCCACTGGCCCTGGAAGGCACCCAGCGCCCCCGCCATGGTGCGCTGCATCGGGTCCTGCACCAAGACGACCGGCAGCAGGAACTGGTTCCAGGTCCACAGGAACAGCAGGATGGTCAGCGACATGATCGCCGGCCGTGCCAGGGGCACCTGTACCAGCAGGAATTCCTTCCAGCGCGTGGCGCCGTCGAGCTGCGCCGCCTCGGTCAGGTCATGCGGCACGTTGAGGAAATGCGCCCGCATCCAATAGACGCCGAAGGGCATGTAAAGCCCGAGCAGCGGCAGGATGATTGCGAAACGAGTGTTGAGCAGGCCCAGCGCCCGCACCTCGTAATAGAGCGGGGTGATGACGGCCTCGAAAGGCAGCGTCAGGCCGAAGACGAAGACCAGGTAGAGCCACTTGTATTTGTCTGACGTGAGCTTGGCCAAGCCATAACCGGCCATGGTGGCGATGAGCACCGCCAGCGGCACGACGCCGAGCACGATCAGCCCGCTCGAGAGCAGCAACTGGTCCATGCGCGCGACTTCGAAGGCCTTGGCGAAATTGCCCCATTGCGGATCGGCCGGCCATTGCAGCCCACTGGGATAGGTGCCCTGTGGCGCGAGAGCCGCCGACAGCATGCTGAGGAAGGGCAGCAGCGTCACCAGCATCAGCAGGACGATGAGGCCGCGGGCGACCAGCGTATTGGGTGTCGCGCTCTTCATTTCTTGTCCCGCGTGAACCACTGCACCGGCGCGATCGAGATCAGCACCAGGATCATCAGCACGATGGCCAAAGCCGAGGCGAGGCCGACCTGGCGATGGGCGAAAGCGAGGCGGTAAATCTCCAGCCCCGGCACGGTGGTGGTGATGCCCGGCCCGCCCTGGGTCGAGATATAGACGATGTCGAAACTGGCCAAAGCCGCGATCACCGTCACCGTGATGCAGACGCCGATTTCCTGGCGCAGGCCGGGCAGCGTAATATAGCGGAATTCGTGCCAGGGCCGCGCCCCGTCGAGCCGTGCCGCCTCATAGAGGCTGGGGTCGATCTTGGTGATGCCGGTCACCAGCAGCATAGTGCAGAGGCCCAGCAGCACCCAGGCGCCGATAATGCCGACGGCGGGCAGCGCCCAGACGAAATCGCCCAGCCAGCCGCGGGCCCAGCCCGACAGGCCGATGGCCTTGAGCGTCTGGTTGACGAGGCCGGTCGAGGCAAACATCCAGCTCCAGGCAATGCCGGCGGCGACCAGCGGGATGACCTGGGGCAGGAACAGCACCGTGCGCGTCAGCGTGCCGAAGCGGCCCGCCATCTGGCCACGGATGGCCGAGGCCACGGCAAGGCCCAGGCCGACAGGGATCAGGGTGAAATAGAGCACGAGCTGGAAGGCGTTACCGATGATCTGCAGCAGATCGCTGTCGGTAAGGACAGTGAGGTAATTGGTCAGCCCGTGAAACTTGGCCGCGCCAATGCCGTCCCAGCGGAGCAGCGAATAATAGATGCTCATCCCCAGCGGCACGAGCACGAAGGCGGCATAGGCGAGGGCGGCCGGCGCGATAAACAGCCAGGCTGCGGTCGTGGCCTTGCGGCTCCCTCGCGCTGGAGGGAGCCGCCTTGCCTGTTTGGGTGCGCCCGGGCCGGACGATAGCGTATCAGTCATGGTTCGTTCCGGCCTTGGGGCTTGGGAGACCTAGCGCGAAAGCTGCGTCTCGTATTCTTCCTGCACGGCTTCGAGAAGGCCAGCGGCGGTCTGCTGGCCGCCGACCATCTTCTGCAGTTCAGGCGTCCAACCAGCGGCAAAGATGGCGCCGGTGGCATTGGCGATGAAGTCCATGGCGCCATTGTCGGCGGCGAGAGTCTGGCCGGCGGCGAGCGACTGCTCGGTCACCGAACCCGGCTTCACTGCCGGCATGGCGAGATCAACCGGACCGCCCGGATTGGAGCCACCCACCGCGACGTTGATCTTGCGGGCCTCTTCGTTGGTCGCAACCCAATCGAGGAAGAAGGCGGCGCAATCGGTGTGGGCGGCGTTGGCGGCGATGCCGAAAGTCAGCGGCGCCGACATGGTGGCATGACGACCGCCGGCCTCTTCGCTCGGCATGATGAAGAAGCCGTATTTGTCGGCAGCGTTGGTGTCGAGATTGCCCGATTCCCAGTCGCCGTTGAACATGAAGAGGCCTTCGCCGCCGATGAAGCGGCTCATCATCTGGGCGTAGTCGATGGCGTTGGCGTCGGACGGGAAATAGCCCGCCTTGATCCAGGTATCGAGATGCTCGGCCGCCTCAAGGTTTTCAGGCGTGTTGATGGTGGCGCCGTCCTTCTGGAAGATCCAGTCGTTGATCGGCTCGGGTGCGCCATAGGCGCCCATCAGGTTCTGCAGCGGGAAGGCGAGGCCTGCCGTGCCCTTGTTCCACTGCATGATCGGCTGGATGCCGGCTTCCTTGGCCTTGGCCAGGAGGGCATCGAGTTCGGCCAGGGTCTTTGGCGGCTCGGTCATGCCAAGCTGGGTGGCCAATTCCTTGTTATAGAACACGCCGGTCATGGAATAGTTGAGCCCCAGCGCATAGAGCGAGCCGGTGCCGCGCGGGCGCCCGCCGGGCTCGACGCGCAACTGCACGAGCTGGCCAGCCGGGAACTTGTCCCAGCCGAACTCGGTGAAATAGGTGTCGAGGTTGAGCAGCAGGTCGTTGGCGACCAGATCGGTCAGCGACGGCAGGCGGATGAGGTCAGGCCCGTTCCCCTCGGAGAGGATGCGCGGGGAGTTCTCCATCATATTGGCGAACTGGTCTTCCTTGATGTCGAAGGTGACATTGGGAAACTGCTTGGTGAACTCTTCGGCGAGCTTGGATGGCAGCGGGAAGCCGGTTTCGAAATAGGAATTGAGCACCACCGGGTCGGGCCCGCAGCTCGGGGCGGCCAGAACGGTCCCCGCCGTGGCGGCGACGGACAGGGTCAGTGCGATACGAAGTGCATGGCGAGAATAGGCTCTCACGACAACCTCCTCCAGGTCAGGTCTGCAGCGGATGTTTCCGCCTGCTAAATGGATTTAGCGCATGGAGACGGGGAGCTGTCAATATGTCCCCCGCATCCATAGCGCGCTGCTATATCAGCGGCCGCAACACGTCGAGAATCTGCGTTGCGCGCTGGTCTTCCGGCCCCATCATCCAGTTGGTGACGAAGCCGAAACCAATCCGGCGCACGGGGTCGGCAAAGCCGACCTGTCCCCCCGCGCCGTCATGTCCGAAATTGCCATCGGCAAGGTAGCGCCGCGCGGCGGAATCGAGCTGGAAGCCATAGCCCCAGCGGCAGAATGGCGGCTCGCCGCCGAACACCGATGCGCCCTCGCTCTGGGTGCCGGTCGCCTCGGCGATGACGGCATCATCGATCAGCCGGACCCCACGCGTCGGCACCACCGTCGCCGACCAGATCGTCGCCAAGGCCTCCGCCGTGGCGATGCCGCCGGCGCCGGGGATCTCGGCGGCGCGAATGCGCTGCTTGTTGAAGCCGCCATCCTCGGAGACAAGATCGGCCGGCAGGGCTTGGCCCAGCGTCATGGCCTTGTAGGGCCAATTGGGCGCCGGCTTTGCCGCCTCCTCCGCCCACAGCGCCGAGAGCGGCGGGCTGACCTGCAGATGCGCGGCGTCATCGGCCTTGTCATCGGGCAGGCCGATCCAGGCATCGACCCCGAGCGGGCTCGTGACCAGATCGCGGAAATATTCGCCCACCGACTGGCCGGTGACGCGCCGGATGATTTCGCCGGCCACCCAGCCATGGGTCAGCGCGTGGTAGGCATAGCCGCTGCCCAGCGGCCAGAGCGGCTCCTGCGCGGCAAGCGCCGTCACCACCCGGTCCCAGTCGACAATGTCGTCCTCGGTGAGGTCGGCGCGCGGGGCCGATAGGCCCGCCTGATGCGCCAGCGCCTGGCCTACGGTGACGCTGCCTTTGCCAGCAGCGGCAAATTGGGGCCAGTAGCGGCTCACCGGCGCGGCATAGTCGAGCCGCCCCTCCTGCACGAGGCGGGCGGCCAGGATCGACACCAGACCCTTGGTGCAGGAAAACACCACCGATGGCGTCCGCCCAGTCCAGGCCCGGCCGGTGCGGGCGTCGGCAGTACCGGCCCAGAGATTGACGATGCTCTCACCCTCGAGGGTGATATGGAGCGCACCGCCCATGGCGGGGCGCCCGTCGAATGCCGCGGCAAAGGCATCGGCGACCGGCTCGAAGCCGGGGGCGACCGTTCCGGACAGCGCGATGGTCATGGCGTGGTCTCCATGGCCAGATAGCCGTCCTGATCCGATATGACGCGGATGGGGTCGCTGATGCCGCCGACGAATTCGCCATCGGCACTGGCATTGCGGAAAGCCAGCAGCCACGGCGCGCCCTGCCGGTCGATAGCGATGCGGCCAGCATACAGTCGCTCGTCGACCAATAGCCGCGCCTGCCGGAAATCGACCGGACCGGGCATGTCGCCCACAGGCAGGCTCCAGACGCCGCCGGTCTGTCCGTCCCGCGCGCCGACCAGCTTGGCCGTGTCGCAGCAGAAGACGAGATGGTTGCGGCCATCGATCTTGACCACCTGGAACACTTCGAGATGGGCAAAGCCGCTGCCAGTGGTACTGAGCGGCGGCTGCGCCGTCCAGGACTTGAGGTCAGGCGAGGTGGCATGCGCCATGACGCCCCGGTCGGGCTCGGTGCCGTCAGTGCCGCGCGCGGTTACCAGCATGTGCCAGAGCTGGTCGGCCTGCCGCCAGAATACCCAAGGGTCGCGCCAGGCCTCTTCGGGCCAGCTCGAAGTGCCCAGCGTTTCATACCACCGCGCATCGGCAGCAGAGATCGGTCCGGGCTGCTTGGTCCAGGTGGCGAGATCTGGCGAGGTCGCGACGCCGATGGTCTCGATATTGGCGTTGCTGTCGGGCGCGAGAAAGCGCGAGCCGGTATAGAACATGCGCCACAGCCCGTCCGGACCGCGCACCACACTGCCGGTCCAGGTGGCACTGCCGTCGAAACTGCCGGGCGTGCCGGCGTCGAAGGCGGGGCCGTGATCGGTCCAGTTGCGCAGGTCGGTCGAGCTGGCATGGCCGATCCGGGCATTGCGGTGCCGCAGATCGGGATTGCCGAGCGATTTGGGTGCGTGGAGATAGAACAGATGGTGGCGCGCGCCGTCATCGGCCAGCCAGAAATCCCAAACCCAGTGATCAGGGAGGTTGAAACCCATCCGACTCTCCTGCTAAAACCATTTAGCAAATGCCGCGCCTATGAGAGGTTGTCAAGCGGGAGCGGCTTGGCTATCCAGAAATGATCCCAGGAGCGACGCTATGGGCGGGATGAGGGGCAACAACGCTTGCAGAAAAAGCGCGTAACATTGGCCGATGTCGCACGGCTGGCGGGTCTATCGACCACCGCGGCGTCGATGATCCTGACGGGGCGGCCGGATACGCGCCTTTCCGCCGACGCCCATGCCAAGGTGCATGCAGCGGCGGCGAGCCTAGGCTATCGCCCCAATGTTGCGGCGCGGTCGCTGCGCACCGACAAGTCACGCTCCATCGCCTTCATCTCCGACTATGTCGCCACCACCCGCTTTGCCAGCGGTCTGATCCGCGGGGCGCTGGCCGCCGCCGAGGAGGCCAAGCACGTGATGCTGGTGCTCGAAACCGGCGGCGAGCCGGCACGTGAAATCGAGGCCGTGGAAGCCGCGTTGGACCGGCAGGTCGACGGACTGATCTTCGCGGCCATGCGCTCGCGCGAAGTCTTCGTGCCCGATATCGCCATTTCCATTCCGGTGGTGATGCTCAACGGCACGAGCGCACGGTTTCCCGTTTCCGTCCTTCCCGACGAGTATGAAGGCGGGCGCAGTGCCGTAAGGCTGCTCGCCGAGGCCGGCAATGTCGCCGACATCTTGCTCCTGGGTCACAATGCCGAGGAAGAGGCGGGTCTCTTCCGCTCCGAGAGTATCGCGCGGCGCTTTGCCGGCATCCGCGACGAGATGGCGGCCCGCGGCCTCTCCTTCATGGCCGAGCTCAGTTGCTGGAATTGGGAGCCGGACCTGGGCTACGAGCTGGTCAGCACGCTGCTCAAGACGCAACGGCCCGGCGCCATCCTCTGTCTCAACGACCGTCTCGCCTTTGGCGCCTATCAGGCGCTGGCCGAGGCGGGTCTCGTCATCCCCGAGGATGTGGCCCTGGTGTCGTTCGACAATGACGAGCTGGCTTCCTATCTGCGGCCCGGCCTCACCACGATTGCCCTGCCGCACGAGGCCATGGGGCGCGCGGCGGTCGAGCTGCTGCTCGCCCAGGGCACGACCGGCGGCACCAGTCTGCCCATGCCCACCGTCTGGCGCGGCTCGGTGGGCAAGCCGAAGGCATGAGACTAGCAGCGGGCTCGGACAATTGATCCGCCTGCGCTTCTGCCGAACCTGAAATCTCAACCAGTTGCCCGTCGGTCTATCCAGATCAGGCGCAAGCAAAATGCAGTTGTCGCCGGTATCCGGCGCGCAAATGTTCGCGCTTTATCTATAAAAAACAATTGACTACCGCCTTACCCCCTGATTGCATGCTGGGGCGATGGCGCAGGCTCGACGATAAAGATCGAGGCACTCTCGCAGGCCGCCACGGGCCGGCGGCGGAAAAAAGGCCCTAGGGAGAACACCATGAAACACCTCGCCGTTTTGACAGGCCTCACCATTCTGTTGACGTCGACTGCCATGACGTCGACCTCGATGGCCGAGACCGCAGCCAAGCGCATCGCACTATCCAACAATTATGCCGGCAATTCGTGGCGCCAGGCCATGCTGCAGAGCTGGGAAACCATCACCAAGCCCGCCGTCGAATCCGGCGTCGTGGCAGCGGCCGATGCCTTTACCACCGCTGAAAACCAGGCCACCGAGCAGGCGGCGCAGATCCAGAACATGATCCTGGAAGGCTATGACGCCATCGTCGTCAACGCCGCCTCGCCGACCGCGCTCAATGGCGCCGTCAAGGAGGCCTGCGATGCCGGCATTACCGTCGTGTCCTTCGACGGCATCGTCACCGAACCCTGCGCCTGGCGCATCGCGGTGGACTTCAAGCAGATGGGCAAGGACCAGCTGGTCTACCTGGCCGAAAAGCTGCCCGATGGCGGCAAGCTGCTCGAAATCCGCGGCCTTGCCGGTGTGTTCGTCGATGACGAAATCTCCGCCGGTATCCATGAAGGCGTCGCCGAGAATGCACAGTTCGAAATCGTCGGCTCCGTGCATGGCGATTGGGCGCAGGACGTGGCGCAGAAGGCCGTTGCCGGCATCCTGCCGAGCCTGCCCGAAGACATTGTCGGCGTGGTCACCCAGGGTGGCGACGGCTATGGCGCTGCCCAGGCCTTTGCCGCGGCGGGTCGCGACATGCCGCTGATCATCATGGGCAACCGCCAAGACGAACTGGCCTGGTGGAAGGAACAGAAGGACGCGAGCGGCTACGAGACCATGTCCGTTTCCATCGCACCGGGCGTCTCGACGCTGGCCTTCTGGGTGGCGCAGCAGATCCTTGATGGCCAGGACGTGCCCAAGGACCTCGTCGTGCCGTTCCTGCGCATCGATCAGGATGGCCTAGAGGCGAGCCTTGAAACCACCCCGTCGGGCGGCGTCGCCAATGTGGAATATAGCCTTGAGGACGCCCAGGCGGTCATTGCTGCGGCCAAATAGGTCTGTCACTCTTTGAGGACCATGACTGAGCAAAAAGACAACCCTGTCTTGGCAGTGGACGGCGCCAGCAAGAGCTTTGGCGCCGTCCGCGCGCTCAACGGATTGAGCTTCGCCCTCGCGGCCGGCGAATGCGTGGGCCTTGTCGGCCACAATGGCGCTGGCAAATCCACGCTCGTGGGCATCATGAACGGCGGCACCCGTCCCGACAGCGGGACGATCGGACTTGGCGGCAATGACGAAACCGAGCGCTATTCGGTTGCCGTGGCCCGGAAATACGGCGTGCGCTGTGTGTTCCAGGAGCTGTCGCTCTGCCCCAATCTCACCGTCACCGAGAATGCCCGCATTGCCCATGGCTCGATCAGCGGCTTCAACTGGCGCCGCCGCGCCGAACGCGTGGTGCGCAGCAAGCTCGATGAGATTTTTCCCGGGCACGGCATCGACTGTGGTCAGGCCGTCGGCATGCTCAGCATTGCCCAGCGCCAGATGGTGGAAATCGCCATGGCCTTTTCCGAGAGCGACGGCCCGGCGCGCATCGTCATCCTTGACGAGCCGACCTCCTCGCTCGACGCCAATATTGCCGGGCAGATGCTGGCCTATGTCCGCCAGTTCGTGGCGGCAGGCGGGTCGGTCATCCTCATCTCTCACATCCTCAACGAGATCTTGAGCACCACCGACCGTATCGTGGTGATGAAGGATGGCAGCGTCGTAGCCAATGGACCGTCCAGCGGCTTCACGCTCGATACATTGGTGGGCGCCATGGGCAGCGTGGTTCGGGCGCGCGACGCCGCCGCCCCGCCGCGCGATCGCACCGATAGCCAGCCCATTCTCTCCCGGCGCGGCAGCGAAGGCGCGCCCGAATTCCGCGCCTATCCCGGCGAAATCGTCGGCCTGGCGGGTCTGGGCGGTCACGGCCAGACCGAGACGCTGGTCGAGCTCTATCGCGGCTTTGGCGGCGACTGGCGGGCAAAGCGCGATATCCAGGCGGCCTTTGTGGCCGGGGATCGCCATGTCGATGGCAACCTGCCGATGTGGAGCATCCTGCGCAACATCTCGATCACGCTGCTGACCGACCTCACCCGGGCGGGCCTGGTCCGCGACCGCGACGAACTTGCCGTCGGGCAAAGC
This sequence comes from uncultured Devosia sp., assembly GCA_966212275.1. GTDB lineage: Bacteria > Pseudomonadota > Alphaproteobacteria > Rhizobiales > Devosiaceae > Devosia. Next base: position 97,750 of record CBIHQV010000006.1, read on the forward strand.
TGGCGCGAGCGCATCGGCATTCGCACCGACAGCCTCGATAATCCCATTCTGTCGCTATCGGGCGGCAACCAGCAGAAGGTGCTGTTCTCCCGCGCGCTGGCCACCCGCGCGCCGGTTGTGCTGATGGACGACCCCATGCGCGGCGTCGATATCGGCACCAAGCAGGAGGTCTATGCCATGCTGCGGGCCGAGGCCGAGCGGGGCCGCACCTTCGTCTGGTACTCGACCGAGATCGACGAAATCTGCCAATGCGACCGCGTCTATGTGTTCCGCGAAGGCCGCATCGTGGTCGAGCTCACCGGCGCCGATATCCGCGAAGACCGCGTCCTTGCCGCTTCCTTTTCGACCGAGGCGGCATGAGCTGGTTCACCGCAGATCGTCTTCGCCTCCTGGTGCCGGCGCTGTCGCTGGCGGTGCTGCTGGCCGCCGTGTTCTGGGTGCAGCCGCGCGCCATGAGCTATACCGGGCTCAACCTGCTGTTCAATCTGGCCGTGCCGATTGCTCTCGCCACCATCGCGCAGATGCTGATCATGACGGTCAACGACCTCGATCTCTCGATGGGCACCTTCGTCAGCTTCACCGCCTGCGTTACGGCGACGTTCCTGCAATCCAACCCCGTCCTTGGCATACTGATCCTCGCCGGTTGCGTCGGCGTCTATGCGGTACTCGGCGTCGTCATCTACCTGCGCAACCTGCCGTCCATCGTGGTTACCCTAGGCATGAGCTTCGTCTGGGGTGGGCTCGCCGTGCTGCTGCTGCCGGCGCCCGGTGGCGTGGCGCCCGAGTGGATCCGCGCCGTGATGGTCAGCAAGCCGCCGCTGGTGCCGATGGCGATCATCGCCAGCGTGCTGATCGCGGCCATCGCCCACTGGATCGTCATCCGCTCGGCCTTCGGCGTGGTCATTCGCGGCGTGGGCGGCAATGAGCGCTCCGTGACCCGCGCCGGCTGGTCGGTGCTGCGCGCCCGCGCCGCCGCCTATGCCCTGGCCGGCGTCTTCGCCGTCCTGGCCGGCATGTGCCTCGTCGGCCTCACCACATCGGCCGATGCCAATATCGCCCTGCGCTATACGCTGCTCTCGATTGCCGGGGTGATCCTGGGCGGCGGCGAATTCGTGGGCGGGCGCGTATCGCCGATCGGCGCCGTCATCGGCGCGCTGACGCTGACGCTGGCCGCGTCGTTCCTGTCATTTCTCAAGATTTCGCCCGATTGGCAGATCGGCGCGCAGGGGGCCATTCTCATCATCGTCCTGGCCCTGCGCCTCGTCCTCAACCGCCATGAAGGCCGGAGGGCAGCAAAATCGGCATGATCGGCACCCTCTTCGCCAAACCCTGGATCTGGTCCTTCGTGGCCGCCATCGGCGTCTGGCTCGTCACTGTGGTCTTTACCGGCGGCGCCTCAGCGGCGGGGCTGTCGCAAGCCGCGCTGACCTTTGCGGCCTTTTCGATCATCGTCGGCATCGGCCAGATGTTCGTCATCACCCTCGGCCCGGGCAATGTGGACCTCTCCATTCCCGCCACGATGACATTGGCCGGCACCGTAGCCCTCAAGATCATGGATACCAGCAATGGCATGATCCTTGTGGGGCTCCTGGTGACCCTCGCCATTGGGCTCGCGATCGGGGTCATCAATTATGGGCTGATCAAGCTGCTGCGCATTCCGCCCATCATCGCCACGCTGTCATCGAGCTTCATCATCCAGTCGGCGGCGATTTCGTACAACAGAGGCATCCGCATCAAGCCGCCCGCGGCTTTAGCCGATTTTACCACGGCCACGACCCTGGGCATTCCCAACATGGCGTATCTCGCGCTGCTGGTGTCCGTTGTGGCATGGATCGCGCTTGAAAAGGGCATCTATGGGCGCTGGGTTTCGGCCGTCGGCCAGAACATGCGGGCCGCCCGCATGGCCGGCGTGCCGGTGGATGGCGTGCGCGCCGGCACCTACCTCGTCTGCGCCGTGCTGGCTGCGCTGGCCGGCCTGCTGCTGAGCTGTTTTTCGGGCGGCGCGGCGCTCAATATGGGCGCCGAATATCTCCTCACCTCGATCGCGGTTGTGGTGATCGGCGGCACCGCGGTTGCCGGCGGCTTCGCCAACATCCCCGGCATCTGGGGCGCGTCGCTGTTCCTGTTTCTCGTCGTCTCGATGCTCAATACCTATGGCGCCAGCGCCGGCATCCGCCTGCTGCTGACCGGCGCCATCATCATTGCGGTCATCATCGCCGCCAGCCGCGGCCGGCGGGCCTGAGCGTTACATGCCGCGGATCACCGAAGCCGGCTCCACCACCTTGCGGTAGAGATGCCAGGTGGCATGGCCGAAGATGGGAATGACCACCGCCAGCCCGACAAAGAGCGGCAGCGACCCGAGGAACAGGCCAGCGCCGACGATGATACCCCAGACCAGCATCGGCCCCGGATTGGCCATGACAGCGCGGAATGAGGTTTCGATGGCGACGAAGGCGCCGACATCGCGATCGAGTAGCAGCGGGAAGGCGATGACGGTGGTGCAAAGCGTCACCAGCGCGAACAGGGCCCCCAGCATGGTGCCGACGATGAGCAGCGTCATGCCGCCCGGCTCGCCGAATACCTGCGTCATCAGCGCATCGAGGGTCTGCGGCGTCGATGAGCCGAAGATGCTCTCATAGAGCGTCTGGGCGGCGGTGAGCCACAGCGTGAACAGCGCCAGCAGCATGACACCCAAAGCCGCGATCGAGCCGATGGCGGGTGAGCGCAGCACCTCGAAGGCATGCGACCATGAGGTATCAAGCCCCTGTTCGCGCCGGCGCGAGATTTCGTAGAGGCCGATTGCGGCGAAGGGGCCGACCAGCGCGAAGCCGCCCACCAGCGGATAGAGCAGCGGCCAGGTATGGTAGCCGTTCATCCACACGGTCAGCACGATGCCGACAATGGGGTAGATCAGCACCAGCATGACGTAGTGGCTGGGTTTCTCCCAGAAATCGGCGGCGCCCTGGCGCAGGGCATCGAACAGGTCGGATACGCGAATGGTGCGGATCATGGGCATGTCGAGCTTGGTGCCGGCGCCGGCTATGACATGGAAATTGGACATGACCTTGGGTCTCCGTTTGAGGGAGGTCCCGAAGTTCGAGCGAGCGCTGCCCCAGGCGTTCGGCGCGACTTCGCGACCGCAACGCAAGCAGTCTAGCGTAGATGCGACAGATTGTCGCTAGGGATCGGGTGGTTGTGATTGGGGACTGGGCCCCGACCACTGAGCGTCACCCTCGGGCTTGACCCGAGGGCTCTGCACTTACTGGACGCTCATCAAGTGAAGTGTCCTCGGGTCAAGCCCGAGGATGACGATCGCGTTTGAGGCGAGCCCCTCAGACCTCGTACCGATCCGTCTCGTGCTTCACCGGCCGGTAGATGAAATAGTCGAAATCAGCCGGCAGCGCCGTGCCATTGAGATCGCTGGCGGCGACGCCGACAAAGGCGCCGGTGAAGCTGCCATGGGCCTGGTGGCCACCACATTCGTCCGACAGGATCGAGGCATCGAGCACCGGGCCGATCGGCTGCAGAGCCTGGCCTTCGAGGGCGTAGAAGAACTGCAGCTTGGGTCCGCGGATCTCGAGCGCCAGCTTGACCTTCCCTTCATTGGGAATGCTCACCGGCGCGGCCGGGAAGCGCAGGTTGCCGTCAGGCCAGCTCACTTCCGAGCTCATCAGCAGCAGCTCGCGCTGGCCGTCGGCATGCGCCGTGACCGTGAGATAGAAGAAGTTGTAGCGGCTGTAATAGGCGGTAAGGCCGGCAAACTGGCGCTCATCGGTGGGCGAGAAATCGACTGTTGTCTCGGCATCGTAGGAAAAATGCGTCTGCCGTCGGGCGACCAATGCCTGCTCGAACCACGAGCCGATCGATTCACGGCCAAAGAGGCGCAGCTTGCCGCTGTCGGTCGAAAAGATGCGCTCGGTTTCGGGCGTGCGCAGCCACTGGAAATCGATGGGCAGGCCGGCGCCGAACGTATAGCGCTGCTCGGCCCAGTATTTCGCCTCGTCGCGCGTGCCGGGCACTTCGACATGGAGCGATGGCACTGGCCCGTTCTTGACATAGAGCCAGTCGTCTTCGCCCCAATAGGCCTCCTGAATGGAGGTTTCGCGGCCAAGCACGCAGCGGCGCTCTTGCGTCGTCGGGCGGCCGCCCAGATGCACCAGATAGGTCTTGCCGTCTGGCGTATCCACCAGGTCGCCATGGCCGGCGCGCTGGATGGCAGCAAACGGCGCGTCCTTGGAAGTGAGGATGTGCTTGTCGGGATGCGTCTCGTATTGCCCGTCGATGGTGCGCGAGCGGGCAAAGGTGCAGGCATGCTCATAGGCGGTGCCGCCTTCGGCGGTCAGCAGGTAATACCAGCCGTTACGCTTATAGAGATGCGGGCCCTCGACCAGCTTGAGGTCGGTGCCCTGATAGATATTGGTGCGCGGGCCAACCAGCTTGCCGGCCACGGGATCGAATTCCTGCAGCGCGATACCGGCAAACAGCAGCGGGCGGCGGCGATGGTCCCACATCATGTTGACGAACCACTTCTTGCCGTCATCGTCGTGGAACAGGCTCGGATCAAAGCCCGAGGAGTTCACATAGACCGGGTCCGACCACGGCCCTTCGATCGTGTCGGCCCAGACGATGTAGTTGTGCGCGTCCTTGAACGAGCCGTCCTTGCGCTTGACGTCGGTATAGACCAGCCAGAATTTTTCGCCGTCATGGCTGAGGCAGGGGGCCCAGACGCCGCAGCTATCGGGGTCGCCGCGCATGTCGAGCTGGCTCTTGCGGGTCAGGGGCCGGGTGACCAGTTCCCAGTTGGCCAAGTCCTTGCTGTGATGGATCTGCACGCCCGGGAACCATTCGAAGGTCGAAGTGGCGATGTAGTAATCATCGCCGACGCGCAGAATGGACGGGTCCGGATTGAAGCCGGGCAGGATGGGATTGGTCAATTGGGGCATGGCAAAGGTCCTAAGTAAGCGGCAGCGGCATGCGGTATTGGAGAAAGCCGGAATCGCTGGCCAGGCGATCATAGAGCTTCATGGCCGCGTGATTGGTGCGGTGGGTGGTCCAATAGACCCGCGAACATCCCTTGGCCGTCGCGTCACGCGCGACATGCTCGATCAGCGCCCGCCCATGGCCCTGGCCGCGGCCATCGGGCGCGACGAACAGGTCCTGCAGATAGCAATTGTCGGCAATCGACCAGTTGGTGCGGTGGTAAAGCCAGTGCACCAGCCCGACGGGCTGGCCATCCCGGAGCGCCAGGGCGCCCCAGGTGGGTTCTGATGGATCGAGCAGGCGAGACCAGGTCGAGGCATAGACCTCGTCCGGCAGCACGGTTTCGTAGAAGGCCAGGTAGGCCCGCCACAAATCCGACCACGCGGTCCGGTCGCCCACCTCAAGCGGTCTGATCATCACACCTTGTGGCATCAGGTACTCGGAGGATCATAAGGAACGCCGGGGTAGTCACGGCGAGCCATGTTGAGGAGCTGTTCAAAACCGTCTTCCGGCATCAAATCGGCAAATCCGACAACAGCGGCCGTGGCGAAAAACCGCGTGTGACTGACGGTTTCCGCCGATGACCGCCACGTCATCACCCCCGCGAAGACGCGCGCCACCAGTCCAACGGGAGACACGGGGCTCTCGTAAACGACGATCTCGCCGAAGGCGGCCCCTTGCCGGTCGCGAGCGGCTCTTTCGAGCCGCTCGCGTGCCATCGTCCAGTCTTGCGCAACGGACCTGCCCATCAGGTCCAGCATGCGCTGGGTGATCCGCGCCATCTGGCTAGACGAAGCGGTTGATCAGGTTTTCGAGGTATTCCTGCTGGCCGGACTTGGGCTGCGGGTTGATGTTTTCGGCATCGACCTTGGCGGCGAGATCTGCGAGCGAGAGCTTGCCACCCAGGATGTCCTTGCCCAGGGCCTGGTTCCAGCCGGCATAGCGGGCGTCGAGCACCTTGTCGTAAGTGCCATCCGTGATCAGCGCCGCTGCCGCCTTGAGCGAGCGGGCGAGCACGTCGAGGCCGCCGATGTGACCATGCAGCAGGTCGGCCGGATCGATCGACTGGCGGCGCACCTTGGCGTCGAAGTTCCAGCCGCCCGAGTTGAGGCCACCGGCCTTGAGGATCTGGTAGAAGGCCAGCGTCGTCTCGGGGACGTTGTTGGGGAACTGGTCGGTATCCCAGCCGGACTGCAGGTCGTTGCGGTTAGCATCGACCGAGCCAAGAATGCCCAGCGAAGCGGCCAGTGCCAGTTCGTGCTCGAAGGAGTGGTTGGCCAGGAAGGCGTGGCCGACCTCGATATTGCATTTCACCTTGGTCTCGAGACCGTACTTCTTGAGGAAGCCATAGACCGTGGCGACGTCGAAGTCATACTGGTGCTTGCTGGGTTCCTGCGGCTTGGGCTCGATCAGGATCTGGCCCTTGTAACCGATCTTTTCGGCATGCTCGATGACCATATGCAGGAAGCGGCCCATCTGGTCCTGTTCCTGGCCGATCTTGGTGTTGAGCAGGGTTTCATAGCCCTCGCGGCCGCCCCACAGCACATAGTTGGCGCCGCCCAGTTCGTGGGTCAGCTCCAGCACGTTCTTCACCTGTGCAGCGGCATAGGCGAAGATTTCCGGATCCGGATTGGTCGCAGCGCCGGCCATGTAGCGGCGGTTGCTGAACAGGTTCGCCGTGCCCCAGAGCAGGCGGGTCCGGCTCTTTTCCATTTTGCGGGCGAAGATTTCGCCGATGACGCGGGTGTTGCGGTTGCTCTCGGCCAGCGTATCGCCTTCAGGCGCGATATCGACGTCGTGGAAGCAGAAGAAGGGGATGTCGAGCAGGTCGAACAGCTCGAAAGCCACGTCGGCCTTGATCTTGGCGCCTTCGAGGCCCTTGTCATACCAGGGACGATCGAAGGTGCGGCCGCCAAACGGGTCGCCGCCTTCCCAGGCAAAGGTGTGCCAATAGGCGACGCCGGGGCGGATATGGTCTTCCATCCGCTTGCCGAGGACGATTTCGTCCTTGTTGTAGTGGCGATAGGCCAGCGGGTTGGTGCTGTCGGCACCCTCATACTTTACCGGCGAAATGCCCTTGAAAAAATCAGTCACGAACGTGCCTCCTCGATGGCGGGGTAGAGCGCGCGGTAACGCGCATATTGGTCGGAATAGGCGGCCGACAGGCTCCTATCGGGCGCGATGACTGTCTTGATCGGCGGCATGGTCATGACCGTTGCCGGGCTCGCGCCCTCGGCAGCGCAGAGGCCAAGCCGGGCGGCGCCGAGCGCACCGCCAAAATCGCCGTCCTCGGGGAGGGCGATTTCCATATCGAGATTGGTGGCGATCAGCTTGAGCCACAAAGCAGATTTGGACCCACCGCCTACGGCCAGCAGCCGGTCGATCTTGGTGCCGGCATCGGACAGCACGCGCTGGCTGTCGCGGAAGGCAAAGGTCACGCCTTCCATCACCGCCTGGGCCAGCTTGGCCGTATCGGTCGAGTGGCTGAGGCCCACGAAGGAGCCGCGGGCGCCGGCATTGTTGTGCGGGGTGCGCTCGCCCGAGAGATAGGGCAGGAAAATCTCCTCGCCCGGCCCCTTGAACTGGGCCTCGGCAGCGCCCGAGAGCTCGGCCTGCTTCTGGCCGGTGATCTTGCTCAGCCAGTTCAGCGAATCGGTGGCCGAGAGAATCACGCCCATCTGGTGCCAGGTATCGGGAATGGCGTGGCAGAAGGCATGCACCGCGCCCTCGGTATTGGGGCTGAAGCGCTCGTTGGACACGAACAGCACGCCCGAGGTACCGAGCGAGACAAAGCCTTCGCCGGGACGAATGGCGCCGATGCCGGCGGCCGAAGCGGCATTGTCGCCGGCGCCGCCGGCCACCACCACATTGGCATCCATGCCCCAGCGCTGCGCCAGCTCGCGCTTCAGCGCGCCCGATGGCGCCGAGCCTTCGACCAGCCGCGGCATGTGCGAGCGGTTGAGGCCGGTAACGGCGAGCAATTCGTCGGACCAGTCGCGCTTGGCGACGTCGAGCCACAGCGTGCCGGCGGCGTCCGACATGTCTTCCACATATTCGCCCGTCAGCAGCAGCCGCACATAGGCCTTGGGCAGCAGCACCTTCTCGATCTTGTCGAAGATAGCCGGCTCATGCTTGCGCACCCAGGCGATCTTGGGCGCGGTGAAGCCGGGCATGGCGATATTGCCGGCCAGCTTGCGCAGCGAGGGGAGGGCGGCCTCCATCTCCTTGCATTCGGCGGCCGAACGGCCATCGTTCCACAGAATGGCCGGGCGCAGGATTTCGTCATTCTTGCCGAGCAGCGTCGCGCCATGCATGTGGCCGGACAGGCCGATGCCGCGCACGCTGCTCAACTCAGAGGGGTGAGACTGCTTGAGCTTGTCGATGGCGGCCAGCGTCGCGTTCCACCAATCGGCCGGGTTCTGCTCGGACCAACCTGGGTGCGGGCGCACCGGCTCGACGGAGGCGGCAGAGGCTTCGCCCAAGGCGCGGCCATGCTCGTCGATGAGCAGAGCCTTGACCCCGGACGTGCCGATATCAATGCCGAGATAGGTCATGAGGCACGTACCTCATGGCGGGGAATGCAAGTCATCGGAACGTCCTCCCAGCCCTTTCAGGGCCCGCCGGTGTGATGATTGGCCGGTTTCTTAGCGTAGATTGTCGCGCAGGAAAATACCGATTTCAATGGGGTCGGTACTGGCGGTGCCATTGCCCCCCAATGCCAGGCCACGCGCGGCGGCGATAGCCTCGCGGATTTCGCCATCCGGATTCTGGTCGAGCACTACGTCAATGGCGCCCGATTTCAGCCCCCGGCGGGTGGAATCGGTCAATTCATGCGCAATGACCCGCAGCGAGCCGGAGCGCTGCGAGGCCTCGAGCGCCGCCACCAGCCCGGCATTGCCGGCGCCCAGATTGTAGAGCCCGGCCAGTTCGCCATGCCGCGCCAGCAGGTCGGCGACAATAGCCTCGGTTTCGCTGCGCTCGTCATGGCCCTCGATGGGGCCGATCAGCTCGACGGAGGGGAAATCGGCCGCCAGCGCGGCGCGGAAACCGGCAAGCCGGTCGGAATGGTCGCGCAGATGCAGCGAACCCGCGATGACCGCCACCTTGCCGCCTTGGGGCAGAAAGCGCCCCATCAGCGAAGCGGCAGTGCGGCCGGCGGCGACATTGTCGATGCCGATGAACAGCCGGCGCAGGGTGCCCGGCAGGTCCGACACCAGCGTCATGATGGCAATGCCGCGGCGCGTCGCCCCATCGACGGCCGCCTGCACCGAGGGCTCCTGGCTGGCGACGATGATGGCGCAATCGCAATGGCGCGCATCGAGCGCATCAAGGCTCTGAGCCAGCGCATCGGCATCGAGGGCTCGAATACGGCGCGTCTCGATATGCATGCGATCGGCCAGAGCCGGGTCGCGACGGCGATCAACGGCATCGGCAAGGCTCGCCATGAACTCGTTGGAACTATCGGGGATGACGAAAGTGAGCCGCAGATCACGGGCCCGTGCCAGCAGCGACGCGCCCAGATCGCGCTGAAAACCGATCTCGGCAATGGCTGCTTCGACCCGTTCGGCCGTGGCGGTGCGCACGCCGGGGCGGCCATTGAGCACGCGGTCCACCGTGGCGAGCGAAACGCCGGCGGCCCGCGCCACATCATGTACCGTAGCCCGGCGTCTCAGACCGATTTCGTTCACACTGGCTCCCCGCGCGTTTGAGGGAGCTTTGGCAGGCGCTGCCAAAACGTCAAGTGCATCGTTGCAGGCAGGCAACGAAGCAGGCTACACGTTCCCCGCAAAATACGGGGGCGACCATGGCCATTGCAGTATCGACGTTCGGGACCTTTGGGGGCAAGCGGGTCGACCAGTTCCGCCTGGTCAGCGACACCGGGGTCACGGTCGATCTCATTTCCTTCGGCGTCGTGGTGCGCGATTGGCGCGTGCCGGTGGCCGGCGGCGAGCGCTCGGTGGTGCTCGGCTTTGACAATTTCGATGCCTATCCCGCCCACAGCCCGCATTTCGGCTCGCTGGCCGGCCGCATCGCCAATCGCGTCAAGAACGCGTCGTTCGAGCTCAATGGCAAGGTCCACAAGCTCGCCGCCAATGTCGGCGCCCTGCAATTGCATGGCGGCGATGAGGGTCTGGGCCGGCAGGTCTGGGATGGCCAGGTCGACGAGGCCAACAATGCGGTGCGCTTCACCCATTTCAGCCCCGATGGCGCCATGGGCTATCCCGGCAGCGTCAATTTCGCCGCCACCTATCGGCTGCGCGGCAACCGGCTGCGGCTCGAACTGAGCGCCACGACCGATCAGGCGACCCCGATCAGCCTGGTGCAGCACCAGTATTTCAACCTGGGCACGACAGACGACGTGCTCGACCACACCATCCAGATCAATTCGAGCGCCTATACCGAGCTCGGTTCGGACCTCGCGCCCACAGGCGCCATCCTGCCCTCGCGCGACACGATCTATGATCTGCGTCAGCCGCGTATTATGCGCGACGCAGCCGGCCAGCCGGTCGACTACGATATGGGCCTTGTGCTCGATAGCGGCCGCAAGACCGCGGACCCGATCGCGACCGTGGTCGGTCCCGACAAGGCGCTGACGCTCAAGCTATGGAGCGATCGCCCGGGCGTGCAAGTCTATAACGGCGTCTGGACCGACATTCCGGTCCCCGGCCTCAACGGCAAGACCTACAAAAAGCATTCCGGCTTCTGCCTCGAAGACCAGGCGCTGGCCGACGCGGTCAACAACCCGCATTTCCCCAGCGTGATCTATTCGCCCGACCGGCCGTATTCGCACTGGTGTGAATTCGAGATCGCGTAAACAAGGCGCCTCCTGACGCCAACTGTCAGCTACCCAGGCGCATTGTCTCTCCAACGACCCTGGAGAGACCCATGCCCACTCCCTTTACCATCGCCGTCCCCGACGCCGATATTGCCGACCTCAAGGCCCGCCTCGCCGCGACGCGTTTTCCCCGCGCCGTCGAGGGCGCCGGCTGGAATGACGGCATCGAGGCCGGCTTCCTCAAGCGCTTTGTCGACTATTGGGCCAACCAGTTCGACTGGCGCGCCGCCGAAGCCCGGCTCAATGGGTTTGCCCAATTCACCGAGGTGGTGGATGGGGAAACCGTGCATTTCGTGCATGTGAAAGGGCAGGGCGCCACCAATGTGCCCATCCTGCTCGCCAATGGCTGGCCGTCCAATTTCGCCGAGCTGCTGCCGCTCGTGCCGCTGCTGACCCAGCCGGTCGATGGCGTCGCCTTCGACGTCATCATCCCCTCGCTGCCCGGCTTCGGCTTTTCCGGCCAGCCGGCCAAGCCGGGCATGAACCTCACCCGTGTGGCGCCGCTCTGGGCCGAGCTGATGATGCGGCTGGGCTATGACAAATTCCTCGTTTCCGGCTCCGATATGGGCGCGGGCGCGGTCATGGCCCTGGTGCGCGATTTTCCCGATCGGCTCATCGGCGCGCATTACATCAACGTCTATTTCGGCTTCCCCAAGCCCGATGACCCGACGCCCGAAGAGCAGGCCTATTTCGACCGCCTCAACTACTGGCAGTATAGCGAAGGCGCCTATGCAATGATCCAGGCCACCAAGCCGGCGACGCTCGCCGTCGGCCTCAACGATTCACCGGCTGGCCTCGCCGCCTGGATCCTCGAAAAGTTCCGCACCTGGAGCGACAATGGCGGTGACATCACCACTGCCTTCGAGCTTGAGGACCTGGCGACGATCGTCTCGATCTACTGGTTCACCCAGACCATCGGCAGCTCGGTGCGGCTCTACAAGGAGGCCTTCGCCGATAGCGAACTGCCCAAGAAGCCGGCCAAACACCACGTTCCGCACGCCATCCTGCTGCTGCAGGCCGACAATCCGGCGCCGCGCGCCTGGGGCGAACGGAACCTCTGGAACATCCTGCGCTGGACCGAACGCAGTTCGGGCGGCCATTTCCCGGCGCTCGAGGAAACCGACGCCATGGCCCACGACATCCGCGCGTTTCATGGCCAGATTTCCTGACCATTCCCCCGATCGCAGACCCCCACCCTTAGTCCCTCCCCACAAGGGGGAGGGAGACGATCGCGGCCCGCCCGGTGGCACCATCGTCCAGCGAGCGCAGGGCGGGCTTCCCTCCCCCTTGTGGGGAGGGAGTGAGGGTGGGGGTGTTGGCGCGCTCCAAAGAATCTGGCATCAAGGGCTCCCAAGGGAGAACAAAGCATGGACAAGACCGAGCGTCTCTTTGCGGTCATGGATGCGCTGCGTCGCCATCGCCGGCCGGTCACGGCTGCCGCAATGGCCGAGGAGCAGGGCGTCTCGGTGCGCACGCTCTATCGCGACGTGCAAACGCTTATCGGGCTGGGTGCGCCCATCGATGGCGAAGCAGGGGTCGGCTATATGCTGAAACCGGGCTTCTTCATGCCGCCGCTGATGTTCACCCCCGAAGAACTCGAGGCGCTAGTGCTTGGCGCCCGCTGGGTCGGCGCGCAGCCCGATGACGGGCTTGGCGCCGCGGCCAAGAATGCCCTGGCCAAGATCGCCACCGCCTCGCCCGAAGACCTGCGCGACCGCATCAACGATACTGGCCTCTGGCCCGTCGCCGTCTGGAGCGTCGATTCCCGGCGGCCCATGCCCATTCTGGGCCAGGTGCGTCAAGCCATGCGCACCGAAAAGGCGCTGCAGATTTCCTATGAGGATGAAGGCGGCAACGCCTCCCAGCGCTCGATCTGGCCGGTGCAACTGGCCTATTACGAGGGCAAGCAGGTGATCGCCGCCTGGTGCTGCCTCCGCACCGCCTTCCGCAACTTCCGCACCGACCGCATCGTCGAGCTGACCGTCACCGAAGACCGCTACGGCAAGCGCCGCGCCGTCTTGGAGCGCGAATGGCGCGATAGCTGGCAATTCGACCGCCGCTCCGGCGGCGCGGATGCGCAGGGGTAGCGCTCAGCACACTCGCCGGTCAGTCCTCAAGAATGCCCTTGAGGCCACGTCGCGCTGCCTTGAGCACAGCCGGATCGGTCCGGTAAAACCAGTTGCGCCCCTGCTTGTCGAGAACAAGCAGGCCCGCGGTTCGCAAGACCTTGAGATGCTCGGACACCGTGGCCACGGCCAGGTTCGAAAGCTCCGCCAGCTCGCCCGCGGCGCGCGGGGCGTCGCGGCAGGCGCGCAGGAACAGGCGGCGGTCGGGATGGGACAGGGCGCGCAGCACCTGGTCGAGATCGATCTCCATCAGCCCTCAATCAGGGTCAGCACATTGCCGGCCGGATCGGCGATCTGGGCCTTCTTGACCCAACCATTGTCCGTCTTGGGCAGCACGACCCGCCCGCCTTCGCGTACCGCCAGGTCAAGTGCGCCATCGAGATCGGCAACGATTACGCCAAAGGTCAGCGACGGTGTCGGCGTTTCGACGATGGCGCCGTTGGGACTGCCCTCAGGCGTCGCCACCATGGCATAGCCCGGCCCCTGCAGCGCGACCTCCCAGCCGAAGAGACTGGTATAGAATTGCTGCAGCGGTGCCAGCTCGGGCCCGGCAATGTCGAAATGGCCGAAGCCGTTGATCTGATGGGTTTTGCGTTGCGGATGGCTCATCATCGCTCTCCATATTTCGGGACTAGGCGAAATGTTATGCAACATATTTCGCCTTTTCCCGAACTGTCAAGCGGGCCTATCTCACTTGGACGGCCACGTGGCAACACCCGCTAGCCCATCCGTGCATACAAGCTTTCCGGCCGCACACTGTCGTCGAGACGGAAGCGGTGATCGGCCGGCGGATGGGCCCTTTGTCCGCATTCGAGGCGCGGACAGATGCGGCAGCCGACGCCAACCGGCACGAGCTGGCTGTCGCCTGTCAGGTCCATGCCATCGGAATAGACCATCTCCTTGGCGTGGTGGATCGAGCAGCCCAGGCCGATCGACATGTAGCGGCGCCGCGCGTTGTAGCGGTGATCGCCCTTGGCGATGGTGCGGGCGATGCAGAAATAGCGTTGCCCGTCGGGCATCTGGCTCAACTGCACGTTGATGCGCTCGGGCGAGAGAAAGGCCGAATAGACATTCCAGCGCGGGCAGGCGCCCGAATGGCGCGGGATGTGGATGCCCGACAGCGAAAAGCGCTTGGAAATATTGCCGGCAATGTCCGACCGCACCAGATGCAGCGGAATGCCGGCGGCGCCTCGGCGCTGCAGCGTGGTCATGCGGTGGCACACCTGCTCGAAACTGGCGCCGAAGCGGCGGGCGATGCGCTCGATATCGTATCGATAGCCGCGACAGGCGCGCAGGAACGGCTCATAGGGCATGATCAACGCCGCGGCGAAATAGGCCGAGAGCACGTTGCGCGCCAGGGCTGGGGCATCGCCTTCGGGCAAGGTCGAGGCGGCGATGATGGCGTCGATCTCGTTGCCGACAGCGAGCTGGCCAAGCTGATGCGCCACGAGGAACAAAGCCGATTCCGCCGGCAGGATGTCGGACACCGACAGATGCTGCCGCCGCTGGTCGAGTTGCCGCGCAATGCCGTGCGGCAGCGAGGCGAGGCGGGTATCGACGCCGAAGACGTTGAGCAGATAGGCGCGCAGGCCCAGTTCGAAATTGTCGCCCGAATTGTCGATATCGGCGCGGATGCGCTCGGCGGCGTCTTCCAAAGGCTGGAAGTGGTTGGCGTTTTCCTGGAGGAAATCGGAAATGGCGTCCGTGGCGAGGTGGAAGGGTTCGGCCGCGCCTTCAGGCACCGGCGCCGCGCCGGACTTTTCCAGCAGCCGATAGCGGTCGTAGAGCCTTAGAATCGCGCGGGCCGCGGCGGGATTGGCGTGGGCCAGGTCGCGGATTTCGAGATTGGTCACGTCGCTGTCGGCGAAGACGTCATCGCCAAACACCTCCATCAGGTCGCCAACCAGGCGCCCCTCGTCGCCATCGACCAGCTCACCGGGTTCCACCCCAAGCTGGCCGGCAATGGAGAACAGCAGCGGCACCGTGACCTTGCGCCGGTTGTGCTCGATCAGGTTGAGATAACTGGCCGAAATGCCCAGCGTCTGGGCGAGATCGGCCTGGGCCAGCTTCTTCTGCCGCCGCAGCCGCTTGATGCGCCCGCCGATCTGCATGTCCTGGACGTCGTTCACGCTTTCCTCCCGGCATTTATTGACAGACTTTACAGTTCTGCCGCCGAAACTTGACCACAGCTTTACAGCTTTACTGGCCTCCTCACGCTTATTTCTTGCATGTCTCGGCAGTTTGTCAAATCTTTACATGAAGGAAACGAGGAGACTTTCGGATGAGCCCAGCGATCAGCGAACGCGAAGAATACCTGACCATCATCGCCCCCACGGCAAGCGAAGCCATGGCCCAGTTCAAGGCCCGCGGCCTCGACACCCAAGGCTATGCGATATCGGGCAAGATCGGCCGGCACCAATTCTCACTGGTCGGCGGCGAGGGCAGCACGGAGCTGTTCTCCGGCAACGGCATGATCGCCGCGACCTTCAGCCGGAAGGTGACGGGGTAGGGCGGCAAAGCCTTCGTCGCCTCTCTCTTGGGGGAGAGGTGAACTTGTTCCACGTGAATCACACCCCAGCCGGCCTACCGGACCGGCGAAGCCATACCCTGAGGAGACACCTATGCTCGACAAGCCCCACCAGCCCGCCGCCTTCCCCACGCCAGATTATGCCCCCAACCGTTGGCGCAATATTGCCCGCACCTATAGCCAGGCCGATGTTGCCCGCCTTTCCGGTTCGCTTCCCGTCCGCCACACGCTGGCCGAGAACGGCGCCAAGCGGCTATGGGAACTGCTGCATAGCGAGGATTTTGTGCCAACGCTCGGCACGTTCACTGGCAATCAGGCGGTGCAGCAGGTCAAGGCGGGCCTCAAGGCCATCTATCTCAGTGGCTGGCAGGTGGCGGCCGACGCCAATAGCTCGGGCAACATGTATCCCGACCAGAGCCTTTATCCCGTCGATAGCGTCCCCTCAGTGGTCAAGCGCATCAACAAGGCGCTGCAGCGCGCCGACCAAATCCAGAGCATGGAACAGGCCGATGGCGTGGCGACGACCGACCTCGATTTCTTCGTGCCCATCATCGCCGATGCGGAAGCCGGCTTTGGCGGCGCGCTCAATGCGTTCGAGCTGATGAAGGCGATGATCGAGGCCGGCGCCGCCGCAGTGCATTTCGAGGACCAGCTTGCCTCCGAGAAGAAGTGCGGCCATCTGGGCGGCAAGGTGCTGGTGCCGACATCACAGTTCATCCGCACGCTCAACGCGGCGCGGCTGGCTGCAGACGTCATGGGCGTACCGACGCTGATCATGGCCCGCACCGATGCGGAAGCAGCGCGCCTGATCACCTCGGATATCGACCCCTATGACGCGCCATTCGTCACCGACGAGCGCACGCCTGAGGGTTTCTACAAGCTCAAGGGCGGCATCGACGCGGCCATTGCCCGCGGCATAGCCTATGCGCCCTATGCCGATCTCATCTGGTGCGAGACGTCAAAACCCGATCTGGCCGAGGCCCGAAAGTTCGCCGAGGCGGTGCGCAAGGTGCATCCCGAGCAGATGCTGGCCTACAACTGCTCGCCCAGCTTCAACTGGGCCCGGCATATGGACGAGGCGGCCATGGCCAGCTTCCAGCGCGAAATCGCCGCCATGGGCTACAAATACCAGTTCATCACCCTGGCGGGCTTCCACAATGTCAGCCTCACCACGTTCGAGCTGGCCCGGGCCTACAAGGAAGACGGCATGGCGGGTTATTCGCGCCTGCAGCAGGCCGAATTCGCCGCCGAACCGCACGGCTTCTCCGCCGTCCGCCACCAGCGCGAAGTGGGCACCAGCTATTTCGACGCGGTCTCGCTGGCGGTGAGCGAGGGCAAGAGCGCAACGACGGCGATGGGTGAAAGCACGGAAACAGCGCAGTTTCACTGAGTCCCAAGAGTACCCCCACCTAGCCTCCCCCTGAAAAGGGGGAGGAATCTGGCCGGTGCTTTGTCGAAGATGGTGCCACGAACGCGATAGGTTCCTCCCCCTATCAGGGGGAGGTTAGGAGGGGGTATCCCCCCTTAAGAATCCTACCCCGCCATCCCAAACACCGCGCCCAGCCAACCAAAGGCCAGAGCTGCCAGGCCCAGTGTGTGCAGCAGGGCAATGCCCCAGGTCGTGCCGACAAATCGCGGTTTGACCGTCTTGTGGCGATAGACTTCCTGCGCCGCGAGGCCGCCGATGATACCGAAGCAGAGGTCGACGACGTGGAGGTTATTCTCGCTGACCCGGTATTTGCCGGTCAGCGCATAGAGCTTGTCGAAGCGGTAGAGCAAAGCCGAACCCGTGCCCATGGCGGCATAGAGCAAGCCGATCCATTGCGGCGCCCGGTCGGTGCCGATGGCCCAGAGGATCAGCAGCGTCATCAGCGTCGCCGCCGCCGTGCGCAGGCCGAGCTTGTAGCGGGAAATGCCTGCGGCCGGCTGCTTGACCTCGCGCAAGGTCGCCGGGCGCGGCGCGGGCGTTGTCGCAGTGATGGTGACCGACACTGCCGACAGGCGGCCCTTGCGGCCGGTGGCCGTATCGAATTCCAGCCGATCGCCCAAGCGCGGGCGGCCGCCGGTCAGGCTTGAAATGTGGACATAGTAGTCCCGGCCCGTGTCATCCCGCACGAAGCCGTAACCGCCCTTGTTGTTCCACTGGATCAGTTCGCCTGATTGCCGCATCACTCATCCGCTGACAGCGCACCATGACCAATATGAGGCACTGGTTAACGCGATATGACGGGTTCACCAACAAACGGTTGATCGTCAATCGACGATGGGTCTAAGCTCAGGCCATCGCGAACAGATCATTGCTGCTGCCATGTCTGAATCCGCCAAGCGTTTTGTTCTGGGCCAGTTGGAACGCACTGGTGTCGTGCTGAACGGCCCCAATGCGTGGGATCCGCAGGTCCACAATGACCGGCTCTGGGCCCGCCTCCTGCGTGACGGCACGCTCGGGCTGGGCGAGAGCTATATGGATGGGTGGTGGGACGCTGATGCGCTCGACCAATTCCTGTTCCGCCTGACCACCGCCCACATCCAGGATGCCTTTCCCAAGGACCTCGCCGAGATGTGGAGCGTCGCCAAGGGCCGGCTGCTCAATCTGCAGCGCCTGCGCGTCACCGAGGTGGGCGAAAAGCACTACGATATCGGCAACGACCTCTACGCTGCCATGCTCGACCGGCGCATGATCTATTCCTGTGGCTATTGGCAAGGCGCCGACACGCTCGAGGCGGCGCAGGAGGCCAAGCTCGACCTGATCTGCCGCAAGATCGGCCTTGCGCCCGGCATGCGCATTCTCGATATCGGCTCGGGCTGGGGCGGTTTTCTGCAGTTCGCCGCCGAGCGCTATGGCATTTCCGGTGTCGGCGTCACGGTCAGCAAGGAGCAGGCGGCGCTCGCCAATGAGCGCACCAGGGACCTGCCGGTCGAAACGCGCCTGCTCGATTACCAGGCGCTCGACGGCAAGTTCGACCGCATCGTCTCGATCGGCATGTTCGAGCATGTCGGCTACAAGAATTATCGCAGCTATTTCGAGAAAGCGGCAAGCCTGCTGGCACCAGATGGGCTCTTCCTGCTCCACACTATTGGCGGCCACAACTCGACCACGCATGGCGATCCGTGGAGCGAAAAATACATCTTCCCCAATGGCATGCTGCCCTCGGTCGCCCAGATCGGCAAAGCCGTCGAGGGCCTCTTCGTCATGGAGGACTGGCACAATTTCGGCGCCGACTATGACCGCACCCTGATGGCCTGGCGCGACCGGTTCGATGCCGCCTGGCCCGTGCTGGAGGGCGAGAAATACGACGCGCGCTTCAGGCGCATGTGGCGCTACTATCTCTCGATCTTTGCTGCCCTGTTCCGCGCCCGCAATATCAGCCTCTGGCAAATCGTGCTGTCGCCCAGGGGGGTGGCGGGCGGTTACACGAGTGTCCGTTGAGGGATTCACGTGAAACACTTATCCACAGGCTTATGCACAGGGGTCATTGGCTTGTCACTCGGCCGGAGCCAGCCTTACCGGCCATTGGAGGTTGCCATGCTCATTCGCACGCTTGCCGTTCTGCTCACCATTCTGGCTCTCGCCGCGCCCGTGGCAGCGGTCGATACCGGCACCGGCGACAATCTCAGCGATGCGCAGCAACTGGTCGAGAACGAGAACTGGACCGCCGCATTGCCGGTGCTCAAGCGCATCGTTGCCGACCAGCCCAATGATCCCGATGCCCTCAATCTGCTGGCCTATGTGCTGCGCCATACTGGCGACTACGGCAATGCCCAGGGCTTCTATCTCAAGGCGCTCGGCATCGCCCAGCAGCATCTGGGCGCCAATGAATATCTGGGCGAGCTCTATGTGCTGACTGGCGCCAAGGACAAGGCCAAGGAGCGGCTGGCGGTGATCGAGGGCATCTGCGGCACGACTTGCGAGGAATATCTCGAGCTCAAGGCCGCCATCGACACCGCGCCTTAGCGGCGGACGCGGAAGCGCAGGTGGGTCACGCCACCTTCGCCTTCCAGCACCCTGATCCGCTCCAGCTCGCGTTGCTCGACGCCCAAATGCTCGAAGAGCCGCGTTCCAGCACCCAGAAGCACCGGGACCAGGTGGATTTCGAGCTCGTCGATCAGTCCGGCGGGCAGGCCGCGCTGCGCGATGCTTGAGCCATGCACCATCACATTCTTGCTGCCGGCGGCGCGTTTGGCCGCGTCCACGGCAAGGGTGAGGTCGCTCACATAGTGCACGGCGGGCCAGTTCGCGGCCCAGTCCGGCGCCTTGTGGCGGCTGAGGATATAGATCGGCACCCCGTCATGGTGGTCGCCCTGCCAGCCACCGGCGGGTTCGAACGTGGCGCGGCCGGCGATGACCGCGCCGGTGGACATCATCTCGTCGTAGATCTGCCGGTTGACGCCCGTGAGCCGCGCCACGGCCGCGTCGAAATCGCCGCCCTCGGCGCCGGGAAATACCCATTCGTGCAGCCGCTCGCCGCCATCGCCCAGGCCATTGTCGGGCCGCACATTGGGGCCGGTGATGAAGCCATCGAGGGACATGGACATGTAGAGCACTGTCGAAGCCATGATCGGTTCCTTCCGTCGGTTCGCGAGCCGCGCAATTGCCGGCTACATCCTTACGACGAAGGGCAGGGCGACATTTCGACAGGCGACGGCCGGACGTGACTGACCTCGTGCCTTGGCCGGCACCAATCGCGGAGCGTCTGCGGCTATGGCAGTGCCGAAACCATGTCGCGGATCTTGGTCGCCTTCTCGAAATGATCAAGCCTGTTGGTGCGGATCCACCATTCGGCCGCTTCCATCAGCAGGTCAGGATCGTCATTGCGGTTGGCAAAGAAGGCATAGAAGGAGAGGCCCACATTGGGGCCCTTTTCGGCGATCTTGCGGTTGCAGACAGCCACGATCTTGTCTCGAAGTGACGGTGTCACGCGGCTTGCTCCTAAAACAGCAGCTTGTGCAGCGGCAGCTTGACCGCGCCGGGAAAGCCGGCGGCGAGATCGCGCGGGAAGCGCGTGCGGAGCGGTTCGGGAAAGACGTGCCCTTCGGGCAGGGCATCGAGCGGGAACCAGCCGGTTTCGACGATGGATTCGCCGTCGGCCGGGTTGCCGCCGACATCGAGCTCTCCCGAGACATAGTCGGCGAGGAACCAGAATTTGAGAATGCGCTGCGCCTCATTCCAGCCCTCGTCGATATAGGCCAAGCGCGTCGCGACGACGTGAATGCCTGCCTCCTCGAAGGTTTCCCGTTCGGCGGCGCGCGCCAGTTCCTCATTGCCCTCGACACCACCGCCCGGCGCCACCCAGAAGTCGTGCTGGCCAGGTTGCCGGTGGCGGACCAGCAGGATGGTGTTGTCGTGCACCACGAGGGCGCCGCAGGAAATACGATGGATCATCAGGCCGTTCCGAAATTGAGGCGGTAGCTGAGTGCTTCCGCTATATGCGGCCGGCCGACCCTGTCGACCCCGGCGAGATCGGCCAGCGTCCGGGCCACCTTGAGCACACGGTGATAGGCGCGGGCCGAAAGGTTGAAGCGCTCGGCCGCCTGCAGCAGCAGGGTCTGGCTTTCCTTGTCGGGATTGACCACGGTCTCGATCAACGTCGCGCCCGCCGCCGCATTGGTGAAGACATCCCGCGCGCCATGCTCGGCGAAGCGCTGGCGTTGCCGCTCCCGGGCCCGGGCCACGCGGGCCGCAACGTCAGCCGAACTTTCGGCCGCCGCCGTTGGCGCGATCATGTCGGCCGCCGTCACCGCAGGTACGTCGATGCGGATATCGATGCGGTCGAGGAATGGCCCCGAGACGCGACCCTGATAATCGTCGGCACAGGCCTTGCCGCGCCGGCAGGTATGGCCGGGCGTGCCCGCCATGCCGCATTTGCACGGATTCATCGCCGCGATGAGCTGCACGCGGCTGGGATAGTTGACCCGCGCATTGGCGCGGGCGATGACGGTTTCGCCCGATTCAAGCGGCTGGCGCAGACTGTCGAGCACATTGGGGGCAAATTCCGGCAATTCGTCGAGAAACAGCACGCCATTATGCGCCAGGCTCACTTCGCCCGGACGCACGCGCAGGCCGCCGCCCACTAATGCCGCCATCGAGGCGGAGTGATGCGGTGCGCGGAACGGGCGACGATCGGAAATCGCTCCGCCCGCCAGCTCGCCGGCAATGGACTGGATCATCGAAATATCGAGCTCGCGCGGATCGAGCGGCGGCAGGATGGAGGGCAAGCGCGCGGCCAGCATGGACTTGCCCGAGCCCGGCGGGCCGACCATCAGCATATTGTGGCCACCGGCGGCCGCCACCTCAAGAGCACGTCGCGCCACCTGCTGGCCGCGGACATCGCTGAGATCGGGCAGGCCGCCCTGCGGCAGGTATTTGCGCGGCGTGGGTCGGGCGGCGAGCTGATGCCCGGTCAGGTGATTGGCCAGCGCCAGCAGGCTCTCGGCGGCGATGATGTCGAGACCCTCGCCGGCCCAGGCGGCTTCGGCGCCCGATGGCTCGGCGCAGATGAGGCCCAGGTCGCGCCCCTGGGCGGCAATCGCGGCTGGCAGGATGCCGCCGACATGGGCGAGGCGCCCGTCGAGCCCCAGTTCGCCCAGCGCCAGATAGCCATCGAGCGCATCCTGCGGAATGGCGCCGATCGCGGCCATGATGCCGAGCGCGATCGGCAGGTCGTAATGGCTGCCCTCCTTGGGCAGGTCGGCCGGCGCCAGATTGATGGTGATGCGCCTTGGCGGCAGGCCTAGCCCGGACGCCACCAAGGCGGCGCGGACGCGCTCACCGGATTCCTTGACCGCCTTGTCGGGCAGGCCGACCAGAATGAACTGCGCGATACCAGGCGCGATCTGCACCTGCACATCGACAGGCACTGCCTCAATGCCCTGAAACGCCACTGTCGCTACGCGGGTGACCATCGCCCAAAGTGCCCCAAGTCCCGTGGCGACCCTAGCAAAGCCAATGCGCGAGAACAAGAACGTAAAGCGAACGAAATACGGCCTGTTAACCACGTGGCTTGCCACAAAGGTAAACCTAATCCGGCGTTAACCGGGCCATGTTGAATCAAAGGCTTACCTTCGTATTGCGTAGAGTTTTGCCCGATGACCGCCACCTGGCCGCTACCCTCGATGTCCGCACTCACCAAGGGCGTCGTCTCGGCCATGCTGGCCGCCGTGCTGGTGGCCTGCTCGTCCGGCGGCGGGCTCTATGGCCCGATCCAGGGCGACAACCGGCCCCATTCGGGCGTCGACCGGGCGCGCACCATGCCCATCCAGGGCATCGACGTGGCGCGTTACCAGGAAAATATCGATTTCCGCCAGGCCTTTGCCTCGGGCATGCATTTCGTCTTCATGAAGGCGACCGAGGGCAAGGACTATATCGACCCCAATTTCCGGGCCAACTGGGTGCGGGCGCGCGAGGCCGGTATGCCGCGCGGCGCCTATCACTTCATGACCTGGTGCTCGCTGGCTTCCGAACAGGCCGCCTGGTTCATCCAGAACGTGCCCAACGATCCCGATGCGCTGCCGCCGGTGCTTGATCTGGAATGGAACAACCATTCGAGCTGCAAGAACAAGCCATCAAGGGCCGATGCGCTCGAAAAGGTGCGCTATATGCTTGAGGCCATGGAGCGCCACACCGGCAAGCTGCCCATCATCTATACCGACATGAACTTCCATCGCGACGTGCTCGATGGCGAGTATTTCCCCAATGCCTTCTGGCTGCGCTCGACCGCCGCCGAGCCGCATGAGCGCTATGGCAACCGCACATGGACCTTCTGGCAGTGGACGCAGACCGGCGTGGTGCGCGGCGTGCGCGGCGAAGTCGACCGCAATGCCTTCTATGGCGGGCAGAATGAGTGGATCCAGTTCCTGCTGACCGGGTGCGATCCGCGCGCCATCGCCTCGCTGGGTCCGAGCGGCCGCTGCCAATCGGCCAAATAGCCATTCGCCAAGCAAATCCGGGGACTTGCCACCTATCGGGCGTGGGTCTAGCCTCGCCACATTATTGATCCGGGTCGCGCGCCCACAGCGAGGAGAACTGGCATGGCCAAAGGTCAGATGAAGAGCAACAAGGAAGCCAAGAAGCCGAAGAAGGACAAGGTGGCAGCCACCAAGGCGGTCACGGGTCTGGGCGCAGGCAGCGCCGGCAACACCGCCAAGAAGTAAGCTTCGCTATTTATGGACGAGGGCGGCCGGCGCGAGCTGGCCGCTTGTTTTTAGCCCTGGCTGGCCTCGAGCGGCAGCAGCATTTCGGACCGGGCAACGGTGGCCTGGGCCGAACCGGCGGCCAGCATGGCCAGGATCATCAGGGCAAGGGCAGCAGCGATACGCATGGTCCGGTTCCTCGACAGAGTATCTGCGGACAAGCACATGCGCGCCCTGGCCATCGCGGTCAATGACAGCGTTAAGACTTGATTAACATAGCAATTTTACGAAATTGCGACGCAGCGGTCAGGTGGCGCCAGCCAGAAGGCCGCTGGCCTTGACGCCGTCGAAGACGAACTGCACCGCCAGAGCCGCCAAGAGAATACCGACCATACGCGACACCACGGCAAGGCCGGTGACGCCCAACAGCCGCTGGATCGGGATGGCTACGAGAAGCGTCAGCCATGCAAGGAACAGGATCACCACAATGGCCGCCAGCACCGCCCAGAATTCGGCCGGGTTGTGCGTGCCGGTGGTCAGGAGGATCACGGCGCTAATGGCGCCCGGTCCGGCCAGCAGCGGCATGGCCAGCGGGAAGACCGCGATATCGTCGCGCGAGCGGGCTTCCACCTCTTCCTGATCGGTAATGTCGGTGCCGCCGGAATGGCGCGCGAACACCATGTCGATGGCGATCAGGAAAAGCAGCAGGCCGCCTGCCGTGCGCAAGGCCGGAATGGTGATGCCGAACACTTCGAGGATCGGGTTTCCCAACACCGCGAACAGCAGCAGGATCAACCCGGCAATGATGACGCCGCGCGTGGCGAAGGCAAAGCGTTGCTTGGCCGTATTGCGCTTGGTCAAAGCTGCGAAGATGAAAGCGATATCGGCCACGCCCACCGTGGCAAACAGGGTCGCGAAGGCAACGAGGAATGTGGTGGTGGGCATGATTGCTGGTCCCCGGAACGAGGCATAGACCTAGCGGGAATAGGGCAGGCTGCCTACCCCCGCGACCGCAGTATCACAGCATCCGCGCACCCGTGGCGAGGCCGGCGAGCAGCAGCAGGGCGGCGCCGTCGATCCAGCCACGCGAGCGCGTCAGCCAGTTCGCCCGCGGCCTGTCGGTCGGCAGGAAGCGCAGCAGCCAGACCGCGCCATAGAGCACCCAGGCCACGAAGAACGCCACCATAACCAGATCCGCCCAGCCCGAGCGGTTGAAGCCGACCATGACGCGGGTGATGCCGGCGCCGAGCAGGATCGACAGCAGATAGGCGCCGACCACCACCAGCGAATTGCGCCAATAGGCGGCGGTGAGACGCGCATCGACCGGCCAGCTCTTCTTGCGCCAGCGGCGGAACAGGAACCAGCCGATGCCGGCAAGCACGAGCGCGACGACCAGATACATCAGGCATTCCCCGGCATGGCGGAAACGGCGTTCATCCGGCCTGTTCTGCCTGTTGTTTTTCGTTCATGTAGCGGCATCCAGTAGCATGCCGACCAGTGCGCCGACATTGTCCTGCTCGGTCTCGCTCGCCGCAAATGCGGCTATCGACACGCCAAAGGCCCGGCTGCGCACCGCCTTACAGCAGGCGCCGCCCCAACTGCCGCCATGGCTGAACAGCGGCTGACCGCGATGCGATCGCAGCCCGATGCCCCAGCCATAATCGACCGCGGTGCCATCGCTGAGCCGCGCGGGAGCCTCCACAAGCCGGGCGATATTCAAAGCGTCCTCGTTCTGGCGGGCCAGCCAGTGGGCAAAGCCCGGCGCCGTGGTCCACAGCCCGCCATCGCCCCAGGAGAGCGGCAGGCTCGGCCGCATGGACGCGGCCTGCGGGAAGCCCGGCACTTCCGGCGCGCGCGCTATGGTCAGCTCGGTCAAACCCAGCGGTTCGAACAGCCCCTGCTGCACGAAGCCGGCAAAATCCTGGCCGCTGGCGTGCTCGACGATCGTGGCGAGGCACACATAGCCGACATTGGAATAGCTGAAGCGGCGGCCGGGCAAATCGGCCGGCGCGGGCGCGCGGCGCAAAGCCTCGATGGCGCCAGCCGTGGTCCAGGAGGTGTCGCCAATCTGGCGTTCCAACTCTCCCGCTGGCGGAAAGCCCGCCACATGCCCGAGCACTTGCAGGATGGTAACGTCCTTCCCCCATGCCGGCAGGTCGGGAACAAACCGCCCCAGCCGGTCCGAAGGATCGAGCGCGCCGCGATTGCACAGCACGGCGACCGCGGCGCCGGTCACCTGCTTGGCGAGGCTGGCGGCATAGAATTTGTCGCCTGCTACGACCGGCTTTCCATCCGGCCAATGGCCCTGCAGCAGCTCCACCACATTGCCCTGCCCATCGCGCAGGGCGACGGCCAGGGGCAGGTCCGGCGCGAACGGCAAGGACGCGACGAGAGCTTCCAGATCGCCCTGCGTCAGGCCGGCCACGATCAGGCGCGGCGTTTTTCGATGGCGTCCCAGATCATGACGGCAATGTCCGGGCCGCCGAAGCGCTTGATTTCGCGGATGCCGGTGGGGGAGGTGACGTTGATCTCGGTGAGGTAATCGCCGATCACGTCGATGCCGACAAAGATCATGCCGCGCTCCTTGAGAGCCGGGGCGATGGTGGCGCAGATCTCGCGTTCACGCGCAGTGAGTTCGCTCAGTTCGGGACGGCCGCCGACATGCATGTTGGAGCGCGCCTCGCCATCGGCGGGGATGCGGTTGAGGCCGGCCACGGCCTCGCCGTCGATGATGATGATGCGCTTGTCGCCCTTCCTCACATCGGGCAGGTATTTCTGGATCATGAAGGGTTCGCGATAGTTGCTCTCGAACAGCTCGAGCAGACTCGCCAGATTATGGTCGCCCTCCTGGATGAAGAACACGCCGGCGCCGCCATTGCCGTAGAGCGGCTTGACGATGATGTTGCCATGCTCCTTGCGGAAGTCGTGGATCAGCGCGCGGTCGCGCGTCACCAAGGTCGGCGGCATCAGCTCAGGGAAGTCGGTGACGAGGATCTTTTCGGGCGCGTTGCGCACCGCGGCGGGCGGATTCACCACCAGCGTCTTGGGATGCAGCTTTTCGAGCAGATGCGTCAGGGTGATGTAGTTCATGTCGAAGGGCGGATCCTGGCGCATGTGGATCACGTCCTGGGTCGAAAGATCGACGCGGCGCGCTTCGCCCAGCGCGAAATGCTCGCCCTTGGGCTTGTCGAAGACCTCGATGGGCTGGGCCAGGGCCGAGACCACATGTCCGCGCAGAGCCAGCGTATCGGGGGTATAATGCAGCAGCTCATGCCCGCGCGCCTGCGCCTCGAGCATCATGGCGAAGGTGGAATCGCCGCGCGGATTGATCGTTGCGACATGGTCCATCTGGACCGCGACTTTGAGTTTTTTTGCCATGGTGCGTCTCGAACGGCCCTGAAATCTCAGTAGGCCTCATCCTGAGCCTGTCGAAGGACGAGGTCGTGGCGAGATCGGCGGGACCGACCTCCAGAGCCCAGCCCCATCAGGGGCGAAGGCACCATGACATGGCGCGCCACGCAAAGGGACGCAAGGGCTTTCCGAGCGGGAGGCTACGGATTGGCCTTGTCACAATCGGAGCGCATGATGTGCGGGCTGTTGTCGCCAGGAGGGGACCCATGAAGATCGCGGCATTCAACGTGGAGAATCTGTTCGACCGACCCAAGGCCTTCAATCTCGACGATCACGCCAAGGGCTCGGCCATCACCGACGCGGTGGCCGAAATCAATGTCCTCATCAACAAGGACGAATATTCCGCCGCCGACAAGGCGCGCATGCTGGTGCTCATCAAGCAGCTCAAGCTCACCTCGCCCAATCCGCCCTTTGTCATCTTCCGCAAGATTCGCGGCGCGTTCTGGAAGCAGCCGCGGGGCGGCACGATGCAGATCGTTGCCAATGGCCGGGCCGACTGGGTCGGCTGGGTCGAGCTCAAGACCGAGCCCAACAATGCCATCGCGGTGATGAATACCGGGCGGGTGATCAAGGCGGTCGGCGCCGATATCCTGGCGGTAATCGAGGCGGAAGACCGCGTCGCGCTCAAGCAGTTTTCCGAGCAGGTTCTGCTCAAGTTGGGCGGCGACCCCTATGACGAGATCATGCTGATCGACGGCAATGATGACCGCGGCATCGACGTGGGCCTGATGGTCACCAATGGCTATTCGGTGGGGCTGATGCGCAGCCACATCGCCGACATGATGCCGAATGGCGAGCGCGTTTATTCGCGCGACTGCCCGGAATATGAGGTCATTGCGCCGTCAGGCGAGCGCATCTGGATCCTGCCCAACCACTTCAAGTCCAAGTTTGGCGGCAACGACCAGAGCTCGATCGACAAGCGCACAGCCCAGGCGGTGCGCACCGCCGAGATCTACGAGGCGCTGCGGGCCGAGGGTCACGACAAGATCGTCGTGCTGGGCGATCTCAACGACACACCCGATTCGGTCGCCCTCACGCGGTTGCTGCAGCAGACCGACCTCAAGGATATCGGCGAGCATGCCATTTTCTCGCCGGGCGACTTTTCGGGTGTCGGTACGTTCGGCACCGGCAGCAATTCCAACAAGATCGACTATCTGCTGCTGTCGCCGGCGCTGTTTGCGCGGGTCAAGACGGGAGGCCTCTTCCGCATGGGCGCCTGGACGGCCTCGGGGCGCTGGCCGATGTTTCCCGAACTCAAGCAGCATATCCACGCTGCCAGCGACCATCACCTGATCTGGGTCGAGCTCACCGACTAGAGCCCAAAGGCGTTGACGTGGTGACGCGGCCAGCGGCCGGGCGTCAGGAAGATGATGTCGAAGCGCAATGGCGTCGCCGCCTTCGCCGGGTGGCGCGCCACCCAATATTGCGCCGCGCGCAGGATGCGGGACTGGTTGACCCCTTCCAGCGTCTCGGCTTCGCTGTCGGCCCTGGTGCGCGCCTTGACCTCGACGAAAACCGTGGTGCCGAAGCGCTCGGCAATCAGGTCGATTTCGCCGACCGGGGTTTTGTAGCGGCGCTGCACGATGCGATAGAGCTTGCAGCGCAGGAACAGGGCAGCCAGCGCCTCGCCGCGATGACCGCTCAGATAGGCGGCAATGCGGGCCTTACTTTTCGGCTTTGAGGGCGAGGGCGGCATCGTAGACCTCCTTGCGCTTGAGGCCGAATTGCTCGGTCACCGCGTCGACCGCCGCCCGCAGGGGCTGGTCGGCCATCGCCGCCAACAAAGCCGCCTGCCAGTCGGCGGCGTCGGGCGCAGCGGCCTCGGCGGCGCCGGCCACCACGATCACCGCCTCACCCTTGGTTTCGGTATCGGCGAACTGGGCGGCGAGCTCGGCGAGCGTGCCGCGAAAGACGCGCTCGAAGCGCTTGGTCAGCTCCAGCGCCACGGCTGCCTGTCGCTCGCCCCAGGCCTCGGCCATGGCGGCAAGCGTGTCGTCGAGGCGGCGCGGGCTTTCGTAGAAGACCAAAGTTTCACGTGAATCGCTCAACGCCTTGAGCGCGTTGGCCCGGGCGCCGGCCTTTGGCGGCAGGAAGCCGTGAAAGGCGAAGGCATCGGTCGGGAGCCCCGCCACCACCAGCGCCGACAGCAAAGCCGAGGCACCGGGAATGGGAAAGACCGGTTGGCCGGCTTCGGCCAGAGCGCGGATCAGCGGAAAGCCGGGATCGGACAGCAGGGGTGTGCCGGCATCTGAAATCAGCGCAATGGCGTCGCCTGATGCGACGCGGCGAACGATGTCGTCGGCCTTGGCGCGCTCATTGTGCTCGTGCAGCGCGATGCGGCGACCCTTGATGCCATAGTGGTCGAGCAGGCGGGCCGACATGCGGGTGTCCTCGCATAGGATCACCGACGCGGCGGCCAGCGTCTCGAGGGCGCGAATGGTGATGTCGCGCAGGTTGCCGATGGGCGTCGCCACGACATAGAGGCCCGGCGCCAAAGGTGGGGCGGTGAAGGTGGTCCCGGCGATGAAATAGCCTGAATTGGTGTCGTTCATGCGGGCGCATCCGGCCGGTTGAGACTTGGTTAAGAAATGCGGTTCTAAATGTTAACAGTCTGCTAGCATTTCGGGGCCGAGCGTGACGACGCATCGAATGTCATGTCATGGCATAGGACGGCCCCTGATGGCCATGGCGGTGCTTGCTTTGGCCGCCTGCTCACCCATCCAGATCGGCTCGCGCACGCTCGATTTCGGCAATGGCGGTTCCGCCGCCCCGACCATCCCCAACCAGCCGGCAATGATGCCGACCGGCCCGGCCCAGAGCTTTGGGCGCGGTCCGGTTCAGGTAGCTTTGCTGCTGCCGCTGACGGGCGATCCCGGCATGGCCGGCGTCGGCCAGTCGCTGGCCAATGCCAGCCGGCTTGCCATCGCCTTCATCGAGGCCAATCCCAATATCGCCGAAAATATCACCATCAGCCTGCGCGATACTGGCGGCACGGTGCCGGGCGCCACAGCAGCAGCCAATGCCGCCATCACCGGGGGCGCCAAGCTGATCCTGGGGCCGCTCAAATCCGAGGAAGTCACCGCCGTGGGCGCGGTCGGCCGTTCCAGTGGCGTGCCGGTGATCGGGTTTTCCAACAATCCCGTGGCCGCCAGCCCGGGCGTCTACCTGCTGAGCGTTCTGCCCGACATGGAAATGAAGCGCTCGCTCACCTGGATCAAGGCGCAGGGGCGGCGCGGCATTGCCGGCGCCTTC
The DNA here is from genome assembly GCA_966212275.1 of uncultured Devosia sp. GTDB lineage: Bacteria > Pseudomonadota > Alphaproteobacteria > Rhizobiales > Devosiaceae > Devosia. Next base: position 128,009 of record CBIHQV010000006.1, read on the forward strand.
CCGGCCACCCCCTATGGCCAGGCGCAGGAAACCGCATTCCGCCAGCAGGCCATCATCGCGGGCTTTGCGCCATCGGCGGTCTATACGTTCTCGTCGGTCGAGGAGGCCCAGCAGATCGTCAACCAGGCGATGGACCAGATCAAGAAGGGCATGATCGATACGCTCTACCTGCCTGATCGCGCCACCGCGCCCAGCTTCGGCGTGCTGCTGGCGCAGGCGGACGTGACGGCGGACATGGTGCAGGTTGTCGGCTCGGCCGATTGGGAGGGCGATCCGACCATTGCCGCGTCGAGCCAGCTCAGCGGCGCCATCTATCCGGCGGTGGATCCGGCTGGTATGGCGGCGATATCGGCCGATTACCAGCGCCAATTCGGCAGTCAGCCACATGCCCTGTCCACCATCGCCTATACGGCGACCATCCTCGCCAACGTCAACACGCTGTCCATGGCCACGCCGCCCTATAATCCGGTGCTGATGACGTCAGCCCAAGGCTTCAACGGGCGGGACGGGGTGTTCCGTTTCCTCGGCAATGGCCGGTCGGAATACGCCCTGGTGCTCAAGAAGATCGCGCCCGGCGGGGCACAGGTGGTGGAAACGGCAGGGTTTTAGTTTCCCTCTTACCTCGCCCCTCTGGGGAGAGGTCGGCGGCGAAGCCGACGGGTGAGGGGCTTTTCTGGGTACGGTGCTTGCGGAGATACCCCTCACCCGACCCTGCGGGTCGACCTCTCCCCAGAGGGGCGAGGTAGGGTCTAAGCCGCCAGGTCCGCCACGACTGCGTCCAGCACCGGGAAACCCTTGTCCGTCACGCGCAGATTGCCGTTGGGCAGCGTTTCGAGGAAGCCGTAATCCTTGAGGGCGTCGATCTGCGTGCGCGAAATCTGGCGGCCGGAAATGGCGGTAAAGCGGGCGGGGGAAATGCCTTCCTTGAGGCGCAGGCCCATAACGAGGAACTCGTCGCCCTGCTCTTCCCAGGTGAGGACGTCGTCCACCACCATGCCGTGACCCTGCGTCTTGACCTTTTTCTGCCAGTCGAAGGGCATTTTCTCGGCAGCGGTGGCGTGGCGCTGGTTGTTGATCATCAACCGGCCATGGGCGCCCGGACCGATGCCGGCATATTCGCCATAGCGCCAATAGAGCATATTGTGACGCGATTCCTGGCCGGGCCGCGCGTGATTGGAAATCTCGTAGGCGGGCAGGCCCGCCGCGGCCGTCAATTCCTGCGTCAGCTCATAGAAATCGGCCGCCAGGTCTTCGTCGGGCATCTTGAGCTTGCCGGCCTTGTGCAGGTCGAAATAGCGCGTGCCCTGCTCGATGGTGAGCATGTAGAGGCTGATATGACCCCGGGCGAGCCACAGGCCTTCCTTGAGCTCGTCTTCCCAATCTTCGAGTGTCTGCTTGGGGCGGCCATAGATCAGGTCGAAGCTCGAACGCTCAAAGACCGATTGCGCGATGCGCACGGCGGCGACGGCTTCCTCCACCGAATGGCGGCGGCCCAGCTCGGCCAGCGGACCCTCGCGCAGCGATTGGACGCCGAGCGACACGCGGTTGACGCCGGCGGCGCGGTACCCCTTGAAGCGATCGACCTCGACGCTGGTCGGATTGGCCTCGAGCGTGATCTCGGCATTGGCGTCCATCGTCCAGTGCTTGGCGATGGCGTCGAGGATCCGGCCGGTCGATTGCGGGTTCATCAGCGAAGGCGTGCCGCCGCCGAAAAAGATCGACTGCACGACGCGGCCCGGCGCCAGTTCGGCGGCCGTGGCGATCTCGCGCTCATAGGCGGCGACATAGTCGATCTCGTCGAACGGGCCGCGATGGACGTGGGAATTGAAATCGCAATAGGGGCACTTGGACGCGCAGAACGGCCAGTGCACGTAAACGCCAAACATGTCGTTCGGCTTATTGCTCAATCTGGCTCTCCACGAATTTGGCGAAGGACCGAGCGCGGTGGCTCAGGCCCTGCTGGCCGGGGGACCACGAATGCTTCATTTCGGGCGGCATCTGGCCAAAGGTGATGTCATAGCCATCGGGCATGAAGACCGGGTCATAGCCATGGCCCTGGTCGCCGCGGGGCGGCCAGACCAGGGTGCCCAGGCACTGACCCTGATAGATGACGTCGCGTCCGTCAGGATGGGCGAGGCACAGCGTGGCGTTGAACGAGGCCCGGCGCTGGTTGGGCGAAGTGGCATTGGCCGCCTGGAGGGCGTCTTCCACCCGCTTCATGGCCCGCTTGAAATCGCGCGGTACGCCGGCCCAGTCGGCGGTATAGACGCCGGGATCGCCGTTGAGCGCATCGACGCAAAGGCCGGAATCATCAGAGAGCGCCAGCATGCCGGAGGCCTTGGCGGCAGCATGGGCCTTGAGGCGGGCATTCTCGACGAAGCTGGTGCCGGTTTCCTCGGGCTCAGGCAGGTCCAGCTCGCCGGCCGAGGTCAGTTCGAGCCCGAAAGGCTCGAACAGCTCCTGGAATTCCTTGAGCTTGCCGGCATTGTGGGTGGCAAGCACCAGACGATCACCTTCGCGGAGGCGGGGAATCGCGGTCATTTGGCGACGCCCTTGGGTTTGGCGTCGAGCGCGCGCGCCACGTCGTGCCAGAGGGCGCAGTTTTCGGGGGACGCCTTGCGCGGCAATTCAACCGGCTTGGGAGCCGGGGCCGTCGCGACCTTCTTGAGCAACCAGCCGATCATGGGACAAGCGCCGCTTGCTGCAGCAGGGTCAGTTCGCCAATGCCCTGCTCGGCCAGTTCCATGAGCGAGTTGAGTTCGTCGCGCGAAAACGGCACCTGTTCGGCAGTGCCCTGGATTTCGACGAACTTGCCCGAGCCGGTCATGACGAAATTGGCATCGGTATGGGCTTCGACGTCTTCGAGATAGTCGAGATCGAGCACCGGCAGGCCGCGATAGACGCCGCAGGACACCGCGGCGACCGAATCGCGCAGGGCCTTGCCCTTGGTGAGCTTGCGCTCATCCATCCAGGCAATGGCGTCGGCCAGGGCGACATAGGCGCCAGTGATCGAGGCGGTGCGGGTGCCGCCATCGGCTTCGAGCACGTCGCAGTCGATGGTGATCTGGTTTTCACCCAGAAGCTGCATGTCGACCACCGCGCGGAGCGAGCGGCCGATAAGGCGCTGGATTTCCTGGGTTCGGCCAGACTGCTTGCCGGCGGTAGCCTCGCGGCGGGTGCGCGAGCCGGTGGCGCGGGGCAGCATGCCATATTCGGCCGTGACCCAGCCCTGGCCCTTGCCGCGCAGCCAACCCGGCAGGCTGGTCTCAACCGAGGCGGTGACGAGGACCTTGGTATTGCCAAAGGAAACCAGGCATGAGCCCTCCGCCTTCTGTGAGACGTTGCGCTCGATTGTCACCGCGCGCATCTGGTTGGGCTCTCGGCCGGAAGGTCGCATCGGAAATCCGTCATAGATTGCTGTTAACCGCCTCTTAACCCTAGCCGGGCCCGCTCACAAGACGCGGGCGCTTGGCGGGAGGCTGCAATGCGCTTAAATGAGGGGGCAGGGTTAAAGCGGACGATTTTATCGAACATCCATGATCAGACCGCCCGAAGACTTTCTGAGCGTGCTCAACGCCCGCAGCCAGGACATTTTCAAGAAGATCGTCGAGCGTTACCTCGAGACGGGAACGCCGGTGGGTTCGCGCGACCTGTCCCGCATGCTGCAGGTGGGCCTGTCGCCCGCTTCGGTGCGCAATGTGATGGCCGATCTCGAAGATCTCGGGCTGATCGCGGCGCCCCATACCTCGGCGGGGCGGGCCCCGACGCAGGAGGGATTGCGCTTTTTCGTCGATGCCATGCTCGAAGTGGGCGCCGTCAACGAGGCCGAGCGCAGCCAGATCGCCAAATCCATTGAAGGCCAGCATCGCGGCCAGGTCGAGGATGTACTGACAGAAGCCAGTCAGTTGCTCAGCGGCCTCAGCCAGGGCGCCGGCGTGGTCATCGCTGCCAAGGCCGATATCGTGCTGCGCCATATCGAATTCGTGCGGCTCGACGCCACGCGCGCCATGGCGATCCTGGTGGGGCAGGATGGGCAGGTGGAAAACCGCATCATGGATACGCCGCCGGGGCTCACCGCCAGCGCCCTGACCCAGGCGGGCAATTATCTCGCCCACCACGTGGTTGGCCGCACCATTGCCGAAGCGCGCAAGGCGCTGGGCGAATTGCGGGCCGAACAGCGGGCGGAACTGGACGAGCTGACGCAGAAACTGGTCGATGCCGGCATCGCCACGCTGGCCCAGGCCTCGCCTTCGAGCCAGCCCACAGTGATCGTGCGCGGCCGCGCCAACCTCATCAATGACGCCATGGCGTCGGACGAATTGCTGCGCATGCGGCAATTGTTCGATGAACTGGAGAGCAAGGACGGACTGCTCGATCTGCTGGGCGACGCCGAAAAGGCGCAGGGCGTGCGCATCTTCATCGGCAGCGAGAACAAGCTGTTCTCGCTTTCAGGCTCGTCGGTCATCCTCTCGCCCTACAAGGATGCCAATGACAAGGTGGTGGGCGTATTGGGCGTGATCGGCCCGACGCGTCTCAACTACGCGCGCATCGTGCCCGTGGTGGATTATACCGCCAATGTGATCAGCGCGATGATGGCGCGGAAGCGACCCTAGGTCGCGTCAGGCTTGAATTCCGCGCCGCATTGGCCGATATGCGGGGCAAAACCAGTTATCTTTGCGGAACAGCACAATGATGAGCGACGAAAACGCCGCCTCGGGCGAGACGCCTGAAGTCGAGATCCCGGTGGCCGATATCGACCCGGCAGAAACGCTGCGCAGCGAGAATGCCGAGCTCAAGGACCGCCTGCTGCGGACCATCGCCGAGATGGAAAACCTGCGGAAGCGCACCGAGCGCGACGTCAACGATACGCGCAGCTATGCCATTGCCGGCTTTGCCCGCGATATGCTGAGCGCCACCGACGCGCTGAGCCGCGCGCTGATGGTGCTGCCGGCCGAGGCGCGCGAAAATGGCGACGCGACGACCAAGAGCCTGATCGAAGGCATCGAGATGACCGAGCGCGAGATGCAGCGGCTTCTGGCCAAGCATGGCGTCAAACCGATCGAGGCCGAAGGCCAGAAGTTCGATCCGCATCGCCACCAGGCCATGTTCGAAGTGCCCGATCCCAGCCGCCCAGAGGGCACCGTGGTGCAGGTGGTGCAGGCGGGCTTTGCCATCGGCGATCGCGTGCTGCGCCCCGCCATGGTCGGCGTCGCCAAGGGCGGCCCGAGCCACGCCCCGACTGACGAAGCCATCGACAAGAGCGCGTAAGGCAGCAGCTGCCGGCTAGCGTTTCACGTGAATCCCCGCGCAAGCGGGGATTTTGTTCTTGGGGGACACCTACGATGTCATTCCGGCGCAGGCCGGAATCCATCTTGAGATGATTGAACCTGCCGCGGACGTGAGGAAATCTCAGGATGGATCCCGGCCTGCGCCGGATGACATCGCGCAGGAGATAGAATTCCTTTAACCCAAGATATCCTTGCTCAGCACGCGCTCCACGCCGGCCTCGGCCATGTCAGCCCAGGCCTTTGCCAAGCTCCCGGCATTGTCGATGGCGCGCGTCGCGTCCTCAATGACAGTCACGTCGAAGCCACCGGCGGCAGCATCGATCGCCGTCCAGCCGACGCAAAAGTCCGTGGCCAGCCCCACGACATAGAGTCGGCCGACATCGCGCTCGTTGAGATAGCCGGCAAGCCCCGTCAGCGTTTCGCGATCGGCCTCCTGGAAACCGGAATAGGAATCGATCAGCCTGTTATAGCCCTTGCGGATGATGAGCTGGCCATGCGGGATATCGAGATCGTCGGAGAGTTCAGCGCCGCGCGTGTTCCAAACGCAGTGGTCGGGCCACAGCACCTGGGTGCCATAGGGCAGTTCGACCGTCTCGAACGGGGCTTTGCCATAGTGCTGGCTGGCAAAGGAGATGTGGTCGGCCGGGTGCCAGTCCTGGGTGAAGACCACATTGGTGAACTTCCTGGCCAGCGTATTGATCAGCGCCACGATTTCGTCGCCGCCTGATACCGCAAGGCTGCCGCCGGGCAGGAAATCATACTGCACATCGACGACGACAAGCATGTCGGTGGGTTTGATCTCTATCGTCATCGGCGGCTCCTAGGTTCTGATCCATTCGGCACGCATCAGGCCGCGCACCGAATTGCCGAGCCAGATTGCATCGGCGGCTTCGAGATCGGCAAGGGTCAGCACCTGCTCGGTAGCTTTGCCTGAGGCGAGAAGCTCGGCCCGCAGCGTGCCAGGCAATAGCCCCGAGGATAGCGGCGGGGTGAGCAGCCGGCCGTCGCGCTCGACGAAGAGATTGGTGATCGAGCCTTCGGTGAGCTCGTCGCGCTCATTGCGGAACACCACCTCGTCGACGCCTATCTCGGCGTGGGCGCGCTGGCGCGGCTCATCGTAGAAGGCGCGGTTGGTCGTCTTGTGCGCCAGCCACAGGCTCTGCGATTCGAGGCGCTCAGGCGCGATGGCGAAGCGGAAGACCGGCGGATTGGGTGGCAGCGGCACGGCGGTGACCTCAGGCCCCGAGGCGTCAAGTGTCAGGCGGACGCGCATCCGGTCGGCCGGGAAGGACTGGCCTTCGAGCAGGGCGAGTACTGCTGCCCGATCGAAGGGCAGGCCGAAATAGCGTGCCGAATCCGCTATGCGGTCGAGATGCAGCGCGAGCAGGGCAAAACCTTCCGCCCGCTCCCAGGCCATGGTTTCGATCAGGGTGACCGGCCGAGCCGGATCGGTGAAGAACGCCATCTTGAGCAGGGCCTCGCGATATTCGTCCGCCGCGGTGCTGTCGGCGACGATGCCGCCGCCGATGCCGATCTCGCCGGTACCGTCGGCGTTAATGAGTGCCGTGCGGATGGCGACATTGAGGGTGAGGTCGCCATTGGGCGCGAAGTGCCCGATGGAGCCGGTATAGACGCCGCGCGGGCCGGCCTCGACCTGATGGATGATTTCCATGGCGCGGAGCTTGGGTGCGCCGGTGATCGAGCCGCAGGGAAAGAGATTGGCCAGGAGCTCGGTCGTGGTCACCCCACGCCGGCGCCGGGCGGTGATGCCCGAGGTCATGGTGTGCAGCGTCGAATAGGTTTCGACCGTGAAGAGGTCCGTGACCTTGACGGAGCCGATCTCGGCGATGCGGCCGAGATCGTTGCGCAGCAGATCGACGATCATCAGGTTTTCGGCGCGGTTCTTTTCGTCAGCCGCCAGCGCGACGCGCCCGGCCGCATCCTCGGCAAGCGTGCGACCGCGCTTGAGCGTCCCCTTCATCGGCCGGGCCGCCAACGTGTTGTCGCGGCTTGAGACAAAAAGCTCGGGCGAGCGCGACAGTATCCATTGCGTGCCCGTATTGATCAGCGCGCCATAGGCAACGGGTTGCTTGCGCACCAGCTCGCGATAGAGCGCCACTGGATCGCCCTCGAGGCGGAAGCCGGCCTTGAAGGTGAGGTTGACCTGATAGGTATCGCCGGCTGCGATCAGCGCCTTCACCCGCTCGAAGGCGACGCCATAGGCGGTCTCGTCAGTACGGGGCACGATATCGAGCGCGGCGCCACTGTTGCCATCGGCGACGACGGCCAGACGGCGATCGACCTCGGTCGCGGTCAGGCGCTCGGGGGCGTCGTAGAGGCCGAGCCAGAGCAGGGGCGTCATGCTGGGTAGCGGCAGGGACCCGAGCAGGCGCTCCTCGAAGACAAAGCCCAGTTCATAGGCCAGAAATCCGGCAGCATGCAGCCCATCTTTGCCAGCACCATCGAGCCGCGCCAGTGCGTCGCGGACGCCGCCGGCATCATAGGCGACCAGCACTTCGCGCGGCGCGGAGAACAGCAGGTTCTCGCCCGTGGGATGGAGCGTATCGTGCAGCAGCACTGTGCCGGGAGCAAACATGGCGCGCTTCTAGTGCGTTTTGTCCCCGCCGTCACCGGGTCTCGCCCCCATGAACAGGGGTTGGAGCGCGGCGCGGCCAGAGTCAGATTTCGCCCATCGGCGGCAGGACGCAGGGCCGATCATCTGGGGACGCATCATGAATTCGATCATCAAGTGTGGCGCTGCCGCTCTGGTGCTGCTGGGCAGCGCCGCGCCGGCGCTCGCCGAAGACATCTATTTCACGCTCTACAACGAGAGCAGCCGCTCGCTGCACTATTTCTATGCCAGCCCAAGCGCTTCGAGCAGCTGGGGCGGCGACCTGCTGGCTGGCGGCCACACGCTTTCGGCCGGCTACAATGGCACCGTGACCATCGCCGATGGCTCGACCGAGTGCTATTACGACTTTAAGTTCGTCATGGCCGATGGCAGCGAGACCGAGGTCGCCGAAATCAACATCTGCGACCTGGGCAGCTACACGATCTACGACTGATCCGCGCCAAAAAGCGGTCACCGCTGATTAAGGCCCGACATGGTATGAAACCTCCCGGCTGGCGGCGATGTGCCGCTGGTTTGGGAGACTTTTCATGACCTTCAAGCTCAAGGGCGCCATTGTCGCCCTGACGCTGCTGGCCGGCGCCCTGCCGGCGGCGGCGCAGACCGTCGAATTCACGCTGATCAACAACAGCTCGCAGTCGCTGCATTACTTCTATACCAACCCCAGCAATATGGACGCCTGGGGCGAGGACCTGCTCGGCCCGGACGGCACGCTGGAGCCCGGCTACCAGGGCACCGTCACCATCGGCGACGGCTCGGATCAGTGCCTCTATGACTTCCGCTTCGAAACCGGCGAAGGCGCGCTGCTCGAAGTGTTTGAAGTCGATATCTGTGAACTCAACAGCTACACGCTGACCGACTGACCCAAAGCAGGGGAGACCGGTGCATTTGCCGGTCTCCCCTGCCAGCAAATCCGCCCTTTGAGCGCTTGAAGCCTCGGGGCCACCCCCCTATATAGCCAGCAAGCCCAGCAATGGGCGCATTCCAGTTGCAAGGAACCCGGCCCTTGCGGCCACGGGACTGCCTCGCGAGAGGGGTTCCATCATGGGTTTGCTGAAAGAGAGGCTAGTTTAATGGCTAAAGTCATCGGTATCGACCTGGGCACCACCAATAGCTGCGTTGCGGTTATGGACGGCTCCAATCCCAAGGTTATCGAAAACGCGGAAGGGGCGCGCACCACCCCCTCGATGGTCGCCTTTTCCAAGGATGGCGAACGTCTCGTTGGCCAGCCGGCCAAGCGCCAGGCGGTCACCAATCCCGAAGGCACGCTGTTTGCCGTCAAGCGCCTGATCGGCCGCCGCTATGACGACAAGGTCGTGGCCAAGGACAAGAACCTGGTTCCGTTCAAGATCGTGTCCGCCGACAACGGCGATGCATGGGTGGAAGCCTCGGGCGACAAGTATTCGCCCTCGCAGGTTTCGGCCATGATCCTGCAGAAGATGAAGGAAACCGCCGAATCCTATCTCGGCGAGAACGTCACGCAGGCGGTCATCACCGTTCCGGCCTATTTCAACGATTCCCAGCGTCAGGCCACCAAGGACGCGGGCAAGATTGCCGGCCTTGAAGTGCTGCGCATCATCAACGAGCCGACCGCTGCGGCGCTCGCCTATGGCCTCGACAAGAAGGCCGCCGGCACGATCGCCGTCTATGACCTTGGCGGCGGCACCTTCGACGTGTCCGTGCTCGAAATCGGCGATGGCGTCTTCGAAGTGAAGTCGACCAATGGCGACACCTTCCTCGGTGGCGAAGATTTCGACATGCGCCTCGTCGATTACTTCGCCGACGAGTTCAAGAAGGAGCAGGGCATCGACCTGCGCAACGATAAGCTCGCTCTGCAGCGCCTCAAGGAAGCTGCCGAAAAGGCCAAGATCGAACTCTCGAGCTCGACGCAGACCGAAATCAACCTGCCCTTCATCACCGCCGACGCCTCGGGCCCCAAGCACCTGACGCTCAAGCTCAGCCGCTCGAAGTTCGAGTCGCTGGTCGATGACCTGATCCAGAAGACCGTCGAGCCCTGCAAGCAGGCGCTCAAGGATGCCGGCCTCACCGCCGCGCAGATCGACGAAGTCGTGCTGGTGGGTGGCATGAGCCGCATGCCCAAGGTGCAGGAAGTCGTGAAGCAGTTGTTCGGCAAGGAGCCGCACAAGG
>CBIHQV010000007.1:0-136990 GCA_966212275.1 uncultured Devosia sp.
TGCAGTGAGGCTTATTGCGGGAAAACTTTTCCTTGCCCATCGCTTCTCTCCGTATTCGTTAGCCCTGCGGCCAACCTTGAGTTTCAGTTTCTTGTTTAGGCGTACTTGGCCTGGACTTCGTCGGCGACGGCCTGCGGGACCTGCTCGTAGTGATCGAACGTCATCGAGTACTGTGCACGACCCTGGCTCATGGAGCGCAGCGAGTTCACATAACCAAACATGTTCGCGAGCGGCACGTAGGCATTCACGACCTGGAGGACACCACGGCCTTCCGTGCCGTGGATCTGACCACGACGGGAGTTCAGGTCGCCGATGACGTCGCCCATGTAATCTTCGGGCGTGACAACTTCAACCTTCATGATCGGCTCGAGGATCTTCGGAGCCGCCTTGCGCAGGGCTTCATTGAAGCCCGCACGACCGGCGATTTCGAAGGCGAGAACCGAGGAGTCCACATCGTGGTACGCGCCTTCGGTCAGGGTCACCTTGACGTCCACGATCGGGAACCCGATCAGCGGACCGGCCGACATGACCGACTTCACGCCCTTTTCGACGCCGGGGATGTATTCCTTCGGCACCGAGCCGCCAACGACGGCATTCACGAATTCGAGGCCCTTGCCGACTTCGCCCGGCTCAACGGTGAGCTTGACGCGAGCGAACTGACCCGAACCACCCGACTGCTTCTTGTGGGTATAGTCCACATTGGCCGACTTGGTGATGGTTTCGCGGTACGCAACCTGCGGCTGGCCGATATTGGCCTCGACCTTGAACTCGCGACGCATACGGTCGACGAGGATGTCGAGGTGAAGTTCGCCCATGCCCGAGATGATGGTCTGGCCGGATTCTTCGTCGGTCTTGACGCGGAAGGACGGGTCTTCGGCAGCAAGGCGATTGAGCGCGAGGCCCATCTTTTCCTGGTCAGCCTTGGACTTGGGTTCCACCGAGATGTCGATAACCGGCTCAGGGAAGATCATGCGTTCAAGGATAACCTGGGCATTCTGCACGCAGAGCGTGTCACCCGTGGTGGTGTCCTTGAGGCCGACGATGGCGACGATGTCGCCGGCGAAGGCTTCCGTGATCTGCTCGCGGCTGTTGGCGTGCATCTGGAACAGACGACCAACGCGCTCGCGCTTTTCCTTGACGGTGTTCTCGAGCATCATACCCTGCTCGAGCTTGCCCGAGTAGATGCGGCAGAACGTCAGCGTACCCATGTGCGGGTCGTTGGCGATCTTGAATGCCAGCATGGCCAGGGGCTCGTTGTCGTCCGCATGACGCTCGATCGGAGCCTCGGTGCGGGCGTCGATGCCCTGGATGGCCGGAACGTCGTTCGGAGCCGGCAGGAAGTCGATCACGCCGTCCAGCAGGGGCTGCACGCCCTTGTTCTTGAACGCCGAGCCGGCAAAGATCAGGAAGAACTTGGTGTCGATCGTGCCGCGACGCAGCAGGCGACGGATGGTGTCGTTGTTCGGCACTTCGCCGTTCAGATACGCTTCCATCGCGTCGTCGTCGATCTCGACGGCGGCTTCGATCATCTGCTCGCGATACTTGACGGCAGCTTCCTTGAGATCGTCCGGGATCTCGACGACGTCCCACTGGGCGCCGAGTTCTTCGTTGCGCCAGACCAGAGCGTTCATCTCGATCAGGTCGACGACGCCCTTGAACTCGTTCTCGGCGCCGATCGGCAGCTGGACGGGAACGGCCTTGGCGCCGAGGCGCGTGCCGATCATCTCGACGCAGCGATAGAAATCGGCGCCGATCTTGTCCATCTTGTTCACGAAGATGAGACGCGGAACGTTATACTTGTCGGCCTGGCGCCAGACGGTTTCCGTCTGCGGCTCAACACCGGCATTGGCGTCCAGCAGTGCGACGGCACCGTCGAGCACGCGCAGCGAACGCTCGACTTCAATGGTGAAGTCCACGTGGCCGGGGGTGTCGATGATGTTGAAGCGGTGCTGGGTACCGTTACGGTCTTTCCAGAACGTGGTCGTGGCAGCCGAGGTGATCGTGATGCCGCGTTCCTGCTCCTGCTCCATCCAGTCCATGGTAGCGGCGCCGTCGTGGACTTCGCCGATCTTATGGGACTTGCCGGTGTAGTAGAGGATGCGTTCGGTCGTGGTCGTCTTGCCAGCATCGATGTGAGCCATGATGCCGAAGTTACGATACAGCGGAATGGGATATTCGCGTGCCATTGGGCGCTCCTACTACCAGCGGTAGTGCGAGAAGGCACGGTTGGCGTCAGCCATACGGTGCGTGTCTTCGCGTTTCTTGACGGCCTGGCCGCGGCCATTGAGGGCATCCATGAGCTCGCCGGAAAGGCGTTCGCGCATGGTGTTCTCGCCGCGCTTGCGGGCAGATTCGATCAGCCAGCGAATGGCCAGGGCCTGCTGACGATCGGCACGGACTTCAACCGGCACCTGGTACGTGGCACCGCCAACGCGGCGCGAACGCACTTCAACCGACGGGCGGATGTTTTCGATGGCAGTGTGGAACACTTCCACCGGGTTCTGCTTGACCTTGGCTTCGACGATGTCGAATGCACCATAGACGATGCTTTCGGCAGCCGACTTCTTGCCGTCCTTCATGAGCGAGTTCATGAACTTGGTCAGAACGAGATCGCCATACTTGGCGTCTGGGATAACGTCGCGTTTTTCAGCGCGGTGACGACGGGACATATCTCGATCTCCTTACTTCGGACGCTTCGCGCCGTACTTCGAACGGCGCTGCTTGCGGTCCTTGACGCTCTGCGTGTCGAGAACGCCACGGAGCACGTGATAGCGAACGCCGGGAAGGTCGCGAACGCGGCCGCCACGGATCAGGACCACGGAGTGTTCCTGCAGGTTGTGGCCTTCGCCCGGGATATACGAGATGACTTCGCGCTGATTGGTCAGGCGAACCTTGGCAACCTTGCGGAGAGCCGAGTTCGGCTTCTTGGGGGTCGTCGTATAAACGCGAGAGCAAACGCCGCGCTTCTGCGGATTTGCTTCCATGGCCGGAACCTTGTTCCGCTTTGGCTTGCTGGCGCGTGGTTTGCGGATCAGCTGATTAATGGTGGGCATTGCGCTCTTTCCATCGTCCAAAATTCATTGCGGTCTAGCAAAAGCAAACCAAAACGGCGCTCATCCGACCCGGTTAGGGATACGGCGGCGCCTTAATTGCTGCGGACCACCCACCAAAATGGGCAGTCATGCGCACAAGGATTTGCTTCGTCTAGTTACCCGACAGTGTGTTTGAGTGTCCTGGATGCCCGCACAAGATGGCAGGAACCCGGTGTGACATTCACGACCGACCGCTTAGGTAGGCGCTGTTTAGAGCCGACTCTCCCATCCGTCAAGGATTCTTTCGTGAAAAAACCGCGAGGGAGCCATGCAGGGGCTTGCAATGGTTTTGCGCTTTTGCTGGCGCCGAAGGCAAAGCCATCCCCTGCCCCGCATCCGCCAAACCGGGTCAACTATCCGCTTCTCGCCACCGGTGAATTGTGTAGGATCGACCTGCAGACCGGACCCAGCGGCAGTACCGGGACAGGGATCATGTCGGGAAGGATCACGCGATGAAGCTCAATTCCATGTTTGCCGGCGGCGCCGTGGCGCTCGCCCTCACCCTCTCGGCCCAGGCCCAGACGCTGATAACCGGCGCGGACACGGCCGAGATCCTGAACGCGGCGCGCGGCTATGGCGCGGCCAACCTCACCACCCAGAACAATGGCGACCCGCAGATCACCGGCAAGATCGACGGCGTTACCTACCAGGTCTACTTCCGCAACTGCACCGACGGCGCCGATTGCGAAGACCTCAACTTCTATCTCGGCTTCCTCGACATCAAGCCGAGCCTCGAGAACATCAACGACTGGAACTTCAACAAGCGCTTCAGCCGCGCGTATCTCGATGGCGACCAGGACGCCTGCGTCGAGATGGATCTCGACCTGGTCAAGGGCGTGACCGCCGAATACCTCGATTCCCAGTTCGGCCTCTGGGCCATGGTGGTCGGCCAGTTCGCCGATCACGTCGGTTACAACTAAGCTGCCCAACCAGCGAAGAGTTCAGGGGTCCCTCGGGGCCCCTCTTCATTTCTTGCCTGACCGCAGCATGTCCATCGCCTTGTCGATCCGCTTCGCTCTGGTTTCGGGCGTCTTGGCGTCGGTGACCGACAGCACATGCCTCAGCTTGTTGCTGTAGGACAAGGTCTCGAAGAAAGCCTTGGCGGCGTCGTCCCCGGCCAGGGCCGTGCTCAGATCGTCCGGCACCGTGACGTCCCGCGGCTGGGTATCGAGCGCCAGTTCCACCTCGACGGCGTCGCCACCCTTGATCCCGGACTCGGCCCGGCGCTCGGCGCTGAGCGGAATAAGGAACTTCCCGCCCATGACGGCGATCGATGATCGATAGCCAAAGCTGCCGATGCTGACGCTGACAGCCGGCTTCTTGCCGCCGCCAAGCGCCTCGACGACCTCGGCCGGCACTTCAATGCCGGTATTGTTGCCGGACTGCAAAATGGTGGTTTTGAACTTCATGGCGCCTCTCCTCTTGCCTTCGTAGGAGACGACGAGCGAGTGCGCAAGAAATCGACAGGCGTGCACCAGGCGAAAGGCCGGCTTTCTTCCGGCAAAAAGAAAGGGGCCCGAAGGCCCCTTCCCCATTCAACTCTGTGACGACGCTTACTCGGCGGCGGGCGCCGGGATCTGGACCGTCGACGCCTGGCGGCGGCGTTCGTCCAGGATCAGGTCGTCGCGCTTGGTCGCGATCAGCTTGGCCGAGGAGATACCGGCACCGGTACCAGCCGGGATCAGGCGGCCGACGATGACGTTTTCCTTCAGGCCTTCGAGCAGGTCGGCCTTGCCGGAAACCGCTGCTTCCGTGAGGACGCGGGTGGTTTCCTGGAACGAAGCGGCCGACACGAACGAGCGGGTCTGCAGCGACGCCTTGGTGATGCCAAGCAGCACCGGGTTGGCGGTTGCCGGCTTCTTGCCATCGGCAACGAGGCTGTCATTGAGCTCGTCGAAGTCCAGCTTGTCGAGCTGCTCGTCCTTGAGCAGGCCGGTATCACCTGGATCCACGATCTCGACCTTCTGCAGCATCTGGCGAACGATCACCTCGATGTGCTTGTCGTTGATCAGCACGCCCTGCAGACGATAGACCTCCTGGATTTCATTGACGAGGTAACGAGCAAGCTCTTCCACGCCCTTGATCGCCAGGATGTCATGCGGCGCCGGGTTGCCGTCGAGGATGTACTCACCCTTTTCAATGGCATCGCCTTCCTGAAGGTGGAACGGCTTGCCCTTGGGGATCAGGTACTCGACGGGATCTGCACCTTCCTCATTCGGCTCGATGATGACGCGGCGCTTGTTCTTGTAGTCGCGACCGAAGCGGATGGTGCCATCGATCTCGGCGATGATGGCGTGATCCTTGGGACGACGAGCTTCGAACAGTTCGGCCACGCGCGGCAGACCGCCCGTGATGTCCTTGGTCTTGGCGCTTTCCAGCGGGATACGCGCCAGCACGTCACCCGGCGAAACCTTCTCGCCCGGCTCGACCGCGATAACCGCGTCGACCGAGAGCAGGTAACGGGCGTCGCCACCACGTTCCACCTTCTGAACGGCACCGCCACGAGCGATGGCCAGGGCCGGCTTCAGGCCCTCACCACGCTGGTTGGTGCGCCAGTCGATGACCACGCGCTTGGTGAAGCCGGTCGCTTCGTCGGTGTTTTCCGCAACGGAAGCACCATCGACCAGATCCTCGAACACGACCTCGCCCTCGACTTCGGCGAGAACCGGACGGGTGTAGGGGTCCCATTCAGCCAGACGCTGGCCGCGACGAACCGCGTCGCCTTCCTTGACGAGCAGCTTGGAACCATAGGTCACCTTGTGGGTGGCGCGTTCCTTGCCTTCGGCGTCGAGAATGGCGAGCGAGACGTTGCGGGCCATGACGACCAGCTTGCCGCCCTCGACCTTGACGACGTTCGGGTTGCGGATGGCGATCTTGCCTTCTGCACCGGACTCGAGGAACGAGCTGTCGACCACCTGTGCCGTGCCACCGATGTGGAACGTGCGCATGGTGAGCTGGGTACCGGGTTCGCCGATCGACTGTGCGGCGATGACGCCCACAGCTTCACCCATGTTCACGGGAGTACCGCGAGCAAGGTCACGACCATAGCAGGCCGCGCAGGTGCCCTGGCGCATGTCGCAGGTCAGCGGGGAGCGGATACGGATCGACTGGATCCGCGCTTCCTCGATGACATCGACATGCTTTTCTTCCAACAGCGTGCCCTTGGCGGCGATCAGATCGCCACTGAGCGGATGGAAGATGTCGTCGGCAGCCGTACGGCCCAGAACGCGCTGGCCGATGGAGGCCACGATCTGGCCGGCATCGACGATGGGTTCCATGGTGAGGCCACGCTCGGTGCCGCAATCGGTCGACACGATGATCGCGTCCTGCGCCACGTCGACGAGACGACGGGTCAGGTAACCCGAGTTCGCGGTCTTCAGCGCCGTGTCCGCGAGACCCTTACGGGCACCGTGGGTGGAGTTGAAGTACTCGAGAACGTTGAGGCCTTCCTTGAAGTTAGCCGTGATCGGGGTCTCGATGATCGAGCCGTCCGGACGAGCCATCAGGCCGCGCATGCCGGCAAGCTGCTTCATCTGGGCCGGCGAACCGCGGGCACCCGAGTGGCTCATCATGTAGACGGAATTGATCGGCTTCTGACGGCCGGTCTCCTCGTCGATCTGCACCTTGCGGATCGCGTCCATCATCTCTTCGGCGACCTTGTCACCGCACTTGGCCCAGGCGTCGACCACCTTGTTGTACTTTTCGCCCTGAGTGATCAGGCCGTCATTGTACTGCTGCTCGAACTCTTCGACCTGCTTACGGGCGGCTTCCACGATGGTGTACTTGGAGGCCGGGATAACCATGTCGTCCTTGCCGAACGAGATGCCGGCGTCGCACGCATTCTTGAAACCGAGCTGCATGACGCGGTCGCAGAAGATCACGGTCTCCTTCTGACCGCAGCCACGGTAAACCGTGTCGATCATCTTGGAGATCATCTTCTTGGTCATCAGCTGGTTCGCGGTTGCGAACGGCACGGCCGGGTTCTTCGGCAAGATCTGGCCGATGAGCATACGGCCCGGGGTCGTTTCCACGATCTCGGTGATCTGGTTGCCGTTTTCGTCCCAGGCCGTGACACGGCCTTTGATCTTGGTGTGGAGCGTGACGACCTTGTTGTCGAGCGCGTGTTCGAGCTCGGCATAGGACGAGAACGCCATGCCCTGCCCCGGCTCACCCTCGTTCATGAGCGAGAGGTAGTAGAGGCCAAGGACGATGTCCTGGCTCGGCACGATGATCGGCTGGCCGTTGGCGGGGTGCAGGATGTTGTTGGTCGACATCATCAGCACGCGTGCTTCCAGCTGCGCTTCGAGCGACAGCGGGACGTGCACGGCCATCTGGTCGCCGTCGAAGTCGGCGTTGAAGGCCGAGCAGACGAGCGGGTGCAGACGGATTGCCTTGCCTTCGATCAGGATCGGTTCGAACGCCTGGATGCCCAGACGGTGCAGCGTCGGAGCGCGGTTCAGCAGAACCGGATGCTCGCGGATCACTTCATCCAGGATATCCCAAACCTCGGGCTTTTCCTTCTCGACCAGCTTCTTGGCCTGCTTGACGGTCGAAGAGAAACCCTTCGCCTCAAGACGGCTGTAGATGAACGGCTTGAACAGCTCGAGCGCCATCTTCTTGGGCAGGCCGCACTGGTGCAGCTTGAGGTTCGGACCCACAGTGATGACCGAACGACCCGAATAGTCGACGCGCTTGCCGAGCAGGTTCTGGCGGAAGCGGCCCTGCTTGCCCTTGAGCATGTCGGACAGCGACTTCAGCGGACGCTTGTTGGCACCGGTGATGGTGCGGCCACGGCGGCCGTTGTCGAACAGCGCGTCAACGGCTTCCTGCAGCATGCGCTTTTCGTTGCGGATGATGATGTCCGGGGCACGGAGCTCGATCAGGCGCTTGAGGCGGTTGTTGCGGTTGATCACGCGACGATAGAGGTCGTTGAGATCGGACGTGGCGAAGCGGCCGCCGTCCAGCGGGACCAGCGGGCGCAGCTCGGGCGGAATGACCGGGATGACGGTCATGATCATCCACTCGGGCTTGTTGCCCGAGACGATGAACTGCTCGACGATCTTGAGGCGCTTGGCGAGCTTCTTGGGCTTAAGTTCAGTGGTGGACTCAGCAATTTCCACGCGCAGATCGGCCGCGATCTTCTCGAGATCGAGGGCGAGCAGGATGTCGCGGATGGCTTCGGCGCCGATCTTGGCGGTGAAGCTGTCGGCACCATACTCGTCCTGGGCGTCGAGATACTGCTCTTCGGTCAGCAGCTCATGCGTGGTGAATGGCGTAAGACCAGCGTCGAGAACCACGTAGTTCTCGAAGTAGAGAATGCGCTCGATGTCCTTCAGCGTCATATCGAGCAGCAGCGCGATACGGGACGGCAAAGACTTCAGGAACCAGATGTGAGCAACGGGCGCTGCGAGTTCAATGTGGCCCATGCGCTCGCGACGGACGCGGCTCAGGGTGACTTCCACACCGCACTTTTCGCAGATAACGCCCTTGAACTTCATACGCTTGTACTTGCCGCACAGGCACTCATAGTCCTTCACGGGGCCAAAGATGCGCGCGCAGAACAGACCATCGCGTTCAGGCTTGAACGTACGATAGTTGATGGTTTCGGGCTTCTTGATCTCGCCGTAGGACCAGCTCAGGATCTTCTCGGGCGACGCGATCGAGATCTTCATCTGATCGAAAGTCTGCACCGGAACGGCCGGGTTGAACGGGTCCATGACGTGGGAATGATGATTCATCAATTCTCTCCTCTATCCGTTCAGAACGCGAACATGAACGCATTCTGAACGGAAAATGAATGGGGGTAGGAAGTGCCGGATTACTCCGCCGCTTCCTGAGGAGGTGCGAGCTCCGCTTCGGCCTTTTCGGAGCCGTCCTCGATCTCGCGCATGTCGAGTTCGACATTGAGACCGAGCGAACGGATTTCCTTGACCAGAACGTTGAAGCTCTCGGGGATGCCCGCTTCGAACGTGTCGTCGCCGCGAACGATGGCTTCGTAGACCTTGGTACGACCGGCAACGTCGTCCGACTTGATGGTGAGCATTTCCTGGAGCGTATAAGCCGCGCCATAGGCTTCGAGAGCCCACACTTCCATCTCGCCGAAGCGCTGACCGCCGAACTGGGCCTTGCCGCCCAGCGGCTGCTGGGTGACCAGCGAGTACGGGCCGATCGAACGGGCGTGGATCTTGTTGTCCACAAGGTGATCGAGCTTGAGCATATAGATATAGCCCACGGTCACCTGACGATCGAACTGCTCGCCCGAACGGCCGTCATAGACGGTCGACTGGCCAGAGCCCTTGAGGCCGGCACGTTCCAGCATCTCGACGATATCGGCTTCCTTGGCGCCGTCGAACACCGGGGTCGCGATCGACACGCCCTTGGAGAGGTGTTCGCCGAGGCGGACAAGGCCGTCATCGTCGAGATCAGTAACCGACTCGTCACCAGCGAAGAGCTCGCCGATTTCCTTGCGGAGCGGCTTGAGGTCACCCTTGGACTGGTAGATGCGGACCATCTCGTCGATCTTGCGACCCATGCCGGCGCAAGCCCAGCCCAGATGCGTCTCGAGGATCTGGCCCACGTTCATGCGCGACGGCACACCCAGCGGGTTCAGCACGATGTCGACCGACGTACCGTCTTCGAGGTACGGCATGTCTTCCACGGGAACGATGCGCGAAACCACGCCCTTGTTACCATGGCGACCGGCCATCTTGTCGCCCGGCTGGATCTTGCGCTTGGTTGCGATGAAGACCTTGACCATCTTCATCACGCCCGGCGGAAGTTCGTCACCGCGCTGCAGCTTGTCCACCTTGTCGATGAAGCGCTGCTCGAGCAGACGGCGGCTCTCTTCATACTGAGCATGAAGAGCTTCCATCTCGGTCATGACCTTGTCGTCATCGACCGCGAACTGCCACCACTTGGAACGGGGCTGAGCCTCGAACATCTGGTCGTTGAGCTTGGTGCCCACGACATAGCCCTTGGGGCCAGCCGTAGCGGCCTTGCCGAACAGCATCTCCTTGAGACGCGCATAGACGTTACGGTCGAGGATCGACTGTTCGTCGTCACGGTCCTTGGCGAGACGCTCGATTTCCTCGCGCTCGATGGCCATGGCGCGCTCGTCCTTGTCGATGCCGTGGCGATTGAACACGCGCACTTCAACGACAGTACCAGCATCGCCCGGCGGCACGCGCAGGGAGGTGTCACGAACGTCAGAGGCCTTCTCGCCGAAGATGGCGCGGAGGAGCTTTTCTTCCGGCGTCATCGGCGATTCACCCTTGGGGGTGATCTTGCCGACGAGGATGTCACCGGGGGCAACCTCGGCGCCAATGTGCACGATACCGGCTTCGTCGAGGTTCTTCAGCGCTTCTTCCGAAACGTTCGGAATGTCGCGGGTGATTTCCTCGGGACCAAGCTTGGTGTCGCGGGCCATCACTTCATATTCCTCGATGTGGATCGAGGTGAAGACGTCGTTCATGGCGATCTTTTCAGACAGCAGGATCGAGTCTTCGAAGTTGTAGCCATTCCACGGCATGAACGCGACGAGCACGTTGCGGCCAAGGGCCAGATCGCCCAGTTCGGTCGACGGACCGTCGGCGATGATGTCGCCCTGGTTCACGTGGTCACCGACAACCACCAGCGGACGCTGGTTGATGCAGGTCGACTGGTTCGAACGCTGGAACTTCATCAGGTTGTAGATGTCGACGCCCGAACGCGACGCATCGGTTTCTTCCGTTGCGCGGATAACGATACGGGTGGCGTCCACCTGGTCGACGATGCCCTTGCGCTTGGCCACGATGGCGGCGCCGGAGTCACGGGCAACCACAGCTTCCATGCCGGTACCGACGAACGGCGCATGAGCGCGCAGCAGCGGCACAGCCTGACGCTGCATGTTCGAGCCCATCAGAGCACGGTTGGCGTCGTCGTTCTCAAGGAACGGGATCAGCGAGGCGGCAACCGACACCATCTGCTTGGGCGAAACGTCCATAAGGTCGACGTTTTCCTTGGGCGTCAGGCCGTTGTCGCCGGCATGGCGAGCCACGACCAGGTCATGGGTCAGCGTGCCGTCCTTGTTGAACTCGACGTTGGCCTGGGCGACGTAGTGCTTGGCCTCTTCCATGGCGGAGAGGTAGACGACGTCGGTCGTCAGCTTGCCGTCGACGATCTTGCGGTACGGGGTCTCGATGAAACCGTACTTGTTGACGCGGGCGAAGGTCGACAGCGAGTTGATCAGACCGATATTCGGGCCTTCCGGCGTCTCGATCGGGCAGATACGGCCATAGTGGGTCGGATGCACGTCGCGGACTTCAAAGCCCGCGCGCTCACGGGTGAGACCACCCGGCCCAAGCGCCGACAGGCGACGCTTGTGGGTGATTTCCGAGAGCGGATTGGTCTGATCCATGAACTGGGAAAGCTGCGACGAACCGAAGAATTCACGCACAGCGGCAGCAGCCGGCTTGGCGTTGATCAGGTCCTGCGGCATCACCGTGTCGATTTCGACCGAGCTCATGCGCTCCTTGATGGCGCGTTCCATGCGGAGCAGGCCAAGGCGATAGGAGTTCTCCATCAGCTCGCCGACAGAGCGAACGCGACGGTTGCCGAGGTTGTCGATGTCGTCGATCTCGCCACGGCCATCGCGCAGGTCGACCAGGGTGCGGACGACTTCGACGATGTCTTCCTTGCGCAGGGTGCGCATGGTGTCGGGGGCGTCGAGCTCGAGGCGCATGTTCATCTTGACGCGGCCGACAGCGGACAGGTCATAGCGCTCGCTGTCGAAGAACAGCGACTGGAACATGGCTTCGGCAGTGTCGACGGTCGGCGGCTCACCGGGGCGCATGACGCGGTAGATGTCGAACAGCGCGTCTTCACGCGACTCGTTCTTGTCCACGGCCAGAGTGTTGCGCAGGTAGGCGCCGATGGTGATGTGGTCGATATCGAGGATCGGCAGCTCGTCGAAGCCGAGATCGAGCAGCTTGGTCAGGGTCTTCTCGTCGAGCTCGTCGCCTGCCTCGATGTAGACCTCGCCGGTCTTCATGTTGATCAGGTCTTCGGCGACATACATGCCATAGAGGTCTTCGTTGACCGCCAGCAGATGCGTCAGGCCGTTTTCGGCAAGCTTCTTGGCTTGGCGGGCCGAGAGCTTCTTGCCGCCCTCATGGACCACGTCGCCAGTCTTGGCGTCGATCAGGTCGTGGCTCGGCTTGGCATTCTTCATCTTGTCCGCGTCGTATGGCTTCTGCCAGCCGGTCGCGGTCTTCTCGAAGGTGAGCGTGTTGTAGTAGGTGCGCAGGATTTCCTCGGTATCCATACCGAGAGCCTTGAGCAGCGACGTCACCGGAATCTTGCGGCGGCGATCGATACGAGCGAACACCACGTCCTTGGCATCGAACTCGATGTCGAGCCACGAACCGCGATACGGAATGATACGGCCGGCGAACAGCAGCTTGCCCGACGAATGGGTCTTGCCCTTGTCGTGGTCAAAGAACACGCCAGGCGAACGGTGCATCTGCGAAACGATGACGCGCTCGGTGCCGTTGACGATGAAGGTGCCGTTCATGGTCATGAACGGCATGTCGCCCATATAGACGTCCTGCTCCTTGATGTCCTTGACCGAGCGGGCGCCGGTTTCCTCGTCCACCTCGAACACGATCAGGCGCAGCGTCACCTTGAGCGGGGCAGCGAACGTGATGTCGCGCGCACGGCACTCTTCGATGTCGTACTTGGGCTGCTCGAACTCGTACTTCACAAATTCGAGAGAAGCAGTGTTGGAGAAGTCGGTGATCGGGAAAACCGAACGGAAGACGGACTGAAGCCCTTCATCGGGACGGCCACCCTTGGGCTCGTCAACGAGGAGGAACTGATCATAGGAGGCCTTCTGGACCTCGATCAGATTGGGCATCTCCGTGACTTCGCGAATGGAACCGAAGGACTTGCGTACCTTGCGGCGGCCGTTGAACGTGGTAGCCATGAAAGCTCCTGTTTCTTTGCGATTTGTCTCGGAGGCAGATATCCAAAAATCCGACTATCAGCCGTCGGGTCTCGGGATATATGCCCTTGTTTAGGCAGTTAATTCGGGCTCAGCGACGCCTGAAACCTTCCAGAGCCAAAGGAAGGCGGACAAGAAAACGTCAAACACCCCATGGTCAAGAACCATAGGGCCACGTGGACGTCAGCGTGCCTCAGACATCGAATTCGTCATATATTCCGCAAATTGGCGCCAGGGACCCATCCAATCGGTCCGGCGAATCGTCTCGTGAAAACGAGGATGCGAAATGGCACATAAAGCGCCATTTCGCAAATTTCAAGGCAGAAGTCGAAATTACTTCAGTTCGACCTTGGCGCCAGCGGCTTCGAGCTTTGCCTTGATGTCGGCAGACTCGGCCTTGTTTGCGCCTTCCTTGATCGCCTTCGGAGCGGCCTCGACGAGTGCCTTGGCTTCGCCAAGACCCAGGCCGGTGATGGCACGGACTTCCTTGATGACGTTGATCTTGTTCTCGCCGAACGAGACCAGGATCACGTCAAATTCAGTCTTTTCTTCAGCCGGAGCGGCAGCGGCAGCGCCACCAGCAGCAGCAACAGCAACCGGAGCGGCGGCGGAAACGCCCCACTTTTCTTCCAGCAGCTTCGACAGTTCGGAAGCTTCCAGAACGGTCAGGGCAGACAGGTCGTCTACGATCTTGGCGAGATCAGCCATTTGATAAATCTCTCTTTTGTAGGTGTTCAGTTCAAACCAGCTCCCGAAGGAGCCATGGGGTTACGCTGCTTCGTTGCTCTTTTCCGCGTGAGCGGCCAACACGCGCGCGATACCACCAGCCGGCGCCACGATGACCGACGCGATACGGGTCGCGGGCTGCTTGAGCATCCCGGCGAGCGTTGCGCGCAGTTCGTTGAGCGAAGGCATGGTCGCCAGCGCCTTGACGTTATTCGCGTCAAGCGCGGTCTTGCCCATGGCGCCACCAAGAACGACGTACTTTGCGTTCTTTTCAGCGAATTTCTGCGCGATCTTGGGCGCAGTCATGGGGTCGGCCGCGTAAGCGATGACGATCGGCCCGGTAAACAGGGCCGAAATGTCCGCGTGGTCGGTTTCTTTCAGAGCAAGCTTGGCAAGACGGTTCTTCGCGACCTTCACGAAGCCACCGGCACCCTTCACCTCACGGCGAAGCGTTTCCAGGTTGGCCACGGTCAGACCGGCATTCTGCGCGAGGACGATCGATCCAGCGCCCGAGAGGGCTGACTGAAGCGATGCGACAAGCTCACGCTTTTCCGCTCTTTCCACTGCTAGTCTCCACATTAAGCCCGACAATAGTCAGTCGGGCCATTGCCAATTGCTGCCCTCCGATCTCCCGAGGGAGGAGAGGAGCAACGGTTACATGCCTGTCAACCGTGCTGCCCGGCAGGGCAACTGGCCTGGTTCGAACCGCGATCACCCTGCCCTTGCGGGACAGGAAAATTCTCGGTCTTCACCCCATCTATGCTGGCGTCGGTGGACATTAAGCTGACCCAGATCGATCAGCACCGGCAGTCTCGGACAGGACTTATTCAACCGCCGGTGGATCACTCCACCGCTGGTTGAATTACCGGGCGACCGAAGCCGCCCGGAATTTCTTTAGAGAGCCGAAGCCGGCTCGACATGCACGCCCGGGCCCATGGTCGAGGACACGGCGACGCGCTTGACGTAGGTGCCCTTGGCACCGGCGGGCTTGGACTTCTGCACGGCGTCGGTGAACGCCTTGATGTTCTGCAGCAGGGCTTCTTCCGAGAAGGAGACCTTGCCAACACCAGCATGCAGGATGCCGGCCTTTTCGACGCGGTATTCCACGGCGCCGCCCTTGGCAGCCTTGACGGCACCGGCAACGTCGGGAGTAACCGTGCCAACCTTGGGGTTCGGCATCAGGTTGCGCGGGCCCAGGATCTTACCCAGGCGACCGACCAGCGGCATCATGTCCGGGGTGGCAATGCAGCGATCGAAATCGATCTTGCCAGCCTGGATCTGTTCCATCAGGTCTTCAGCGCCAACGATGTCGGCACCAGCCTTGCGGGCTTCGTCAGCCTTGGCATCCTTGGCGAACACGGCCACGCGCACGGTCTTGCCCGTGCCGTTCGGCAGGTTCACGACGCCACGGACCATCTGGTCGGCGTGACGCGGATCGACACCGAGATTGATCGCAATCTCGATGGTCTCGTCGAACTTGGCCGAAGCGCGCGACTTCACCATCCTGATGGCTTCGTCGAGCTTGTAGAGCTTGTTGCGGTCGATGCCCTCGCGGGCCTTGGTGATCTTCTTACCAACGTGTGCCATTCAATCAGCCCTCGACCTGAATGCCCATGGAACGGGCAGAGCCGGCGATCATCGACACGGCAGCGTCGATATTGTCGGCGTTGAGATCCTTCATCTTCTTGGCGGCGATATCACGGAGCTGAGCCGTGGTGATCGTGCCAGCCGATTCCTTGCCCGGCAGCTTGCTGCCCGACTTGAGGTTGACGGCCTTCTTGATGAAGTAGGTGACCGGCGGCTGCTTCATCTCGAAGGTGAAGCTCTTGTCGGCATAGGCGGTGATCACGACCGGAATGGGCGAACCCTTTTCCAGTTCCTGCGTGGCGGCGTTGAACGCCTTGCAGAATTCCATGATGTTCAGGCCGCGCTGACCGAGAGCCGGCCCGATCGGCGGGGACGGCGTCGCGGAGCCAGCCGGCACCTGCAGCTTTACGTAGCCAACGATTTTCTTTGCCATAATCGTCCTATCTGTGTTTGCCCGCTGTCATGCGGACCGTTTGACGCTGTGGTCCGAGGTTTTGCCGGTGGCCTGGCAGCCGCCGCCCTCTCCCACAGATTTGCCGCCCGGTTACCCGGACGGTTTTGGTCAGACCTTCTCGACCTGACCGTATTCGAGCTCCACCGGAGTGGGACGCCCAAAAATCGAAACTTCCACCTTAAGGCGGGCGCGCTCTTCGTCGACCTCTTCCACCACGCCATTGAAGCTGGCGAAGGGACCGTCCGACACGCGCACATTCTCGCCCACTTCGAACGAGACGGAAGGCTTGGGATGCTCCACGCCTTCCTGCACCTGCTGCAGAATGGCCTGGGCTTCCTTTTCAGAGATCGGCATCGGCTTGTTGTCCGAACCGAGGAAACCGGTGACCTTGGGCGTGTTCTTGATCAGATGGAACGCCTCGTCGGTCATGTCCATCTTCACCAGCACATAGCCCGGGAAGAACTTGCGTTCCGCATCGACCTTGCGCCCGCGACGGACCTCCACGACCTTCTCGGTCGGCACGATCACGTCTTCAAACAGGTGCTCGAGCTTCTTCTGCGCAACCTTCTGGCGGATATCCTCCGCCACCTTGCGCTCGAAGTTGCTGTAAGCCTGAACGATGTACCAGCGCTTGGCCATTAAGCGTCGCCGCTCCTACAATATAGTGTCCGTTACCGCCGCTTAGCGGATCGAAAGCATCAGCCCGACCAGCCAGGAAATGACCTGGTCGGCCAGAAGGAAGAACAGGCTCGCCGCGATGACCAGCACGAGGACCATGATCGTCGAGATCAGGACTTCGTTGCGGCCCGGCCAGGTGACCTTGGCGGTTTCCTGCCGGACTTGCTGCAGGAACTGGATCGGGTTCGTACGGGCCATAGGCGAATCTACTCTTTGGGTTTTGGTGCAAAACCAAAGGCCGCGCAGGAATCCCGCACGGCTGGAATGCCGCTATCTAGAGAAACTTGCCGCCAATTGCAACAGGGCATGGCCCACAATGATCGCGGACCTGCGACTGGGCGACGATCACTTTATTAACGATCGATTAAGAAAGCTGTGAATCCGCCTTGCGCCCAATCCCGCCATGGCATTTGATCAAATTGTGACGAAAAGGCGGCAGCGGGAGGCTGTGGCATGTCTTCGAACGGCGCAAGTTTCGACATCAAGGGCTGCGAGGTCCGCTATTACGGGCCGCATGCCACCATTGCCGGCCGCGTGACCGGCGTCGTTCGCGTCATCGTCGAAGAGCGCTTCATGGGCAACGTGTCGCGCTATCACCTCGACCTCAAGGTCAAGGCCGATGTGGGTTCGGTCAGCGCCGACGTGGTCCGCACCGCCCTGCTGACCCACGCCGCCCACCAGCTCAACCGCCTCAAATCCCGCCACACCGACAAGCTGCCCCTGGCCGCCGAATAGTTCGCCTGTTCGCAGCCTTCGGCATTTGCTAGCGTCCTTTCCGTCGGAGGGGACCCTATATGCGCGTCGTGATTACTGGAGCCGGGGGCAATCTCGGCGGCAAGCTGACTGCTCATCTACAGACCATGCCCTGGTGCTCGGCCATCACAGGCATCGACCCCAAGCCACTTGCCGACAGCGGCAAGTTTCGCGCCGTGGCCGCCGACCTGCGCGACCCGCACGATCGGGGCTGGATCGACGCGGTGCAGCAGGCCGATGCGGTGGTTCATTTCGCAGCGCAGAATCCGGCGCCGGATTCCGACTGGCTCGAAGCGGCACAAAGCATCGACATGACGATGAACCTGCTGCAATGGGCTGGCCAGACCCCCTGCCGCTTCGTTTTCGCGTCGTCCAACCACGTCATGGGCGGCTATAAGGATGCTCCCCTGCCGCCCGGTCAGCTTCTGACGGCCGACACGCCGCCGCGCCCCGGCACCCGCTACTTCGATGGCTATGACTATTGCACGCCCACGGCCTATGGCGCCTCCAAGCTCATGGGCGAGCGGGCCGTGGCAGCGCGATCCGCCTCTTCCCTTCTGACGGGGGTCAATGTGCGCATTGGCTGGGTCCAGCCTGGAGAGAACCGCCCCGCGACCATCGATCTGCGCGGCGCCGGCCGCCGCATTGGCCCCGCTCTGCCTGACGCCGACGAGATCGCGCGGGGCACGACGTGGTTTCGCGGCATGTGGATGTCCAATCGCGACTTTGTGAGCCTGATGGAGAAGGCCATCACAGCGCCAGCCGACTCCTGGCCGGCGCGCGCCATTGTCGTGAACGGGGTCAGCAACAATACCGGCACCGCCTGGAACCTCGAAGACACAAGGCGCTGGCTAGGCCATGCCCCGGTCGATGATATCGCCGCTGGCTAATTCGGCCGCGCATGTCAAAGTTAAACGTCGGCCCGACTTTCCAATGCTACAGCCCGGCTGCAGCAAGGATTCGGAATGGCGATCACCTACCGCGTGGTCGATGTGCGTAGCGACATCATCGATCCGATAGAAATTTTCATCTCAAGCGCCCGCTCACCCGAGGACGCAGCGCGTCAGGCGCTGGGCATCGAGGTAGTGCGCAGTGGTCAGCGCAAGGACCTCGTCGCGCGCGTTTACTGGCAGTCGCTCGGCCAGCCCATGAACATGGTCCGACTCTACCGCAGGGTAGCCGGCTAGCCGGACGCCCGGACAGGTCGACGACCGCGCCAGGCGCGCCACATATCCGCAATGTCATGAAATCGCCTGGCAGGGGCTGGGGGACTCGAACCCACGACCCTCGGTTTTGGAGACCGATGCTCTACCAACTGAGCTAAACCCCTTCAGGCGAGGGTGTGTCTAATGGCAATGGCCGCGTTTCGCAAGACCCTTTGCGCCTAGCTCCAGAGATGGGGAAGCAGCGGAAGCGCCAAGACGAGGTTGCCGAGCAAACTGGCGATAAAGCTGAGCGACCGCCAGGGCGTGAGACCGCGCAGATAGCAATAGAGATGGGCCACACGCGCCACGAAGTAGAGCGCGCCGCCAGCCAGCGACAGCCATCCCTGCTCCCCAAGCATGATCGAAAGCAGCGCCAGGGTCAGGAAGATCGGCAAAGTCTCCTGCAGGTTGGCCAGCGCCCGGCGCGACCGGCCAAGATCGCGGCTGGGTTCGGGCAGGTCGTCGCGCGGGCCGATCTGCGCGTCGGTTCCGACCTGCTCTGTCAGGTAGCGACCAGGCAAGACGACCTGGACCAGCAGCAGGGATAGCACCAGAAATATAAGCAATAACAAGACGAGACATCCTTCAACGCGAGCGGCACCCTGCCGCCCTTTCCCCTGCCTAACGCATGGCGGCGCCAACAGGATCACCATTTACAATCGGCAATGCGCAGCCAATAAATGGCTTTGCGAGTTCAAGGAAGTTCGGCGGCACCGACACGATCACTCAGGGGTAACGGCCCCGGAAGGATGAAAATGCGTCTTTTGCTGGCCCTGGCCATTCTGGTTATCTCCCCTGGCCTGGCCTTCGCCCATGCCGGAATCGACCACGGCGCCGGGTTCGTCCACGGCCTTGCCCATCCTGTCGGCGGCCTCGACCACGTGCTGGCCATGGTTGCCGTGGGTGTGTTTGCCTTCGTGCTGGGCGGACGCGCTTTGTGGCTCGTGCCGCTCAGCTTCGTCGGCGCAATGGTCGCCGGATTCGCCCTTGGCGTTGCCCAGATCCAGCTCCCCTTCGTCGAACTGGGCATCGCGCTGTCGAGCGTAGCCATCGGCGGCGCTGCGGCCCTGGGCCGGCCCATGCCGGTCGTTGCAGCGATGGCGCTGGTCGGCACCTTTGCCGTGTTCCATGGGCATGCCCATGGCGCCGAGATGGGCCAGTCGGTTGGCGGCTTCACCTATGCCCTGGGCTTCATCACCGCGACCGCCCTGCTCCACCTGGCCGGCATTGCCGCCGCTTTCGGCACCGCAAAGTTCGCCGGCCGCTTCGCCAAGACCGCTGCGCGCCTCTCCGGCGCTGCCTTCGCCATTGGTGGCCTCGGCATCCTGTCGGGCTGGCTCTAGCCTCATTGCACGGGCGGCGGCCCGCCGCCGCCTGCGCCACGAGATTCTGTCATGCCAAGGGGTTGTCAGCCCGGACTATGCCGGGCTATTGGCTAGCATATCGGTCACCGACCGAGCGGGTATAGCTCAGTGGTAGAGCAGCAGCCTTCCAAGCTGAATATGCGGGTTCGATTCCCGCTACCCGCTCCAGCCGACCTCCTCCCAGTCCTTGTTATTGCCCTATGCTCAGCTTCTGCCGCGGCAGGATGGGGCTGGATCGCCCTTTTCTTGCGGGGCATCGCCAAACGGGTGTTGACAGTGTGTCATCAGACCACCATAAACCGCCCCGACGACGCGCCCCGGCGCTTCGTTTCCTACCCAAGCGACGTTGTTGTGGAGGGGTGGGAGAGTGGTTAAATCCATCAGACTGTAAATCTGACCGCTTAGCGTACACTGGTTCGAATCCAGTCCCCTCCACCATCGCCGCCCCGCCCGAGCCCAGCGTCTCCGGGCACTTTCCCAAAGCACTGCAACACGGTTCCGGCACCGCAAAATCGGCGGCCGCTTTGGTGCGTCTCAAACGCCATTCGGCGTGCGGCGGTTGGGCAGGAATTCTTCCCGCTTCGATCTGCGGCGCCGCGCCCAGCCCGCCTAACCGGTGGCCGGTTGAAAAGCCTAATCCTGCAGGGAACGCCGCATCCAGATTGTCGTTGAAGGGTGTCTTTGGAACACCGCGAGTACGGCAATGGACTATTCGTTTGGGGCGCTGGCCGTGGACGGCGCAACCACCTTCCGCCTCTGGGCGCCAAGCGCCCGCTCGGCCGCCGTTATCTTCAAGAGTGGCGACCCCGTCCCGCTTCGTCGCGTGGATGATGGATTTCTGGAAGGCGTGGCCGCGGACTGCCCTGCTGGTACCGCCTACAAGTTTCGCATCGATGGCGGCGACTTCCCCGATCCCGCATCCCGGCAGCAGGAGAGCGACAGCGACGGCTGGAGCCTCGTCACCGCGCCGATCGCCCTCGGGCACCACCGCGAGCCGCTGAAGCCCTGGTACGAAACGATCCTCTGCGAAGTCCATATCGGCACCGCCTCGCCGGAAGGCACCTTTGCCGGCCTGATGCAGCGGCTCGAGCATTTTCGCGATGCCGGCTACACGGCGCTCGAAATCATGCCGATCAACGAATTTCCGGGCAACCGCAACTGGGGCTATGACGGCACGCTGATCTTTGCCCCCGACGCCGCATATGGCACCCGCGAGGAGCTGCGGGCGCTGGTCGACCGCGCTCATGAACTCGGCCTCTGCCTCATCCTCGACGTGGTCTACAACCACTTCGGCGAGGAGCAGAATTTCATCAAGGACTATGCGCCCGAATGGTTCGACGAGGAGGTGGAAACGCCCTGGGGACCGGGGATCGACTTCACCCAACCCGTGGTGCGGCAATTCTACTACGAGAATGCCTGCATGTGGCTGACCGAGTTCGACTTCGACGGACTGCGATTTGATTCCGTGCACGAGATGAAGACCGAGGCACGCGAGCTGTTCCTCGACGAACTGGCCGCCGCGGCGCGCAAGGACAAGCCGGGCGCCAAGCTCATCGTCGAGAATATGGAGAATGTGGCGTCATTGTTGGAGCGCGACGACGAGGACGAGCCGCTGAAATATTCGGCGCAGTGGAATGACGACATCCACCACGTGCTCAACTTCCTCGTTACCGGTGAGAACGCCAATGGCTATGAGGACAAGAGCAAGGACCCGATCGCCGACCTCGAAAAGGCGCTGGCCGATGGCTTCGTGCATGATGGTGAGGCAGGCGAGAACAGCGACGGCAACTCGCGCAACGAACCGGCCAGCCGGCTGCCGCCCGATGCCTTCGTCTCGTTCGTGCAGAACCACGACCAGATCGGCAACCGCGCCGACGGTAAGCGCCTGCCCGACCGCATCAGCGCCAATAAGCTGGATTTCCTGCACTTCGTGATGATGCTGGCGCCGCAGGTGCCACTGTTTTTCATGGGCGAGGAAGGGCACCTCTGTTCCCCGTTCCCCTACTTCATCGACATGGACGACGACGTCGCCCGGCAGAAGAGCGACGACCGCTACGAGCAGATGCGCGAAATCTTCAAGCAGGACGTCAAGGACGGCGACCTGCCCGACCCCAACAGTGTTGCCACCTTCGAGTCGGCCAAAATCCCGTGGGACGAGTTTGAGCGGCAGGATCGGCGCGATGCGCTGCGGCGGTTCCGGAGCCTCACCGGCTATCGACGCGAGCTGCTTTGGCCACTGGTGCGCTCGGTCTGCCTCGATGCCAGGAGTGCACGGCGCGGCAATGCCATCATCGTCAACTGGGTGTTCGAGAACGGGACCCTGTCGATGGCGCTTAACCCATCCGACTACCCCACCGACATTGCCTGCGTCATCACGGCAGCGCCGGTCAGCACGGGTGACTACTCCCAGCATGGCGAGGTATTGCGGCTTTCGGCCTGGTCGGCAGTGGCCTGGGCGTCGCCGGAACGAAGTTGAGCGGCGCCCGTTCTGACTGTTGCTCTAACCGCCCGGCCAGCATGCATGTTTTCTCCTGACGTCCTTGGCGCCATCCCGCATGGCGACGGCACCCGCTTTACGCTCTGGGCGTTCGGGAAGCATTCGGCCGCCGTCGAAATCGAGGGCCGTGGCACCTTCGCGCTTGCCGCGCTGGGCGATGACTATTTCGGCGGGGATGTCGCCGATATCGGGCCTGGCGACCGCTATTGGTATCGCCTCGATGACGGCCCGCGCGTGCCCGACCTCGCCTCGCGGGGCCAGCCTGAGGGCAATGACGGGGCCTCCATGGTGGTGGGGACAGATTTTCCGTGGACGGATGAAGGCTGGACCGGTGTCGAGCGCCCGGACCAGGTCCTCTATGAACTCCATGTCGGCACCTTCACGCAGGAGGGGACGTGGACGGCCGTGGCCGCGAAACTGGCGCATTTGCGGGAGCTCGGCGTAACGGTGCTGCATGTCATGCCCATCGCCACCTTCAAGGGAAGCTTTGGCTGGGGCTACGACTCCACCCTGCTCTACGCGCCTTTCTCCGCCTATGGCACGCCCGACGACCTCCGCGCCTTCATCGATACCGCTCATGCCCTCGGCATCGGTGTCATCCTCGACGTGGTCTACAATCATGTCGGCCTCGGCGACCACTACCGCGCCTATAGCGAGCACTATTTTACCGACCGCTACGAGAACGAATGGGGCGCCAGCTTCAATTATGACGGCGATAACGCCCGGCCGGTGCGGGATTTCATCATCGGCAATGCGGTGTACTGGATCCGCGACTTCCATTTCGACGGCCTGCGCATCGATGCCGCGCAGGCCATGTTCGACGTCAGCAGCGAGCATATCATTGCCGAGATCACCCGCGCGGTGCGTGAGGCGGCCGGGCAACGCCAGGTCTATGTGCTGGTCGAGAACCAGCCGCAGCAGCATCTGATGATCGACGCGCCGCAACGGGGCGGATACGGCGTCGACGCCATGGTCAGCGATGATTTCCAGCACGCTGTCCGCGTCGCCGTCACCGGCCACAACGATTTCTACTACCGCGACTATCTCGGCTCGCCGCAGGAACTGGTCTCGGCGCTGAAATATGGCTTCCTCTATCAGGGCCAGCGCTCGGATATGCGCGACAAGGCCTATGGCACCTATAACCTCGATACGCCCGCCGAGCACTTCGTGCACTTTCTCGAGAACCACGACCAAGTGGCTAATTCTGCGCGCGGTTTCCGCCTCGCCTCGCTCGCCTCCCCGGCCCGTATAAGGGCGGTGACGAGCCTGCTTCTGCTCGGCCCGCAAACCCCCTGCCTGTTCCAGGGCCAGGAATTTGGCGCGACTAACCCGTTCCAGTATTTCCTGGGTCTTGAGGGCGAGGACGCCATAGCCGGTGCCGAAGGGCGACGAAAGTCGCTGAGCAACTTCCCCAGCGTTGCCGATCCGGTAATGCAGGAGCGCCTGCCGGCGCCGGCCGATCCGGCAACCTTCGCGCGCAGCAAGCTCGACTGGAGCGAGGCCGAGCGACATTGCGGCATGCTCGCTTTGCATCGGGACCTGCTCGCCATGCGGCGCAGCGATCCGGCCTTCTCGCAGGCCAGCGAGCGGCGCATCGATGGCGCGGTCATCGGCGATGCTGCCCTGCTCATCCGCTATTTCACGCCGGACCCGGCGGGCCATCGCCTGTTGTTGCTCAACCTGGGACGCGACCTGCAGTTTGGCGTCGCGGCCGAACCGCTGCTGGCCCCGCCAGATGGCCGCCGCTGGACCGTGGGCTGGTCGAGCGAGCATCCTGACTATGACGGGGCCGGTCGACGCCCCATCGACCCGCAGCAGTTCTGGATCTTGCCTTCCGATTGCGCGCTGGTGTTCCACAGCGAGCCGCCGTCATGATTCCCCGCGCTACCTATCGGCTGCAACTCAATAAGGATTTCACCTTTGCCGACGCGACGGCGCTGGTGCCCTATCTCGATAGCTTGGGCATCAGCCACGTCTATCTATCGCCCATCCTGCGGGCGCGGCCGGGCAGTACCCATGGCTATGACACGGTCGATCACACGACGATCAATCCCGAGCTTGGCACCGAGGCGGACTTCCGCGCGCTGGTCGCGGCGCTGCGGCAGCGGGAAATGGGCCTCATCCTCGATTTCGTGCCCAACCATATGGGCGTGGGCGGCGCCGACAATGCGCTCTGGCTCGATGTGCTGAAGCACGGCGAGGCGAGCCGCTATGCGCAATGGTTCGACATCGACTGGCATCCGCCGCGTCCGGGCATGGAGGGCAAGCTGCTGGTGCCGTTTCTTGGCGCCAGCTATGCCCAATCGCTCACCGCGGGGTATCTCCGTCTCCAGGCCGATGGCGACGGCTTCGCGGTGTGGGCGCATGATGGCGACAAGCTGCCAATCCGGCCGGAGGATGAGGTGGCTTTGCTTGAGCATTACGGCAGCGCCGATGCGGCGGTCGCGGCGCATACCGGCGAGCCCGGCCACGCGGGGAGTTGGGCGGCGCTCGACAGCCTGATCGCGTCCCAGCATTGGCGGCTTGCCCACTTCGCGGTGGCCGCCGACGAGATCAACTATCGGCGGTTCTTCATCAACAGCGACCTGGCCGGCATCCGGATCGACCGGCCCGATGTGTTCGACCACGCGCATGCGCTGATCTTTGCGCTGATCGCCGATGGTCTTGTCGACGGCCTGCGCATCGATCATGTGGACGGCTTGCTCGACCCCAAGGGCTATCTCGAGAAGCTGCAGGAGCGCGCACCCCGGCCGATCTATCTCGTGGTCGAGAAAATCCTTGCTCCGCATGAACAGCTCCACGCCGATTGGCCGGTCGATGGCACCACAGGCTATGAGGTCGGCGCGGAATTGACCCGGCTGATGGTGTCGAAGGATGACGAGGCCGAGGTGACTTCGGTCTATGAGGCCTTCGTGGGCGAGACCACCGAGCCGGAGGAAGAGGCCTATCGCTGTAAGCTGCGGGTTATGGACAACGAACTGGCGGCCGAGCTTTCAGCGCTGGCGCGCCTGTTTGCCGCGGTTGCGTGGTCGGTCGGGGCCACCGCCGATGTCACCGAACTCGGGTTGCGCCGGGCTTTGCGGGAGACCATCGCCCAATTGGCGGTTTACCGGACCTATCTCGACGACGACGGAATCGTCGCGCGCGACCGGCGTGAAATCGGCCGGGCTTTGGAGCGGGCGCGCCGCAGCCAGCCGCAAATCCAGCCCATGGTCTTCGATTTCGTCGAAGCGCTGCTCTTGGGAACACTGGAGGCGGATTACGACCGCAGGGCGATTGCCTTGGCCATCGGCCGCTTCCAGCAGTTCAGCGGCCCCGTCATGGCCAAGGGCCTCGAGGACACCGCGCTCTACCGCTACAATCGCCTTGTGGCCCTCAACGAGGTCGGCGCCCATCCCGATCGCTTCTCGGTGTCCATCGCTGCCTTTCACGACAGCAACCGGCGCCGGCTGGCCACCCATCCCCACGGCATGATCGCCACGTCGACGCACGACACCAAGCGGGGCGAGGATACGCGGGCCGTCATCGCTGCGATTGCCGATATGCCGGGCGAGTGGAGCGCCGCTGTAGAGCGGTGGCGCAGTATTCTGGACAGTGGCGAGATCTATCCCAACGATCTCTACCTGCTGTTTCAACTGCTTGTGGGCGGCTGGCCCATGGAGGGCGACAGCGCCGACCTTGGCGATCGCGTCAAAGGCGCGATGGTCAAGTCCGTCCGCGAAGCGCGTGAGCGCAGCGACTGGGGCGTCAATGCCACCGCCTATGAGGCGGCACTGGCCCGGTTCATCGATCGCGCGCTGGGCGACGCGGCTTTCCTCGCGGATTTCCACCCTACCCGGCTGTCATTGCAGGCCATCGGCCGCCGCAAGGGGCTGATCCAGGCGGCGCTGAAACTGACCATTCCGGGCGTGCCCGACATCTATCGCGGCGCCGAGGACTGGGAACAGAGCTTCGTCGACCCCGACAATCGCCGAAATCTGGACTTTTCCACCCTGACCAAAAGGCTAGCCGCGCCCCTGCCAAAACGGGACGATAAGCTGGTACTGACGCAGGTCTTGCTGGGTCTGAGACGCTCCCTGCCCCGTCTGTTCGCCGAGGGCAGCTACGAGCCGATAATTTGCCAGGCGAACACGCTCGGCTTCCGTCGTCGTCATGGGGACGACGAAGTCGTCGTGCTGGCCGATCTGTCGCCTCGGCACGAGGCGGGCATCGTCGCCCAAGATACGGAATTACCTACACTTTTTGGCTCAGCCTCCGATCCTGTCTGGGTGATGGTGACGGGACGCTGACAATCGGCCACAGCGGCCCCGTGGCACGTTGTTGCGCAGACGCGACTAAGGTCTGATGCCGAAAGCGACTAACGTCACCGACTGGCGGGTGCCTTTGTCCGAATAATGGTCGGACTATTGGAAATAGCTGAGAACGGCGGTGTCGGCTCTACTTGCCTAGCGGCAGACGAACAGTGGAGTCGGGACATGAACCACCCTTTCATCCCGAAAGAATTACAACAAACCGCGTTCGGGCGCGGGCTTTTCGACAAACAGGCAGCAAGTGCACGTCTGCGCCACTTCGCTCGCGGCGAAACCGTATATGAGCCAGGCATGACCGAATTCGTCGGCTATGTCGTATCAGGCGCAGTCAAGCTCGTGACGCTTCTGCCCGATGGCCGTTCCAACATCGTTGGGGTCATCGAGGCGCCAGGTTTTTTTGGGCGCATCTTCGGCGTCGCCACCGAGTTTTCAATCGAGGCTGCCAGCGACGTTGTCCTGGCCTGCTTCGACCGGTCCACGTTTGAAGCGCAAATGCATTCCGATCCGGAACTCGAACGCTTCATCCATATGGAAAACCTGCACCAGCTCGACGAGGCGCATGAGCGCATCCTCGTTCTGGCCTGCCAGAGCATCATCGAGCGGATCGCCACTTTCATGGTGCTGAAGCTGCTTGCCAGCGAGGAGCATGTTGGTCGCGTGGCGACGCCAGTGGTCCATGTGCCGATCAACCGACGCGATTTCGCCGCCTATCTCGGCACAACCGTGGAAACAGTCAGCCGGAGCGTTCAGGCCCTGGTGCGCCGCGGGACCATTGCGGTCATCGACAGCGCCAACTTCCAGGTGCTGCGTCGGCACGATCTGTTCGAAATTGCCGGCCAGGATGAGGACAATCTCATCGAGCTGGTTCGCAGCCGCGGCAGCAAGGCACGCCGGGAGCGCCCGGCCTTCCCGGCAGCGGGCGAGCCCAAGAGCCCGGCCCGCAGGGTCGAGCCGCTGACGCGCGTCTTGCGGATTGCCGCAGAGTAACAGCCCAACCCCGGGAGGCGGCGATGGCAATTCTGGTGACCGGCGGAGCCGGCTATATCGGCAGCCACATGGTGTTGAACCTGACCGATGCGGGCGAGGATGTCGTTGTACTCGACAACCTCGTCACTGGCTTTGATTGGGCTATCGATGGTCGAGCGACCTTCGTTCAGGGCAATGCCGGCGACCGCGCATTGGTCGGGAAATTGATCGCCGAGTACGGCATCACCGAGGTGGTGCACTTTGCCGGCTCGATCGTGGTGCCGGAATCGGTGTCCGACCCGCTCAAATACTACGAGAACAACACCGCGACCTCGCGCAACCTGATCGAGGCGGCGATCCGCGGCGAGGTCAAGCACTTCATCTTTTCCTCAACGGCGGCCGTCTACGGCATGACGGGCCTGGCACCGGTGGTCGAAACCACCCCGCTCAGCCCGATGTCCCCTTATGGCCGCTCCAAGCTCATGACGGAATGGATGCTGGCCGATGTTGCGGCCGCCCATCCGATGACCTTTGGCGTGCTGCGCTACTTCAACGTCGCCGGCGGGGATCCGGGCATGCGCACGGGCCAGTCGACGCCCCATGCGAGCCACCTGATCAAGGTGGCCTGCCAGACCGCTTTGGGTCAGCGTTCGCACATGGACATCTTCGGGACCGACTTCGAAACGCCCGACGGCACCGGCGTCCGGGACTATATTCACGTCACCGATCTCATTGCCGCCCATGCGCTGCTGCTCAAGCATCTGCGCGCCGGTGGCGACAGCACGACGCTCAATTGCGCCTATGGCCAGGGCTATTCCGTCCGGCAGGTGGTGGAGGCGGTGCGCGAGGTGTCCGGCGTCAATTTCCGCGTCGACGAAGGCCCGCGCCGCGCCGGCGACCCCGCCTCGGTCACGGCTACGGGTCAGAAGGCCCGCCAGCTCCTCGGCTGGACGCCCCAACTCAACGATCTGATGACAATAGTCCGGACCGCGTTCGCGTGGGAGCGGCATCTGATGCTGCGCAACCACTGATCCGAACCGCCGGCGCCTGCCCTATCGGCGCGGCGATCTCTACCACTCTAAGCAAAACGCGCGGCATCTCCTGCCGCGCGTTCACTGATCTGAAACCTAGGCGCCCGACCCTATCGGCGCGACGCGCTTTCCCGCTCTTCGCTTTCACGCGATGCGATGACGACTTCCACGCGGTTGCGTGCCTTGAGCTTGAGCATCAGGCCGGTCATGTAATGCTTGACCGTCTTCTCGCTGATGTGGAGCTGCGCGGCGATTTCGCGATTGGTCCGCGCCTGCATCAGGTGGCCCACGATCTGCTTCTCGCGGACATTGAGCTTGACGGCTTCGTCAAGCGCCTGCCGGCGCGCCCGTTCCCGCAGGCCGTTCATAACCTGGCTGGCATATTGCCGGGTGACGAACATCTGGCCGTCCATCACGGTGTCGATGGCCTCGAGCAGCTCGGACGACGGGCTGCCCTTCAAGGCGAAGCCCGTGGCCCCCGCATCGAGCGCCTTGAGCGCGGATTCGATGCTGCAATAGGCCGTGAACACCACCACTTTGGTGTTTGGCGCCGTCGCCACGATCTGGGCGATGGTCCGGAACACGTCGCCCGGCATGCTCAGATCCATGATGATGACGTCAGGCGAGTGTGTGTTGACCAGTTCCAGGCTGGAGTCGGCGCTATCGGCCTGTCCTATCACCCGGTGCCGGTCGCTTCCGGCGAACAACGAGACCATTCCAGCGAGCAATACGGGATGATCGTCGGCAATAGCGACTGTCAGTATTTCCCTCATGGCACCATCAGCAGTTATAAGCTGCGTCCCCATATATATTTCTTGTTCTAAAGCGTACGACGCAATTAACGATCGGTAAATTCACATCTTTGCAAAAACACATCTTTGCTTAACGCAAATGTCAGCCCTACTTACTCTTCCCTGAAGGCGCGAGCGATCTGATCAGTGAAGGGTTTGACGAAGTAAGCAAT
Organism: uncultured Devosia sp.; assembly: GCA_966212275.1. GTDB lineage: Bacteria > Pseudomonadota > Alphaproteobacteria > Rhizobiales > Devosiaceae > Devosia. The sequence goes on from CBIHQV010000007.1 coordinate 29,607, forward strand.
CGCCACCTGTTCATCCGTTTTGACAAAGACGTCCACCGGCATGCCGGGAATGAGCCCACGATCGCCCAAAACAGAAAGATCTCCAGTGACTTCCGCTTCGGCGAGGTAGTAGCTCTGCCCGCTTTCCGGGTCGCTGGTGGAGGCGGCAGAGACGCGGGACACGACGGCCGCAATTTCCGGCGTGGTCCGCTGATTGAAGGCGCTGAAACGAAGCTTGACCTCCTGGTCCAGAGAAATCTGGTCGATGTCATTGACCGCCACCCGGAACTCGATCTTGAGATCGGCGTCGTCAGGGACGATGGTGAGCAGGCGTTCGGCGGGGCTGATGACGCCACCCAGGGTGGTCACCGACAGTTCATTGACGGTGCCCGTCACGGGCGAGCGGATCAGCGTACGATCGAGCCTATCATTGACCTCGGCAAAGCGATCGTTCAATTCGGCGAGATTGGCAGCCACCACGCGCAGTTCGCGCTGCGCTTCGGTATAGGCCACGTCGTCGATCGCCAGGATTTGCAGCTTCACCTCGCTGACGCGGGCATTGGAGCGCGCGATATTGGCGGTGAGCTCGCCCTGCGAGCCGAGCATCCGTGCCAATTCGCGATCGGCCACGTTGATGCGGGTCGCCTCGATCAGCCCCTTCTCGGCCAGCGCGCTCATGCGGGCGCGTTCGTCCTGGGCCAGCGCCACTTCATCGGCCAGCGCCGCTGCCTGGAACTGCAGCCCGCCAACTTCTTCTTCAAGCTGCGCCACCTGCAGCTCGAGCTGCTGCCGCGTCGAGGACCGATTGCGCGCCGTGCTGTCAAACAGTTGCTGTTCGCCCTGCAGGATGAGGATGCCATCGGGATACTTGGCCAGGAAATCGGCCGGAAAGACGATCTCGGTTGCTGCATCGCGCTCGGCGATCAGGCGCGCCTGGCGGGCGAGGAGTTCGGCGATCTGCCCGGCGAGGATCGATTGCTCGGTGCGGATCTGCACGTCATCAAGGCGCAGCAGCACCTCGCCGGCGGCAACGTCCTGGCCCTTGCGGACATTGATGTCGCGGATCACGCCACCATCGAGATGCTGGATGACTTTCACATTCTCGGCCACCAGCACCGTGCCGCTCGAAATGATGGCGCCGGACAGCTTGGCCGTAGCGGCCCATCCGCCCACCCCTGCCAGCAGCATGATCGCCGCGACGCTGCCGGTGATCACCCGCCCGCGCATCGAGAAATCCGACATCTTGACCGGGCTGCGCCGCAGCGATGGGCCGGGATAAGGAGCCGTCATATCCAAAGAACTCATTTACTCTCTCCGGCCTGTATCAGGCGACGTGATGGTCGATGGTGAATGGCAACTGCACGCCATTCAGGGTGATGGAAATCTCGTAGAAATCGTTGCGATCGACATCGGCCTCGATGATGGTGTGGTCCATGTCGTCGTAGAAGGCGTGGGTCACGCGGATTGGCAGGCCGGCTTCGAAGCCCTCCTCCAGCTCGTCGTAGATTTCGCCGAACCGCTCGGCCTCGAGCCGCTGGGCCCGATTGGAAAGCTCGTACTCGGCGACGTGAATGCGGTCGCCGACGACGAAATCGAGGATTTCGAACACCAGTTGCCGGCTGAGCGCCGCGGTGTCCTCGCTGACGGTGAAGACGAACAGGTCGTCGCCGCCGCCGCCGGAGATGATCGCGGTGGTGGAGCCGAAGACGAAAGTGTCGTCCCCGCTGCCGCCCACCACCTGCTCTACATTCTGGAACAGGTCCTGATCGATCTGTTCGCTCCAGGCGATACCGCCCTCGAAGTCCAACTGGATGTCAGCGGTGAACTCGGAATAGTCGAGGGTGTCGTGGCCGTCACCGCCATCGATCAGGTCGTAGCCGGCGCTGCCGCGGATCGTGTCGTCGCCGGCGCCGCCATGGACCTCGTCGTCGCCCTGGCCGTCTTCGATCAGGTCGTTGCCGGTGCCACCATAGAGTTCGTCGTCGCCGGTGCCGCCGATCAGCCAGTCATCGTCGGCGCCGCCATCGAGGGTATCGTCATCGGCGCCACCATCGAGCGTGTCGTCGCCGGCTTCACCCAGCAGGGTGTCCTCGCCGTCGTCGCCGTGGAGATCGTCATCGCCGCTGCCGCCCTCGACCACGTCGCTGCCGCCGGCGCCGATCAGCGTATCGTCGCCGTCGCCGCCCACCAGAACGTCGCAGTCTTCGCCGCCGTTGATGAGGTCATTGCCGGCATCGCCAGCCAGATGATCGCTGCCGGCATTGCCTTCCATGACGTCGTTGCCTTCGCCGCCGCTGGCGGTGTCATCGCCGAGGCCGGCGATGAGGATATCGTCGCCATCCTCGCCGTAGAGCTCGTCGTCGTCGTCTCCGCCATTGAGGACGTCGTTGCCAGCGCCGCCCATGAGGACGTCGTTGCCTTCGTCGCCATCGATGATGTCGTTGCCATCGTCGCCGAACAGACGATCATTGCCATGGCCGCCGCCGATCACATCATTGCCGGCACCGCCGAAGATCACGTCGTCGCCCAGGCCGCCGAACAGATGGTCGTCGCCGTCGCCGCCATTGAGGTGATCGTCGCCAAGGCCGCCAACGACGGTGTCGTTGCCGGCGCGGGCATCGATGATGTCGTCACCCGCCAGCGCGTCGATATCGTCGTCATAGGGCGTGCCGACATAGACATCGTCCTGGGGCGTCAGCATGATCGTGTTGCGGACCACGTCGAGCATGGCGGTCTGCATGATCTCGATGAGACCGTCGCTGATGTCGTAGGTGAAGGTGATGACCCCGAGCATGCCGGGCACGGTGACGAACGACCAGCCCGATCCGAGCTGGACCAGCGTGCCGCCCGTGACGGTGATGTCGTTGATGGTCAGCACGTCGCCGTCAGGGTCGCTGGCGCCGAACAGCAACTGGGTCAACCCGATCAGCATGACCTGGCCCGCAAAAACATCATGCAGGCGCACCGGCCCCATCACAACGGGAGCGCGGTTGCCTGATACGGTTTCGTCCGGGTCTTCTTCGTCGTCCTCGTCGTCTTCCTCATCATCGTCATTGTCGACGGTTCGGGTGTCGTCCCCAAGCGGGGGATAATGTGGCACGGGATCATCTGAAGAAGGATCGTCGTCAGGATCGTCAGATCCGGTCGGACCACCGCCGTCGCCTTCCGGCGCGACAGGACCGGGGCCACTATCGCCACCGGTTGGGCGGAAATTGTCGTTGTGGGGCTGGTAGTCGAAAGCCGCGGGAAAGAACGCCGCGACGTTCGGGCCGAGATAGTCGAACGCGTTGATCGTGTAGTTGAACGGCACGCCGTCGGGCATGGAAAGACCGCTCCAGGCGTGGCGCGAGTGGCCGATCGAATTGTCGGCCTCGTCGTGGCCGATGGCTCCCGTGGTCATGTCGTCGATCCCGGGACCGGACTCCATGCGCCCGCTGCGGGGCGCATTGCTGTTGGAGGCCGGCAGGCTGTCGGGCGCGACAGCGTCGGCCTGCGATTGGGCCGGGAACGCGCTCTTGAGATAGGCGGCGATGCCGGTGATGAGCAGGGCGAAATAGACCGGAAGACGCGAGGTCTTTTCCGGCGTGTTGAACTCCAAGCGCTTGCGCGGATCCTGCGGCTCGGACTGCTGACGGTTGGCTTTTGCCTCGATGATCATGCCAGCTCTCCAGTTTCCGCCCTGGGCTCAACGATCTTGGGTGCGTTGACATTGGCCTGGCGCTGACCAGCGACGATTTCGTCCTTGGGACCAAAGGCGGTCATGCGGCCGTTCTGGATGACGGCGACCATGTCCACCTCGGCGAGGATCGACGGGCGATGCGCGACGATCACTGCAATGCCACCGCGTGCGCGCACCTGGCGGATCGCGGCGTTGAGCGCCTGCTCGCCTTCGGCATCGAGGAAGGCATTGGGCTCGTCCATGATGACCACGAAGGGGTCGCCATAGAGCGCCCGGGCAAGGCCGATGCGCTGGCGCTGCCCGGCCGAGAGGGCCGTGCCCATGGGGCCGAGCTGGGTGTCGTAACCGTCAGGCAGGCGCACGATCATCTCATGCACGCCGGCAGCCTTGGTGGCAGCCACGATGGCCCGAGCATCGCGCTGGGGAGCCAGACGGGTGATATTTTCAACGATGGTGCCGTCGAGCAGCGCCACGTCCTGCGGCAGGTAGCCCACATATTGCCCGATCTTGTCCTCGTCCCACTGGGTGAGGTCAGCGTCGTCGAGCCGGATGGAGCCGCGAAGTGAGGGCCAGATGCCGGTCAGCGCCCGCACCAGTGTGGTCTTGCCACCGCCGCTCGGGCCGATCACGCCGACCGCCTGGCCGGCCTTGAGCTCGAAAGCAACTTCGGTGAGCAGCACGCGGCCACTCGAGGGAGCAGCCACCGTGATCTTGTCGATCTTGAGCGACCGGGTCGGTGCCGGCAGATCGAGCGGCTTGGGCATGCCCGAAAGCGCTACCATGGTGTCGCGCAGCCGCAGGAAGGCCTGACGGGCAGCAACCACGCCCTTCCAGTTGCCGATGGCCATATCGATCGGCGCCAGGGCGCGCGAGGAGGCCACCGAAACGGCAATGATGGCGCCGGCGGACATCTGCCCCTGAATGGTCAGATAGGCGCCCATGCCCAGCAGGGCCGACTGCAGCACCATGCGCAGCACGCGCGAGAAGGCGCCGAACGTACCCACGACATCGCTGGCGCGGGTCTGCAGGGTCAGGTGGTCCTGATTGGCTTCGTTGAAGCGAGCCACCGCGCGGCCGGCAAAGCCCATGGCCTTGAGGATATCGGCGTTGCGGGCATTGGAGTCGGCGATGGCATTGCGGGCCAGATGGGCCTGCTGCGCGGCCGAGGCCAGCTTGCGGGACTTGAGCTCGGTCCACACCGTCAGCAGCGTCAGCACGACCGCGCCGCCCAGGGTGATTGCGCCGAGCACGGGGTGCAGGAAGTAGACGAACAGGATGTAGAGCGGCACCCAGGGCAGGTCGAACAGGGCCACCGGGCCCTGGCTGCCCATGAAGGAGCGGATGGTATCGACGTCACGCCCGCGCTCCAGCGCCTCGCCCGTCGAAAAGCCAAAGCGCGGCATGTCGACACTGACCCGATGCGCGATGGGTGCCAGGAGGCGGTCGAAGCGCGCGCCGATCCGCACCAGCAACTGGCTGCGGATGATGTCGAACAGGCCCTGGAAAAGGTAGAGCCCCACCACCAGGACCGAAAGGGCCGCCAGGGTCGGGATGCTCCCGCTCGTCAGCGCCCGATCGTAGATCTGCAGCATGTAGAACGAGCCGGTCAGCGCCAGGACGTTGATGATGCCGGAAATCCAGAACAGGAAAACCGCAACGCCCTTGAATTGTTTACGCAGCATCTCGTCGCCGCGATGTTCAGCCATTGCCTTTGTTGTCGATGCCATGATCTTCGCCCCGGATTGGATGGTTCAGCAAAGACCCGGCCGATGGGACACCGGCCGGGTGAGTTGGAGGCTACAGGTTGAAATCTGTACCCGTGAGGGCATGGTTGCCCGCGATGCTGATCCGGAACTCCGGAGCATTGGTTCCAGCGATGTCGCCGGAGATGACGGTATATTCCCCGTCCTCCCGCGTTTCGTGCGTGACCACGATCTGGCCCGGCGCCGTGGTCGACTGACCACTTTCGAGGGTGAACGCGTCATTCCCCGCCACGCCGGAATTGGCGTCGATACCAGAGAGGTCGATCTTGTCGCCCGCCTGGAACCCGCGGATCGTGTCGCCGTTGGCCGCGGCTGCCGAACCGAAGACGAACACGTCGTTCCCCTGCCCGCCATCCACCACGTTCACCGCATTGCTCATGGTGATCGTGTCGTTGCCCGAACCCGTGACGACATTCTCGACGCCCCAGAGGGTATCGGTGCCGCTCTGGCCGCTGACTGCACTGCCGCGACCACCCACGCCGGTTCCCAGATCGACGGTGGCATCGACAGTCAGGAAGCCCAGGTCGAGCGTGTCCTTGCCTGTGTCTCCCGAGATATCGCCACCATAGTAGGTGTCGTTGCCGTCGTTGAGCGAACCGACCAGCAGGTCGTTGCCGTTGCCGCCGAAGACCGAGTCGTTGCCGTCGCCGCCTTCGAGCAGATCGTTACCGTTCTGACCGAAGATCCGGTCATCGTCGGCGCCGCCATACATCATGTCGTCATCGCCGCCGCCGAACATGTCGTCGTCGCCGTCGTCGCCGAAGATGATATCGCGGCCGGCCTCACCATCGATGAAGTCGTTGCCTGCACCGGCCCTGACAACGTCGGCGCCAGCACCCGTGATGATGTAGTCCGTCCCGGCAAAGCCAAAGACGAGGTCGCCACCCGAAGTACCCATCAGGATGTCATCCTGGGGCGTACCGAGGACATGGCCCGATGCCGGCGCCGGAGCGTCATCATCGTCATCGTCGTCATTGCTGCAGCTATCGTCGTCTTCGTCGTCTTCGTGATGATCGTCCTCATCATCCTCGTCTTCGTCGTCCTGGTCGTCTTCGTCCTAGTCATCGTCGTCATCATACTCGCCGACCTGTGGACCTCCGTCCGCGGCCTTGTAGGTGATGCTGCTGTCGCCCTTGGTGAGCGTCGTGACGCCATCGACCGTGGTTTCGTCATATTCGGCCAAGGTCGCGCCGTCGGGCAGTTCGATGACGTCTTCGGGGCGGAGCGTCCCGATGATGGTGTCGTGACCGCCATTGGAGCGGAAAACGATGCGATGGGCCGAAGAGAGGGCCGAGATATCGATCGTGTCGTCGCCCGCATCGCCATCGATCGTGATGGTGTTGAGGCGCAGGCTGGTGGTCGAGAAATCACCGATCACCTGAACCGTGTCCCCGCCGAGCGGCGTGGCGCCGTTCGGGTCGAACCCGTTGATGCGGATTTCCTCGATGTCGCGGAGTTCGGCGATGACCGATGCGACATTGGTGCCGTTGCGGGTGATGACGATTTCAGTGTTGGCATTGAACCCGGCGAGGGAATTGCCAGCCGCCTGGAAGGCCGCCCGCGTATAGATGCGGTAGGTCTCGATATCCGTATTGCCGTTGATCACGAAGGTGTCGCCGCCAGTTCCTTCTGCACCACCCGTGACGACATCTCGTCCGTCGGTGGGGCCGGCGACCGCGTTGGCGTCCCAGGTGATGGTGTCATCGCCCGTGTCGCCGTCGATCGTGTCGTTGCCGGTGCCGCCAGCAATCACGTCATTGCCGCCGTTGCCGTCGATCGTGTCGTTGCCGCCAAGACCGTTGATTGTGTCGGCATTGCCTGTGCCGTTGTGGGTCTGGCCCGCGGCGCCGCCGGTGATGGTATTGCCCGGAGCGGTTGAGAGCAGGAAGTCCGTCGCGGTGATGTTGGTATTGACGACACCGTTGACCTGGATCGTGCCGATGGTGGCCAGGGCCGCGTCACGAACCGTGATCAGCGTGTTGGCCCCGGCTGCGGCGATGCCCACACGGGCAGCAAAGTTGCCGGCATTGATGCCGAGGGCGCTGAGATCGATCAGGTCCTGGGTTGCGGCGCTGCCGCCAGTGAAGTCGAAGCCGTTGATGACGTCGTTGCCGAAGCCATTGGCGGTGTAGCGGACGATATCGTTGCCATCGCTGACATTGATGGTGTCGTTGCCACCGCCGCCGATGATGATGTCTTCATCGTTGCCGGTGCCGCCATCGAGGTTGTCATTGCCCTCGCCGCCGTCGATCAGATCGTCGTCGTCGCCGCCGTTGATGGTGTCGTTGCCGCCACCGCCAAAGAGCTGGTTGGTACCGGCGCCACCGGTGATGGTGTTGTTCTCAGTGTTGCCCGTGCCGTTCACACCGTCATTGCCGGTGGTGATGGTCAGGTTTTCGACATTGGCAGCCAGGGTGTGCGTGACGGAGGTCTGCACAGTATCCGTGCCGCCCAGTGCCGCTTCGATAACCTGGTCGCCGGCATCCTCGACGACATACACATCGTCGCCGGTGCCGCCGGTCATGGTGTCAGCGTCGTCGCCGCCATCAAGCGTATCGTTGCCGATACCGCCGTTGAGGATGTCGAGGCCATCCTGACCGTTGAGGGTGTCGTTACCGTCACCACCGTTCAGCGTGTCGTTGCCGTCGCCACCGTTGAGCGTGTCGTTGCCGAGCTCGCCGTTGAGGACGTTGGCGGCAGTATTGCCGGTGATCGTATTGTTGAGGCCATTGCCCGTGCCGTTGATAGCAGCGGCACCGGTCAGGACCAGGTTTTCGAGTTCAGCGCCCAGCGTATAGGTCTCGGACGCCTGCACCGTGTCGAGGCCGCCGCCTGCCACTTCGTTGATCACGTCGCCCGTGGTGACGACATAGGTGTCGTCGCCGCCAAGGCCAGTCAGCGTATCGACGCCCGCCCCACCGGTGATGACGTTGGCCAGGGCGTTACCGGTGCCGGTGAATGTACCGGTGCCGATATAGGTCAGGTTTTCGACATTCGCACCGAGCGTGTAGGTGGCCAGCGAAGTGCGCACCGTGTCGGAGCCGCCGGTTGCCAGGGTCGCGTTGGTTTCCGTGACCGTGTCCCCGGCTTGCTCGACATAGTAGACGTCGCTGCCGTTGCCGCCGGTCATGGCATCATCGCCGGCGCCGCCGTCGAGGATGTCGGCGCCGTTGTCGGAGCCGCCGAGCAGCGTGTCGTTGCCGGCACCACCGATCAGCATGTCGTTGCCGTTATTGCCATTGATGGTGTCGTTGCCTTCAAGGCCCAGCACCAACTGGCTGTTATTGCCGGTATTGCCGCTGTTGAGCGTAGCGTCGTTGGCTGTCGTCCCGGTCACCACCGCATAGACAGCGCCGTTGAAGTCGACGTTTTCGATGCTGGTCAGCGTGTCGGTGCCTTCAGTGCCCGTCCCGAAGCTGTGGGCGACGATGAGTTGCCCCAGTGCATTGGTGGAGACGCGGAAGTCAGCCGCAGCAGCGTTGAAGTCAGCGGTGTCAGTACCGATGCCGCCGTCGAGAATGTCGTTCCCCTGGTCGCCCTGGAGATTGTCACTGCCGGCGCCGCCGATGAGGGTGTCGTTACCCTCTTCACCATCGAAGGCGTTGTTGCCGCTATTGCCGGTCAGGACGTTGGCGAGGGCGTTGCCGTCGCCGTTATTGTTGCCCGTTCCGGTCAGGATCAGATTTTCGACGTTGTCGCCGAGGTTGTAGCCGATCGAGGACATCACCGTATCGATGCCCTGGTTGACCGCCTCGTTCACATCGTCGCCATCGTCGTCGACGTCGTAGGTGTCGTCGCCGTCGTTACCGCTCATGTTGTCATTGCCGGTGCCGCCGATCAGCAGATCGTTGCCGCCGTCGCCAACCAGAATGTCATCATCGGCATTGCCGAAGAGGATGTCGTTTTCACCACTGCCGAGGAGGTTGTCCTCGCCCGTCGTGCCGATCACCAGCGAGCTGATGTTCTCGCCGACAGGCCCGATTTCGCCAACGTCGTCGAGATCGTCGTCGTCATTGGTGTCGAAGCTCACGGCATAGTCGCCGGCCAGCACAGTGCCGCCGTAGACATTGTTGCTGAAGTTGACGAACTCGACCGCCGCGTTGGCATTGTCGAACTCATCGACGACCGTGACCGTCTGCCCGTTGTAGCCCAGGGTCATGTCGCCATTGGCCTGGCGCACCGCAGTGAGCGCGGCCAGCGGATTGGCGACCGTTCCCTGTGCGATGGTGATGCGGTCGGTGCCGCCGACTTCGTTGATGACGTCGTTGCCGTCACCCAGAGCGAAGCCGTAGGTGTCGTTGCCCAGCCCGCCGTTGAGGGTGTCACCGGCGACGAAGTTGACGCTGAGGTTGTCGATAACGACCGTGTCGTTGGCACTGTTGTTGTTGGTGCCGTTGACGACGAACCGGATCGCCGCATTCGCGGTGAACGGACCGGTGAGCTGGAACGTGACAGGGTTGCCGTTATTGTCGCCAGAGTTGTTATCGATCGTCTGGATGGTCGTGAAGGTCACGCCATCAGCCGAGAACTGCACCGCAACGGTTTCGCCAGCGTCGAAGCTGTTCTCGTCGTAGGTGTAGCTCAGGGTCGCCGCGGAAGCCCCTGCCAGGTTGAGCGTGCGCTGGATCTGCGAGCCGCCGCCGACCGTGCCGTCATTGTCATTGTCGCCAAACACCAGCGCATTGCCGCTGATGCGGATCTGGCCGCCGGTGACAACGTTGCCGGTCGTCACGTCGCCAGTTTCGGTCCAACCGCCCGTGAAGCTCGCGCTGCCGTTGTTGTTGGTATAGGCCGCGCTGCCGAAGTTGTCGGCATAGCTTCCGGGTGCAGCATCGGTCCCGCCGATCAGCACGTCGTTGCCGCCATTGCCGTTCAGGATATCGCTGCCGGCCAGACCGATGATGATCTCGTTGGCATTGGTACCGTTGAGCACCGGCTGGTTGAGCGGCGGTGCGCCTTGCACCGGCAGGCCGTTGTCGTTGTAGGGCGTGCCCATGATGATGGCGTAGGTGCCGTCGGCAAAGCGCAGTTGCTCGATGCCCGAGAGGGTATCACTACCCTCGAGAGCATCCTCGACCGCATGGGTCACCACGAGCTTGCCATCGGCATTGAGCGAGAAGGTGAAGTTCGTGCTGACGTCGACGAAGGCTGCGGTGTCGATGTCGGCAATTGCATCGCCGGTCGAGAGGATCTCGCGGACGATGACCAGTTGGCCGGGATTGATGGTGCCGGCGAACATCGCGGCAGCCAGCGTCGTCATGCTGTTATGCGTAGCGATTTCCGGTCCGGTGCCATCGGCATTCTGCCGCACGCTGATGCGTACGTTCAGCCACTTGTCGCCGTCGATGATGTCATCGCCGCCCTTGCCCATGATGACGTCGCTGCCGTCGCCGCCAAGCAGGATGTCGCCAGCGGAATAGGCGGTTACGCCAGTGCCGAGAACTGCCTGGAGGCCGGCGACCATGGCGATGCTGGCCGGGTCGAGCGCGCTGCCGGCATAGCCGTTCCCGCCACCCTGGGCCAGTGGAAGACGCGAGGCCGCGTCGTCGTCGGCGCCCGTCAGGACGTCGTTGAACCGGGTGCCCGACAGGCCCTCGACCGACTCGTATTCGTCGAGCGCGGTGTTCGGGGGCAATACGGGGGCTTCGTCAAAGACGATCGGGATTGACAGGTCGGCATTCACGCCGGCGCCATTGTCCTTGTAGGTCGCCCAGTCAAAGCCGGACATACCCGCCATCTTGCCGCGGCCGGGGCTGCCCACGAAGATATCGTCGCCGCCTTCACCGATGAACTCGTCGAAGCCGCCGTCGCCGAGGAAGACGTCATGGCCGTCGATACCGTCACGGGCGAAGATTTCGTCGAAGTTGTCGCCGGGAGCGCCGTCGAATGTACCGGTTTCGAGCCAGTCATTGCCCTCGTTGCCGAGGATGCGTTCGGCGTTCTTGTTGCCGAGGATGAAGTCGTCACCCTCGCCGCCGAACACTTCCGAGCCCATGTCGGTGCCCAGGACGATGAAGTCCTTGCCGGCACCGCCGAGCACGAGGTCGAGGCCCGGTCCGGCGTTCATGACGTCGTTGCCGTCGCCGAGCTTGGCGTTGTCGTCGCCGCCGATGTCGGTGACGATATCGTCGCCGGCGCCGGCATTGATGATGTCGTTGCCGAACCCGCCTTCGAGCCGGTCATTACCGCCATCGCCATGCAGGGTATCGTCGCCGATACCGCCGATGAGGATGTCAGCATTGTTCGTGCCGCCCAGGACGACGTGGTCGCCGCCGGTATAGCGCAGGTAGTTGGTGTCCGCTCCCGGCGTTGCCGGATTGTTGCGGATAACCAGTTGGGTCAGCAGACCGCCGCCAACCGGATCGCCGCCCTCGAGGTCGCCGTCGCCATCGAGATCGTTGAACTGCTTGGTCGGGTCAACCTCGAGGATGAGGCCCGGTGCCGAGAAGACGTCGGACGGCAGGTGGGTCGCATTGGTATTGCGCATGATCATGGCGGCGAAGGAGTTACCTTCCATTTCGCCGAACAGATGCAGGCCATCGAGGCGCTGCAGGTAGTAGAAGCGGTCGCCGCTCTGCAGGTTTTCCATCTGCCGTTCAAAGACGAACTGGAACGTCGAACCCAGCATGCCGCCGAAGGGCATCGTGCGCTCGGCGAGACCGCCGATCCACAGATCGACATTTTCGAGGCCGCCCAGCGTGTCGTCGTTCGGACCGGCGCCATCGGGCGCATAGGTTCCGGTGGCATTGAGGAAGTCGAGCCGGTCGGTCGGTACGATAAGGCCGCCCACCGAGTTGCCGGTGATGATGGTCAGCGCCGCGTCGCGCTTGCCCTCGAGCGTGGTCTGGCCGGTGATCAACACATGCGTGCCATAGGCCGCAATGAAGTTGATGATCGACACTTCGTTCTTGAGATTGGCCGCGAAGTCGACCCAGCTCTCATAGGGCTTGAGCTGAGCGTCCTGGTTGGTCATCTGGTAGAAGGCGCGGCGCGAGTCCTGCAGCGTCGGGACGCCCGTATCACGGCCACGAGCCAGGTTGATGGTCGCCAGATCGAGTGGCAGGCCCAGCAGGTTGTTGCGCAGGGCGCTGGTGACGAACTCGTCGATATGGTTGCCGACCTGCCGCGTCATGCCGCGGATGATGTCACCGGCGGCGACGCCGTCGAGCTCAGTGCCGTTGGAGTCGAACTGGACGGGATTGAGGAAGCCCTGGATCAGGCCGATATGGTCGGCCGTGAAATTGGCGTCGAACCTCTCGATGTCCTCGTTGAGCATCGAGTGGCCGAAGCGATAGACGGTGTGGGCGAACTCGGCGACGATCGTCGGATCCATCGTGGTGTCGAAGCCGTCAGGCACCAGGAACACGTTGATCGAGGGCGTGACCTTGCGGGCGAATTCCTCGAACACCAGGTGCTGGTACTGCATTTCGGTGCCGAACTTGGCAGCCTGGAAGACGCGTTCGCCATCCCACACCAGCGCGTTGATCTGGGCCACGGTGCTCGGAACGCTGGCCACGTCGACGAGCAGCCATTCATTGAGGAACGCAACCGCTTGTGCCTGGGTAGCGCCGCCCAGCAGCATGGCCTGGGCATCGGCGACCGCCACGGCCTTGGTGTGATCGGCAAGACGGTTGTGCTCGGCGTGGAACACGTGGTGGACCGCAGTCAGGCCGATATTCTCGTTGACGCGGCCGTCGCCGGCGATGAAGTGCCGGTCGAGCAGCTCGTCGTCGTAGAAGCCGTCGGTCTGCGAGCCGTCGCCATTGTCGAGGCCGACCGTGATGTCGCCATCGGCAAGGCCATTGGGCACAGCGTTGTGCGCGATGTCGGCCAGGAAGGCCATGTTGGTACGAAGCACGCCCACCAGGCTGACACCCAGGCCGCCATTGGCAGCCGGATTGCCCTGGACCACCACGTCATCGGCGGTGTTCGGAATGCCGTCGAGGCCGATATCGGTGATGGCCAGCGGGAAGCCATTGGGGCCGCGGATGAAATTGCCATAGGCGTCGGTGCGCAGCAGCGGCACCTTGCCCACGTCCTGGTCGGTCAGTTCGAAGCCGAGGATGTCGGCAGCCTGAGCCTTGAGCTCACCCCAGTTGGCCATGCCGCCATTGGCGCCCTCGATCAGGTGACCAGTGGCACGCGGGCCATCCGCGGTCATCACATACTGCCGCAGGAAGACCTGGTGCGAAGGATGGGAGGTATAGGTCTGGTTCTGGTCGACATAGGACGTCGTGGTGTTCACCGGACGGACGTCGTCAGCGTTGCCCCAGATGCCGTCCACGCCCGCTGAAACGGTAGCGCGGGTCAGCACCATGAAATTGTTGGGGTCGTCGGCCGTGCCGGCAATGTTGTCGGCGCCGTCGAGGTCCGCATTGTAGAGCGGATCGTCGGTGGCCAGCGGGATGAAGACCGTCCCGCTGCCGCCCTTGTTCACCAGGTCGAGGCCGTGATCGAAGAACTGGCCAAACAGCGTGAACCAGGAATTGAACGGAGCAGACAGACCTTCATCGGGCGCGATGTTGGGCAGCACGACGTTGGCGCCATTCAGCTCGACGCCGTTTTCGGCCAGCAATGCATCGAAGGAAAGGCCCGGGCCGGCGCCGTCGGCATCGAAGGCACGCGCGTTGGCCAGGTCGGCGCGCGCGGTTTGGAGGTTGACAAGGGCGGCCGCTGCAGCGGCGTTGAGCAGCGGATCAGGCGGAACGGCGACATTGGCCGCTGCCTGCGCTTCGGAATAGGCGTCGAGCGCGTCGTCCACCGCCTTGAACAGGGGCTTCAGCGGCTCGTAGGCCGCCATGATGGTCGAAGCGATGGCGAGCAGGTCGCCGGCAATGCCATTGCGCGTGAGCGACGTCACGATCGCGGCAGGGTTGCCCAGCGTCTGGTCGACGATGAGATTGCTGACGGTACGGACGGACGGGTCGATGACGTCACCCGGACCGGCATTGGTCATCGGACCGTCGGCATCGTTACCGGGCGTATAGGGAAACGGGAATTGCATGACGCCGCCAGGCGCGGGGCCATTGACGTCGACCGGGCCGGTGACGGTGCGAAATTCGGGCGGCACCAACTCGTTGAATTCACGGTCGGCGGCGCCCCACTGCTCCTGGCCGGGCAGCAGGTGGTTGTAGCTACCATCAACTGTCCGCAGGCCAGCGGCGATGTTGTAGGTGGGGATCAAGCCACCCGGACCGTAAAGCGGCTGACCGGCGGCATGCGCCTCCGCGATCTTGATCTGGGCAAGAATGAATTCAAGGTCGCTCTTGATGTAGGTAACCATGACTAACCCCCTCCTATGCCGAGCGGCCCTAAAGCCAACACTCGCAATCTCGCCAAGGCACCAGCCATGGCTTCTCAACATGGATTGGATAGTGCCCAACTGAGCGGCGGCGCGTCAGGTCGGAACGTCCGGTCAATGAGCGGCATGAAGGTCCGACGCCCAACAAGACCTTCGACCACATCGACCTGACCTTTAGTACAGGTCGGTTTGACGGTGGGTAAGAGGCCCTGCCCTATTTACTAAACCCCGGAAAATCGACGCTCGTAATCAGCTTGTAACTTTGTTGCGAGCATTATGATGAGGTTCAAATGAGACTGGATACTGATTAAAATCTTTCATAAGTTTACTTTGTGCAGACGGCGAGCCAATCGCCGCGCAGGGTGGAGTAAGTAATGATCGGCTGGAACGATCGGCTGGGCATACTGACCCAGAAGTGGAGCAAGTTCCCACTCGCCCATAAATTCGCCATTAGCGGAGTAGCCGTCACTTTCGCCTCGATGATCCTGTGCGGCGTCCTTACAACAACCGTCATGACCGAAATCGTTCTGGCCCGCCGCGGGGCCGTGGTCGCGGCCCTTGCCCAGCGCATTCTTGCCCCTGCCGTCCAGGATCTTGATGGCGCCACGGCCCTCGATGCCGCTACGCGCCAGGAACTCGATGCCGTGCTGGACGACCCGATCCTGGCATCGGAATTTCCCTATCTCGACCTCTGGCTGCCGGGCGGCAGAATCCTCTATTCCAACGCGCCGGATCTGCAGTCCGAAACACTGCAGCCGCCGGCCGAAGTTGCTCGCGCGTTCGACGGCAGAATCTCGGCCAATTTCACGGATGTGGAGTCGGAAGACTATCGGGGGCACGGCCTGGTCACCGACTATGTCGAGGTCTACTTCCCCCTGCGCGATCAGGGCACCGGCGAGATCATTGCCGTGGCGCAAATGCGGGAGGTCACGGCCTCTCTGGAAAGCGACCTGGCGGCGATTACGCTGGCGAGCTGGGTGACGGCCGCGGCGGTGACCACGGTGGTCGTGGTGGCCCTGTTTGGCGTCGTGCTCGAAGGCAGCCGCAAGATCGAGCGCCAGGGTCGCGTGCTCTCCAAGCGGCTGGCGCAATCGCATGCGCGAGCGGTGCATCATCGCCAGCTCAAGGCCGAGGCCCAGAGCGCATCGAGGATCGTTACCGCACTCACCGACAAGCATTTGCGCACGATCGGCACAGACCTGCATGACGGCCCGGCGCAGTCCATCGCCTTTGCCATCCTGCGGCTGGACCAGATACGTCGCAGTTCAAAAGCGGCCGATCGCAATGCAGTCGTCGCGGATGTCGAGGCGAGCCTGGGCAGTGCCGTGTCGGAAATCCGGGCCATCGCCATGGCCCTCGTTCTCCCCGATATCGAAGACCTCGACCTGGCCGAAATCGTTGACAGGGCGGTGAAGCAGCATGTGCGGCGGACCAGCAGCGTCATCGCGGTGGACAGCCTGGTCAAACCGGTTCATGTTGCTCCAGAGATCGCCGTTTGCGTCTATCGGTTCATTCAAGAGGGTCTCAACAACGCGTTCCGCCATGGTCTGCCCGAAGGACAGAAACTGACTGCCGTCATGCAGGGAGGGGTGCTGAAATTGTCGATCACGAACAACTATGTCGAGCACGAAAAGCCCGACCACGAGGACCATCTTGGCATTGGCCTCTACGGCCTGCGGGCACGCGTCCACAGCATTGGCGGCAACTTCACTTTCGTGCAGGACAACGGGCAGACTCGCGTTGAGATGTGGTTGCGCCATGCCTGAGAGCCCGCAACCCCCACTAACATGATCAGGGTCGTGGTGGTTGATGACCACCCCATGTTCCGAGCAGGCTTGATCCAGGCGGTGTCGGCAGATCGTGACATTTCCGTTGTCGGAGAAGGCAGCAGCGCGGCCGAGGCGGTGGACCTGGTGGGCTCGCTGCAACCTGACATATTGCTGCTCGACGCCCGCATGGACGATAGCGGCATCGAACGCATCGGCGATGTCCTGGCGGCACACTCGCAGGTCCGCGTCATCATGGTGACTGCGTCCGACGACGACAGGGACGTTGCCAAGGCGCTCGAGGCCGGCGTTTCGGGCTATGTGCTCAAGGGGACGACCGGCACGGATATGCGAGCCATTCTGCACTCCGTCAACGAAGGCACGAACTATGTGCCCCATGACATGGTCGGGCGGTTGCTCAACATTCTCAAGGGCAAGGCCGACAGCACGCGCGGCGAGCCGGCCACCAACCTGTCGGGCCAGGAAACGCAGGTGCTGCAGGCTTTGGCACTGGGCCTCAACAATCGCGAGATCGGCGCCCGACTGGGCATTACCGAGCGCACGGTCAAGTTTCACCTGTCCAACGCCTTCACCAAGCTGAAGGTGAGAAACCGCGTCGAGGCCAGCATCATAGCCCGCCGCATGTGGCCCGACGTGAAATAGCGCGCCTCAAGTCAGCAGCGCGTAGACGATCAGTCCGATCCCGATCACCAAAATCCAGGCCGCCAACGCCAGTCCGACGATCACCCAGCCGCGGGGGACAGGGGAAAGGCTGCGTCGCTTCGCGAACCCTCTACTCACCGGCTTACGCGTTTGATCCACGGAAGTATCCGTCCACTAAAAATTAAGTAACGCTATCAGACCAGCTTGATGACCGCACTGGACCATTGTCCTGCCAGCGATCTGTACGAAGGTGCAGGCGCGAAATATTTGCCCGATCGTTCAATTGTTGCTAAATTGTGGCCACGCAGATCCGGAAATAGACTGGAGCGCTGCCGTGCCGGTCGACGCGTTCATCTCCATCGTCTCATTCTTCGTATTTTCGTGTGGCGGGGTGCTGGTCTTTGCCGCATGGCCGCCGCGCATTTTCCGCCCGACATCCGTCGAACTGGTCGCGCTCACCCTCGGTGGTGTGATGATATTGGCGTCAGGCTACGGCCTGGGCATGGTGCTGGCCTAGCCGGCCCCTGCCACGGGCGGTTCCGGCGCCCACCTTTGGCTTTGCCGCGCCACGCGGGGCCGCTTCGGGGATTTGGCGGTTGCCGCGCGAGCGGGCGGCGTTTCGGCTTCGAAAAGTGACTCTGCGGCCCGGGCAGCGAGACTCCGCTCAAGCTTGTGCGTCCGCTGCGCCAGAACCTGGTATTGGGCGGCGATCAGGCTCTCGGCCATGGTCGCCCGTTGCAGCTTGATGGTCTGCTCGCGCAATATCCTGCCGCGATGGGAGGTCACGATGCCGACCGTGAGGGCGGCCAGCACCCAGGACAGGGAATCCGCCCAGGCGATGCGGAAATAGTCGGCATAGGCCATGTCGAGCGGCCGCGCCGGCCAGCCATCGAGGTGGGACAAAACGATTGCCCCCACTGCCGCCAGGACACCGCCCTGAATGCCGTATTGGGCGCTGAGCAGGATGACGGCGAACAGGTACGGATGCACCGGCCATGTCGAGAACGGCAGCAAGCCGCTATGATCCAGGAACGCCAGGCCGCCGAGCATCAATATGCCCTCGACAAAGGCCAGGACGTTGGACCGATGTGGCAGGACGGCGTCATGGGACCCGGCAAGAACTGCTGCAGAATTGTCATTGCTCATGGCATCCTCCTGTCTTTGATCGCAGTCAGCCTGAGACTGCAGGGTTGTTGACCACGAAGGTCAGTCGATTGAGCGTTTTCAGCGTGTGGCGCATGGCGGCATAGGCCAGCACGCCGCTGACCATCGAGGCCAGCACGTAGCCCATGCCCAGATAGTCCGGATTGCGCAGCATGATCGCCGTTCCGCCGGCATTGACCACCAGGAACACCACCTGCAGCCACAGATAGGCCTTGCCGTACTGCACGAAGAGAATGACGCCGCAGCTTGCCTGGAACAGGAAGTGGAAGGCGGCGCCGATAAGGGCGAGCCGCAGGACTGAAATGGCGTCGTAGGGCAGCCCGAGGAGATCGGCCAGCACGGGCGCCCCCACGGCCAGCGCCGAGCTGATCGTCAACTGGATGAGGAAGGCGAGGAAGACCGTGTCGATGGTTTCACGCGCCAGGCTCGCCCGCTGCTCGTTGATCTGGCGGAGCGTGCCACCCGAATGGACGATGTCGCGATAGTGCCGGTAATTGTCGAAGAAGGTGGTCTCGAGCCACACGACCAGGATGGACATGACCGGCACGATGGAAAGGTAGGCCACGAACATCGGGCTGTCATAGCGCGCGGCGAACAGCAGGCCTTCGCTGACCGCGGTCGCTTCACCCGATTGCCACACGATGATCTTGTCGATCCACACGGCCAGCGCGCTGCACACGCCGGCGGCAACGAAGATGCGCGAGGTCGGGCGCAGCTCGCCGAGCCGCGACAGCAGTGCCCGCAGAGGCGGCAACTGGCCGGGGAAGGTCTTCATGATCAGGAAATTGAGAATGCAGAAGGCGATGCAGAGGCCGATGCTGAAACCCAGCAGCATGCCGCCGGGGCCATGCCCCATGGCCGCCATGGACGTGCCGAACACGATCGAGCAGCTCAGCCCGATGGCAAAGGCCGACGTCACCGCCGCATACTGCTTGATGGCCGCCACGAAGGCCATGGCGAGCCAGAGATAGGACACCTGCACCGCACAGACCGTCGCGGCAATGCCTAGGCCGATGGGCAGGTGAATGAGGCCCAGAAAGACCACCACGCCGCCCGCGAAGGACAAGATCGTCGTGATCAGCATGGCCGTAAGGTAAACCCCCTGCACGTCCTCGAACCGGCGTTGGAACAGCAGGCGAGACACGCGCAGCGTCGCCTCGAGCGAGATCGGCGAGGTGACGACCAGCGACAGCGCGAAGCTATAGATGACCAGGATGCTGAAGATCTTCAGGTCTTCCGGGTCAAGGATCGGCCGGCCGAGCACATGCAGCAGACCAAGCCCGCCCATAATGACGATCCAGGGACCCGAGGAGATCAGGATGGCGTGGCCACCGGCCAGGGACCGCGACGCCAGATTGTCCTGGCTGCTGAGTTTTTTGAGGGCAAAGCCGATTCCAGCCATCTAAGCCACCACTGCCTGCTGGGCCGCGAAATTGCGCCCATAGAGTGCGCTGTAAGCGCGTGCGACATCTTCAGCGCGATAGTGCGCATGGACGCGGCTCCGCAGGCTTTCGCCATAGGTGTGGAGCCGTTCCGGGTCTTCGAGGAGCAGCGCTATGGCCTGGGCGATCTCCTCATTTGCGCCGACCGGAGCGACCATGCCGCCCGGGCCGATGGCGTCGCCTTCATTGACCCGGCCCTGGAGGATTTCTCCGCAGGCCCCGACATCGGTGGCGACGCAAGGTATGCCGGCAGCGCCGGCCTCGAGGATGACCAGGGGCAGCGCCTCGCTGATGCTGGTGAGCACAAGGACGTCGATATGCCCGAGATAGTCGGCGACGTTTACCGGGCCGGTAAAGGTGATGGTATCGGACAGGCGACGGCGATTGACCTCGTCAACGCAGCCCAGGGCATATTCGGGATCCTCATCCATCGGCCCGATGACAAGGGCCTGCAGGTCTGGGAATTGCACCCGTAGCCGTTCAGCGACGTCGATGAAGGTCTGCACATCCTTGATGGGGGTCACGCGACCGATGAAGGCGATGGTCGGGCGATCATGCTTCTGCCGCTGCACCGCGCCAAAGCGCTCGATGTCCACGCCGTTCGGAATGACTTTGAGCTTCCGCGGCCCGGCGCCAAGCGCGATCTGGAAGGTCTGGTTGGCCTCATAGAGGGCCACGATCTCGGTCGCGGCGCCATAGGCGGCGCGGGCGAAGCTTTCGAAGCTGCGGGCCCACAGGTCCCTGATATCCTTGCGATCGTCGGAAAGGTCGAGCCCGGTATCGATGCTGTTCGATATCCAGTCGGCCATCAGGATTTCGATGCGCCGCTCGTTGGAATAGATGCCGTGCTCGGTAATGAGCGAGGGACGGCCGGTATCGATGGCCGCACGCGCTGCGATCAGCCCGGCATAACCGGTCGAAACGGCGTGATAGATCCGGGCAGCGGGGAGCGGACAGGTCAGCACCCTGAACAGCCCGCCGACCAGCGTCCGCCAAGCCCAGAAGTAGCCAAGGAAGGAGGCATGCGACATCGAGCTATAGTGGTGGCACATGGTCTGCCACGCCTCGGGCGAATTGAGCAGCGTGTCGAGCGACACGCGGTGTCCGGGCGGTCCCAGCAGTTTCATCAGTTGCGCGAGATGAGCGGTATCACCCTCGTTCAGCAAATGACCGATGAGTTCGGCCATGTATTCGGGCGTAGTTGAGGGCCAATCGCGCGACGTGCCCAGATTGTTGTCGTCCAGCCGCACATGCTCGATCGAGATCAGGTTATCCGGCTGCTTGTAGCGCGGCTCGCCGGTGGGCGCGGCGGGCAGGATGGCGACGACGGTGAAGGTCAGCTCGGGATGCGAGCGGATCAGCCAGTCGATCCATGTCGACACGCCGCCCGCTACATAGGGGTAGCAACCTTCGGCGATCAGGCACACATCGGCGATGCGCTCAGGCCCGCTGGCAGGCACCATGTTTACGTCGCGCCACATTGTTGAAACTCCCCAAATGCGCAGATGGTACGCGGTCAGATCGTGCCCGGACGAGCAAGGGCGCTCTGGACGAGATTGGCCGTGGAATTCGTGAGCTGACGGCTCCGGCTGCGCCCTCTCGTATGGGCGGCAACCGCTGCGGCTTGCACGCGGACGCGCTGGTCAGGACTGCGCAGCGCCAGCGCCAGAGCGATTTCGACGAATTTTTCGTCATCCTCGATTGCGAGATAGGCCAGCAGCGCCTGCTTTTCCTGCATGGTGCCGGTGTTGAGCAGCGCATCATAAGGACGCGGCAGGCGGGACTGGCGGCGGACCAGGCGACCGTCGATGATCATGTCGACCAGGGTAACGGCCGGAGCCTCAGGGGGCGCGATGGTGCTGTACCATTTGTCGAGCGCATCGCCCTTGGTCGGGAAGAACTGGTGCTCGCCCAGCAAAGCCGCGGCCGCACCAATGGGGCCGCTGGCAAAAACAAGCATCGTGAATGTCGGCAGGCCGCCGGTCTCCATCTCCGCCCGCTCCAAAGCAAAGATCACAAAGAGCAGGGCGGCGACGATACCGAGGTGGCCGAGCGCCACTGCGCCCCAGCCATTCCCGGACAGACCATGAGCCAGGAGCAGAATCTCGCCGACAATGGCCATGACCTCGAGGAAGCGAATGGCGGCAATGACACCGCCGCCACGACGAACCGTCGGATCGGGAACCAGGGTCTTTGCGCTGACATGCTCGTTCATGACACTCACTCCTGAGCGACGCCTGCACCGGCGGGCTCGAAGCGCCAACCTATGGACGGTGCCAGAGCGAAGCATTGATGCTCGTCAATGCCTCCCAAGCCGGGCTGCCGTATTTCCGATATCCTTGGCGTTGGAACGTCCATCGCCGCTTGCGGTCAGATACGATGCTCATCAGCGAACTTCTCAGCTCCCGCTCCAACAGGCTGCATGCCGCGCCGCTCTTTGGCGCATCGCTCATGCTGGCACTGGCCGCAGCGGGGAGCCCGGTCGCGGCCGCACCGTCACGCAT
The DNA here is from genome assembly GCA_966212275.1 of uncultured Devosia sp. Lineage (GTDB taxonomy): Bacteria > Pseudomonadota > Alphaproteobacteria > Rhizobiales > Devosiaceae > Devosia. The sequence goes on from CBIHQV010000007.1 coordinate 51,868, forward strand.
AAGCCTCTCGGGCGTCACGAGCTGGGGCTACCAGCTCCAGCAGGTGGACCCCGACCTCGTCGCCGCCTCGCCCTACGACCTTATGGTCGTGGACTACTCGCGGGATGGCTCGGGCGAGCAAGCGTTCACCCGCGCCGACGTGGCTACCATGCAGCGCAAGCAGGACGGCGGAACGCGCATTGTCCTGGCCTATCTCAGCATTGGGGAGGCCGAGGACTACCGCTTCTACTGGCAACGCAACTGGCTCTCCGCGCCGCCCGCCTGGCTGGGCAGCGAGAACCCGGATTGGCCGGGCAATTACACCGTGCGCTATTGGGACCCGGGCTGGCAAAGCCTGATCCTGGGCTCCCCCGGCGCCTACCTGGACGACATCATCGCCGCCGGATTTGACGGGATTTACCTCGATCGCATCGATGCCTTCGACGTTTCCGATGAATCCATGTCGCGCGAGATGCGCATGAAGCTGATGGCCGAGTTCGTGTCGTCGATCGCGGCTTATGCCCGACAGCGGCAGCCCGGCTTCGTTGTCGTCGGCCAGAATGGCGAAGAACTGCTGGATCTCCCGCTCTATACCGACACCATCGACGGCGTCGGCAAGGAAGACCTGTTCTTTGGCCTCGAGGGCGACGAGACGCTCAACTCCAAGGGCGAGTTGCGCGCCAGCCTGACGCCGCTGCAGCGCTTTCAGGCCTCGGGCAAGCCCGTCTTCCTTATCGAATATCTCGAAACCGCAGAAACCAAGGCGCTCGCGCGCGAAAACGCCGCGGCGCTCGGAGCGCCACTCTTTATCGGCGACAGGGAGCTTGACGATGTCCGATCCCGTTGAATTCAACGACCCCAAGCCGGTCTATCGAGCGCGTCCCGCCGCGGCCCGGCAGGACGGAACGCTGATTGCGATCGTGCTGCTGGCCATGGCCACCCTCGCCGGAACCATCGCCCTCCTCCCCAGCTCCGAGGAAAAAGCCCAGGGCCTGATGGCCGAGGGCCGCTATGGCGACGCCATCGAGATGCTGGTGTCGGTCGAGGACGAGCGCCCGCTCGATGCCTATGAGGGCTACCTGCTGTTCAGGCTCTATATGCTGACCCGCCAGGCCGACGGCGCGGCGGCGCTGCTGAACCGGGAGCCGGCGCTGCAGACCGACAACGCCTGGGCCCTGCGCCAGCTCAGCGACCTCTATCGCCAGACCGGCAATATCCAGGGCGAGGCATCCACCCTGCGCCGGCTCTACGACATCAGCCCCACCGACACCGACTTTGCCCGGCTGCGCGTGCTCTACCGGCTCACCGGCGACGTCGACAACGAGGCTTCCCTGTTGGCCCAGGCGATCGCGGCCGGGCGGACCGACAAGGTGTATGTCGAGCGTCTGGCCTATCTGATGGCCCTGCCCGCTTCCGGCACCAAAGCCGCCGTATGGGTCGCGCCCTCGGGAAAATTCAGTGCTCTCGGCGCTCCGGCGCCGCTCCAGGTTCTCGCTTCTTCAGGCTTCATCACACCCGGAAACACCTTGCTTGAGTAGGAACTCATCATGGCTATTGCTCTGGACGGCACCTTGCTCGACTGGACCGCCAATGATCGGTTGGAGACCGCCGCAACCACCATTGCGGGCTACGCTCTCTATGGCCGACTTGAGGCGGATGTCTTCTATTTCGCGCTCAGTTCGGCCCAGGCAATCGGCGCAACGTCGACGCTCTGGCTCAACACCGACGCCAATGTGAACACCGGCTATAAGGTCTGGGGCTTTGCCGCAGGAGCCGAGTTCAACGTCAATTTCGGCGCCGATGGGGTGCCGCGCCTCTATACCGGCGCCGACGGACAGACGCTGGTCGGCAACCTCACCTATGCCATGAGCGCAGACCGCAAGGTGCTCGAGATCGCCCTGCCCAAGAGCCTGCTCGGCGCCGCGGTATCGAGCGTCGGCATCATGGCCGACATCAACAACACGACGTTCCTGCCGGCGGACTATACCCAGGCCGCCTATACCATCACCACGCCAGTCTTCAGCCCCTATGATGGGCTCCTGACCGAGTGGACGGCCGAGCAGCGCCTCGACACGGCCGCGAACGGGGTCGCCGGCTATGCGCTTTATGGCAAGTTCGTCGATGGCAGCTACGTCTTCGGACTGAGCAGCGCCGTCCCGATCGGCACGAACACCACCTTCTGGCTCAACACCGATGGCAATGTCGCGACGGGCTACCAGATCTTCGGCTGGGCCGGTGGCGCCGAGTTCAACGTCAATATCGGCGCCGACGGCGTGGCGCGGCTCTATAGCGGCGCTGCCGGCGGCACGCTGATCGGCACCATCGACTACAAGATCGCGCCCGGCGGCCTCAGCATGGAATTTGCCGTGCCCAAGGCGCTGCTGGGGGCTTCGGTCAACTCGGTGGTGCTGCTCGCCGACGTCAACAATTCCGTATTCCTCCCACCCAGCTATGCAGCGGGCGGCTATGTGGTGAACGGCGCGGCCCCCAGTCCTTATGATGGGCTATTGACCGAGTGGACGGCGGCCCAGCGTATCGACGCCACCAATGGCGTTGCGGGCTACGAGCTCTACGGCAAGCTGAGCGGCGACAGTTTCGTCTTCGCGCTCAAGAGCGCGGTCGCGATCGGGCAAGGCACCACGTTCTGGCTCGATACCGACACCAATGTCGCCACCGGCTACCAGATCTTCGGCTTCACCGGCGGGGCCGAGTTCAACGTCAATATCGGCGCCGATGGCGTGGCGCGGCTCTATAGCGGTGCCGACGGCCAGACGCTGATTGGGCAAATCGATCACAAGGTTGCGCCGGATGGCATGAGCATGGAATTTGCAGTGCCCCGCAGCCTTATCGGCGCCACGGTGAGCGCGATCACCCTGCTGGCCGACGTGAACAATTCCGTCTTCCTGCCCACGACCTATGCCAATGGCGGCTATACCCTGGTCGATCCGGCCGCCACGCCGCCCAGCCACTTCGACGGGCTGCTGACCGAGTGGACGGCGGGCCAGCGGCTCGAGACGCCGATGACCACGGTCAACGGCTACGAATTCTATGGCCAGTATGCCGACGGAAACTTCAATTTCGGCTTCAAGAGCGCCGTCAACATCGGACCAAACACCACCTTCTGGCTCAACACCGATGGCAATGCCGCGACCGGCACCCAGGTTTTCGGCTATGCCGGTGGCGCCGAGTTCAACGTCAATATCGGCGCCGATGGCATTGCCCGGCTCTATAGCGGCAATGCGGGCCAGACGCTGGTTGGCACCATCGATTACAAGCTCGGTCCCGACGGAAAGACCATCGAATTCGCCGTGCCAAAGACCATGCTCGGCGCCGCTGTGAGCAGCGTCAGCATCCTGGCCGATGTGAACGACAGCGTCTTCCTGCCCGCCAATTATCTGCAGCCCGCCTACACGGTCTACGACCCCGCCTCGCTGCCACCGGCGACCGAAACCGGCAACAAGGTCGCCATCGTCTTCTCGCAGACCACGGCCAACAACTACTTCAGCCAGATGGCCTATTCGCAACTGGTGATGGCCGCCCAGAGCCAGGCCATGGCGGCGGGCGTGCCGTTCGATCTCATCGCAGAGAGCGACCTCACCGACCTCTCAAAACTGGTCAATTACGACGCCATCATCTTCCCCTCGTTCCGCAACGTTCCCAGCAACTATGCGGTGATCCAGGATGTGCTGACCAAGCTGGTCTATCAGTATGACGTGTCGCTGATCGCGGCCGGCGACTTCATGACCAATGATGCGGCGGGCGCCAGCCTGCCCAACAATGCCTATGAGCGGATGCAGACCCTGTTCGGCCTCAACCGCACGGGCGGCGCCTCGGGTACGGTGGAAATTCAGGCCACCGATGCCGGCCACGCGATGACCGAAGGCTACGCCAATGGCGCGACCATCCACACCTATACCAATGCCGCGACCTCGTATTTCACCGCTGCCAACCCCAATGCCGGCTCGGTCACCGTCATTGCCGAGCAGGTGGTCAACGGCGTCACCAACGGCGCCGTGCTGGGCACGGTCACCGGCAGCCGAAATGTGCATTTCGCCACCGACGCATTCCTGGGCGACGTGAACCTGCTGGGCCAGGCCATCGACTGGGTCAACGAGGAGGCCGGCGGCCCCACCGTGTCCCTGCGCATGACGCGCAATCCCTCGATCTTTGCCTCGCGCAACGACATGGACCAGTCTCAGGAAACCTTCGACGTCGACGGCGGCATCTATGACGCCATGCTGCCCATCCTGCAGCAGTGGAAGACCGACTACAATTTCGTCGGCTCCTACTACGTCAATATCGGGTTCAACAGCCCGGACCAGGAGACCAACTGGCTGATTTCCGAGCCCTACTACAATGCCCTGCAGGCCATGGGCAACGAGATCGGCTCGCACTCCTATACCCATCCGGAAGACACCAATTTCCTGCTGCCAGACGTAATGACGCAGGCCCTGTTGACCCAGCGGATTGCGCAATACGCGGCCTTGCCGGGAGGCCCCGGCGTCGTTGGCCAGGCACTGGCGTCGATGACGCTGGCCCAGGTCAATGCCAAGATCGCCCAGGTTCTGGCGGCGCCCAATCCCGAAACGCTGGACGCGACCTCCAAGGCTTTCCTGCTGGCCACCTACCGCTTCCAGTTCGAAGCGGCGCGCACGGTGCTCGACGCCAATCTGGATTATCCGATCACCGGCGCGGCCGTGCCTGGCATGCCCGAGCAGATGTTCCCGGCCCAGCAGATCATCCAGTATTACGACTATCTCAGCGGCGGCGCCTCCATGCTGGGGGCCGGCTATCCCGGCGCCATCGGCTACCTGATGCCCGGCGCCGATGGACAGGTCTATATCGCGCCCAACATGTCGTTCGACTTCACGCTGATGGGCTGGCTCGGGCTGACCGTGGCGCAGGCCCAGGCGAAATGGGCGGCCGAATGGGCCGAACTCAACGCCAATTCGGACATGCCCATCGTGGTCTGGCCCTGGCACGATTATGGCGTCACGGCCTGGAGCCTCGATAACGGCCAGCCCTCGCCCTATACCCAAGCGATGTTCACGAACTTCATTGCCTCGGCCTATGCCGCCGGCACCGAGTTCGTCACGCTGGCGGATCTCGCCGCGCGCATCAAAGCCTTCGAGCGCGCCGACTTCGGCTTCACCGTGGCCGGCGACGTCATCACCATGCATGCCACGCCGCAAACCGGCCAGCTGGGGACATTCGCGCTCGAACTCGACGACCTGGGCGCCAAAGTCATCAGCTCGGTCACCAACTGGTATGCCTATGATGCCAACAGCGTCTTCCTCGACGCCGACGGCGGCACTTTCCAGGTGCAGTTGGGAACCGCCGTCACCGACGTGACCCACATCACCTCGATTGGCTCGCGCGCCCAATTGCTGACCCTGACCGGCAACGGCACCAATCTCGATTTCACCATTGCCGGCGAGGGCAAGGTGGTCATCGACGTCAAGCAGTCGCCCGGCGGCACCTATCAGGTTACCGGCGCCACGGTTGTCAGCCTGGTCGGCGACCAGTTGACGCTCGATCTCGGCGCCATCGGCAGCCATACGGTCGCCGTGCGGCAGGTGATAACGAACCTGGCGCCCACCGATATCGTGCTGACCAATCAGGTGGCTATCCCCGAGAACACCGCGGCGCGCTTTAAGGTCGCCGATCTGACGGTGATCGACCCCGATATCGATCCGCTGTTGCGCAACAATGTGGTTACCGTTTCGGACGCTCGCTTCGAGATCGACGCCACCACGGGAGCGCTTTATCTCAAGGCCGGCCAGGCCGTAAACTTCGAGACCGCGTCGCAGATCGCGCTGACCCTCACGGCAGCCGACGGCACCGTCACCTATTCCAAGCCGATCACGCTGACGGTCAGCGACGTCAACGAGGCGCCCACCGATATCCAGGTCACCAACCAGGTCGCGGTGACCGAGAACAATGCCCTGCGCACCAAGGTGGCGGATCTCCTGGTGATCGACCCGGATCTGGCGCCCGCATTCCGTAACAATGTGGTGACGGTTTCCGACGCCCGCTTCGAAATCGACGCCCCCACCGGGGCGCTCTACCTCAAGGCCGGCCAGACCATCAATTTCGAAGCCGGCAGCACCATCGCCATGACCCTGACCGCTGCCAATGGAACGCTCAGCGTCGCCAAGGCGCTGACGCTGACGGTGGCCAATGCCAATGACCTGCCAACTGGAGCGCCGGTGATCACCGGCGCCGCCATCGAGAATGTCACGCTCAGCGCCAGCGCGTCGCTGGTTGCCGACCAGGACGGGCTTGGCGCGTTCAGCTACCAGTGGCAGCGCGGCAATGGCACGACCTTCACCAATATTGCCGGTGCGACGGCGACGACCTATCGCCTGGTCCAGGCCGATGCCGATCAACTGGTGCGCGTCGTCGTCAGCTACCTCGACGCCAAGGGAACGCAGGAAACCGTGTTCTCGACCGCCACCAGCCAGGTGGTGGATGTGCTGGCCAACACGACCATGACCGCGCTCGCCGCCAATACCGCGCGCACCATCACCGCGGCCGAGCTGGTGGGCGGCGGCCTCACAGGCAGCTTCACCATCAATACGCTCACTGCTTCGATCGGCACGCTTACGGCAGCCGGGACCGGACAATGGACCTATACTCCACCGCCCAACAACGACACGGGCGTGACCTTCAACTACACCGCCACAGCCGGCACCAAGCTGGCCCAGGGCACATCGACAATGGACCTGCTGCCGTCAAACCAGGTTGTGGGCACGATCGGCGCCGATAACCTGGCGGCGAGAAGCACCGCCGACACCTATCGGGGCCTTGCCGGCAATGACACGATTTCGGGCGGCGCCGGCGCCGATATCATCTATGGCGACGAGGGCAACGACACCGCCGGTGGTGGCGCCGACACCGATACGTTCATGGCAACGATCAATGACGGCAATGATCGCTACACGGGCGATGCCGGCACTGATGTCTATGATCTCTCGCTGACCACGGCGGCTGCCACCGTCAACCTGACGGCGGGCACTGCCTCGAGCAGCCAGACCGGGTCGGACATCCTCGCGACCATCGAGAATGTCGTTGGCGGCGCCGGCGCCGACACCATAACCGGCTCGTCGGGCGCCAATGTGCTCAATGGCGGCAACGGCGCTGACACCCTGCTCGGCATGGGCGGAGCCGATACCCTGCTTGGCGGCGCGGGCGCCGACCGTCTCACAGGTGGAGCCGGTCGCGACGTAATGACCGGTGGCGCCGACAACGACACATTCATCTTCGCCGCCGTGTCGGAAATGAGCACCGCGGTGGCATCGCGCGACGTCATAACCGACTTCACGCCGGGCGTGGACAAGTTCGACTTCGCGGCCATCGACGCCAATACGACCGTGGCGGGCGACCAGGCCTTCAGCTTCCTCGCCACCCAGGGCGCGGCCTTTACCGGGGTGCGCGGCCAGATCCGCTGGGTTCAGGAAAACCCCACCGGAACCGCCAATGACAAGACCATCGTGATCGGCGACCTCAACGGCGACCGGACGGCTGATTTTCATGTCGAGATCACCGGGCTCGTCAATCTGGGGAACACCGACTTCATTCTGTGATCCCCGAGATGACGTCCCGCGCATCGCGCAAAATGCCCGGCTTGTCCGGGCATTTGTGATTCAGCGGCCAGCAATCCGTTGACCGCCGTCAATGTCCCGCGCCGCCACCCGGCATAGCCTCGAACGAGAAGTCTGTTTGAATCGCGGGAGATCGGGATGTGTGGGATTGTGGGAATTGCCGGCCGCGAGCCGGTCGCTGGTCGGCTGGTAAAGGCCCTGGCTCGGCTGGAATATCGCGGCTACGACAGCGCCGGCATTGCAACACTGGACCATGGTGAAATCCAGCGGCTGCGCGCCCCCGGCAAGTTGGTGAACCTCGCCAACAAGCTCTCCCTCGATCCACTCGACGGCTTTACCGGCATCGGCCACACCCGCTGGGCCACACACGGCGCGCCCACCGAGCTCAACGCCCACCCCCATGCCACGCCCCGCGTAGCAGTGGTCCACAACGGCATCATCGAAAACTACCGCACCTTGCTGGTCGAACTGGCTGCCGACGGCTACCTGCCAGTCACCCAGACAGATAGCGAAGTCGTGGCCATGATGGTCACCCGCTGGATGGACCTGGGCCTTGCCCCTGTTGCGGCCGTACAGGCCACGGTAAGCCGGTTGCAGGGGGCCTTTGCCCTCGTTTTCCTGTTTCATGGCGAGGACCGCCTGCTGGTGGCCGCGCGGCAGGGCTCGCCCCTGGCGATCGGCTATGGCGACGGCGAAATGTTCCTCGGCTCCGACGCGCTGGCTTTGTCGCTGTTCACCGACAAGGTCACCTATCTCGAAGAAGGCGACTGGGCGGTCGTCACCCCGGAAAAGGCCTCGATCCACAGCCGCGAGGGCTCGCGCGTCAACCGCGTCGTCCACCAGTGCAACGCCTCTTCCAACGTTGTCGAGAAAGGCCCCTATCGGCACTTCATGCTCAAGGAAATCCACGAGCAGCCCGACGCCATCTCCCGCGTCGTTGGCCGGTTCGTTGACCGCGGCGCCCAGACGATTGCCCTGAGCACCCCGCTTTCATTCGACTTTGCCACGCTGCCGCGCATGACGGTATCCGCCTGCGGCACCGCCTATCTCGCCGGGCTCGTCGGCAAATACTGGTTCGAGCGCCACGCCCGGCTGCCGGTCGATACCGACGTGGCCTCGGAGTTTCGCTATCGCCAGCCACCGTTGCAGCCCGACGGGCTCGCCATGTTCATCTCGCAATCGGGGGAGACGGCAGACACCCTCGCCGCCCTCCGTTATTGCGCCGCCAGCGCCCAGCACATTGCCAGCGTGATCAATGTCGAGGAATCCACCATCGCCCGGGAATCCGGTTCGACATTCCCCCTGCTTTGTGGGCCGGAAATCGGCGTCGCCTCGACCAAGGCCTTCACCACGCAACTGACCACGCTTGCCTGCCTGGCCGTGGTTGCCGGTGAGGCGCGCGGTCAGTTGGACGACGCCGCCCGTGGCGAGTTGATCGCTGCCCTGACCACCCTGCCCGGCGCTGTGGCCGGTGCCCTGCTGGCCGAGCCCGGCATCGCCGAAATCGCTCGCGAGCTCAGCCGGGCCAGCAATGCGCTGTTCCTGGGCCGGGGACCCTTATTCCCCATCGCCCTCGAAGGCGCGCTCAAGCTCAAGGAAATCTCCTACATCCATGCCGAAGGCTATGCCGCCGGGGAGCTCAAGCATGGGCCCATCGCGCTGGTGGATGAGGCTATCCCGGTCATCGTCATCGCGCCGTCCGACGAGCTGACCGAAAAGACCGTCTCCAACATGCAGGAAGTCTGCGCCCGTGGCGGTCGCATCATTCTGATCACCGACCCACAGGGAGCCGAGACCCATGGCGGCATGGCGCACCGCACCATTGTCCTGCCGCAGGTTCACCCCTTCGTTGCGCCCATCGTCGCCTCCGTCGCCGTGCAATTGCTGGCCTATCACACGGCATCCCACCTCGGCGCCGATGTCGACCAGCCCCGCAATCTGGCCAAATCGGTAACCGTGGAGTGACGGTTTAGCGGACCCGCGCAGCGCGCGCGGGTCCGGCGTCGTTCAGGGTCACTGCGGGCGTCACAAGCCAACGGAACGGTTTAGGCCCGCAGGCATTTTAGCAGGCCAGACCTGCTGAAAGGTCTGCCCGCCTGCACCACCCAGGACCTGCTCGAAGAGCTGAGGCATGACCACAATCGGCTACCACGCCTCGCACGAGCAGTTCGCCCCCAGCGCGCTGCGCGACCTGGCTATTGAGGCCGAAGCGGCCGGTTTCGGGGCCATCAAGACCTCCGACCATTTCCACCCCTGGAGCGAACGCCAGGGCCAGTCCGGCTTTGCCTGGGCCTGGCTCGGCGCCGCCATGCAGGCGACCGCCCTGCCCTTCGGCGCCATCTCCGCTCCGGGCTACCGCTATCACCCCGCCGTGCTCGCCCAGGCGGCCGCAACCTGCGCCGAGATGTTCCCCAACCGGCTGTGGCTGGCCCTGGGCAGCGGCGAGGCCATCAACGAAGCCATTACCGGCGACGCCTGGCCCGAAAAGGCGGAGCGCAATGCCCGCCTGGCCGAATGCGTCGCCATATTCCGCGCCCTGTTCGCCGGCGAGAGGGTGACCCATCGCGGCCGCGTCACGGTTATCGAAGCCAAGCTCTATTCGCGACCCGCCACACCAGTGCCGTTGCTCGGCGCAGCGGTGAGCCCTGAGACGGCTGCCTTTGTGGGTACCTGGGCCGACGGCCTGCTCACCACTTCGGGCGGCGACATCGAGGCGACGCGGAGGGTGGTCACCGCCTTTCGGGAAACGGCGGGCGACAGCAAGCCGGTCTATCTGCAGCACGCGCTGAGCTGGGCGGAGACCGAAGACGAGGCGCTTGCTCAGGCGCTGGATCAATGGGGCCCCGTCGCGGCGGGCGGGGAGGTCAACTGGGACCTGCGCCGGCCTGCCGACTTCGACAGGGTGGGCAAAATGGCGCGCGCCAACGACGTTGCAGCATGCGTGAAGATTTCTGCCGACATGTCGCAGCATGCCGCCTGGCTTGCCGAACTGGTCCATCTCGGCCCGGACCACATCTACCTGCACAATGTCGGCCGGAACCAACAGGCCTTCATCGAGCGTTTCGGGCGCGAGATCCCGGCGCTGTCGTCAGCGTAACTCCTTCGAGAGGTAGCAATGGACCAGGCCATCATCGCATTCGACCTGAAGCGCATGCTGATCGGGGACGAACCTCCGCTGTTCTTCCTCGAGATCGCTGTCCGAACGGCCATCATCTATGCCTATACCCTGTTGCTGCTGCGCTGGCTGGGAAGTCGGACGGTCGGTCAGCTCTCGACAGTGGAGTTCTTGCTCGTCATCGCCCTGGGCTCGGCGGTTGGCGATGCCATGTTCTATCCCGACGTGCCGCTGCTGCAGGCGATGCTGGTGGTGACCGTGGTGGTCGTGGCCAACAAGCTGCTCGACCTCAGCATCTCTAAAAGCCGCCACGCGGAACGCCTGCTGGACGGCAAACCGCGCGAGGCGGTGCGCGACGGCGTCGTTGCCCGGCGCTTTATCGATGAGAACTGGATGAGCCTTTACGAGCTGTTCCAGGAGCTTCGCGAGGAAGGCATCGAACATCTCGGGGAAGTTCGCCGCGCCTATATCGAAAAGGATGGCAGGGTCACGGTGTTCCGGCACAAGGGCGACGTGCGCCCTGGCCTCGCGATCGTTCCGCCTTCGCAGATCGAACCGCGCGAACTGGTCTCGCCGGGCGATCCGGCTGCCCGTGGCGTCGATCTCGTGTGCTCTACCTGCGGCCATGGCCACGATGGCTCGGACAATTGCTCGAACTGCAACCGGACGGAGTGGACGCCGGCGGTCGACTAGCCCTTGGAAGGCTTGCTCCTGCCAGGCTGTTCCTGCCGCGATCCGTCCGGCTTGCGGCCGAGATCGTCGATATTGTCGTCCTTCTGCTCGCCGGGTCCGGTTTCGAGCGGTGCCGGCTTGGGCTTTTCGGTAGCCATGTCAGTTCACCACTTTCTGCGTCGGCGGCGGATTGGCTTCCAGCCGCTCAAGCGTAAAGCCCACCCGGCGCGCCACGTCGAGATCGAAATCCTGGTCGGGACTGGTGAGCTCATATTGGCGCAGCGCTTCGACGGTGACCCCAGCCTCGGATGCGAACACATCAGGGTCAAGACCCAGCGCCAGACGGCGATTATGGTCACCCTTGGGCTGGCGTTGGCTCGGATCGGTGAGGATGGTCATGGCCGTCTCCTGTCCTGAGAAATCATTGCCTATGCAATCGCTCGCCATGGCACTTGGTTCCGCGCGGTGCGCGGCCGCAATGCGTGCCAAAGCCGATTCCGGCAACCGCCCGCTCTGGAACCGAAGAAATCGAGCATGGCGCTATCGGCATGATGCGTCAGAGAAAAACATCCATCCAAGTGGTTGAAAGCCGCGCGGCGCGGGCGCAGTTTTCACACCAATTCCGGTGCCTGAACAGACCACCGGCCCAATAAGGAGATAATGATGAAACTCGCAAAGCTGCTGATCACTCTCGGTTTCGTTGCTGCCGCAACCCCAGTGCTGGCGCAGTCCGCCCTCGAGCAGATCACCCAGGCCGGCGCCCTGCGCATCGGCACTGAAGGCACCTATGCCCCCTTCACCTACCACGACGATACCGGCGCGCTTGTCGGCTTTGACGTCGAAATCGGCCGCGCCATTGCCGAACGTCTCGGGGTCGAGGCCGAGTTCGTCGAAGGTCCTTGGGATGGCCTGATCGCCGGCATCGACGCCAACCGCTACGACGTGGTGATCAACCAGGTCGGCATCAACGAAGAGCGCCAGGCCAAGTACGACTTCTCCGAGCCCTACATTGCCTCCAAGGCGGCCCTCGTGGTGCGCGGCGACAATGCAGACATCACCAGCTTCGAGAGCCTCTCGGGCAAGAAGGCCGCCCAGACGCTGACCAGCAACTACGGCAAACTCGCCCAGGAATATGGCGCCGAACTCGTCCCCACCGAAGGCTTCGACCAGTCGATTGCTCTTGTCGTGCAGGGCCGTGCCGATGCCACCATCAATGACAGCCTGTCCTTCTTCGACTTCAAGAAGCAGCAGCCCGACGCCGACGTGAAGATCGTCGCCACCGAAGCCGATGCCGACTTCTCCGGCGTGCTGCTGGCCAAGGGCAAGCCCGAGCTGCTGGCTGCCATCAACGAAGCCCTGACCGACATCAAGGCCGACGGCACCTATGCTGAAATCTCGCAGAAATACTTCGGCGAAGACGTCTCGCAGTAGTATTCCAGCCAACGACCAGCTTAGATGGATCGGCCGACGGGTTCGGCCGATCCTTTGTTTTGACGGAACCGCCTGATGCCGCATTGGCTATCCCTGATGATGGACTCGCTGCCCTCCTTGCTATGGGCATGCCTGGTCTTCACCGTGCCGCTGACGCTGCTGTCATTTGCGTTTGGCCTGGCCGTCGGCTTCGTCGCCGCCATCACCCGGCTGTTCGCGCCCGCGCCGCTCGCCGCCTTCGTGCGGTTCTATGTCTGGATCATCCGCGGCACGCCGCTGCTGGTGCAGCTCTTCCTGATTTTCTACGGCCTGCCCAGCGTCGGCATCGTGCTCGATGCCTTTCCGGCCGCCCTGATCGGCTTCACGCTCAATGTGGGCGCCTATACGTCCGAGATCATCCGCGCCGTCCTCGTATCGGTGCCCAAAGGTCAATGGGAGGCCGCCTATTCCATCGGTATGACCTGGGCACAGGCCATGCGCCGCACCATCTTGCCGCAAGCCACCCGCGTTGCGGTGCCGCCCCTGTCCAACACCTTCATTTCGCTGGTCAAGGACACATCCCTCGCCGCCGCCATCACGGTGCCCGAACTGTTCCGCGCCGGGCAGCGCATCGTCGCCACCAGCTATGAGCCGCTGATCCTCTATGTCGAGGTGGCGCTGATCTACCTGGTGGTCAGCTCGGTCCTGTCGAGCCTGCAGGCCCGCGTCGAGAAACGCTTCTCGCGCTATGGCGGTTTCATCGAGGCCGGATCATGATCGCGCTCGAAAACATCCACAAAACCTTTGCCGACAACCACGTGCTCAAGGGCGTCAGCCTGATCGTGCCCGAGGGTGGCGTCACGGCGCTGATCGGTGCCTCTGGCAGCGGCAAGAGCACACTGCTGCGCTGTGTGAACCTGCTCGAAATGCCGCAACAAGGCCGCGTCGGCATCGATGATGCCGTGGTGGAATTCCGCCCCGGCGGTCATGTTGGCCGCGATGCGGTGCTGGCCTTGCGGCGCAAGACCGGCATGGTGTTCCAGAACTTCCAGCTCTTCCCGCACCTGACGGCGCTCGAAAACGTCATGGAGGGCCTGCTGACGGTCCTCAAATGGCCGCGCGAACAGGCCCGGCAGCGGGCGTTCGAACTGCTGGCGACCGTCGGCATGAGCGCCAAGGCCGATGCCTGGCCATCGAGCCTGTCGGGCGGCCAGCAGCAGCGCGTCGCAATCGCCCGGGCGCTGGCGCCTTCCCCCAAGGTGCTGCTCTGCGACGAGCCGACGTCGGCGCTCGACCCGCAATTGGCGACCGAGGTGGTGGAAGTGCTCGCCCAACTCGCCCGCGACGGCACGACGATGCTGATGGCCACGCATGATCTGCGCCTCGCCGCCAGCATTGCCAGCAATGTGGTCTATCTCGATGCCGGAGAGATCGTCGAGGCCGGCCCGGCACGCCAGGTGTTCGGAGCGCCCGTCCAGGATCGCACCAAGCGCTTCATCTCGACCCTCACCGCGCATGCGGCCGCCCCCAGCCTCTAGCGCTTGCCGCCCTCGCGCAAAGGCGCTACGGCTCCCCCCATGAGCTACAACAAATTTCCGCCCAAGCCGAAATACGATCCCGATACCGGGCCGGTCTATCTTTATGGCCTGCACACGGTGCGCGCCGCGCTGGATAACAAGAGCCGCATCAAGAAGGTGCTGCTGGCGACGCCAAACGCACTGATGCGGCTCAAGGAGACCGGAGAAATCGGCAAGGTCACCGTCAAGGAGACCACGCCCAAGGAGCTTGATAAGCTGCTTGGCGACGATGCCGTGCACCAGGGCGCGGCGCTTGAAGTCGATCCGGTCAGCCGCTTCGGCCTCGACGACATCAATCCGCTCAAGCTCGTCGTCGTGCTCGACCAGATCACCGATCCGCACAATGTTGGCGCCATCCTGCGCACCGCCTGTGCCTTCGGCGCCGACGCAGTGATCACCACCGCCCGCCATTCGCCGCGCGAAACCGGCGTCATGGCCAAATCGGCCTCGGGCGCGCTCGACCTCGTGCCGATGATCGAGGTGCGCAACCTGGGTGACGCGCTCGAAAAGCTCAAGAAGCGCGGCATGTTAGTGCTGGGCTTTGATTCTGAATCAGAACATCAGCTCAAGCCCCGCAGCGGCGACCAGCCCCTGGCCATCGTCATGGGCGCCGAAGGCAAGGGCCTGCGCCAGCGCACCCGCGAGCTCTGCGACGAGATGGTCAAGCTCGACATGCCCGGGCCGATCAAGTCGCTCAACGTTTCCAATGCCGCGGCCATTGCGCTCTTTGCGGCGACAGCCGGACGGATCTGATGAGCCAGTTTGCCCCCTTCGCCATGGCTTTGCGTCTCTCGGGCGTAACAATCGAGGTACCGAAACAAGATCCAACCAACGGCCGCGTGCCAGAGGCGGCTCAGCAGCAGTTGGCGCTCGATGCCGCACTCAAGCAGTTGACCAGCCGCTTCGAGCCTGAAGACGCCGACGGTAGCTTCTATGCGCAGGTCGACGTGCCGGTGACCAATCCCGTGCGCGCGCTGCTGGAACTGGCCGAGCGCTCCGGCCCGGCGATTGCTGCCTTGCTGGACGACCGCCGTATCGGCAAGGCCGTGCTCGATCTGGCCTTCGACTATCCCGAGCATGGCGAAGCCATGTCGACCCGCCTGCCCGCCCATGCGGCAGCGGCGATTGCCGGCTACGGCATCGATATCGAGATTTCCGTCTACCTGACCGATGTAGAGGAAGACGAAGAGGACTGAGGCTCCTCTCCCTCGAGGGGAGAGGAGAAATCAGAGAGTACCGCGCAGTTCCGGAACCTCGGCCGTGATCAGGTCGCGACCGAACACACTGTTGTCCTTGGGCACGAGACGCACCACCGAATAGCCCCGCTCCTCGAGCTGCGCCAGGAATACCGGCAGCATCTCCACCGTGCGCTGGTGGATGTCGTGGAAGAGGATGATCCCGCTGCCCCGCGCATCGAGCCGCTCCAGCGTCCGTGACGCGATCGCCTCGGGGCTGTCTTTGTAATAGTCCTTGCTGTCGATATCGACGTCGAGCACCACCATGCTGCCCTGCATCAGGTTGGTGCGCAGGAAGCCCGTCTGCGACAGGTAGGGAAAACGGAAGAAGGGCGACAGCGTCTGGCCGCCGCCTGCCAGCGCCAGGCGGACCGCCCGCTCACCCTTGGCGATTTCATCGAGCGCCGCTTGCCGGCTGAGATTGCCCAGATCGACATGGCTGAATGTGTGGCTGCCCACGGTGTGGCCGCTGGCCGCAACCTGCTGCGCCAGCCGTGGATTGGCCTGCGCGGCCGAACCGAGCATCAAGAAGGTGGCCCTGACGCCGAAATCGTCGAGCGTCGCCAGAATTGTATTGGTCTTGCCGGGGCGCGGACCATCATCGAAGGTCAGCACGACCTCGCCCGGATGCAGCACAATGTCGGCCGTCGACGAGACCGCCAGCCTGCGGCCGGCGAGATGGCCCGAGGAAAAGATGCGCTGCGGCATCGGCTGTTGGGTGATCGGCTGCGAGGCGGGCAGGATGCTGTTGGTGATCAGCCCCTGCGTCGCTGCCGGGGGTCGCGAAAAGACCTGCGAAGCCGGTGGCTTGGCGCAGCCAGCCAGTGTCGCGCCCGCAACCACAAGACACATAACAAAACGCGAAAGCGACACGGGCCTGAACTCAGGGTCATTACAACTGAGCCCATTTTTCGCGAATTATGGTTAAAATTCCCCTCGCGAATTCTTAAGAACTACTTACTCGCCAGCGATTTAGCCTTGCGGCCCAGCGTGTCGAGCGCACTGAGAAAAGCCGAGCGATCCGCTGGGCGGAAGCCGGCATTGTAGCCCTTGCTCTCGCCCGTCTCGCGCAGATGCTGCTTGAGATCGCGCATGGCCAGCGCCATGCCGATGGAGGCAGGCGTGAAGGGTCTGCCGGTAAAGCCGAGCACGTGGCAGCCCTTGTCGATGGCGCGGCTCGCCAGCGGAATATCGGCTGTCAGCACGATGTCGTTGGTCACCGCGTTGTCGACGATCCAATCGTCGGCCGCGTCGGCACCCGCCGCCACCACCACGATCCGGATCATCGGATCGCGCGACGGCCGCACGCCACCATTGCTGACCAGCGTGATGACGAGCCCCAGCCGTTCGGCGACGCGCATGGCCTCGTCTTTGACCGGGCAGGCATCGGCATCCACGAATATGGTCGGATCAGGCATGGGCGATGACATCCATCACAAAGGCCAGCCGCTCGGCGACATCAGCCTTGGGCAGTTCGACGATGCGATAGCCCAGTTCGCCATAGCAGTCACGCAATGACGCATAGACGCGCTGGGCATGCTCCCATCCCTCCCGTCGCTCGGCATCGGTGACGTAGATCTCGCGCCAGGGCGGCGCCACGAACACCACCGGATTGTAGCGATAGAGCAAGGCGGCTCGCGCGAAATGGGCGGTCTGGGCCACGCCCCAATCCCGGCCATAGGCGACCAGCTCCGGAATGCCGCGATCGCACAGTGCCGGCGCGCCGCCGCCCAGCGCCAGGTAGGTCTGGACATCCCGATCCAGCATCAGTTCGGCATAGAGCGCCCGGTCACCCCAGTGATGCGCCGGACCATCGATGGCCTCCTGCGCCTGGATGATGGCCCGCGCCGCCTCGCGCCCGACCCGGATTCCCGCGGCGGCTGCCGCATCGAGCAGCGTGGTCTTGCCGGCGCCGGGGCCGCCGGTAACGATGAAGAGGTTGTCGAAATGATGGGGCATGGCTCGTCGTCCTCATGATTGAGCGGCAGCGTGGCGGCCAGGGGAGAAGCAAAATGGCGGGAAAAGTGATCGACAAGGCGAGCTGGGCTGATGCCACAGCGGGCGTCGACAACTGGCGGGGAGAGTTCGAGGGCGGCGCCCATGGCGCAGGTATCAGCGTGATTTTCGTCCGCACCGAAACGATCGGGGACGGGCCGCGCCTGCACCAACACCCCTACCCCGAAACCTTCATCGTCCGCAACGGCAACGTGCGGTTCATGGTGGGCGAGCAGACGCTGGATGCCTCAGCCGGGCAGATCGTCGTCTGCCCCGCCAATGTGCCGCACAAGTTCGAAAATCTGGGGCCGGGACTGCTAGAGCAGATCGATATCCACGAGGCGGGAACGTTCAGCACGACGTGGCTGGAATAGGTCGCCGCTGCACCGCCTGCTATTGCGGCAGGACGCCGTAGGCATTGCCCCAGCTATTGCGAATGTAGGTGCCGACGGCCCGGATTTCCTCGGGGCTGAGCTTGGACCGGAATGCCGGCATGTCGGCGCCACCGCCATTGATCTGGCGGATGACTAGGTCGGCATTGGCGATGCGGTCATTGCCGACGAATTTGGGGCCAATGAAGCCACCGCCGGTGGTGCCGTGGCATTCCTTGCAACGCGCCAGATAGATCGGCTCGCCCACAGTCAGCAGCTCGATGAGCTCCGTCCCGGCATGCGGCGCCTCATCCTGCGCGAGAGAGTGGGATTGCGCTGCGCCGATGGCGGAAGCCAGGATGGCGACGAGGGCAAAGGTCGATAGCGCGGCGGTTTTCATGCTGGGTCGATCTCGGGCCGGACAAGCAAATGGGCGGCTCGGAGAGCCGCCCATCGACAGATTTGCCTGAGGATTATTCCTGCAGTTCGAGCACGACGACGCGGGCGCCACCGGCATTGTTGTTGGTGCTGAGCGCGACATGCTTGCCATCGGGCGCAACGACGGCACCGAAGAACTGGGCAGACACCGTGTCGTTCGGCAGCGCCAGGATGCCGCCTTCGCCGACGGTGGTATCGAGCTGGCCCTTGGCGTCGAGCACGACACCCGACGGGATGCCGCCGAAATAGCCGACATGCAGGGTGCGGTCACCCGGCAGCGCTACGACATTGCGGCCGCGTTCTTCGGCCGAGACCAGACCCAGGCCTTCGGACTGGATGGCCTGCTGGCCAGCGTTGCCATAGGCGGTGTCGAGCGCATTGCCGACGACGCGGTACGACACGATATCGGGCGCCTCGGTGGTCTTGAAGCCGAGGGTCGAAGCGGTGGCTTCGGCGGTCGCGCCGCCATAGCCGGTGGTGACCCAGCTACCGTCCGAAAGCTGGACTGCGGCGTAGCATTCAGCAAAGCCGCCATCGACCACGAAGGTGTTGAACACCGCGACGCCAGGCGTCACGGCGAGGCCCACGGCCTCGGCCGAAGAGGCCGGGGTCACGAAGCCGCCGAAGCTCTCGTCGAGCGTGCCATCGGCCTTGAGGTGGATCAGGATGACATGGTTGCGCAGCGTATCACCCAGATTGGTGTAGCCAGCGCTCATGATCGAGCCATCGGCGCCAACGGTGATGCGGCGGCCGCCTTCGTTGAAAGCCTGGGCCGAGTGATAGGTGAACGGCTTGCCGCCGTTGAACGAAGCGTCAACCGAGCCGTCGGCCGCCGAGAGGCGCACCACATAACGGTCGGCATCGGTGCGGCCCGAGCCTTCTGCGGCCGAGCCATGGCCGGCGACGATCAGCTTCTCTTCACCGCTCGAATTGTCGACCTTGAGGTCCCAGGCCGTATCCTGGGGCGGGTTCTCGACGCCGGGGAAGGCATCGTTATTGGCATTGGCCCAACCGAACACGACTTCCAGAGCGCCAGTCTCGCCGCCCCATGCGTCGCCGGTGACCTGAGCGCCCGTGGCGTCGAAGCGCACGAGGTAGACCGAGATGCCGCCATCTTCTTCAGTGGCGTTGATCGATGCAACGACATCGCCATTGGCGAGCGGCGCGACGGCGAGCGACTGTTCGATAGTGCCGCCCGGCAGGTCGACTTCGGCAAAGCCATCTTCGCTGAAGGTCGTGTCAGGCGTGCCATCGGCATTGAGGCGGCCGACGACGACATGCGAAGCCGGGTCGGTTTCGGCGCTCGGATTGCCGATATGGCCCGAGACGTAGATCTTGCCATCGGCGCCATAGGCGATGCCGCGGAAGTCATTGGCCTTGTCGGTGGTGAAATCGGCAACGGCGGTGATGTCCTGGGCCAGGGCAGTGCTGGCCATCAGGGCGGTACCCAGGATGATGAGGCTACGGGTAAGCATGGAAGTCCTCCTGTTGAGCCGGGACGGCGACGCTTTTGCACGTCCGGGCCAGTCATTCTCCGGCCGGGCCTGTTGCCCGCCGGTCGAAACTTGTGTGGGCTACATGCCCGGGACCACGACCAGCACGCCCAGGCTGTTGCCAGCCTGGCGGAGGTCTCGGGCGAGATCGGTTAGGGCGCGAACGGCCTCTTCAGCCGTAGCGCGTTCCGGCGTGCCGCTGGCCGGGGCCAGGAACCGCTCATAGGGCGCACCCATCGCGGCGATAGCGGTTGCGGCGCGCTCGAAGCCGGCCTCGAGCTTGGCAGCCAGATCGGCATCGGTTTCCTCGACCAGGGCATCGAGCCCGGTGCCGAAATAGACCTGCTTTGCCCCCTCGAACGAGGCCGCGTTGTCGGCCTCCGAGCTGTGGCTGAAGGGCGAGGGCTGGAAGTTCTGGTTGGCGGGGAACAGCCCGGCGCCGATGCGGCGCAGCGGAACTTCGTAGCCCAGCAGCACTGTCATGCCGTTGAAGGCACGGCCCAGCGCATTGCGCTGGTCCATCGTTTCGACCGAAGCGCGGTAATTGTTGTCGACATCGGGCTGCCAGGCGGCAATCACGACGCCGAGGTCATTGACCAGCAATTGCGCCACCGCATCGAGGTAGTCGAGATGGCGCGTGGCGCCGACCAGTGTATCGGCGGCGAGGCTGCCATCGGCGCCCCAGAGCAGATATTCGATGACATGGAGGCCCGTGGTGTATTTCACCGTCGGCTCGATGGTGTTGAGCCGGGCGATGGCGCGGAAATTAAGCGACTGCGCTTCGTCGGCAATGAGGCCATCGATCACGTCAGGGTCGACCGGCCAGCCATTGAGACGCGGCAGCGGGCCGCCGACGCCGTCGACCGGGCCGGCATAGAACTGGAAGGCTTCGGTATGGAGATAAGCCGTGCGAGCAGCGAGCCAGGCGTCGCGGGCCGCGGTCAGCGTATCCTCGGACGGCGCCGCCTTGAGAGCGTCGACCGCGTCGCGCAGGGTGGTCGCTGCGGCGTGAGCGGATGCGTAGGCGTCGGAAACCAATCCGGCATAGGCCGAGACCTGGCTCGCGGCGTCATAGGCAAAGGCGTTCGCATCGTTGGTGGAGAGGCGAAACTCCGTGATGGTGCCAAGGACAGTGCCACCGCCCTCGCCCGGGCCGCCTTCGCCGGCGGCTTCTGCCTGCGCGACCAAGGTGCGCGGACGGTTGGCCTGGTGAGCCGTCGATGGTTTGGCTTCGGTTTCAAAGCCCGGGTTCTGCCGTGCCAGCACCACGCCATTGCCCCCGGTGCTACCCACCAGCAATGCGGTGCCAAGACCGACCCAAATCCGCGTGCGACGCTCCACGGAAGCCTCCCGAACTAACTTTCGATGCGGCTTGCGGGCCGAGGTCGCAACGGGTAGATAACCTGATCAAAAGTGTCAACTACATATCGACGGCTGCCCGTCGGGAGATTTTCCCGCATGATCCTGTGCATTGCTGACGTGCTCGACCGCGAAGCGCTGGCGGATTTGCGCAGCACAATCGCCAGCGGCGTCTTCGTCGATGGCGTGCTGAGCTCCGGGTGGGCATCACGGCTGGTCAAGCACAATGAGCAACTGGGTGCCGGGCCAGCGCTCGCCGCCGCCCAGGACAAGGTCATCGCCACGCTCAAGGGCAACCCGGTGTTTTCGACAGCCGTATTGCCGCGCCGGTTTGCGCCGCCGCTCTTTGCCCGCTATGAGCCCGGCATGCAGTTTGGCACGCACATGGATAACCCCCTGATGGGTCCCGACCACATGCGGGCCGACGTATCGGTGACGATCTTCCTCTCGGAGCCGGACGATTATGGCGGGGGCGAGCTGGTGATGGAGACGACTGGGGGGGAGGCCGTCTACAAGCTTGCCGCCGGCTCCGCCATCGCTTATCCCACCACCATGCTGCACCGGGTCGAGCCGGTGACCCGTGGCCTCCGCGAAGTGGCGGTGACCTGGGCGCAGAGCCTGGTGCGCCGGGCCGACGAACGCGAAATCCTGTTCGATCTCGACCGCGTCGCCCGCGCCATGTTCGAGCGCGACGGCAAGACGGAAGAATTCGACCTCATCAACAAGACCAGCGCCAATCTCAAGCGCCTGTGGGTCGACTCGTAAGGATATGGCCATGACCAAGCATCTCGTTTCTGCCCTCGGCCTGGCCCTGGCGCTCACCACCGCGCCTGCACTGGCGCAGGATGCCGGGCTCACCGTCTATACGTCGCAGCACCAGGCGCTGACGCAGGAATGGGCCGACGGCTTCACCGCCAAGACCGGCATTCCGGTGGCCATCCGCAAGGGCACCGACGTGCTCATGGCCAACCAGATCGTGCAGGAGGGGCTCAACTCCCCGGCCGATGTGTTCCTGACCGAGAATTCGCCGGCCATGATGATGGTCGAGGACGCGGACCTGTTCTCGCCGCTGGCGCCCGAAACGCTGGCGCAGATCCCCGAGGAGTTCCGCCCCGCTAGCGGATTGTGGACCGGCATCGCCGCGCGCACCACGCTCTTTGTCTACAATACCGAGCTGCTCGACGAGGCCGACCTGCCCGTCTCCATGCTCGACCTCGCCAAGCCCGAATGGCAGGGCCGCTGGGGCGCCGCGCCGGCCGGGGCCGATTTCCAGGCCATCGTCTCGGCTTTGCTCGAGCTGCGCGGCAGCGAGGAAACCGCCAATTGGCTGGTCGGCCTCAAGAACAACGCCCTGCCCTATCGCGGCAATTTCGAAGCCATGCGCGGCGCCAATGTCGGCGAAGTCGCCGGCGCGCTGATCTACAACTACTACTATTTCGGCGATCAGGCCGGCACGGGCGAGAGCTCGGACAAGCTGGCCGCGCACTATTTCGCCAACCAGGATCCGGGCGCCTTTGTCTCGGTTTCGGGCGGCGGCGTGCTGAAGGCGTCGGACAATCCCGAGGCGGCGCAGGCCTTCATCGCCTTCGTCACCGGCCCCGAGGGCCAAGCCATCCTGCGCGACGGACACAGCTATGAATATGCCATCGGCAGCGGCATCGAGCCCAACCCGGCTTTGCCGCCGCTTTCGAGCATCGACAATCCCAAGATCGATCCCTCCCTGCTCAACGCCCAGGAAGTGGTGCAGTTGATGACCGCGGCCGGGGTGATCTAGCCGCTCATGAGCATCGCGCTGCCCGCCCTCGCTGGCGACACTGCCCCCATGCGCCTCGCACGGCATCGCCGCCGCGGGGCGCATCCGCTGCTGGTCGCCGCCGCGATCGCGGTGGCGGCGCTGGCGCTGGTGCCGCTCGGCTTTGTGCTGGTGGTGCTGGTGCTGTCGGGCTGGGAAACCGCGAGCGCGCTGATTTTCCGGCCGCGCATCGGCGAATTGCTGATGAATACGTTGCTGCTCGAAGCGCTGGCTTTGCCGCTTTGCGTTGGCCTCGCGCTGACTTTGGCATGGCTCA
Organism: uncultured Devosia sp.; assembly: GCA_966212275.1. Lineage (GTDB taxonomy): Bacteria > Pseudomonadota > Alphaproteobacteria > Rhizobiales > Devosiaceae > Devosia. The sequence continues at coordinate 75,185 of CBIHQV010000007.1, forward strand.
CTGAGCGCAGCGACCTGCCCATGCGCGCGCTCTGGCGCTGGCTGGCCGTGGCGCCGCTCGCCATCCCCGCTTTCGTCCAGGCCTATGCCTGGGACGGCACGATCCCGATCCTCCGCGGGCTGGGGCCGGCGGTGCTGGTATCGGTGCTGGCCTATTTTCCGCTGGTCTACCTGCCCGTCATCGCGCAGTTGCGTCGCCTCGACCCCGCCATGGAAGACGTGGCCGCCACGCTGGGCAATCCACCCGTCATGGTTTTCCTCAAGGTAGTGCTGCCGCAACTGCGCCTCGCCATATCCGGCGGCGCGCTGTTGATCGCGCTGCATCTGCTGTCCGAATACGGGCTCTACGTGCTCATCCGCTACGACACGCTGACCGTCGCCATCGTCGCCCAGTTTCAGGCCGTTTATGACGGGCCGGCAGCCAACCTCATGGGCATCGTGCTGGTGGCGCTGGCGCTTGGCCTATTGGCGCTCGAAGGCTGGCTGCGGGGCGACCGGCGCTACGCCCGCATCGGCAGCGGCGCGGCGCGCACGGCGCCGCTGGCCAAGCTCGGTCGGTCGTGGCCGATCTGGATGGCGCTGCCGGCGCTTGTCACCGCGCTCGCTGTCGGTCTGCCGGTAGTGACGCTGCTGCGCTGGCTGCTGATTGGTGGGCCGGACGCCTGGAACCTGCCGGCGCTGGCAGCGGCGGCCGGGCAGACGGCCTATTACGCGCTGCTCGGCGCCGCCTGCGTCTGCCTTTTTGCGCTGCCCGTCGCCTGGATGGCAGCGCGGACGCCGGGGCCGTTGCAGCGCTGGCTCGAGAACATTCACTTCCATGTCGGCGCGCTGCCGGGCGTCATCGTGGCGCTGGCCCTCGTGGCAATCACCGTCCGCGTCGCCCTGCCGCTCTATCAGACCGTCGCCACCATGCTTGTAGCCTATGTCCTGCTCTTCCTGCCCCGCGCCATCGTTTCGGTGCGCGCCAGCCTGGCCCAGGTGCCCGTGGAATTGCAGAACGCCGCCATCGCGCTCGGCCACCGGCCGCTGCACGCAGCCATCGGCACGACGCTGCGCCTTGCCGCGCCCGGCATTGCCGCCGGCATGGCGCTGGTGGCCATGGGCATCACCACCGAGCTCACCGCAACACTGATGCTCAGCCCCATCGGCACCGACACCCTCGCGACCCAGTTCTGGGCGCATACCGGAGAATTCGACCATATGGGCGCCGCCCCCTTCGCCTTGGCCATGGTGATCCTCTCCATTCCGCTCTGTGTGATCCTGCATCGCCAGGCCATGGGAGCCACGGGCCGATGAGCGTCCTTACCGTCAGCGGTCTGAGCAAAAGCTTCGGCGGCACCGTCGCGCTCGCCGATCTCGATCTCACCATCGCGCCGGGCTCGCGCACCGCCGTCGTTGGCCCCTCGGGCTCGGGCAAGACCACGCTGTTGCGGCTCATTGCTGGTTTCGAGGCGCCCGATAGCGGCGAAATCCGCCTCGCCGACCAGGTCATCGCCAATGCCAGTGCCGGGGTTCCGGCGCATAACCGCAATATCGGCCTCGTCATGCAGGAAGGGGCGCTGTTTCCCCATCTCAGCGTTGTCGAAAACATCCGCTTCGGCATCCGCGACCAAAGCGATGGCCAGGCGCGCGCGCTCAAGCTGATGGATATGGTCGAGCTCGATCGCGGTATGGCCGACCGGCAGCCGCACCAGCTTTCGGGCGGCCAGCAGCAGCGTGTGGCCTTGGCCCGTGCTCTGGCCCGGCGGCCGCGGCTGATGCTGCTCGACGAGCCATTCTCGGCGCTCGATACCGGCCTGCGCGAACAGTTACGCCAGGCAACGGCGCAGATCCTGGCCGATGCCGGCGTCGCCACCCTGCTGGTGACACATGACCGCGAAGAGGCCATGAGCTTTGCCGACCAGTTGGTAGTACTGCGGCAGGGTCGCCTGGTGCAGGCCGGCCATCCCCGCGACCTTTACCTGTCGCCGGTCGATGCCATGACCGCCACGTTCCTGGGCTCCGCCATCATCGTCGAGGCCGATATTGCCAACGGCATCGCCGATTGCGTGCTGGGCTCGATCCCCGTGCATAGCAATGCCGGGACAACGAGTGCCGCGATCATGCTGCGGCCGGAGCAGATTCAGATCACGCCCGCCGACGCGTCATCCGGTCCCATTTGGACTACGACATCGCTGGTCAATGTCGGGCCGGCGACCCGCATTCGCCTGGAGCGTGACTACGACGGGACGCCGACGGCGCTGGAGTTCGAAGTCGCGGCAACCCACGCGCCCCTGCTCGATGCACCGGTCCAGCTATCGATCTTGGGCGCAGCGCACATCGTGGGCGGACAATAGAGCCGTCCCCCGCGCCGGATGAGCGCGGGGGACGGCGCACGTCGGTCGATCAGTACACGACCACGCTGCGGATGCTTTCGCCCGAATGCATCATGTCGAAGCCCTTGTTGATGTCTTCGAGGCGCAGCGTGTGGGTGATCATCGGGTCGATCTCGATCTTGCCGTCGAGATACCAGTCGACGATCTTGGGCACGTCGGTGCGGCCCTTGGCGCCGCCGAAGGCGGTGCCCATCCAGGTCCGGCCGGTGACGAGCTGGAACGGGCGCGTAGAGATTTCCTTGCCGGCTCCGGCCACGCCGATGACCACTGACTTGCCCCAGCCGCGATGGCTGCATTCGAGCGCCTGACGCATAACCTGCGTGTTACCGGTGCAGTCGAACGTGTAGTCGGCGCCGCCGATCAGGTCGCCGCGACGCTTGGTGAGATTGACCAGATAGGGAACGACATCGCCCTCGATCTCGGTCGGGTTGACGAAATGCGTCATGCCGAAACGCTCGCCCCAGGCCTTCTTGGCATTGTTGAGATCAACACCGATGATCATGTCGGCGCCCGCCAGCCGCAGGCCCTGGATCACGTTGAGGCCGATGCCGCCGAGCCCAAAGACGACCGCGGTCGCGCCGATCTCCACCTTGGCTGTGTTGATCACGGCGCCGATGCCTGTCGTGACGCCGCAGCCGACATAGCAGACTTTGTCGAAGGCCGCCGACGCGTCGATTTTCGCCACCGCGATTTCGGGCAGCACGGTAAAGTTGGAGAAGGTCGAGCAGCCCATATAGTGATGGATCGGCTTGCCCTCGAAGGAGAAGCGCGACGTCCCGTCGGGCATCAGCCCCTGTCCCTGCGTGGCCCGGATGGCGGTGCAGAGATTGGTCTTGCCCGAGCGGCAGGAATAGCATTCGCGGCATTCGGGTGTGTAGAGCGGGATGACGTGGTCACCCTTCTTGAGGCTGGTCACCCCGGGGCCGACATCGACGACGACGCCGGCGCCTTCGTGCCCGAGAATGGCCGGGAATAGTCCTTCGGGATCGGCTCCTGACAGGGTGAAATCATCGGTGTGGCAGATGCCCGTCGCCTTGATTTCGATCATCACCTCGCCAGCCTTGGGGCCATCGAGGTCCACCTCGACGATCTCGAGCGGCTTGCCGGATTGGAAAGCAACAGCGGCGCGGGTCTTCATGGGGATTCTCCTCGAACGGTCTTTGGCCAAGGTGTGGCACGCGGACCGCTCGCGGGGCAACCGCTACGCGCCCACCGCCACCGCGACATTGACCGTGGCCGCCACGATCAAGGTGTTGAAGAAATAGGCGAAGGTGGAATGCACCAGGACGATCTTGCGCATCTTGTTGGAGGTGACACGAATGTCGGACACCGCAAAGGCCGTGCCGATCACATAGGCGAAATAGACAAAGGCCAGCCCGTCGGGGCTATCGCCTTCGGGAAAATCCAGCCCGCCGGCCGTGGCGCCACCATCGGCCGATTCGTAATACTCGTAGGCGTAGTGCAGCGCCGCCATGGTCTGGACGGTGAACCAGCCCAGCAGCACCGAGGCTACGCTCAGCAGTATTTCCTCGAGCAGCGGCCCTTCCTGCCGGCCGTTGAGCACCATGAAGAGGGTGACACAGCAGACGCCCACAATGCCGAGCACGGCCGCGAAGATCAGCATCGTGGGCGTATCGGCCTCGTCGGCCCGGGAGCGCAGGAAATCCGGCGTCAGCACGGGCAGCATCAGCGCCACCAGCCCGAGATAAATCACGAAGGTGGTGATGGCGCCCAGCGGCACGGCAAAGGCCGGACGCAGCCAGAGCGTGACGAGGAATGCCACCACCCCGCCCGATAGCCCGATATAGAATGCGGCATGCCTGGGCAGCCGCATCGTGGCAATGCGCCGGCCGAGGGCCTCGCGCTTGCTCGTCTGTCTTGCCGTCCGCTTGTGCCGAGTTGCCATGCCGTCCCCGCGCCGAGCCTAATGGTGGGGCACGGCGCGCGCAACGCCCTTAGCCGGCAATGGCGCCAGGTCCGGGGGTCGCGCCAGACGGCACCTTCCCCAGGATGATCATGCCCAGCACTTCATCCTTGGTGACGTCCTCGGTGCGGGCGCTGCCCACCACCTGGCCGTTCTTCATCACCACTACGCGATCGGCAAGGTCGAACACGTCGTGGATGTCGTGGCTGATGAGGAAAATGCCAATGCCATCGGATTTGAGCTGCTTGATGAGATCGCCCACCTGCGCCGTTTCCTGCGGGCCGAGTGCCGCCGTAGGCTCGTCCATGATCAGGATGCGCGCATTGAAGAGGATGGCGCGGGCGATGGCGACCGATTGGCGCTGGCCGCCCGACAGGGCCTTCACCGGCTCCTTGAAGCGCCGGAAGTTGGGATTGAGCCGGCCCATCACCTCACGGGCCTTCGATTCCATCGCGGCATCGTCGAGCGTACCGATGGGCGTCGTGATCTCGCGGCCCAGGAACAGGTTGGCGGCGGCGTCGACATTGTCGGCCACGGCAAGCTGCTGGTAGATGGTCTCGATGCCATAGCCCTTGGCATCGCGCGGGTTGTTGATCGCCGCGTCCTCGCCATTGATGCGGATCGAGCCGGCATCGCGCTTGTAGGCGCCCGAGAGGATCTTGATCAGCGTCGACTTGCCCGCGCCATTGTGGCCAAGCAGGCCCACGACTTCACCGGGATAGAGATCGATCGAGGCACGATCCACAGCCCGGATACCGCCGAAGGAGATCGAGATGTCGTTCATCTCGACGAGAGGCGTTCTGGTGTCCAGCATGACAAGGACTCCCTAGTGTTTGTTGCGGCGGTAGAGCGTGTCGAGCCACACCGCGAAAACGAGAACGGCGCCGACCACGATGGACTGAAGCGGGCTGTCGAGCCCCATCAGCACCATGCCCGACTGCAGTGATTGCATGACCAGCGCGCCCAGCAGCGCCCCGGCAATGGTGCCGACGCCACCGGCCAGCGACGTGCCGCCGATCACCGCCGCGGCGATGACGTAGAGCTCGTCGAGCGTGCCCAGCGCATTGGTCGCTGCGTTGAGGCGGGCGGTGGAGATTGCTGCAGCGATGGCGCAGAGCGCGCCCATCAGCATGAAGATTTTGACCGTGACCCAGCGGGTATTGATGCCGGCCAGTTCCGCCGCCTCGGGATTGCCGCCCATGGCAAAGACATACCGGCCAAAGCGGGTGCGGGTGGCGATGAACGTCATGACGACGCCAACGCCGAGCGCGATCAGCACCGGCACGGCAATGCCATGCGAGATGAAAAGGCCGCCCTCGGGCACCGTGATGCCGTTGGTTTCAGCATAGGTTTCGGCGATACGGCGCGGCCAGGGATAGGCGTTGGCTACCCATACCGCAGCAATGGTGAGACCGCAGCCGATGGCGCCGAGCGCCGCCTCGGCCCAGACGGGGCGCAGCGGGAAATTGAAGCGACGGCGCTGCCGGCGGCCCCAATAGAGACCGATGAGGATAGCGGCGCAGGCGATGACAGCGACGACCCAGCTCCAGAGCTGGCCGACCGAACCGGCAGGACCACCGCCCATGAGCTGGAATGTCGGATCCATCGGCGCCACGGTGCGGCCCATGGTGACCCACCAGGCCGCCCCACGCCACACCAGGTAGCCGCCCAGCGTCACGATAAAGGCCGGCACGCGCAGATAGGCGATGATGACGCCCTGCAGCGCACCAATGCCGACACCCACGATCAGGCCGGCGACCAGCGACAGCACCCAGATCAGCGGATTGCCGAGCCCGAGGCCCAGTTGCGTCGGGAGGATGTCGGTCTGCATCACGCCCATCACCATGCCGACCAGGCCCAGGATGGAGCCGACCGACAGGTCGATATTGCGGGTGACGATGATCAGCACCATGCCGGTGACCATCACGGCCACCGAGGCGGTCTGCACCGACAGGTTCCAGAGATTGCGGGGGGTCAGGAACAGGCCGCCCGAGAAAATGTTGAAGCCGATCCAGATGATGGCCAGGGCGCCGATCATGCCCAACAGGCGCGTATCGAGTTCGGTCGCCATCAGGAAGCGTTGCAGCGGATTCTGCACGAACCGGCTCGGATGAATGTTGGTCGGAATGGCGTGCTGTTCTGCCAAAGTGTCTCTCCCCGCTGGGCTGCGCCACCAACCGGCGGCGCGGTCCTGTCACGACGATGCCGCAGCGCGAACGCCGCGGCACCGTACTTCGTCAGGATATTATGTTTGCGTCTCAGTTACACGCAGCAACCGAACCAGCGGCGACGCCGGCGCAGACCACGTCCTTGGCAACCCAGCCGGCGTCGATGACGACGTTGAGGTTGTCCTTGGTGATGGCGACGGGGGCGATGAAGAAGGCGTTCATCTGAACGCCCTTCGGGCCACCGGCGAAGGGCACGACGCCGGTGACGGCATCAAGAGCGGTGCCGCCAGCCAGTTCGAGCGCCACTTCAGCGGCCTTCTTGCCGAGTTCGCGAGCGTCCTTCCAGACCGAAACGGTCTGGGTGCCGAGCGCGATGCGGTTGAGGGCGGCATGGTCGCCGTCCTGACCCGAAACCGGCACAGCGCCGGCCAGACCCTGTGCAGCCAGAGCGGCGATAGCGCCACCGGCAGTACCGTCGTTCGAAGCGACGACAGCGTCGACTTCGTTGTTATTGGCGGTCAGGAACTGCTCCATGTTCGCCTGGGCGACTTCCGGGTTCCAGTTGTCGGTATAGGCTTCGCCAACATTGACGATTTTGCCCGCGTCGATACCGGCCTGCAGCACTTCCATCTGGCCTTCGAAGAGGAAGTCCGCGTTGGGATCGGCACTGTTGCCCTTGATGAAGACGTAGTTGCCTTCCGGCTGGACGGCAGCGACGCCGGCGGCCTGGAGACGACCCACTTCCTTGTTGTCGAAGGTCAGGTAGAAGGCATCCGGATTTTCGATCAGGCGGTCATAGCCGACCACCGGAATGCCTTCGGCCACGGCCGCAGCAACGGCGGGACCGACAGCTTCGCTGTCCTGGGCGAGCACGATGATCGCGTCCGCACCCTGGGCAATCAGGCTTTCGATGTCCGTAAGCTGCTTGGAAGCCGACGACTGGGCGTCAGCCGAGATGTAGGTCGCGCCAGCGGCTTCGAGAACAGCCTTGATGGCGGCTTCGTCGGTCTTCCAGCGCTCTTCCTGGAAGTTGTTCCAGGAAACGCCGACGACCACGCCGTCCTGCGCATAGGTCGAAATGCCGGCCGTGCCGGTGATGACGGTCGTGCACAGCAAGACCGCTAGAAACTTGTTCATGTCTGTCCTCCCTAGCGGGCAGTCCCCTACCCGCATTCGTGCCGGTGGCTTCGCCCCAGCGGGCAGCCTCCACCAGCGCCCTGAGCATTATTTTCACTGCTCGAAAAAAGATGTGCCACGCTGCGGTCAGACGAGTCAACTTCAATTTCGAAGCCCGAAATAAATAGCGATTGCGATTATCGCGGAGGAATGGTGTGTTGCGTCCGGAGTGAGGAGTGAGTGGTTGGCGCGGAACGTCAGCGATAGCGACAGCGTCCGGCGACAGAACCGGGGTCTGGTGCTTGGCGCCCTGCGTGTTCAGGGCTCGTTGTCGCGCACCGCGCTGGCGGCCGGCACCGGCCTGAGCCATGCCAGCATCACCGCCATCACCCACGATCTCATCGAGCAACAGATCATCGCCGAACTCGAGCCGGGCGAGAAATCCGACGCCCGCGGCCGCGGGCGTCCCGCAACCCTGGTCGGCTTCAACCGTCATGTCGGCTCGGCCGCTTTGTTCGAGGTCGACGTCAATCGCTCGCGTCTGTCCCTGGTCGACTATGGCGGCGTGCTGGTCGACCGCATCGAGACGCCGGTGACGCCCGCGACATTCACTGACACGCCGCCTGCGGTCTTCTTTGCGCAGCGCCTGCAGCAGCTCAAGGCGCGCAATCCGTCCGAGGCGGCGGTGCTGCGCCGGGTGGCCATATCGGTGCAGGGCATTCTCGACCGCGACGGCCACAGCCTCAAATGGTCGCCCATCGCCCACCTCGCCAATTGCCCCTTCGCCCAGGAACTGGCCGCCGCCTTCGCTGTACCGGTGGCCCTGCACAAGCGCGGGCGATTGCTGGCCGAGGGCGCGCGCTGGCTCGATCCAGCTTTGCACGACGCCAGTGTGGCGACGGTCTTCGTCGGCTCGACCGTGGCTATGGGCATGACCTTCCGCGGCCAGATCATGGGGCGCGGTGACGAAGGCGCCACCGAATTCGGCCATATGAACCATCAGCCCAACGGCGCCCTCTGCCGCTGCGGCATGCGGGGCTGCATCGAGGCCTATGCGGCGGACTACGGCGTGCTACGCACCGCCTATTCCGTGCCCGAAACGGCCAACCCCGCCCCTGCCGTGCCGCAACAGGAATATGACGGCCTGATCGCCCGCGCCGAATCGGGAGACCGCACCGCCACCCACGCTTTCAATCTGGCTGGTCGCGCCGTCGGCTTCGGGCTCAGCCGGATGATGGCGGTGTTCGACCCGTCGCATATCCTCATCGTCGGCCCAGGCGCCCGCGCTTTCGCGCTGATGCAGGCCGAAATCAAGGCGGCACTGGCCAGCGCCCTCGTCTGCCGCATCAATGGCATGCCCGAGGTGGTCGCGCATCGCGACGAAAAGGAGCCCATCTTCAAGGGGCTGCTCATGAAGACCCTCAACGAGATCGACCAGGACGACTTCGCCGGACTGCCCGGAGCGCGATAGGTCTCGCACTCCAGGTCTCAATCGGGTCTGGTCTTAGAACTTCAGCCAGTCATGCAGCTTGTCGGCAAGCGCGGTCGGCTCTTCCTCGGCCCCATGCAGGACCAGGTCCGCGCTGGTCGGCGGCTCGAAGGGAGAATCGATGCCGGTGAAGTTCTTGATCTCGCCGGCGCGGGCACGCTTGTAGAGCCCCTTGGGATCGCGCGCTTCGCAGACCGCGAGCGGCGTATCGACATAGACCTCGGCAAAGTCCACATCGCCGGCGATTTCGCGCGCCAGGCGGCGTTCCTTTTCGAAGGGCGAGATGAACGAGACCAGCACGATCAAGCCCGCATCGGCCATGAGCCGGGCGACTTCGGCCACGCGCCGGATATTCTCGACTCGCGCCGCTTCGGTGAAACCGAGATCCTTGTTGAGGCCGTGCCGGACATTGTCGCCGTCGAGGATATAGGCATGGCGCCCTTCGGCAGTGAGCCGCTTCTCGAGCAGGTTGGCAACCGCCGACTTGCCCGAGCCGGAGAGGCCGGTGAACCAGATGATCGAGGACTTCTGGCCCTTCATCTGCGCACGCACGTCGCGGTTCACGTCGAACGACTGGTAGCTCAGATTCTGCGCCCGGCGCAGGCCGTACTCGATCGTGCCGGCACCCAGCGTCGCATTGGACAGCCGGTCGACGAGGATGAAGCCACCTGTCAGCGCGTTAGTCGAATAGGGATCGAACGCGATCGGCTTGTCGGTGGCGATGGTGACGGTGGCGACTTCGTTGAGATCAACCTTGGTCGCAGCAGTCTGCTCCAACGTATTGACGTTGGTGCGGAACTTGAGATCGGTAATCGTCGCCGGCACTAGCTGCGCACCGACCTTGAGGAGGTAAGAACGGCCCGGAAAGGCCGGTTCTTCGCTCATCCAGATCACGCGCGCCTGGAATTGGTTGGAATAGTCCGGCGTTTCGCCGGGCCGAGTCAGCACGTCACCGCGGGAAATATCGACCTCGCGGTCGACCAGCAGCGTCACCGCCTGCCCCGCCACCGCCTGTTGCAGATCGCCATCCATGGTGACGATACGCTTGATGACGGCAGGCTTGCGCGACGACGCGATCAGCACATCATCGCCAACCGCGATCGAGCCCGACGCCACCGTGCCGGAAAACCCGCGGAAATCGAGGTCGGGCCGGTTCACCCACTGAACGGCAAAGCGGAACTTCTCGGCCGTGCGGTCCTCGGTCACCGCGATGGTCTCGAGATAGGGCACCAGCGCCGTGCCGGTATACCAGGGCGTCTTCGGGCTCTGGGCCAGGATATTGTCGCCGCGCAGGGCGGAAACGGGCACGGCGGCCAGCGTCTTGAAGCCTAGCGGCTCGGCAAAGGCCCGGTATTCGGCCACAATGCGGTCGAACACGGCCTGATCGTAATCGACCAGGTCGATCTTATTGACGACCAGTACGACGTGTTTCACCCCGATCAGCGACAGGATGAAGCTGTGGCGGCGCGTCTGGGTAAGCACCCCCTTACGCGCGTCGATCAGTACCAGCGCCAGATCGGCGTTAGACGCGCCGGTCGCCATGTTGCGGGTATACTGCTCGTGCCCCGGTGTGTCGGCGACGATGAACTTGCGCTTGTCGGTGGAAAAGAACCGATAGGCCACGTCGATCGTGATGCCCTGCTCGCGCTCGGCGGTCAGGCCGTCGACCAGCAGCGAAAAGTCGATGCCTTCGTCGCCGGTGGTGCGGTTACGGCTTTCCTTCTTGAGGCTCGCCAGCTGGTCATCGAGGATCAACTGGCTGTCATAGAGCAACCGGCCGATCAGTGTGGATTTGCCGTCGTCGACGCTGCCGCAGGTCAGAAAGCGCAGCAGCGACTTCTCGGTCTGCTGGGCGAGCCAGAGCTCAATATCGGTATCGGGGGAGGCGGTCATCGGCAGGCTCATCAGAAATAACCTTCCTGCTTCTTCTTCTCCATGGAGCCGACGCTGTCGCTGTCGATCAACCGGCCTTCCCGCTCCGAAGTGCGGCTGGCCTGCATTTCCATGATGATTTCCGGCAGGGTTGCGGCGGTCGAACGGATCGCCCCGGTCAGCGGGTAATCGCCCAGGGTGCGGAAGCGCACGACTTCCTGGCGCGGCTTCTCACCCGCTTCGAGCCGGAAGCGATCATCGTCCACCATGATCAGGGTGCCGGAGCGATCCACCACCGGGCGGGACTTGGCGAAATAGAGCGAGGGCAGCTCGATGCCTTCGGAATAGATGTAGGTCCAGACGTCCAGCTCGGTCCAGTTCGAGATGGGGAACACCCGCATGCTCTCGCCCGGATTGAGCCTGGTGTTGAAGACGCGCCAAAGCTCGGGCCGCTGGTTCTTGGGGTCCCAGGCGTGGCTGGCATTGCGGTGCGAAAAGATGCGCTCCTTGGCGCGCGACTTCTCCTCGTCGCGCCGCGCCCCGCCAATGGCCGCATCATAGCGCCCGGCATTGAGCGCCTGGCGCAAGGCCTGGGTCTTCATGATGTCGGTGAAACGCGACGAGCCATGATCGAACGGGTTGATGCCATCGCGCAACCCGTCCGGGTTGGTGTGGTTGATCAGGTCGAAGCCATACTTCTCCGCCATGCTGTCGCGGAAAGCGATCATCTCCCGGAACTTCCAGGTCGTGTTCACATGCAGCAGCGGAAACGGAATCTTGCTCGGATAGAAGGCCTTGCGCGCCAGATGCAGCAGGACGCTCGAATCCTTGCCGATCGAATACATCATAACCGGACGTTCGAAGCTGGCGGCAACCTCGCGCAAAATCTCGATGCTCTCGGCTTCGAGGCTCTGCAGATGCGTCAACGAACTCTTGGTCACTCGATCGATACTCCGCCGGCACAGGCAATATGCACCCTTTGACGCTCGTCAGTAAGGCTGCGATACCCTTCCCATCAAGTCCCAAAAGGGCCGCAGAGGCCTCCGATACAAGACCTCGGGCATATTTGTCTGCCGTTGCCCCGCTTGCAGCCAAGGCGCTCGCGCCAAGCCAATTGCAGGGCGGCTGAAAATGCGCGTCTGGGCCGTTGTGCGGAAAAAAAGTTTCGAGGCGACTGCCGAGCCGACGAAAAACCGGGGCTGCATGACAGCGACGTGTCGACAAGGACCACTCTGGACTTGGCGCGCGCATGGCAGATAAACGACAACGGCTATAGTGCAGCGGCCCGTTTCCGTATGAAGCTCGACCCGCACGATTAACCACCACAATAGTGGGTGGCGATGCTCTTGCCGGGCACAGTATCCATCGCCCCTCGCCTCGCCTATACATCCGGAAATTCAAACAGGGCCTTCGTTATGACCAAGACCATCGTACCGGTTATCCTCGCTGGCGGTCAGGGAACACGGCTATGGCCGATGTCCCGCGCCGCGCGACCCAAGCAGTTTCTGCCCCTGACCGGTTCGACGAGCCTGTTCCAGAACGCCCTGCAGCGCGTGACCGATGCTGAGCGCTATGCGCCGGCAATCGTCGTCACCAATGCCGACTATCGCTTCATCGTCGCCGAGCAGGCGGCCGAGCTCGGCATCGCGCTGGCCGGCATTCTGCTGGAGCCGGTCGCACGGAACACGGCTGTCGCCATCGCCGCCGCCGCCGCCTTCGCCAGCGAGCGCTTTGGCGCCGACGTCGTGCTGCAGGTGCTGCCTTCCGATCATGATGTCGCGGTAGACCAGGGCTATTGGGCCGCCGTCGACGAGGCCGCCAGCGCCGCCGCTGCCGGGCAACTGGTCACGTTCGGCATCATGCCCACCCATGCAGAAACCGCCTTCGGCTATATCAAGGCCGATGCTACGGTGGGCAATGGCGTTCGTCCTGTGGGACGCTTCGTCGAGAAGCCCGACGCCGAGCGCGCCGCCCAGATGCTGGCCGAGGGGGGGTATTTCTGGAACTCTGGAATGTTCATGATCGGCGCTGCCGCGTTCCAGCGGGAATGCGAAGCGCTGGCGCCCCAGACCCTTGCAGCAGCTCGCCTTTCGGTCGAGCGCGCCGTGGCTGATCTCGATTTCATCCGGCTCGATCAGGCCGCATTCGCTACGGCTCCCAATATCTCGGTCGACTACGCCATCTTCGAAAAGACCGCCAAGGCCGCCGTTGTCGCGGTGAACTTTGGCTGGTCCGACCTGGGCAGCTGGGACGCGATTTGGAAGAACGCCGGCCGCGACGCTGCCGAGAACTTCGTCCAGGGTCCGGTGACCCTCGATGACGTAAAGAATTCGCTCGTCATCAGCGATCATGCCCATGTGGCGGTGAATGGCCTCGACGATGTCGCGGTCATTGCCACCAATGACGCCATTTATGTCGGCCGCCTCTCCGAGGCGCAGACGGTCGGCCAGATGGTCAAGACCCTGCGCGCCGGCAAGGACACCGCCGGCCTGACCGAAATCCACCGCACGGCCTACCGGCCATGGGGCGGCTACTCGTCGGTGCTCAATGGCGAGCGCTTCCAGGTCAAACGCCTGTTCGTCAAGCCGGGCAAGAAGCTGAGCCTGCAGCGGCACTACCATCGCGCCGAACACTGGGTCATCGTTCGCGGCACCGCCGAAGTTACCCTGGACGGCACCATCACCGTGCTCAACGAAAACCAGTCGATCTACCTGCCGCTCGGCTGCACCCACCGCCTCGCCAACCCCGGCAAGATCGAACTCGAGCTGATCGAAGTGCAGACCGGCTCGTATCTGGGCGAAGACGACATCATCCGCATCGAGGACGAATTCGGCCGGGCATAACCCCGGCCGAAAGGTTCACCGCCGCACCGAAGCGCGAATAGCCGTTCTGCTGAGAATTGGTGCCGGCAACAGGGTTCGAACCCGTGACCCCCTGAGTTGATGTCAGCAAGATGCGCGCAGCAGATTTCTGCCGAATTCGAAAATTCGGTACAATTTTATTCAATTGCCAGAATTCTGCTTCTGGCTGGTCCCACTGATAGCGGGCCTCGTCCAGCAGGGCGTTGATTTGGGCATGGCAATTCGGCTCAAGCTTGCATCAAATGCCATGCTTCCTCGCCGCCCGGCCCCGCCGCTGGCGGCTGGCACCCTCGCCCGTCGCGTGTTAGGCAGGCGGCAATACCCGGTCGGAGACCTGCCTTGTCCATCCAGCCCGTCGCCCGAATCGCTTTTGTGACAAACGGCACGCCGGAGGCCGACGCGGCCGCCCGGAAGCTGCGTGCGCGCTATGGCGATCACCCGATGGAGGCCGCCGATATCGTAGTCGCGCTGGGCGGCGACGGCCTGATGCTGCAGACCCTGCACCGGGTCATGCGTATGGGCGTGCCGGTCTATGGCATGAATTTCGGCTCGGTCGGCTTCATGATGAACGCCTATTCCGAGGACAATCTCGACGAGCGCCTCGCCTCCGTACAACCCACCCGCATCTATCCGCTGTCGATGGAAGTCGTGGATGCAGCCGGCCAGACGCAATTGGCCCTCGCCCTCAATGAAGTCTCGCTGTTCCGCTCCACCTATCAGGCGGCCAAGATCCAGATCATCGTCGATGGCGAAACGCGGCTGGATGAGCTGATCTGCGATGGCGTACTGCTATCGACCCCGGCCGGCTCGACCGCTTACAACCTGTCCGCGCATGGCCCCATCCTGCCCATCGAAGCGCCGCTGCTGGCGCTGACGCCGATTTCCCCGTTCCGTCCGCGCCGCTGGCGTGGGGCGATATTGTCCAACCGGGCCGAAGTCCGCTTCATCACGCGCGAGGCGGGCAAGCGCCCGGTCAGTGCCGTGGCTGACAATGTAGAATTCCAGAACGTGCTTGAAGTCACCGTCAAGGAAGACCGCACCCACGCGGTCACCCTGCTGTTCGATCCCGGCACGAGCCTCGAAGAACGCGTGCTCAGCGAACAGTTCCGCTTCTAGGCCGACTACGCCGCCGGCAGCGCCAGCCGCATTTCAGCCAGCGGCAGGGCCATCGGCACCGTTGCATCCGCGGCAAAGGCCGCCATCACCCCACGCGCCGCCTTGCGCGCGAGCAGGATGTTCTGCTCGCTGAGATAGGCGAAAGCCTCTTCCAGCTCGCTGGGGATCACGCCACCATGCTCGGCGATCAGTTCTTCGGTGAGCGCCGTCACCACATAATGCCGTGCCGCCGCATCGTCGGCGAGATCGCTGGCACGGGCATGCAGCACCAGCCGGGCGAGCAGGTTGCGTACCCCCTCCCCCAGCCCGCAGCGGGTCAGCAGCGCATTGAGCGCCGCCCGACTGCCATTCTCGAGCAGGGCAAATACCTTGCCCCGCGGCGCCTGGGCCAGCTCGGCCAGGCACTCGGCGAAAAACATCACATGGCCGGTCACCACGGCATGCAGCAGCACCCTGGTATTGACCGCGTCATTCACGATTAGCTCGGACACATAGCCAGCCGCCCCGGCACGAACCGCCTCGCACTCGCCGATGGCCGATAGCGCCGTATCGCCGCTATCGCGCAGAATACGGCTCAACCGGTCTTCGGCCACAGCACCCTTGACAATCCGCGCCCCGCGCAAGGCTTCCGTGACCTTCTGCACCAGCAGCAGGCGCGCCGCAGCCGGCAAATCCTTCCGCGCCAGCAGCGCGCCGCGCATTTCGGCGTCATCGCCGTGCGATTTTGCCAGCTCAAGCAGCAGGTCATCGTCCAGCGCCACGTCATGCCGGCGCAGCAGGCGCAGCGTCACGGCGCTATGGCCCCGCGCCACGATCGCCGCTGCCAGCCGCGGGCTGAGGCTCGTGCGCTGGCTCACCGCAATGAGCAT
Source organism: uncultured Devosia sp. (assembly GCA_966212275.1). Classification (GTDB taxonomy): domain Bacteria; phylum Pseudomonadota; class Alphaproteobacteria; order Rhizobiales; family Devosiaceae; genus Devosia. The sequence continues at coordinate 90,974 of CBIHQV010000007.1, forward strand.
GGCCACATCAAGCGTCTTCACCAGGCCCATCAGGTCGGCATCGATCAGGACAGGAGAATATTGCAGCACGGCCCGGGCAATGATGGCGCTGTCATGCAGCAGGGCCAGCATGATCGGGCGTGGCGCTTCGTTCGAATGCAGCAGGCCATAGGCCAGCGCGGCGCGCACCTTGACCGAAGGGTCATCGAGGAAACCGATCAGCGCCGCATAGAGCGCCGCCTGTTCGTCCGCGGGACCGACATGATTGAGATAGACCAGCGCCGAAAGGTGTGCCGCGCTGCCCCGTTCCTCGCTGTCAGGCGATTGGGATAGTGACACGAACTCCTGATACGCAACCATTCCACTCTCCGCACAGCGCGGAAATCACCCTAAGGCCCAAGGCTTAAGGAACGGTTCACCATGTTTGGAGGGGAGGCTTTGCTGGCCTAGAGGGCGGCCAGAACCCAGTTGAAGAGTGGGGCGATAGTAGCGGAGAGGCCCACAAAGAATGCCCAGCCAGCCAAGGCGGCGCTGAGCACGATCCAGCCGCGCGGAATCGGCAGGGGACGCTGAGCATGCAGAACGGCAGTAGTCCGACGCATATTCGCCTCCTTGGGCAAGTCCGGGGTTCCTCGCCCGTTACGTCAGCAGTTACACCTTCACTTCGTTAAGCCTTCACCCAGCCGACCCTGTCGCATTTTAATTAACTGGGCCGATTCCCATGAGTTTCGCCGCACTATTATCGCCGGGTAAACGCGCCTCCGGCCCCGCGGTTGCTAACGCGCGTAAAGCTGCGTGAAAAACGCTCCCCCGCCTGCATCACCCGTCGCCGGCAAATCGTCGATCTCGTTCTTGAAGAGGCCGGTGAACGACATGTTCTCCGTCGAAAAGCGCGACGGCACGACTGGCAACTCCGGCACGGCGGGCTGGCTCGCCATTTGCTGGGCGGCGAACGGCGCATTGGTGTCGCCCGCTTCATGCTTGGATACCAGCACCCGGTACACTTCGCGGATCGTTCGTGGCTGCCCATCGGAATAGAAGATCGCCCGGTTGGCCGAGGCCTGCTTTGGAAACAGGTCGGCAGCGATCTGGTCGGGATCCTGCAGGCCCGCGGTAAACATCCGCTCCGCCCCCTGCGCGCCGAGGAAATGCGCGATATAGAGCTCCCCCGCACTCGGCATGCGGCCAAACCGCTGGTTCAGATAGTCGCCATTGCTCTTGGTGAAGGCAGCGGCGAGGTCGGCGGCGATCTGCGGGTCCTCGCGCAGCTTGAGGATGTCCGCCTTGGTGGCAGCGTCGCGCACGAAGTAATCACCGTCCGACGAGCGCTCGATATTGCTGGCGATATCGCCATAGCCCAGCCGCGGTCCCTCTTCCTTCATCACCTGCAGCCAGGTGCTTTCGAGGAACTGAAACAGACCCACCGCCGACGACGTCTGCGCCTTGGCCTGCGGATTGAGGCTGCTTTCGCGCATGGCGGTCTGCAGCAGGTAGTCGAAGTCCACGCCGTTCCGGTCGCCCGCGGCCGTCAGCACATAGGCCAGGCTTTGTGGGACGGAAATTGGCTGAACGCCCATGAACGGCTCGACTCGCAGAATTGTCAGGTTACCGATTAGTGCCCGGCAAACGCTAACAGTCTGTTAACCAATGCAACCAAGGCGTTAAGATCGATCGGCCCACCGGCTGACCACATCGGACAGGTTAGGCCGCGGCCGGTCTTCGATGACAACGGTCGGCGTGCCGATATGCACGAACGCCACGAACCGCTCGCCGGCGCGTGCGCCCAGCATGGCGCCCGCCTCCGCATCGAAGGCATACCATCGGGTCACCCAGGATGCGCCAAAGCCCAGCGCATGGGCGGCGTGCAACAGGTTGAACGCCACGTTGCCCGCCGAGAGCAATTGCTCGAATTCGGGCACCTTGGGATGCTCCTGCGGCGATGAGATCACCCCGATCGTCAGCGGCGCCGGCAGGAAGCGCTGGCGCTCGATGTCGAGGCTTGCCTCATCCAGCCCCGGATTGTTGCGCGCCGCGATCTCGGCCAGCCGCTCGCCCGCCTGCTGCCGCGCCTCGCCCTCGATCACCACCAGCCGCCACGGCGTGATCTTGCCATGGTCGGGCACGCGCGTCGCGATGGTGAGGATCTGCTCAAGCTCCGCCGGCGTCGGCCCGGGCTCCCGCAGGAACGCGATGCCGACCGAACGGCGGGAAAGCAGATAGTCGCGCAGGGCGGCAATAGCGGGCATGGACAAAGACTCCTTTTCGGTCAGGACCTCTATCGCGAAGTCCTTCCGGGCGCCAGAAGCTGGGACAAATCCACCGCCGCGCGCCATTGCGGTGTTTTCATCGCGCGAGGTCTGTGACACAGCTTTTCCCCAATCGCGCCCTAAGACGACGCAACTGATTCAGTCCGCCGGCAATGGCGGCCCGGGAGACCCGATGCGCTTGCGACCACTACTTGCCTTCCTGCTTGTGCTGGCTATCGCGGCTCCCGCCTTTCCCTCGATTGCCACGTCCGTCATGGCGCAGGAAACCGCGGCCGAAATGCCGCCCATGCCGCGCCCGCGACCCGATCCGGACAGCCTGCCGCCAAGCCCGGCGACGCCGCCCGCTCCCGCGGCAGAGACGCCCGCCACCGATGCCATCGATGCCCTGACCTCCGTGCCGCAGCCGGTGACCCTCAGCGCCCGCATCACCCAGGAGGGCGCGCCGATCCCCGATGGCCTCGTCTGGCGCATCTTCGATACCGTGCCAGATGCCAGCGGCGAACTGGCGCTGGTCGCCAAGTCGGAACTCGGCTCCCCTACTGTCGAACTGCCGCCCGGCGAATATGTCGTCCATGTAGCCTACGGCCGGGCGCAGACCAGCGAGCCGCTCTCAGTGGTGCCGGGCTCCAATGAAAAGGCCTTCATCCTCGATGCCGGCGCCTTGCGCCTCAATTCAGCGGTTACCGGCGACATCGCCATCCCGGTTGGCCTCCTGAAATTCGACGTCTTCACCGCCGGAGAGGAAAGCGACCGGGCCATGGTCGCCGAGGGCCTGGCGCCCAACGACATCGTCACCCTCAATGCGGGCACCTACCACATCGTCTCCTATTTCGGCGCAGTGAACGCGGTGGTACGCGCCGATCTGCGCGTCGAAGCGGGCCAGTTGACCGATGCCACGCTCTATCATCACGCCAGCCAGGTCGGCTTCAAGCTCGTCTCGGAGACGGGCGGCGAGGCCATTGCCGACGTGGAATGGACCGTCAAGACGGCCGATGGCGCTACGGTTTTCTCCGAGCTCGGCGCGTTCCCGTCCACCGTGCTGGCCGAGGGCGAATATCTGGTGCTTGCCAAGCAGGGCACGCAGGTCTTCAGCCGCGAATTCCAGGTCCAGCCCGGCTCGGCGCGCGAAATCGAAGTGCTGACGACGGTCTACTGACCGAGGTTGGAGAGCTTGCTCGTCGCCTTGAGGCTCAGCGGCAGGATGCGGAAGCTGCCTGACCAGGCCGCATAGGTGCCCGATGCCACCCCGTTGCGGGCAGCGCCTTCATAGCTCTCCTGCCCGGGCAGGATTTCTACCCGCACCGGCCCGGTTTCCCCCGCCTGCAACATGCCGGCATGCACAGCCGCCGAAGCAAGGTGGGAATCGTCGGTATAGACGCCGTCGCCCCACACAGCCCCCGATGCATCGCCGGTCACCTCGAAGGTGAGGATGGTTCCATCCTGACCGCGATAGAGCGACAGGTCACCCGGATCGGGCAGAACCACGCCGCTATCGACATCAGTGACGCCAGTAAAACGATAGGCCACGTCCCATGGCCCATAGCTCCGGCTGACCACGCCGTTGCGCTCGACGCCATCATAGGTCGGCAAGCCTGCGATCAATTCGACTGCCACGACGCCGCTTTCGCCCGGCGCCAGCAGGCCTGCGTGCACGGCTGCCACCGCCAGCACGGAGTCGCTGGTATAGACGCCGTCGCCCCAGATGGTGCCCAGCGTGCTGCCGACGACGGCAAATTGCAGGGTTTCGCCGATCGCGTTGGAATAGTTGAACAGCGTGCCCGGATCAGCCTGCGGCCGCGACGGCGCGGCACTGCCCGGCGCGCCGAGCTTGGCCGAACTCTGGTTGCCCTGCGCAAACGCGCCCTGCCCCAGCATCAATGCAATGACCAGGGTCGGCAGGAACCTGGCGATAGAAGCGAACCGCACGGTGTCAGGGCTCTTGGCTGGGAACAATGCGCGCAATATTGCCCTTCGCGCCCCCGCTGACAAGCATGATCGGATCGCCTGCGTTTGCCTATTGAAGCGTGGCTGCCGATGCCGCAGATTGCCGGCACGTCAAAGCGGGAGAATATGATGACGCCGTTCAACACCACGACCCGGCAGCGCCTGGGCATTCTTGCCACCGCATGCCTCTTGAGCGTCGCCTTGCCGGCAGGTCCGGCCTGGGCACAGAAGGTCAAGAACAAGGGCGCTCCACCCGCCGAAACCAGCACCTCCGTTGCGTCGGAAGTCAGCGTCGATATCCCCTCGATCGAGGCGGTCGACTCCAATGTCGACGAGGAAACCCTGCGCTCCATCTTCACCGGCCATGTGGTGGAAAATGCCGATGCCCTGGCCGGACTGAGCGCCACAAGCATCACCATCCCCGAAATCACCCTGTCGACTTCGACAACTGTCGACGGCGAAGTCACCGAAGCCACCGTCACCTTCTCGGACCTGGTTCTATCCGACATTGCCGACGGCGTTGCCGCCTCGGTTACCCTCGCCGGCATGACCGCTGACGCCGGCGACGATGGCAGCGCCGAATTCGGCGCGCTGTCGGCTGCCACCCTAAACATTGGCGGCGTGCTCGGCATGTATGGCCTGGTCAATAGCGGCCAGACCGAACTCGAAACCATCTATACCGATTTCAACTTCGAAGGCGGCTCGTTCGAAGCCCCCGAGGTGAGCTGCACCATGGGCTCGATGACAGCAGCCGAGTTCAAGGCCCGCCCGTTCAAGTATTCCTTCGCCGAAATCATGGCGCTGGGTGAAGCGCTCGAGGCAGCGGATACCGAGCAGCCCTCGCCCGAGGTCATGGGGCAGGCGCTCCGCATGTATGTCGACCTCTTCACCGCCTTTGAATCCTCCGCCGCCGAGTTTGGCGGCTTCGACTGCTCCGGCGTCGATGACGAGGGCCGCAACCTGACTTTCAAGGTCGCCGGCATGTCGATGGATGGCATGCGCCCGGGCATCTATCCCTCCATCTCGCTCAACGGCTTCGACGTCGAGGTTGAAGGCGATGGCTCGGTGCAGGTCGGCAACGTCACCTTCAAGGAAATGGACCTCTCCGCGCCCATCGCCGCGATTGCCGGCGCCCCTGAAACCATCGACGAGGCCTGGCTCACCGCCAATGCCCGCTCGCTCATCCCCGCCTTTGCCGGCTTCTCCTTCAGCGACGTCGCGATCGACGTGCCCGATCCCGAAACCGAGGGCGAGCGTATCAAGGCCAGCGTCGGCGCCTTCGACCTGACGCTGTCCGACTATCTCAACGGCATCCCGACCGACGTTCTGACCACGGCGAGCAACATCCTGGTCGATCTGCCCGCAAACAGCGACGACCCGCAACTGCAGCAGTTGATCGCGCTGGGCGTCACCAGCGTCGATGCCGGCTTCACCGTCGACGCGTCCTGGAACGACGCCGATGACACCATCGCTGTCGACGAAGTCTCGATCACCGGCGCAGACCTCGCCACGGTCAAGCTGGCCGGCACCATCGCCAACGCCACCGAGGCGCTCTTTGCCATCGACGAGAACGAGGCCCTGATGGCCGCCATGGGCGTCGCCATCAGCCAGCTCAAGCTCGACGTCACCGATGCCGGCCTCTCCGACATCATCCTGGCGAGTGTCGCGGCCGAACAGGGCTCCGATGCAGCCACCATGCGTCCGGTCTTTGCCGGCCTTGCCGAAGGCACGGTGGTCGGCATGCTGGCTGGTGCCGCCGAGGCCCAGAAAGTGGGCGCGGCCATCAACGCCTTCGTCAGCGGCAAGGCCAAGTACCTGACCATCGAAATGACCGCCAAGGAGCCGCCGGGCCTGGGCATGATGGACTTCATGGCCGCCGAGAGCGACCCGACAGTGCTCATCGGCAAAGTCACCATCGACGCCACCGCAAAATGACAAAGAAAAGGGCCGCTCCGCAGCGGCCCTTTCCACATTCTCCGGCTAGCGCGCCTTGCTAAGCGACTTCCCGCGCCGCTACGCCCATGCCCCAGGCCAGCAGATCCCGCGCGATCTCGGGCGTACTGCCCTCAACATAGCAGCGCAGTTCGGGCGCATTGCCCGAGGCGCGGAAATGCACCATGTCACCAGAAAGGGTGCGGAACTGCAGCCCATCGATCTGCGACAGGCTGGCAATGCCCTGCTTCTCGAACACTTGCTGCGCATAGCCTTCGTCGGTCGCGAGGCGATTGAGGAAGGCTCCGCTTTTCTCGCTCGGCACATCCTGCAGGCGATCAGCGACGGCATGCTGCAAGGGTAAAGCCGTTACGAGCTGATCGACCGGCTTGCTTTGCTGCGCCGCGAGGCCCAGCGCGCACAATATCGGCAGCACCGCATCCCGCGTCGCCAGCGGCGCCAGCGCATTTCCGCCAACCCGCACGCCCTCGCCCACAAAGGTGCCGCCATTGGCCTCGAAGCCAACCACCGCCCCGCTGGCGCCGGTCATGGCATCGACCACATAGGGCGAACCCACGCGCGTCCGCACGACGTTGCGGAAAAATCCGGTGCGCTCGATCGCCGAATTCGAAGTCACCGGCGTCACCACGCTATCGACCCCCAGGCACTGCGCCGCCAAAAGGCCCAGCACATCGCCGCGCACGAATTGGCCATGCCGGTCCATCAGCAGCGGCCGGTCGCCATCGCCATCGGCAGAGACGATCGCGTCGAGCTTGTGCTGCGCGACCCAGCCCGCCAAGGGCGCGAACACCGCGTCGCCAAAGGCCTCGGTGTCCACGGCGACGAAGCCGTCCCGCCGGTCGAGGCTCACCACCTCGGCGCCGAAATGGCTCATGATCCGCGTCAGCAGGTCCCGCGCCACGGTCGAATGCTCGAACACCCCGATCCGTAACCCGGCCAGCGCACCTTGCGGCAGCAGCCCGGCAAAGCGCGCAAAATAGCGCTCCGTCGCCGCCTCGGCTTCGTCCGCAATAGCCCCGGCCAGCTCGGCGATCGTCTCATCCCGCAGCGCCGCCAATATGCCGGCCTCGTCAGCTTTGCTGATTTCCCCGCTCGGCAGGTAGAATTTGAGCCCGTTGCGGTCGGCCGGAATATGGCTGCCCGTCACCATGATCGCCGCGCCGCCGGCAGCCATGGCATGCAGCGCCAGCGCCGGCGTCGGAATCGTGCCGCAATCCACCGGCGTGAGCCCCGCCGCCGCAACAGCCGCGGCACAATCCCGGGCAATAGCCGGGCTGGACTGCCGGAAATCGCGCCCGAGAAATACCTTCCCGCCGCTCGACCCCAGGCTCGAGACATGGCGCAGGAACGCCGCCGCATACCGACGCGCCGCCTGCCCCTCCAGCTCCACCGCCAGTCCCCTCAAGCCGCTGGTTCCGAATTTTAGGCTGTTACCCGACATCGTCGCTCCTAAACGCGCACAATTCCATTGTGACTCTTGTACCAATCGACAAACCGGGTCACGCCAATATCGATCGGCGTCTCCGGCACCGACCCGATCAGCGCGCGCAGGAGCCGTGTATCGGCCTCGGTGGCGACCACATCGCCCGGCTGCATCGGCAGCATGTTGAGCTTGGCATCAACGCCCGCCGCACGCTCGATTGCGGCGATGAAATCCATCAGCTCGGTTGGCGCCCCACCGGCAATATTGACGATACGAAACGGCGCCACCGCCGAGAGGCTGTCATGCGCCACCGGCTGGCCCAGCACGGGGGCTCGCTGCATCAGCGCGGCAATTGCCGCCACCAGGTCATCCACATAGGTGAAGTCACGCCGCATCCTGCCCTGGCCGTAGACGTCGATAGGTCGGCCCTCCAGCATCGCCGAGAGGAACTTGATCGGCGCCATGTCCGGCCTGCTCCACGGGCCATAGACCGTGAAGAAGCGCAGGCAGGTCGAGGCAATATCGAACAGGTGCGCATAAGAATGCACCATTGCCTCGCCCGATTTCTTGGTCGCGGCATAGAGCGACACCGGCCCATCCGCGCGGTCTGTCTCGGCAAATGGAAACGTGGTGTTCCCGCCATAGACCGAACTGGTCGAGGCAAATATCAGGTGCCTGGGCCTATGCCGTCTCAGCGCTTCCAGCAGGTTGGCCGTGCCCACGACATTGGACTGGATGTAGCTCTGCGGCGCCTCGAGGCTATAGCGCACACCGGCCTGCGCAGCCAGATGCACCACGATTTCGGCGTCGCTGCGCCGCAATGCGTCGCCAAGCCCCGCCGCATCTTCCAGCAAGCCCTCGATCTGCGTGAAGCCCGGCTGCTCTGCCAGGATAGCCAGCCGGGCGCGCTTCAGCGACGGGTCGTAGTAGTTGGTGAGCCCGTCATAGCCAGTCACCGTGTGACCGTCGGCCAGCAGTCGGCGCGCGAGATGAAAGCCGATAAAGCCCGCCGTGCCAGTCACGAATATCTTCACGAAGTCCTAGCCTCTCAGTCATCGCAGTCACTCGGCCGCATCGGCCAGGCCATCGCCATCCACCCCGGCGGGGCGGCCCACGCTTGTATAGACGAAGCCGTGTTTGGTGACCTCGTCATGCCGGTAGATGTTGCGCAGGTCGACCAGCACCGGCGATTTCATCGTGCTCCGCAGCCGCCCCAGATCGAGCGAGCGGAACTCGTTCCACTCGGTTACCAGCACCAGCGCATCCGCGCCATCGGCAACCTCATAGGCGCCCGTCGCGAATGTCACATCCTCCAACACCGCCCGGGCCGCAGCCATGCCGCGCGGGTCATAGGCCACAATGCGTGCGCCGCGATCGGTCAGCCCGCGGATAATGTCGATCGAGGGCGCCTCGCGCATATCGTCAGTATTGGGCTTGAAGGTCAGTCCGAGCACGCCGATGGTCTTGCCGCGCACATCGCCGCCGCAGGCCGCGATCACCTTCCGAGCCATGGCCCGCTTGCGTTGCTCATTGATGGCGATGGTGGTTTCCACCAGTCGCATCGGGCTCTCGAAATCCTCGCCGATCTTGACCAGCGCCAGCGTGTCCTTGGGAAAGCATGAGCCGCCAAAGCCCGGGCCGGCGTGCAGGAACTTACTGCCGATACGATTATCGAGCCCGATGCCCCGCGCCACCTGCTGCACATCGGCGCCGGTGGCTTCGCAGAGGTCGGCAATCTCGTTGATGAAGCTGATCTTCATGGCGAGGAAGGCGTTGGCGGCATACTTGATCAGCTCGGCCGTGCGCCGCCCGGTGAACATCAGCGGCGCCTGGTTGAGATAGAGCGGGCGATAGACCTCGGTCATAACAGCGCGGGCCCGCTCGTCCTCCAGCCCCACCACGATGCGGTCGGGTCGCTTGAAATCCTCAATCGCCGCGCCCTCGCGCAGGAATTCGGGGTTGGACACGACGGCCACGTCGGCATCCGGATTGACCGTAGCGATGATGCGCGCCACCTCGTCCCCGGTCCCCACCGGCACGGTGGATTTTGTGGCAACGACCGTGAAGCCGCTGACGCTCCCCGCGATTTCGCGGGCCACGGCATGGATATAGCTGAGATCGGCATGGCCATCGCCCCGCCGCGACGGGGTGCCGACGGCGATGAACACCACATCGGCCGCGCCCACGGCCTCATGCAGTTCGGTGGTGAACGACAGACGACCGCTCGCCAGGGTGTTTTTCACCAGCTCATCGAGCCCGGGCTCATAGATGGGTATCTCACCCCGGCCAAGGGCCGCGATCCTGTCCTGGTCCTTGTCGATGCACACCACGGCATGCCCGAATTCGGCCAGACACGCGCCTGTCACCAGCCCGACATAGCCAGCTCCAGCAATGGCAATCTTCATGGCGGCGGTCTCCCGATGGCTTCGATATGATACCGATAGGCCACTTTCATGTCGCTATCGAAACGCCGCCGCTACTGCGTGTCCGCCGGGTTGCCGCGCAGTTTCTTGACCTCGGAGCGGATCGATTTGCCCTCGAGCCGCCGGCGTTTGCTCGCCAGCGTCGGTCGGGTCGCCACTCGCGCCTTGGGCACGTGGGAGCCTTCCACCAGCAGCCCCACCAGCCGCTCCAGCGCATCGGCCCGGTTCATTGGCTGGTCGCGATGCGAATTGGCGACGATGACGATAACGCCGTCCTTGGTCAGCCGCTTGCCCGCCAGCACACCCACCCGACGCTTCATCGCCTCAGGAATGTTGGGGGAATTGGCGAGGTCAAAGCGCAGTTGCACCGCGCTCGACACCTTGTTCACATTCTGCCCGCCCGGCCCGGAGGAACGAACGAAGCTTTCCTCGATCTCGGATGAATCGATGGCGATGGAGCGGGTGATTGGGATCAGGTCTGGCATGCTCGTTCGGGCGCTAGAGTGCGTTTATGGCCCGCCCACGCGAGTCAGATAGCGCGGTTTTCGAGAACCGGAGCGCAACGTACATTGAGTACGTGAGCACCGGAAGCGCAGAAAACCACGCTAGGTGGCCGCGTGAACGGGTCAGAAATGTGCTCTAGTTCCGGTACCGACCCGCGAAGATGATCTCACCTTCATGAATGGTCAGCCCCTTGATCGTCGCCCGATACTTCCCGGGCAGCCCCTCGGCCTCGACCACCCAGCCCTTCTTCAACATCCCGGCAAAGGTCTTCTCGCCTATATCCTTGAAGTCATCAGGCCCCAACGCATTCTCTTCGCCGAGATGCGTCAGGGCCTTGATCTCGCGATTGGACGGACGCTGCGGCATCAGGCTGCCTTTGCGACCTTGAGATCAGGCGCGGTGGCTTCGGCCATGAGTGCCACCAGGGCATCCATGAACGGCTCCACCTTCTGGCCCTCGGTGCCCAGGCGACGCACCGAAACGGTGCCTTCCTCGGCCTCGCGCTTGCCCACCACGAACATCAGCGGGGTCTTGCCCACCGAATGCTCGCGCACCTTGTAGTTGATCTTCTCGTTGCGGACATCGAGATCGGCACGGATGCCGGCAGCCTTGAGCTGGCTCACCAGCTTGCGGGCATAGTCGTCGGCCTCCGACACGATGGTGGCAACGACCACCTGGGTCGGCGCCAGCCACATCGGCATCTTGCCGGCATAGTTCTCGATCATCATGCCGATGAAGCGCTCGAGCGAGCCCAGGATCGCCCGGTGCAGCATCACCGCATACTGGCGCGAACCGTCCTCGGCCACATAGGTGGCGTCCAGCCGTTCCGGCAGCACATAGTCGAGCTGCAGCGTCCCCACCTGCCACGAACGCCCGATGGCATCCTTGAGGTGGAATTCGAGCTTCGGCGCATAGAAGGCGCCCTCACCCTCAGCGATCTCGAAGTCATAGCCGGTCGCGCGCAGGGCATCGCCCAGCGCCTTCTCAGCCGCGTCCCAGCGCTCGATGGTGCCGCCGAACTTCTCCGGCCGCGTCGCCAGCTTGATGACCACGTTGTCGAAGCCCATGTGCCCATAGACCGAGTAGAGCAGATGCACGAAATGCTCGGTCTCGCTCTGGATCTGGTCTTCGCGGCAGAAGATATGCGCGTCGTCCTGCGTCATTTGGCGAACGCGCATCAGCCCATGTAGCGCACCATGCGCTTCGTTGCGGTGGCAGCAGCCGAATTCCGCCATGCGGAGAGGCAGATCGCGGTAGCTCTTGATGCCCTGGTTGAATATCTGCACATGCGCCGGGCAGTTCATCGGCTTGAGCGCCATGAGGTCGCCCTTGCCCGAGAGAACCGGCCCCTCATCGTCCGTACCCGGCACTTCGTCGGGCACCACGAACATGTTTTCGCGATACTTGCCCCAGTGGCCCGACTGCTCCCAGAACTTCGACGACATAAGCTGAGGCGTCTTCACCTCGACATAGCCCGACGAGTTCAGACGGCGCCGGATATAGGCCTCCATCTGGTTGTAGAGCACATAGCCTTTCGGGTGCCAGAACACCGACCCCTGCGCTTCCGGCTGGAAGTGATAGAGGTCCATCTCCTGCCCGATCTTGCGGTGGTCGCGCTTTTCGGCCTCCTCCACCATGTGGAGATAGGCGTCGAGCTCTTCCTTGGACGCAAAGGCCGTGCCGTAGATGCGGCTCAGCACCGGATTGTTGCTGTCGCCACGCCAATAGGCGCCGGCCACCTTGGTCAGCTTGAAGGCCATGCCGACATCCTTGACGGTCCGCATATGCGGACCGCGGCAGAGGTCGATCCACTGGCCTTGCTTGTACATCTTGAGCGACTGGTCGGCCGGAATGGCATCGACCAGCTCGACCTTGAAGTTCTCGCCACGCGCATTGAAGAAGGCCTTGGCCTGGTCGCGCGTCCACACTTCCTTGGTGAAGGCGGCGCCCCGGTCGATGATCTCGGCCATCTTCTTCTCGATGGCCGGAAAATCCTCTTCCGAGAACGGCTCGTCACGCTTGAAGTCGTAGTAGAAGCCGTTCTCGATGACCGGGCCGATCGTCACCTGCGTCGTCGGCCACAGCTCCTGCACGGCTTCGGCAAGCACGTGCGCGGCATCGTGCCGGATCAGTTCCAGCACGTCCTTGGACCCGCTGTCGCGCGTCACGAACTCGATCTTGCCATCGGAATCCAGCGCGTCCGAAAGATCGGACAGAACGCCATTCCAGCGCATCGCCACCGTCTTCTTGGCCAGGCTCTTGGAGATGCCCTCGACCACGGTGGTCCCGGTGGTGCCACGCGCATAGTCGCGAGCTGCACCGTCGGGGAACGTCACCTTGATCGTCATTTTAGGTCTCCAGAAATGGATGAGTTGCAGCGGAAATCGCTACAAGGGCGCCTGTCTAGCATGGTTTGTGCGCAATTCCAGCGCGGAGCTACCCAAAAACTGGATGTCATCCCGGCGAAGGCCGGGATCCATCCTGAGGTTTTTCCGCATCCGCAGCAGGCTTGGTCATCTCAGGATGGATTCCAGCCTTCGCCGGACTGACACCGCGGATGCGGAAGCACAAAGCTACTTCCACCGCCCATAGCTCCACGGCCGCCACCACCGCGCCTCGCCCGGAACCGCCTCTGGAACCGGGTCATAGCCATGCGTCCCGCCCGGTCTGCAGCGCACGAACCGCGCCAGCCCCATCCAGCCGCCCGGCCAGAAGCCGAACTTCCAGATCGCGTTACTAGTATATTCCGAACAGGTTGGCAGGTGGCGGCACGTGCGTCCGGCAAAGGCCGATAGCGTGTAGCGGTAGATGGTGATCAGCAGCACCGCCGCGATTTTGAACGGCAAGTCGACGACCTGCCAGAAGAGAGCAATGACTCGATCCATCAGCGCGCAGCCGTAACCGACTCTGCGGATTCGACCTTTTCCAGCGCCTCAACCACTGCGTCAAACACCAGCAGCGTCGACATATGCCGCGCCCTGTAATCGCGGACCGGCTCCAGATAACGCAGGTCGTCCCACTTACCTGATGGCGGCGCGCCACCGTCCTTGAGCATGGCATGCATCTGCTCGCGCAGCCGCCGAAACTCGCCAACCGGCGTGCCCACGATCTCCCGCGCCACCACCGCGGCCGAGGTCTGCCCCAGCGCGCAAGCCGAGATTTCGTGGCCATAGGCGGCGATCACGCCGTCGCGCACTTTCACGTCCACCTCGATCACCGAGCCGCAGACACGGCTCACCTTGCGCGCGCTGGCATCGGCATCCGCCAGCCGCCCGGGCTGCGTCGCATTGCCCGCCAGGTCGAGGATCTTCTGGGAATAGAGATCGCTAAGTTCCATCAAACGCACAATTCTGTTTCTTGTGACCGTCGCCACAGGCTCCTATATAGGAGGTCCCAAGCGGACTGTCAGGGTTGCGTAGCAATCGGCGGTCCACAAACGTCATGGTCTCGTAGAATGACCAGACGCAAGGAGCCAACTCGATGGATGCCCGCACCAAGCCTTTCGGCGCCGTTGCCACATCGACTGCCATCGTAAACCGCCCCACCCAGGAAGAAGCCGAAGCCGCCGTGCGCGTGCTGCTGGCCTGGGCCGGCGATGATCCGACCCGCGAGGGCCTGCTCGAAACGCCTGGCCGCGTCGCCCGGGCCTATGGCGAATTCTTCGCCGGCTACACCCAGGATCCCAAGGCCATCCTCGCCAAGACCTTCAAGGAAGTCGGCGGCTACGACGATATCGTCCTGGTCAAGGACATCCCGTTCAGCTCGCATTGCGAGCATCACATGGTGCCCTTCATCGGCCGGGCGCATATCGCCTACCTGCCCCATGATGGCGTCGTGGGCCTCTCTAAGCTGGCGCGCCTCGTGGATGTCTTCGCCCTCCGCCTCCAGACCCAGGAAAACCTGACGGCGCAGATCATCGACGCCATCAACGAAAATCTGGGCCCCCGCGGCGCTGCCGTTATGCTCGAAGCCGAGCATATGTGCATGTCCATGCGCGGCGTCCGTGCCCATGGCGCATCCACCGTCACCCACCGCTTCACCGGCGTCTTCGCCGAAGACCGCGTGGAACAGGATCGCTTCTTCGCCATGATCAAGCGCTGAGCGCAATCGCGATCAAGCGCCATCTGCGCTAAGCTGGCATATCGGACCATCACCTCCGGTAGGCCATGCAATTTATCGAACGCGCCATATGGTTCATCGAGACCCGCTTCGCCGAGGACATCACCCTCGACGACATCGCTGGGGTCGGCGGCGTCTCGCGCTTTCACCTGTCACGCAGCTTCGGCACCATAGCGGGCCTCCCCGTCATGACTTATGTGCGCGGGCGCCGCCTGACCCTCGCCGCGCAGAAGCTGCTCGATGGCGCGCCTGATATTCTCGCGGTGGCCCTTGATGTCGGCTACTCCTCGCACGAGGCCTTCACCCGCGCATTCCGCGACCATTTCGGCCAGACGCCCGAACAGTTGCGTGCCCAGGGGCTTGCCGATCCCGCCCTGATGGTCGAGCCGCTGCGCATCGACGAAACCCTCCTGGCCACCCTACCCGATCCGCGAATGGTCGATGGCGCGCCCCTGCGCATTGCCGGCTTCAGCGAACGCTACACCTTCGACACCAACCAGGGCATTCCCGCCCTCTGGCAGCGCTTCGCGCCCCACATCGGCCACATGCCTGGCCAGGTCGGCGACACCACCTATGGCGTCGTGGCCGATTTCGAGGAAGATTGCAGCTTCGGCTACCTTGCCGGCGTCGAGGTATCGCCTAGGGCTGATCTCGACGAAGGCATGGCCTATATCGACATCCCGGCCCAGCGCTACGCGGTCTTCGCCCACCAAGGTCACATCTCGACCATGCGGCGCACGGCCTATTCGATTTGGGCGCAATACTTCCCCAACAGCACCCTGATCCCCACCGGCGGCCCCAATTTCGAACGCTACGGCGCGGAACACGATCCCTTCACCGGCCACGGCCTCGTGGAGGTCTGGGTGCCGATCGCGGTCTAGGCAAACTGACCCGAGCCCATCTGGATCAAATCCCTCCGCAGCGCTACAACGCCCGCATGACCCTTACATTCGCTGATCCCACCGCCCTCACCCACGGGCAACTCGAAGAAGGCACCGCCTTCGCCCCCCGCTTTGATGCGGCAGGGCTGGTGACCGTCGTCACCACCGAGGCCGGCACCAACGAAGTGCTGATGCTGGCGCACATGAATGCCGAAGCGCTGTCGCTGACACTCGAAACCGGCATCGCCCACTACTGGTCGCGCTCACGCGGCAAGATCTGGAAAAAGGGCGAGACCTCGGGCGAACTGCAGGAAGTCGTCGAACTGCGCACCGATTGCGACCAGGACGCCATCGTGCTCGTCGTCAACCAGACCGGCCGCGGCGCCGCCTGCCACACCGGCCGCAAATCCTGTTTCTACCGCCGGGCCACGCTGGCTGACGGCACCCCAGCGCTGGAAGATCGCGGCCTGCCGCGCCTGTTCGACCCCAAGGCAGTCTACGGCCACTAGAGCCGACTCAGCTCTTCCGCTCGAACAGCCCCACCAGCAGGAGCCCGGCGAAAAACCCGCCCAGATGTGATTGCCACGCCACGGCCATCTGCGCGCCGGTCACCAACGGCAGCAGCGGCACGGCGGCATTGAGCAGCACCCAGATCAGGACGAACAGCCGCGCACGGTTGTCGCGCATGAGGTCGCCGAACGAAGCCAGCCGCCGGCCGAGCACAACGCGTTCACCCGTCTCGGGATTCTGCGCCACGATCACCGGCTGGAAAATGAACCGCACCGCCGCCCCGGTCAGCCCCGCCACGCCGCCGGATGCGCCGATGAGATAGGAGCCCGAATAGAGCGTCGTCGCCGCGAACAGCGCCGCGCCAGCCGCCGCCGAGATGAAGAAGATCGCCATCATCGGCCCTGCCCCATAGCGCCGCGATACGGGCGTCGCGAAAATGGCGAACCAGGCGGCATTGACCAGCAGGTGTTCCCAGCTCGCATGCAGCAGCGCGTGGCTGAACGGCGTCCAGATCAGCGGCACCGCCAGCGACAGGTCGTCCAGTCCCGCAATGATACGTAATGGCTGGAAGGCGAACCAGAACACCAGTTGCAGTTGCCCGGCCTGGTTAAGCACCAGGGTTGACGCCAGGTGAATGGCCACCAAAAGCCCGATCACCGCCGTCACATCGCCCGGCAGCAGGAAGATTGGCTCGCGCCCCGGCTGACGTGGATTTACCGGCGCCTGACCTTGTTCACTCATCACTTCGCTCCGACTCGCTGGCGCCGCGCCCGTTACGCTCTTCTTTTCCACATTGGGCCACAGACGTTAACCTTAACTATTCTTTAAGGGCGCTTTTGCCCCACGCTTTTGCCAATGTCGAACTGCGGCGGACGCGTTCCTTGGGGGAGCGCCCGGTTGGACGTGGCGGGTCATAAATTATGCAAAAGACGAGCACCAGGACGCTTTACGAGTACTGGAATTCCATCCGTGGTGCGCGCAGCGCCCCCGACCGCAAGGATATCGACCCCACGCGCATCCGCGACGCGTTGGCCAATACCTTCATTCTCGAGCTCGACGAGAGCGAGAAATTTTCCTTCCGCCTCGCTGGCTCGCACCTGTGCACCAGCTATTGCCGTGAACTCAAGGGCCGTTCCTTCTCGGCACTCTGGCATGAGCGCGACCATGACGCGATGGAAACCCTGCTCCGCGCCGTCACCGAAGACCATGCCGTCGCGCTGGTAACCTTCCAGGGCACCACCGCGGTGCACACCAAGGTCACCTTCGAAACCATCCTCATGCCGCTCCGTCACAATGGCTCGACCCATACGCGCCTCCTCGGCGCCATGACGGCGCTGGACGAGCCCTATTGGCTGGGCGTTCAGCCCATTCTCGAGCAGCGCATCACCGGCCTGCGCCTGATCTGGCCGGACGACGTGGCCATGGAAGATTCGGTGCGCGAAGTGGCGACCAATGTGGGCAGCGATGGCGGCTTTGCCAGCTCGACCTCTCCCGTCGCCATGCCGGCCGTGGTCTATGGCCGCACAGCGCGCCGCTACGCCCATCTCGCCGTGATCGACGGCGGGCGTCAGTAAGCAATTCCTCTCGTCGATCGGGGCAATTTATGCAGCATTGCGCTGCACCTCGCCGCCTGCCGCAATACCTTGCGTTAACCAAGACCCGTTAGCTTGCCTTGGAAACACAAGCGTCAATGGTCCGGCGAATGCTCAGCGACGACCTTACCTCTCCGCAGTTCATCGCCCCGGTCCGCACACGCGCGGAATCGAGCAAATACCAGCGCGTGAAGGTCTCGGTGCTTGGCCGCTACATGCTGGCTGACCGTCGCGAGTTTCCCTGCCAGATCCTGGAAATGTCCCCCGGCGATGCCCTGGTCATCGCCCCGGTCGCTGGTGAAGCCGGCGAAAAGATCATTGCCTATGTCGATCTCGTCGGTCGTATCGAGGGCACCATCCTCAATCCGATGGAAGGCGGCTTCCTGATGGATATCTCTGCCTCGCCGCGCAAGCGCGACAAGATGGCGGCCCAGCTCACCTGGCTGGCCAACAAGGATATCCTCAACCTGCCCGAGGACCGGCGCCACGAACGCGTCGTCCCCGATATCCGCCATTCCACCGTCGTCCTCGACGATGGCCGTCGCTACAATTGCAAGATCATCGACATTTCGCTCTCCGGCGCCGCCATCGAGCTCGATGTCCGCCCGGCCATGGGCACCCCGGTCACGCTCGGCCGCATGCGCGCCCGCGTCGTCCGACATTTCCAGAACGGCGTCGCTGTCGAGTTCGCCTCGGCCCAGGAAATGCTGACCGTCATTCAGCAGAACCTGCGCATGAACTGATTGCGATCCGGGCAGGTGCGCTCCGCGTTCTTGTGAATTCTCCTGCCCGCCCGGCGCCTTTATGATGCTTTTATGACAAGCTTGCTCCGCGCCTCCAGCCTCGCCACCCTCACCGCCACGTTCCTGTCCTTTGGTTCTCCGCAAGGCGCCTTCGCCGATGGTCGCGGCGACTGGAGCGGCTATGCCTGGCAACAGATCAAGGTGGCCAACTGCGTCGCCGCCGAGGCCGTGCTGCATTGTCCGCCCTATCACGAAAAGTGGGACTGGAAGCGCAACCAGTGGGTCGACATCGTTATCGAGCTCGATCTGGCGCAGGGCGAACTCCATCTTACCCAGCGGCTGACCGATACCGATCCGCGTGACGACGACTATGTCTGCGTCACCGCGCTGGCGGTTGATGCCGATGGCGACAATGTCATCGCCCACCACCAGAACTGGCACATGGAGCCGGGCGCGGCGGCGGAACAGTCCTTCACCTATCCCGCGTCGGCGCTCGACAAGGTCACCACCATCCATATCGGCTCCAAGCAGTGCCGCCAGGGCGCCGGGCAGGACGACGCGCTCTATGCCCAGGTCCTCGCCGGAATCCATTCCTGAGCGGCTGCGACCAAGCCTCTGTCCCTCATGGTAAATTTTGCCGGAATCACATCGATAAAACACGCATAAAAACTGCGTGGTAGTTTTCGGACCGGCCTAAGTCGGCCCCCTTAGCGTGGTCTCCATCAGGGAGATCACACAAATGCATTCCAACAAGAAAGGACTGGGAGCCGCGCTTATCGGTGCCGTTTTAGCGCTCGCTGCGATCACCAGTCCGACCCAGGCGCTCGACACCTCCAACGTCGCCTTCGTGCAGACCGTTGGCGGCACCACCAGCATTCCGGTGGGCCATGCCGAATTCTGCAAGAGCCGCCCCGACGAATGCCGCACCAATGCCAACCCGGTCGCGCTGGTGTCGCTGACCGAGGGCTTGTGGCAGCAGCTTCTGTCGATCAATGCCGGCGTCAACCAGCATGTCGTGCCGGTCACCGATCAGGATCTCTACCAGGTCGCCGAATTCTGGACCTATCCCAATGGCTACGGCGATTGCGAAGACTACGCCCTGGCCAAGCGCCGCGAACTGGTCAATGCCGGCTGGCCCGCCTCGACGCTGCTGATGGCCGTCGTCAAGCAGGCCAATGGCGAAGGCCACGCTGTGCTGATGGTTCGCACCGACCGCGGCGACCTCGTCCTCGACAACCAGGTCGGCTCGGTCGATCTGTGGAGCCAGACACCCTACAAGTTCATCAAGCGCCAGTCGCAGGCCGATGCCGGCCAGTGGGTCGACATGATCGACAACCGCGACATCGTCGTCGCCACCGCCGCCATCAACTGAGACTTAGTGAGACAAGACGGAGCAGCGAGACTGAGGAGAGGCCGGTATTGCAGACCGGTATCCCCTGGATAACGAGCTCCGAGAGTTCCGGACCCCGCCCAAAGCCTATCCCTGATAGGGGTCTGATGAATGAGGCCAGCTTCGTAACCCGAAGCTGGCCTCATTGCTTATTGACGCATGGCGCTGCCGGGTGACGTCCGGCAGCAAGCGCGCCTAGAACCGAACGGCGACGTAAACGCCCATGAACAGCAGGCCCGTGACGAACGCCCAGCCAAAGGCGACCACGGCCGAAACCAGCGCCGAAGTCATGGACAGCGTGCCGCCCTTTTCCTGCTGCCAGCCCATCTGCAGCATGATGTAGGGGCCGCAGACAAAGCTCACGGCCAGGTTGCCCATCGAATTGACGAAGGTCTCGCCATCGTAGCGCAGCATGGCCTGCTGGCGGGCAAGCCATTGGTAGAGATGGGTGCCGGCGCCGGCGATACACAAGCCCACGCCAATCAAGAAGGCTGCAAGCAGCAATTCCCTGGTCATGCCGATCCGTCCCCGCCCCGACGCGCCAAAGCGCCCTATTAACTCTTCATTAAGCATATTGCCCGCCCAATGCGCTGTCACGTCCCCACGGCTAAACTGGTTAATTCTGGCGATGAGTTCGCAATCGGCTCCGGCCCGTCGCTATTCCGGCCCCGCCTCGCTGGCCTATAACCTTGCCGGCATTGGCGTTTTGGTGCTGCTGCTGGCTGTCGGCGCCGCCTATCTGATTGACGAACTGGGCCGGGCGAGCCGCACACCTGCCCCCGCCCTCGATGATCCCGATCCGATTTCGCAGACAATTTCCGGGCGCGAGCTCTCCATCCCTACCGCCTGGTTCCGCTATGGCGAGCAGATCCGCAACGGTTTCACCAACCAGATCGACCTGCGCGTCCTCTACACACCCGAAGGCGCCGAGACGGCGATTCCGGTCGATATAACGCTGCTACCCCGCAGCCGCGCCCGCGCCAGCGCCCGCCTGCTGGATGGCGTCTACCTGCATCAATTCGGGGAAGAAACCCTGAGCGGCGTGCCGGGCCTCGTGGGCAAGCCCATGCGCGCCAGCAACGGCTATGCCGGCGAAAGCGTCTGGTACGACGCGCTCTCGCCCAATCCATTCGTCGCCAAATGCGTGGAGCCAGTTGCCCCCGACGGCGTCGCCCAATGCGTCCGCACCGCCTACCTGCCCAGCGGCATCGCCGCCGTCTACACCTTCGACGCCACGGCCCTGCAATCCTGGCGTCAGTTCGACGCCGAAATGGAACGCTGGCTGAGCCACATCGGGGCCTGGTAGGGCACTTGACCCACCAGACGGATTCCTCCCCCTATCAGGGCCAACGGCCGACCAACTCCCCCAATAAAAACCCCCGCTTTCGCGGGGGTCATTTCATTCAGCTCACTTCGTCCAGGTCGATATCCAGGATCGACATGTTGAAGATGTAGGACTTGTCGCCGTCCTCGTCGTCGACATGGATGAGCCCGATCGATTCATCGCCAATGAACACTTCGACGGAATCGTTGAGCTTGGCGCGCGGCCGCACGTCGATGTTCTTGTTGTTGAACTTCAGTTGCAGGAACTTCTGCAGCTTGATGATCTCGGGATGGTTCACTGTCGGTGTCCTGCTGATTTGCGTTGAGCCGGCAATCTAGTCACCGTTGCAACGCATACAACCCCTGAACGGTGGCATTTTAGCGGTGACAAGCGCCGCCCTGCACTTGCAGGCCGGCCTGCGAAGCCAATCGGGTCAGGACGAGCCGAAAAGTGGCCGAGGGCTAGCTGGCGTTCAGATCGTGCACCAGCACCATCTGGTCCATCACCAGCGCGGGCTGCGCGCAACCGGCTTCGCCGATCACCTTGGCCGGCACGCCCGCAACGGTCACCCGCGGCGGCACTTCCTTGAGCACCACCGAGCCGGCGCCGATGCGCGAGCAGTCGCCGATGATGATGTTGCCGAGCACCTTGGCCCCGGCCCCGATCAAGACGCCATTGCCAATCTTGGGATGACGATCCTGGTCCGACTTGCCCGTGCCGCCCAGCGTCACATTCTGCAGCATGGAGACATTGTCTCCCACCACAGCGGTTTCGCCGATGACCAGACCAGTGCCATGGTCGAGCATGATGCCCTTGCCCATCGGCACGGCCGGATTGATGTCCACCTGGAACACCTGGCTGGAACGGCTCTGCAGATAGAGCGCGAAGTCCCGCCGCCCGGCCTTGAACATGGCATGGGCAAAGCGATGCGTCTGGATGGCCTGGTAGCCCTTGAAAAACAGCAGCGGCTCAATGGCCCGGTGGCAGGCCGGATCGCGCTCCAGCGTCGCGGCAAGGTCGACGCGCGCCCTGTCGCCGATCTCGGGTGCATCCACCAGCGTCTCGGCAAAAGCCTGGCGGATGAGGTCCGCCGACACGTCATCATGATCGAGCCGCGCAGCAAGGCGATGCGCCAGCGCCTGCTCGAAGGTGTCGTGGTTGAGAATCGCCGAAATGGCCATGCCAGAGAGCGACGGCTCCGCGCTCACGATCTGCTGCGCTCCGGCGCGCACGGCTTCCCACACCGGATCGATCGCTTTGATCTCCGCTGACTTCCTGGCGGTTGTAGGCATGGGTCGGCTCCGCTTCATCGAGGATCCGATATTAGCTGTTCTGTGCTCTGATACAAAGCCCGGACGCAGCATTTGGTTCACGATCGCCTGTATCAGGCGAATGTCCTGCTCAGGAATTCCAGCGCCGCAGTCTTGAACGCCTTGTCGCCCGTAGCGCGCATGTGGTCGCGCTTGGGAATGGTGAAGGCCTCGCCCCGCGGCAGCAATTCGGCCAGCGGCCCCGGCGGCCCGGCCATTTCGTCCGCCTCACCCACCGCCACCAGCACCGGCACGTCGATCCGCCGCACATCCGCCCGCGCCATCGGCTGCCGCGACGTCTCCATGCAGGCCGCCAGCGCTGCCCGATCGGCCCCGGTATGGTCGGCAAAAATGCGGAATTGCCGCGCCGTCGGATGCGTCAGCCCCGCCAAGTCAGGCGCCAGCAGCCCCGAAATGATGTCATTGCCGTCGCTGAGCCCGTTGATCAGGTTCATCCCCATGCCGCCGAAAATGGCGCAGGCGACGCGTTCCGCGTGCTCGAATGCCATGAAGGCACTTATCCTCGCCCCCATCGAATAGCCCAGAATGGCCGCCCGCTCGATTCCCAGATGATCGAGTAGCGCCACCGCATCATTGGCCATGTCGCGCGGATAGTAGCGCTCCGGGTCATAGGGCTTGTCGGAGCCACCATGCCCGCGATTGTCCAGCGTGATCGCCTGGTAGCCGGCGCCAACGAGCGTTTCGACCCAGCCAGTGTCGATCCAGTTCACCTTGCCGCTCGAGGCAAAGCCGTGGATGCACAACACCGGCAATCCGTCGCCGGCCACGTCATAGGCCAGTGTCAAGCCATCGGACTGGAATGTGGGCAAAGCGAAATCCTGTTCTTGGGCGCAACCATCGGAATCTGCAAGAAAAGCGCCAGCATGCTTGCGGCATTTTGCAGGGTGGCGATCCCCCGTGCATGCCCTTTCCTTCACCCCGTCCTTGGCATATGGTCCGGCCAAATCAAACAGGTTTTCTCGTCATGGCACACGGCACCACGCCCCATTTCCACAATACCGAAGGCCTTCGCCAGATCGAAGTCGGGTCCAAGGAATTCCAGTGCGTCGGGGCTCTGCCGCCGTTTGACCATCCCCATATCTATCTCGATATGGGCAAGGACAACGAGATCGTTTGTCCTTATTGCTCAACGCATTACGTCTTCAATTCGCGTCTGGCCGCCGGCACTGCCAACCCGCTCTCCGCCATCTTCCACGCCGACGCTGCCTAAGCGCGGGCCATGCCCGGCACCGGCCGCACATACTATGTCGCCGGCGCCGGAATCGCCGGCCTGACGCTGGCTCTGGCGCTCGCCAAGTTCGGCGCCACGGTGATCGTGCTCGAGCGCGGTCCCACCATTTCCGAATTCGGCGCTGGCCTGCAAATCAGCCCCAACGCCAGGAAAATCCTCAACGATCTGGGGTTGGACGACGCCCTCGTCGCCCGCAGCCTCGAGCCATCAGGCATCGACATCTACCCCTGGCGCCGTCCGACTCCTCTGGTGACGCTGGAGCTCGGCCCCCCCATGCGCCAGCGCTTCGGCGCGCCCTATGCGGTGATGCACCGGGCCGATCTTGCCGACGCGCTCTACAAGGCCTGCCGGCGTTTTGCCAATATCGACATCCTGTTCGGTGTGCGCGGCTGGGACGTGGTCTCCCATGCCCGCGGCATCACCGTCTCCATTGACGAGGCCAACGGCCAGTCGCGCACCGGCCGGGGCCATGGCTTCATCGGTGCCGACGGCGTTCACTCCCGCACCCGTACCGAAATTCTCGATGGTCCGACTGCCCAATATCGCCAGCGCGTCGCCTGGCGCGCGCTGCTGCCCTTCGATTCCGTCGCCGGCCAGATCGCGCTAGACCGGGTCTCCGTGCTGTTCGCGCCGGGCTACCACATGGTCTGCTATCCGCTGCCGCATCGGCGGCAGGTCAACATGGCGCTCTTTGCCAAGGTGCCGCAAAACAAGGCGGAACTGGGCAAGCGCCCGACCCTGCCCCGGACCCTGCTTTCAAGCCCGCGCCTCGACGTCTTGCTGACAGCCGCCGGAGACGGCTGGACCCCATGGCCACTTTACACCGTGGAGGCGCCCCATTGGCATGCTGGCAATATCGGCCTCATCGGTGACGCCGCTCATGCCATGCTGCCCTTCCAGGCCCAGGGCGCCGCCATGGGCATCGAGGACGCCGCCACCCTTGCGCCGCTGCTCATTGCCGCATCCTCGGCGGAGGCAGCGTTCGAAAAATTCGAGCAAGTACGGCGCCGTCGCGTCGCCAAGGTCGCCGGCACATCTGCCGCCAATGGGCGCATCTTCCACATGCCCTGGCCCCTCGACATCGCCCGCAATACCGCGATTGCCCTGCAGGGTAGCCAGGGTCATCTGCGCCGGCTGGCCTGGCTCTATGGCTACGAGGTCCAGCCGGCCACCCTGCCCGCGCCCGCGACTTTCAGAGCGCATTAGCGGTATTCGCATGGAACTTTGCCTGCCCCTTCGGCCTTGCGTTGGCAGGCTCGCCTGTGTCAACTGCCGCAGAATAGAGGCTGGTCCGGATTCCAAAGGTTAGCGCCCAAGTATGCAAGCAGCGACCCGCTCACGCCTGACCCTCGCCTGCATCCTGGTGACGATTCTGCTCGATATGATCGGCGTCGGCATCATCGTTCCCGTGCTGCCCGAACTGCTCGAAGACCTCACCGGCGGCAGCGTCGCCAATGCCGCCGTTATCGGCGGCTATCTGGTCTTCACCTATGCCTTCATGCAGTTCGTGTTCTCGCCGGTTCTAGGCAACCTCTCCGACCGCTTCGGTCGCCGCCCGGTTTTGCTGGCATCGCTGGTCGGCCTCACCTTCGATTACGTGATGATGGCGATCGCCCCGGTCGTTTGGTACCTGTTCATCGGCCGCATCATTGCCGGCTGTGCCGGCGCCCCCCTGGCCACCGCCACCGCCGATATGGCCGACCACACCCCCCCCCCAAAGCGCACGCCACGCATCGGCCTGATCGGCGCGGCCTTCGGCCTCGGCTTCATCATCGGGCCGGTCATCGGCGGCGAACTGGGCGAATTCGGCGCCCGTGTGCCCTTCTTCGCCGCGGCGGGCCTGGCCTTTGCCAACTTCCTCTTCGGCCTCCTGGTCCTGCCCGAAAGCCTGCCCAAGCATTCGCGCCGCAAGTTCGACATCCGCCGCGCCAATCCGTTTGGCGCCGTGCTTGCGCTCAAGCAATATCCGGTCGTGCTCTGGCTCTTGGCCGTGCTGTTCGCCTTTTCGTTGGCGGCGCAGGCTCTGCCGACCGTGTTCAGCTATTTCACCGTGGAGGTGTTCCGCTTCACCTCGTCCAATATCGGTCGCGCGCTGGGTGCGTTCGGCATCGGCTTCGCCATCTGCCAGGCCTTCCTCGTGGGGCCGATGGTCAAGCGTATCGGCGAGCCGCCAGTGGCCATTCTCGGCCTTCTCGCCGCTATCGTTGCCTTTGCCGGTGTCGCCTTCACCGACGAGGTGTTCTACCTCTACGTCTTCATCATGGTCGGAGCCATCAGCGGCCTGGCCGCGCCTGCCATCAATGGCGTGCTGTCGCGCCAGGTGCCCGACAATGCCCAGGGTGAGCTCCAGGGCGCCGTCAACGCCGCCAACTCGCTGGCGACCATCATCGGCCCGCTCGCCGCGACGCAGATCTTCTCTTATTTCACCAACGCCGCCGACTCGCCCGGCTACTTCCCTGGCGCGCCGTTCCTTGCCGCCGCCATTTGTGTGGTCGGGGCGCTCATGCTGTTCGGCTTTGCTTCCTTCCGCTTCGAGCTGGGCCACCGCCCCTCGATTGCCAACCGGCCGCATGTGCCAGATATGGCCCCGCCCGGCCAGATCCGCGTCCCGCCCATCGATGAAGATGCCGACAATCCCGATGCAGATTCGCCCCGCAACTGACGCCGACCGCGCCGCCGTCCTCGCCATCGTCACGCCCGTGCTGGCCGCAGGCGAAACCTATGCCATTGCGCGCGATCTCGATGCTGCCGGGGTCGGGGCCTACTGGTTCGGCCCGACCCACGAGGTTTTCGTGGCCGAGGATGACGGCGCGATCCTGGGCACCTATTATCTCATGGCCAACCAGGCCGGCGGCGGCGCCCATGTCGCCAATTGCGGCTACATGACCGCGCCGGAAGCCCGAGGCAAAGGTGTCGCCCGCGCGATGTGCGAGCACTCGCTGGCCCGCGCCCGCGAGCGCGGCTTCCGCGCGATGCAGTTCAACCACGTCGTCTCGACTAATACCCGCGCCGTAGCCCTGTGGCAGTCACTAGGCTTTACCATCGTCGGCACCCTGCCCGACGCGTTCCACCACCCTGTCGAGGGCTATGTGGACAGCTATGTGATGTTCAAGACGCTCTGAGCCGCCACAACGTCGCCCGGCGTGGTCAGGCCGGCATGCCGCTCAGATGCTCGTGCACGATCTGCCAGCCCTCCGCGCCCTTCCTCAGCACACTTGTCCCGCGCCCGATGCCCGATGCCTCCTGGCCGTCGATCGTCGCCTTCCAGTTGAACTGGTAGATGCAGCTTGCTGCCACATCGCCCACGGCGATCCAGCGCAGCTCGCTGAGCCAATAGCGCTCGTCCCCCAGGCTGGCCCAGGTCCGCTCGAAGGCCGCGCGGATGGCGTCGTGCCCGGCAAACGAGCCGTCGTTGAACCAAAACACGGCGTCGGCGGCGATCAGCGGCGCCACGGCATCGAATTGATGCAGGTTGATGCGGCTTTCATACTGCTTGAGCAGGTCTTGCGGCGTCATGGCATCCCTCCAAACAAAAAAGGCCCCGCATGCGCGAGGCCTTCTGGTTCATTGTCGAGGCAAGGTTACTTGCCCAGCGTGCTCGGCCAGGTGCCGTGCAGATCGGAGCCACGGCCGACGATTTCAAAACCATGCGCGCCGAAGAAATCGCGCTGGCCCTGGGTCAGGTTGGCCGTGCCCTGGGCCTGGCGATAGCTGTCGAAATAGCTCAGCGCCGCCGACAGGCAGATCATCGGGAATTCGCCCTGGGCAGCCGCGGCCACCACCTTGCGCAGCGATGGATGGCTATCCTTCATCAGCGCCACGAAATCGGGAACGACCAGCAGGTTGGCATTGCCACCCTTGGCATAGGCCGCCGACATCTGGTCGAGGAAGCGCGAGCGGATGATGCAGCCGGCGCGCCAGATCTTGGCGATCGTCGCCAGCGGCAGGCTCCAGCCATTTTCTTCCGAGGCCTTGGCGATCACGGCAAAGCCCTGAGCGTAGGAAACGATCTTGCCGGCCAGAAGGGCCTTTTCAAGATCGGCCAGCGTCACGTCGGTCTTGGCGCGGTTGGGCTTGCCATAGATGCCTTCGGCCGCCACGCGCTCTTCCTTGCGCGACGAGATAGAGCGGGCCGCGACAGCGCCTTCGATGGCGGTGGCGGGCACGCCCATCTGCTGCGCGACGATGGCGGACCAGACGCCGGTGCCCTTCTGGCCGGCCTTGTCGAGGATGAGCTCGACCAGCGGCTTGCCGGTCTGGTCATCGACCGCAGCCAGGACGTGGCCGGTGATTTCGATCAGGTAGGAATTGAGCGGACCCTTGTTCCACTCCTTGAAGACTTCGGCGCAAGCGGTTGGATTCATTCCCAACCCGTCGCGCATCACGCCATAGACTTCGGCGATCATCTGCATGTCGCCATATTCGATGCCGTTGTGGATGGTCTTGACGAAGTGGCCCGCGCCGCCCTCGCCGAGATAAGCGCAGCAGCTTTCGCCATTGAACTGGGCCGCGATGGCGGTCAGCACCGCCTCGGCATTGTGCCACTGCTCCTTGGAGCCGCCGACCATGATCGACGGGCCATGGCGCGCGCCCTCTTCACCGCCGGAAACGCCGACGCCGAGATAGCCGATGCCCTTGGGCTTGAGATAGTCGAAGCGGCGCTGCGTGTCGGTGAACAGCGAATTGCCACACTCGATGATCGCGTCGCCCTGGGACAGATGCGGCAGCAACTGCTCGATCATTTCGTCGACCGGCTTGCCAGCCTTGACCATGATGATGATCGAGCGTGGCGCCTTGATCGCCTGGATGAACTCAACCAGGTCGGCCTTCGGAATGACCTTGCCGTCCAGCCCCTGCTCCTTGGCAGTGCCGACGAACTCGTCGATCTTGGAAGCCGTGCGGTTGTGAACAGCGATGGTGTAGCCTTTTTCGGCAATGTTGAGGGCGAGGTTGCTTCCCATCACCGCCAGGCCGATCAGGCCGATATCCGCTGTCGACATACAAACGTCCTTCCGAGGATTTTCCGTCTTATCCATGCGCGCCATGCATGCCGCGCGGCGGCGACATGACCACAAACAGGCGCTAGACGGAAGTCGAATTCGCGCAATAAATGGGCAAAATCCCATCCTTGTATGGTAGATTTTCTTGCCACTATGGCCGCGTCACCCTAGGGTCACACGCAATTTCCGGAGAACCGCTACAAATGCCCTCGCCCTTCGATCTTTCCGGCAAGCGCGCCCTGGTGACCGGCTCCAGCCGAGGCCTCGGCTATGCCATGGCGCAGGCGCTGGCCTCAGCAGGCGCCAGCATCGTGCTCAATGCCCGCGACAGCGTGGCGCTTGGGGCCGCGGCGCAGGATCTGGCGGCTACAGGCGCCTCGGTCAATGCCGTGGCCTTCGACGTCACCAGCCGCGAGAGCATCAACGATGCCGTGACCTATATCGAGGACGAGCTCGGCCCGATCGACATCCTAGTCAACAATGCCGGCATGCAGTTCCGCTCTAGCCTCGAGGCCTTCCCGCCCGAAAGGTTCGACCAGGTAATCGCCACCAACCTCACCTCGGTCTTCAATGTCAGCCAACCCGTCGCCCGCCACATGATCGCGCGCGGCGCCGGCAAGATCATCAATATCTGCTCGCTGCTGTCAGAACTGTCCCGCCCGTCGGTCGCGCCCTACGCGGCGACCAAGGCAGCCGTCGCCAACATCACCCGCGGCATGGCGGTCGATTGGGCCAGGCACGGACTCAACGTCAACGGCATCGCGCCGGGCTATTTCGCCACCGAGCTCAACGACGCCCTGCTCAAGGACGAGAAGTTCAACGCCTGGATCGAAACCCGCACTCCGATGGGCCGCTGGGGCCAGCCCGAAGAACTGGGCGGCGCGGTAGTGTTCCTCGCCTCCGAAGCAGCACGCTTCGTCAACGGGCACATTCTCTATGTCGATGGCGCCTTCACCGCGACGGTGTGATCTCAGGCCGGCGTCTTGGGCGGCTTGGGCACGACACCCGAGCAGGTGGTGATCCCCTGGTCGCGGGCGCAGGTCACGTCCAGCCCGGAATCGGTCTTGCACGTGCCGGCATTGTTGCCGTGGGAGGTGAAATCGCCGCCCATGCTGGCGCAATTGCCGGCAAACTGGCCGATATTGAGCTTGGTGGATGTATCGTAGAAATTGTCGACCGCAAACGCCGGCGCGACAGACAGCCCGAGGGCGGCAAGGATAGCGAGGGTTTTCATGGCAGCTCTCCGATATGGACCGGGATGCTGGCACCATGCCGCCCCCGACCATGGCCATCTTGCGCCGGGTAAGCTGCACCGCCGCTGGCGCGGCCGTCCAGCGGGCATTCACCGCTCTGGCGCCGCCAGTCCCTGCCAATGAACAGGAGCACTCCTCCATGTCGTCGCTGATCCCCGCCCGCATCATCATCGTCATGGGCGTCAGCTCATCGGGCAAGTCCACGGTCGGCCAGTCGATCGCCCGCCGCCTGCACGTGCCGTTTCTCGATGGCGACGGCTACCACCCCGAGGCCAATGTCGAGAAAATGCGCGCCGGCACTCCCCTGACCGACGAGGACCGCTGGCCCTGGCTGGAGCGGCTGGCTGTGGCGCTGCACGAGGCAGCCGACAAGAAAGGCGCCGCCGCCGGCGCCTGCTCCGCGCTGCGCCGGGTCTATCGGGATTATCTCACCGAAAAGGCGGGCGAGCCAATCCTCTTCGTCTATCTGGACGGCTCCCGCGAGGTCATCGGCGAGCGCATGGCGAGGCGGAAGCACGAATACATGCCCACCAGCCTCCTCGACAGCCAGTTCGCGACCCTCGAAGTGCCCGATCCGGTGGTCGAAAATGTCCTCGTGGTGCCCGTCACCGACAGCGTCGACAAGATCACCCAGACGGTGACCAAGTCGCTCGAGCACCTCAAGACCTTCAAGCGCTGGCAATAGTCCTGTCGAGCCACGCCTGTCCGCGCGGCGACAACCGATAGCCAACATCGAGGCTCTCGGTCAGGCCGAGCGCCTTGAGCCGCCGCACATTGCTCTTGAACTTGAGTTTTTCCACGCCCAGCACTTCGGCCAGCACCTGAGCCGATTGACCGGGCTGTTCGCCAATCAGGCTCAGCGTCCTCTGTACCCAGGGCGTACCACCATCCATTCGGGCCAGCGTCTGGCTAATGGCGTCGGCATCCGCGTCCGACAGCGCCGCATTGTCACGCAAGGCTGCGCGCGGGTCGTCGCCCACATAGCGCAGGCGGATGCGATGGAGCGCTCCCTTGCGGTCGCCGAGCATATCGTCGAGCTCGTCGCGCCCGCCAAAGCCGGCGCGCTTGAGATCCTCGTCGCTGACCGCGTTGAGCGCGATGACATCCACCGCCTCGATCGCCAGCACGCCGGAGGCCGTGGTGAGCGTGCCGCCCGCCTTGACCGTTGGCCGAACCCAGCGCCGAAACGCGGTATCGACCCGCCCCGCCCTGATCGCTTCGAAATCGTCCGCCTTGATCAACATGCTCATTTTCCCGTTTCAACTGCGAGTACCGGCCTCGCCGAAAACCGCCCCTGCCCATAGGCGACCAACGCCGCTGCCGCGACCACCACCAATGCGCCGCTGACCGACCATGCATCGAGCGCCACGCCCAATAGCGTGATGTCGAACAGGAACGCCCAGATGATGCCGGTATATTCGAACGCGGCCAGCGTCGAAACCGGCGCCCGGGCCACTGCTTCCATCATGAGGATATGACCCGCGCCACCCAGCAGCCCAGCCCCAACCAACAGCGTCATCGACCAGCTATCGAGCACCACCCAGCCCAGCGCCATCGTCGCCAGCCCGAACAGGGTCGATATGACCGCGAAGGACAGCGCGATACTCGCCGGCGGGTCGGTGCGCGTCAGGTCCTTCACCTGCACCCGCGACAGGGCATTGGTCGCCGCCATGGCGATGCCGGCAGCCACCCCGATCAGCGTACCCGAGCGTAACTCGCTGCCCATCAGCGACGGATAGAGCATCAGCACGATGCCAGTGAAACCCAGCGCCACGCCGACAAATACCGCTGCCGCCGGCCGCTCGCGCAGAAACACCATCGCCGCGAAAATGGCGAGGATCGGCGCCAGATACATCAGCGCCGTCGCCATACCGACCGACAGATAGCCCAGCACCGTAAAATTGAGCGTCATCACGATGCAGCCAAGCAGGCCGCGGATCAGGTGCTTATGCGGATATTTCGTCCGCAGCGATGGCCCGATCTGCCCGCGGAAGGCCATGTAGATCACGATCGGAATCAGCGCCACCACGCTGCGCCAGAACACCAGTTGCCCCACCGGCGCCACCTTGGCCGCCTCATGAATGGCCGCCGACATCAGGCTCATCACGATCAAGGCCAGCGTGCTGAGCAGCAGCGCCAGGGGGACATCAGGTTTGGTCATGCCCAGAGCCATAGAGCATTGGCGACCCGAACGAAATCCTTGAAGACCTCATGGTCTGCTGGGAGACGCCTCATGCGACCACGTATATGAACCAGCCGTTCACGAAAGGTTAGGTTCGGCGGGCGCTTACTGGTGTCATGGCCGGAAAGCCGGCCGCCAATCGAGGATGTGACATGAGCAAACTGTCTCGCACGATCCCGACCGAAGCCCGCTGCGGCCGCCACGCGGCCCCGAACCTGCCGGCCTGGATGATTGACGATCTCAAGCGTACCGAAATGGCATACCTGGCACCCCAGCCACTCCAGCTTGACCTGCCGATGCGCCGCCAATGGGCCGATGATCCCATCGATGGCGAAAGCGATGGGATGCTGACCATAGACTTGTAGGTTTGAGACGCGCCGCTTCGGGCGCGCCTCATTGGATCAGTCCGCCTGCCGGCGCACCCACGCCCGCATGGCTGTCGTCAGATAATCGGCAAAACCGGCCTCGATCGCCTCATACCGCGCCCGAAAATCCGGATGCTCGTAGATGTCCGCCAAGCCGGCATAGGCCTCGGGCGCGCAGTCCCTGCCCCATGACCGGCCGACCCAGGCCCGGTGCCGCTCGATCATAGGATCAAGGCTCGTAGCCTGCGGCGGAATCCCCCGCCGCAGCCCTTCGGCCAGCCCCTGCTCCACCGCCTCGAGTTCGGCCATGGCGGCCGCCATCTCATCCTTGCTCATCTCGGCCATGGCTTTACGGCTGCGCTCGATCTGCGCCTCCATGTCGCTGCCGTAGTGTTCGATGAGCCAGGCTTCGTATTCCGCCTGCTTCTCGGGCGAAACCACGCCCGAATACAAATCCGCGTCCTTCATGGCGCGATCTCCTTTCAGTCTGGCGATCGTGCGGTCGATCGTCTTGACCATCCTGGCGTATCGCTTGGCTTGGCTTTCCAGCCGCTCGCGCTGCTTTTGCAGCGTGGTCAGCTTGTCAAAGCCCGGCGCATCTAGGATGGCCCCGATCTCCGCGAGCGGAATATCGAGCTCCCGATGGATGAGGATCTGCTGCAGTCGCAGCAGTTCCTCCTCGCCGTAATAGCGATAGCGATTGTCGCCAGTGAACGCGGGCTTCAAGAGGCCTATTTCGTCATAGTGATGCAGAGCCCGCACCGAGATGCCGGCAAGCTGCGCCAATTGATTGACTGTGTAGGTCTTCATCTGTCCACGTCTCCGCGAGACAGGGGGATAGTCCCTTACGCCGCGTCAGGGTCAACACCGGGCGGAGCATCGGCTCGCGACAGGCTCGCATTGTAATACCGATCATCGTCGGTGACTTCGGCCCCGACCCAGTCGGGCAGTTCCACATGCTGGTCTTCGCTGTCCAGTTCGACCTCGGCAATCACCAGCCCGGCATGGCGCCCCTCGAACACGTCGACTTCCCAGGTCAGCCCCGCAAACGGCACGATATGCCGCCGTTTCTTCACCACATGCGGCTCCGCCATGACCAGCATTTCCCGCGCATCGGCCACCGGTACGTCATATTCGAACTCCGTCCGCGACATGCCGCGCACCGCGCCCTTGATGGTCACCACGGCCTCGTCGTCGTCCCGCGTCCGCACCCGCACGGTCGCCTTGGCGTTGGAGGAGAGATAGCCCTGCTGCAACGACTTGCTGCCGGTGGCGGCCCCCTTCCACCCATCCGAAAGCACCAGGAACTTGCGTTCGATTTCTTCGCCCATAACTCAGCTCTTCCCCGGTAATAGCGACCAGTATTGCTCGAACCGCTTCCGCACCATGGCCGGTTTCTCGGCGGTCAGTTGTCGTCCCAGTTCGAACGCATCGAAGGCCAGCACCGCCTGCCGCTCCGCGATCACCTCGCGCACCGCCGCGATGCCGTCGCGCCCGGCCAGCGTCTCGTCGAGAACGGCGAGGTTATGATGGTCCCCCAGCATTTCGCCCAGCCGGTCGATGGCCGCCTTGCGCGGCCGCAACAGATCGGACGCCGCCGGGAGCAACAGGCTCACATGGTGCCAGTGATACTTGGTGTCCTTGCGCCAGGCATGCAGCGCTTCCGGCGTCTCGGCCGCCTCGGCACGCGCCAGCCCGTCACGCATACGCCGATAGGTGGCCTCGAACCCGTCCCCAATCTGGTCGAAGCCCCGCCCCGATAGCGACCAGTCCCTGGCCCGCTTCCCAGCCGCCTCGAACAGCTCGACGAACTCTGCCATGAACCTAGCCCGGTCATCGCCCGTCGGCGGCTGACCCACCCGGCCTGCCAGCCATTGCGCCAGGCCGTCACTTTGTTCAGCCTCGATGCGCGCGCCGTCCGTGTGCTGGCGATCAAACGCCAGCAGGTGGGCAAACGTCTCGACTAACACTGCCGCATCGCGCGTCCCCGCGAGCACGTCGGCAGCATCCCGGAATGCCCGATTTTCTCGCTTCCAGTGCTTGAAATGCGGCTCGATCAGCCGCACCAGTCCACGCAGCTTCTTGCAGCGCCGGCGCAGCTCATGCACGACCGCACCGAAATCCGCAGCGTCCTGGCGGCTCTCTTCGAGCGCCTTGTCGATCTGCTCGCGGGCAATGTCGCGCACCTGCCTTGCAATGCCGGTCCGCTGCGTGAACTCGAACCCCATCTGCCGCCCTAGAAACTGAAGGTCATCTGGCCGGCCGGCGTGCCCACCGACACGCCCTCCAGCGCCAGCATGCGCAGCTTGGACTCGGCGCCACCAGGCGCCGAAAACCCGCCCGGCTTGCCATCGCTGGCCAGGACGCGGTGACAGGGAATGATCAGCGGAATGGGATTGGCGCCCATCGCAGCGCCCACAGCGCGAGACAGCGCCACATCGCCGAGCTGCCGCGCGAGCGCGCCATAAGTCGTCGTTTCGCCCCAGCCGATCCGCAGCAACAGTGAATAGGCGCGGCGATTGAATTCCGGCACCTTTTCGAGGTCGAGCGGCACGGTTGAAAAGTCGATGGCCTCCCCGGCGGCATAATCCTCGATCTGGTTTATGACGGCCTCGACGGCCCGTGTCGGCTCGCCCGCCTTCGCCCCGTCGCGATTGATCCGCTCCAGCAGCGCCGCATGATCCGCACCCGGCAACTGCAGGCGCGCCACCCCGGCATCGGTCCAGCCGATCCCGAACTCCCCCAGCGCCGTGTCGAACACCATGGTCTCCATGCCCCGACCTTACGGCGCGAAGCTGTCACATTCCAGAGCCAGGACAGTCACTGCTGACAGACGCTGTCAGCGCAACAAGCCACTTAGCGGCCCTGTTTCACGCTGCAGGAGAACATTCATGGCCAAGATCGTCGGCTACATCGCCACCAGCCTCGATGGCTTCATCGCCACCCCGGACGAAAACCTCGATTGGCTCACCCAGCAGCCCGATCTCAACCTGGGCGAACACGACTACCACACCTTCCTCAAATCCATCCGCACGGTGGTCATGGGCCGCGCCACCTATGACTGGATCGCGCGCTATCCCGGCGCGTGGGAATATGAGGGCAAGCGCGTCATCGTCGTAACCTCGCGGCCGATCGACAATCCCAAGGGACCGCTCGAAACCCGGACTGATATAGATGGCCTCATCGCCGAACTCCGCGCGCTGGACGACGGTGACACATGGATGCTCGGCGGCGGCAAGCTGCAGATGGCCTTCATGGAGCGCGGCGCGCTCGACGAGATCGAGATCTATGTCATGTCCGAAATCATCGGCAGCGGGATTCCGCTCTTCCCCGCTACCGGCCTCCGCGCCTCGCCCAAGCTCATCTCGGCCAAGATGCTGCACCCGGTCTGTGCGCGCCTGCACTATCGCTTCGGCTAAACGCAGAAGGGCCGCCCCAGCGGGACGGCCCTTACTTCAAATCTGGCGTCAGACTCAGTGCTTGAGCGCGTCGCGTGCATCGTCCTTGGCTTCGCCGACCTTCTGCTGGACCTTGCCAACAGCCTTGTCGAGCTTGCCTTCGGCCTGCAGACGCTCATCGCCGGTGAGACCACCGGCAGCGTCCTTGAGGGCGCCCTTGACCTGCTTGCCGACGCCTTTGACTTCATCTTTGTGCATGAAAGCCTCCTCTGTGTTGGTGTTGTGGGGACAACGGCCCGGCGCCGAGGTCGTTCCGTTAAATCTCTGTCACGCCATAGAAAACCTGCGCGCCTGCGGGTGCATTTCGGCGGCTATTGGTCAAACCCAGCCTCGTCTGCTACACGGGCGCCATGCCCGGACCCATGCCCACCCTGCTCGATTACTTTCCCCCGCTTGATCCCTACCTCAACGTCATCCATGTCGATGATGACATGCTGGTGGTCGACAAGCAGAGCGGCTTGCTGAGCGTTCCGGGCAAGGATCCCTCGCTATGGGATTGCGTCGAACACCGTGCCCGCCAGACCTGGCCCACTGCCGGCATGTGCCACCGGCTCGACAAAGACACTTCGGGCGTCCTCGTCCTCGCCCTCAACAAGCGCGCCCATGGCCGCATCGGCAGCCAGTTCGAGCATCGCAAGACCACCAAGGCCTATATCGCCCGCGTCGCCGGCATCATCGAGGCCGATAGCGGCCTGGTCGATCTCCCGCTCGCCACCGATTGGGAAAACAAGCCGCGCCAGCGCGTCGACTACGAAAACGGCCGCCCCGCCCAGACTGAATGGACCGTGCTCGAGCGCGAAGCCGACGCCACCCGCGTGCGCCTCCACCCGCTGACCGGCCGCACTCACCAGCTCCGGGTTCACATGAAGGCCATCGGCCATGTGATTCTGGGCGATGTGTTTTATGGCGATGCGACCACTCTCGCCGCAGCCGATCGCCTGCAGCTCCACGCCGCCGAACTGGGCCTCACCCACCCCACCTCGGGCGAGTTCATGACCTTCGTCGCGCCCACCCCCTTTTAGGGATCGCACCACTTCCACCGGCTCGCTAGATTGCCGGCAGGGAGGACGATCTCGATGAACAGGTGCGCACTGGCAATGGCGGCGGCACTCGCCCTGGCGCCGACCTCGAACGCGATCGCCTTCGAGCACCTCATCCGCTTCGCGGCTACCTTCCCCGACGGGATCGAGCAGCCTCACATCTTCGACTACACCGCCCCTTCAAGCGGCTTCACCCCCGATGGGCCAACCCGCTACGGTCCCAGCGACGCCCATATCAACGCCGCCTTGATGGGTGGGGCCGCCCCCGATGCGACCACCGGCATCGACTTCTCCGCGGTGACCGGCGTCCTCAGCATCGCCGATCCACCAGAAACCCTGACCATTCTCCTCGGCCCCGACGGCTTCGCCGCTGCCGCTCCCGCAGCCCTTGCCGCGCGCGATTTCGAGGAAACGCAGGTCGAAGGCTGGCCCGTCTTCGCCCGCGGCGACGATTACGCCATCAGCCTCGCCCATGCGCAGGATCCCGACCCGCTCGGCTCCGGCCTGGGCAAGGCACAACGGCTGGCGCTGGGCGGCGATTTCCTGCTGCGCACCGCCGGCTGGCCCGAAATGGAAGCCGCCCTCGCCGCCCTGCCGCGCCCATCCAACGACGCCAATCTGTGGGCCGCCATGGTCGAAGGCCTGCGCGCCGCCTGGGGCGAAACGGCCCATATCGAGCTTGCTTCCGGCTGGAGCGTGTCCGCCTTCTTCGATCCGGGCCCCGGCATCGAATTGCTCAGCGATCCCCAGGCGGTGCTGAAGTCCAAATCCAAGCCGTCCGCCGCGCCGGAAAGCGTCGTCTTCCCCTTCGTGCTTTTCGCCGTCACGCAGACGGACGAGCGCGTCTCGCTGCAGATCGCGCTTCCCTTTGGCGATGATGCCGAAGCCATAGCGGCGGGCGAGGTCATCGCCGACCGCCTCGTCACCCACCCGCTGACGCCATCCCGGCCGCGTATCGATGTCGAATATATCGAGCCCTATTCGATCGCCGTGCTGTCGCTGGATTTCCCCGCCGCCGAGGCCACCGCCGCGCGCGATCTCTATTCGGGCTGGATGGGCGACATCTACCAGCGCGATTTCTATCCGCTGGTCCTCGACTTCTAGCCCTCGGCGGGAAAGCCCACCTCGATGCGCTGGAACAGATGTCCCGGCTTCATCGTATCGAGCCACTTGCGGAAATCGGCCACGTCGCGGAAACCCGCGCGCTTGGCATCGGCTTCGGTCACATCGGCAGGGTCCATGTCATCGATGGCGCCGATCGCCATGATGCCCAGCTTGGTCTTGAGCGTCCCGCCGGCCTTGACGCTGGGCCGGCTCCAGCGCCGGAACACCAGGTCCACCTTTCCCGCCTTGATCGCTTCGAGCAGTTCGAGCTTGAGCAACATCAGTCCAGCACCGCCGTAGCCGTCATTTCGATCAGGAGCCCCTTGGCCAGCAGTTCCTTGACCACCACCGTCACCCGCACCGGATAGGGCTGCGCCGTGAAGAATTCGCGATAGACCACGTTCATCCCCGCCGCATCGGCGCTGTCGACGAGAAAGATCTGCACCATCACCAGATTGGCCAGCGACCCACCGGCCGCCTTCACGCCAATCTCCAGATTCTGGATACAGCGCCGCGCCTGCGCCTCGATGCCGCCGCCGACGATCTCGCCGGTCGCCGGGTCCTCGGCAATCGCCACGAGCCAGACATGCTTGCCCGCCCGCACCGCATCACTGATAGGCGCCGATGACGGCGCAATCCCGGTCTCGATCCGTTCGATCATGCTTTCATTCCCGATGGTGCGGGCGGCGGGACTTGAACCCGCACGGGGATACCCCCTCCGGATTTTAAGTCCGGTGTGTCTACCATTCCACCACGCCCGCGTCAGAGCGCAGGTAGCATGGGGTGCGAGCCATGCCAACGGCGTTGGGCCTACTCCCAACAACAGAGCGCGCCGCCAGGTCCGCTGACGGCGCGCTTCCACGATGTCGAAGTCAGATCAGGCCGATGGCTGGATGTTCTGGTTCACCTTGAAGAAATTCTTGGGGTCATACTTGCCCTTGACCGTCGCCAGGCGAGCATAGTTGTTGCCGAA
The DNA here is from genome assembly GCA_966212275.1 of uncultured Devosia sp. Taxonomy (GTDB): domain Bacteria; phylum Pseudomonadota; class Alphaproteobacteria; order Rhizobiales; family Devosiaceae; genus Devosia. The sequence goes on from CBIHQV010000007.1 coordinate 129,963, forward strand.
CGAGGCTCTGACGCGCGCGTCGCCCTCATCGTCCATCATGAAGTTGGGGTATGCACCGGCGAGGTTATGCGGATGGACCGCCGCCCAATAGCCTTTCGCCCAGTCCCGTATCGTGGGGACGTCCGCCGCCTCCGGGCTGAGACCGACAATGACCATCGACCAGGTGGCGTCGCGCGTTGTCCAGGCCGTGTCGCCCGCCTGCTTGCGGTGCACCGCCCCGTCTATGGGATAAAGGTGCATGGCCGAGAAGATGTTTCCCTTCCTGGCATGGGCGACATGCGCCTCGATCGCCGCATCGGGCAGCGTCTTCACGAAGTCGCCCTTCCAGTACCAGTTCTGACCCTTCGGGTAGAACGGGTCGAACAGCGACTGCAGGGCCGTGTAGGGAATGGGGCCGCACCAGTCGAACAACGGCGTCGGCAGCTCGGCGCGGATCTCGTTGACGGCCGCCTCGCCGCCATCGCCATTATGCGCGACAAGCAGGACGCACATTGTCTTGCTCCAGTGTTCCTTCGGGAACGGATCGGTCGGCGGCACCGACTGCAGCCCGAGAAAGATATAGAAGTCGACGGGCGCCCGGTCTTCGAAATCCCGATACCAGCGCATGATCTCGGCCGCGTCGTCGATGTCATAAACGATAGGCCCGCCATAAAGCATCTTGGCCGGGTTGGTGCGGAACAGGAAACTGGTGACCACCCCGAAATTCCCGCCGCCCCCGCGCAGCGCCCAGAACAGATCTGCATTCTCATTTTCCGATGCGGTGACGAAGCTGCCGTCGGCCAGCACCACGTCCGCCTCGATCAGATTGTCGATGGCCAAACCATACTGACGGCTGAGATAGCCGTGGCCGCCCGAGAGGGTCAGTCCGGCAACCCCCGTGGTCGAAATGATCCCGAACGGAACCGCCTGCCCGAAGGCATGCGTCGCGTGGTCGACATCGCCTGTCGTGCATCCCGGCCCGACGCGCACCGTCTTGCCTTTTGGATCGACCCGCACGCCCTTCATGTTCCTGAGATCGATGACCAGGCCGTCATTGACACTGCCCAGGCCAGGCCCGTTATGCCCGCCACCACGGATCGCGACCGGCAGGCCCTTGTCACGCCCGAAGTTGACCGCCGTGATCACATCACCAGCGTCCTGGCACTGCGCAATCAGCAGAGGTCGCTTGTCGATCATTCCATTGTAGAGGCTTCGCGCCTCCTCATATTCGGGGTGATCGCGACCGATAACCTGGCCCCGCAGGCTCGCCGAAAACTGGGTGATTTCGTCCTGGTTCATCTTACCCTCCCTGAAAGGCATCAGGTAGCCACGCCGGCAATTGCGGGTGAATGCCAAATTCTCCAATTGTCTTGCTCGATCTGCTATCTTCATCTTGAGCTCGACTGTGACGAGGTTCAGATGGACGTGCTCTCGGACGTGCTTCGCGCGGTTCGGCTGACCGGCGCGATCTACTTTGACATCGACGCCGGCGCTCCCTTTGTTGGCGAGTCGCCACCCACCGAGGCAATCGCCGCCCGGGTCATGCCCGAGGCCGAGCACATCATTGCCTTCCATGCCGTGGTTTCCGGCGCCTGCTGGGCCAGCCTCGGCGATGCTTCGATACCGCCCATCCGGCTCAGCGCAGGGGACGTCGTCGTCTTCCCGCAGGGTTCCGCCAATGTCATGAGCTCGACGCCGGGCGAGCGTGGCGAGCCGAACATGGCGATGTATTACCGCCCCATCGACGAGCACCTGCCCTTCAAGGTCATCCATGGCGGCGAAGGCGACGAGAGAACGCGCTTCATCTGCGGCTATCTCGGCTGCGACGCCCGGCCGTTCAATCCGCTATTGGCGTCCTTGCCCGCCATCCTCTGCGCCAGAAAGCCCGCCGACGGCAGCGCCTGGATCACCGATCTCTTCATCCATGCCGTCGCCGAAGGCAGCAGTGGCCGTACGGGTGCGCAAACCGTCCTCGCCAAACTCAGCGAGCTGATGTTCGTCGAGGTTATCCGCGCCCATATCGAGACCATCCCAGACGGCTCGAGTGGCTGGCTGGCCGGCCTGCGCGACCGCCATGTCGGCGAAGCGTTGAGATTGCTCCATTCCCGCCCCACCGAAGACTGGACGCTCGACCGGCTCGCTCGCGGCGCCGGCTGCTCGCGATCCTCGCTGGCCAACCGGTTCGCACAGTTCCTCGGCTCCTCCCCGATGCAATACCTGACCAGTTGGCGCATGCAGTTGGCCGTTCCGATGCTGCAAACACAGGGCATCAGCGTAGCCCAGGCCGGAGCCGAAGTTGGCTACGAGTCCGAAGCCGCCTTCAGCCGCGCCTTCAAGAAATTCGTCGGGGTCCCGCCCGGCACCTGGCGCAAGACCCATACCGCCACAAGACCGACCAGCCCCTTGTAGCCTGCTCCGGTGGCACCCTGCCCTCAGAGGCCGAGCGCTGCCTTGCGTTCCTCGCACGTGACCTTCCACGCCGCGTCGATCTCCTGGCAGGCCGAGCCTGTCCGCAAAAGCAGCGTGACCACCTCGTCATGCCCCTTCTGGCCCGCCAAGGTCAGCGCCGTGAGGCCCGCCTTGTTGGGGATTTCCGGGTCCGCTCCATGCGAGAAGAGATAGGCGACGATGTTGCCGTGGTCGGCTTCCGCGGCAACGGCCAGCGGCGTCAGGCCGAGGTCGTTATCATGGTCGTCGATATCGACGCGCTTGGAGCGATGATCCACGCCGATCAGCCCCGCGACCACGCCGGCATCGCCGGCAGATGCCGCCGCATGAAGAACCGTCATGCCCTCCTTGTTGCGGATCGACACATCCGCCCCCGCAACCAGCAACTGGTCGTGAACGCTGTACCAACCGCCCTTGGCCGCCGCAAACAGCGCCGTTTCGCCGGCTTCATCCTGTTCATCGATATCGGCGCCGTCCCGCAGCAGTTGCTGCATCAGGGCGCCGTCGCCGGCCCGTGCCGCCTCCTGGAGGGGACCAGCATTCACTGGAATGACAAGGCTGAGGGCAATCGCCGCGCAGCCGACGAGTACAAACCTGTTCATAGACGCCTCCGCTTCTAGCCGTTCAAAGACGCAAATATACGCCTCCCCGGAGCGACAGACACGGATTTTTGGCACCCAACGCCTCGCGTCAGGCCCACGCCTACACTCTGCCAAGCCGGCCTAGGATGTGCCCCACGATCAGGCGCGCCTCATCGCTGCTGGCGAGGATCGTCCCCGACCGGCGGGTCGAGGCGAAGTCGAGCCCAGCGAAATATACCCCGCTCGCGCCTCCGATGCTGTCCACTTGCCGGGGCTGCTGATCGGTCCCGATTGCGCCGGGAACCTTGAGCCAACTGAAATCGCCGTCGAAACCGGTGCACCAGACGATGGTGCTCACCCCTCTCGCCGCCAGATCGAGCGAGGTGATCGGCGGCGACGGGATCCTGGGCGGCACTACTTCGGCCGGATCATCGGTCGCCGGCGGCGCCGCAATGCCGTTGCGCGCAATGTAGTCGTCGATCTTGCCCCGCAAGGTCGCCGAATTCTCGTCGCCCTGGCGGATATTCTCGGCGACGTCGTCCGAAAAGGTCAGCGTGTTGCCCTCGACGCCCGCCAGCCGTCCGAGCAGGATCACCCCCTGCGCGCTCAGCGATTGCAGGCTGATGGTTTCGAGCGCGCCTTGCAAGGGGCGGGCCGGAGCGGCGCCTGATGGCAAGATGATCTCTTCCCGCCGCACATCCAGCAGCCCGCAATCGACCACCCACAGGGCCATATCCCGGCCCCGATAGCGCCGCGGGATGCGGCCGAGCTTGCTGGTCGCGAGGAAAACCTCGCGGCCGGCTTCTGCAATATCCTTGGCAATCTGCCCGCCCGATTGGCCGCTGCCCACCACAGCACGGCCCCGGGCTCCAGCGCCGCGGTGGACCGGTAGTCGGACGCATCGATCTGACGGATAGATGGCGCAATCTGCCGTGACAGCGCCGGCCGCCTGGCCCGGTTGAGGCTGCCGCTGGCAACAACCACATTCCCCGCCGTCAGCGTCTGGCTCCCCGTCCGCACCCGATAGCCGTCGCCCTCAGGCGTGACCTCGGTCACCACCTCCCCCGTCTTCACGGGCAGCCCGTGCCGCGCCACATAGCCCTCCAGCATGTCGACAAACGCGTCCCGCGTCAGCGCCCCTTCCGGATCGCTACCCTCGTAGCGCTCCCCCGGCATCACTGTCAGCACTTTGGGAATGTTGAAATGAAACGAGTCCCAGCGCTGCGACCGCCAGGTCTCGCCGATCCGCCCGCGCTCAAGCACCACATGGGCGATGCCCGCCCGACCGAGCCCATGACTAACCCCCAGCCCCGCCCAGCCCGCGCCAATGACCACCACGTCGAGGACATCGCCCATCGCCACCCCCAATAGCCCGTCAACCAAGTCTAGCAGCCGCAGCACACCGCCGCGAGACTGCGTGCGGACGTGTTGCTGACCACACACGGCAGAAACGCCGTCAGGCACTATGGCATGGCGGTTGGGGGGATTTTCGAGACAGTGAAGATGTCGGGGGACGCGTTCGCTCCCCCGATTGTTTCAGGCTGCCCGGAGATTGATCACGCGCATGACGGCCGGGACGGTTCCGTTATTGGTGGCGCTCTCTCGTGTGCTGCCCTTGGCGCAGCTCCACACATCGCCATCCTTGGCCGTGAAGTCCATGTCGCCGGCCTTGATCTGCAGCTCACCTTCGGTGACCGTGCAGACCATATCGTCCAGCATCACGTCGCCCAAGGGGATCGCCGCCTTAGGCTCAAAGACGACATCTTCCATAAAGACCGAGGCGTAGCCCGGGATCATGGAATCCCTGGTACCCAAGGTCACGAGCCGAACGCCCGGGAAAATCTCTGTGCCGTCGGTTGCAGAATATTTTTGGGCAGCGGCAGGCGTTACCCACGCGACGATTGGCGTCGCGGCCACGGTGGCACCGAGGGCGAGCGCTGATCTTCGACTAAGTTCGTTCATCGCATCCTCCTCTGTCGGTCGCCAGAAAGCGGCGACGAGGCATTACACGCCTCGAGGAATGCGGAGTCAAAGACGAATGCGCGTGGGGCGGTCCTGTCCGCCTAAGCCGGCAACACCACCACTTTCGTGTCCACCGGCGTCTTCTCATAAAGATCGAGCATGTCCTGCGTCAGCAGGCCGACACAGCCGCTGGAAACGCCGCGTCCGATCGTCTCGGGCTGGATCGTGCTGTAGATCGTGTAGAGCGTGTATTTGCCGTTCTGGTAGAGGTAGAGCGTGCGCGCGCCCAGCGGATTGTCCAGCCCCGGCGGCATGCCATTGGCATAGGGGGCGGCCTCGGGCTGGCGCAGGATCATCTCCCGCGGCGGCGTCCAGATCGGCCACTCCGCCTTGCGCCCGATATAGGCGTCGCCGCTCCACAGGAACCCGGCGCGGCCGACATTGGCGCCATAGCGCGTGGCGTAGCCTTCGCCCTCGATGCGATAGACATAATAGTGCTTGGGATCGACGATGATCGTGCCGACCGCTTCATTGGAGGCGTAGCGCACCCTGCGGCGCAGATATTTCGGATCGACCTTGTTGATATCGACGGCCGGGATCGCGAAGCGTTCGTCCGGCACGGGGCCATAGACCCGCTCCGCCTCGGCAAAGCTCATTCCGCCGGTGGTGCATCCGGCGAGGCCAATAGCGCCGAACACCGCGGCGGAACCCGCCAGAAACGACCGGCGGCTCATCGCGCCGGAGCGATCCGTCTCATCGTCCATGATCATGATTGGCAACCCCGCAGTGGAACAAACAATGCCTTGCGGGGCTGAGATTGGTCTTACGGCGCGCGATTGGCAAGCGTGGCGTTGCCCAGGGAGGTCGATGCTACCGACCGCCCTTTGGCGACCGGTAGCATCGATTGGCCGAGTTACTTCGCGCCGGCGGCCGCTTCGATAACGGCAGCCACTTCCTTGGCATGCGACGCCAGCGAGGCGTGGCTGCCATCCACCGTGGTCACCTTGGCCTTCATCCGTTCGGCAAAGAACGCTTGTGCATGCGGATCAAGCACCAGATCCTGCGAGCTCAGGACGTACCAGCTTGGCTTGTCGTGCCATGCCGCGACCTGGGCGGGTTCATCGAATGCGGTGTGATTGATCGGCATCTGGTGCGCTGCCAGATGTTCGCCGATTTCCTTGGGCAGGTCGCCGGCCACCGCGCTGGGGAACACGGCCGGATCGATGGTCAGATAGCCCTTCTCGTCGGGGTGGATTGCCGCCACACCGGGCGTTGCCGGACCAGCCGCGGCGAGCGCGCTGATGGTTTCGCCCTTTTCCGGCGCGAAAGCCGAGACATAGACCAGCGACGCCACCTTGGCATTGTCGCCAGCCTCGCCGATCACCACCCCGCCCCAGGAATGACCCACCAGGACCACCGCGCCGTCCTGCGCGTCGAGCACCGCATTGGTGGCGGCCACGTCGTCGGCCAGCGACGTCAGCGGGTTCTTCACGGCGGTGACGTTGTAGCCCTTGGCCGTGAGGATGGCCGCGACCGCGTCCCAGCTCGTCTCGTCGACAAAGGCACCGTGGACGAGAACGATGTTCTTGATGGTCTCGTCCGACAGGGGCGACTGTGCCCAGGCCGGGGCGGCGCCCAGCATGGCGGTTGTCAGCATGAGGGCGGACATAAGAAGGGATTTCATTTGGAGCTCCTGTTGCGGCGCATCTGCGTGATTGCATAAATCAGATAATCTGCAATGCTGTTGGTGACCCGGCGGCGGGCAGGCCTCTATGACCATGCCCTTCGTGCAACCACCCTGGTTGCCTGGTTACTGCGGCGTTGAAGACGAACCATACCTAGAGCGTGCCCCGATGGATCACTATGACACGAGCCCCGAAAAGCATGCTCCATCGTCCAAGACTGCGAGCATGCTCGCCTCGCGCGTCGATCTGCTCTCGCAGATCCTGTCCATGGTCAGCCTGCACGGCGAAATCGTCTTCACCGCCGAGCTCAGCCAGCCCTGGGCCCTGCGCTTCCACCCCGGCTCGGCCTATTTCTTCATCGTGCTCGAAGGAG